>NZ_JBICTF010000001.1:822699-1026428 GCF_043197435.1 Microbispora bryophytorum | reverse complement strand
TACTAATAGGCCGAGGACTTGACCATGATGTGCTCGCGTTCACTATGTGATCTCAGAGACAGCAACCGCTTGTAGTTGAGTTGGTTGTGTGTTTCGTGGGGTTACGGCGGTTATAGCGGCAGGGAAACACCCGGTTACATTCCGAACCCGGAAGTTAAGCCTGCCAGCGCCGATGGTACTGCACCGGGGACGGTGTGGGAGAGTAGGACGCCGCCGGACAATCTTTGTGAAGGGCCGCCCCTGTTGGGGTGGCCCTTCCGCATTTGGGGGTGTTCATCACCCCCCTTTTTTGTTTGTGCTGTTGTGGGTTGCCCCGGCTGTGGTTGGCCGGGGCTTTCGCATGTCCGGGGTTGCCGGCCGGCACCGGATGGAAACGTCGGCTGAGATTGTGGTGCAGGGCCGCCCCGGCTCCTCAGCAGCCAATCGGCCAAGCGATTGACGAAGGAATCATTCGAGGGACAGCCCTGCCGCTGGAGTGACCCGGGCGGCCCGGCGTGCCGGGAGGACAGCGGCGAGGAGTCCGGCAAGGGCGGTGATGAGGACGACGGCGCTGATAGACGGCCAGGGGATTTGCATGACGGCGTCGCTGAGAGCCCGCTTCACGATGGTCTCGTAGCCGACCCAGGCGAACCCGACACCGATCACGGTGCCGAGCAGGGTGGCCACCCCTGACAGCAGCACTGCCTCGGTCGCCAGCATCCGTCGCAATTGTCTACGGGTGAGCCCGAGCGCGCGGAGCATCGCGTGTTCGCGGGCGCGTTCGAGCACGGAGAGGCCCAGGGTGTTGGCGATCCCGATCAGGGCGATCACGACGGCGATGCCGAGCAGGCCGAGCGCTGACCAGGTGTAGATCCCCAGCTGCTGGTCCAGCGATTCCCAGGTCCGCAACCCGTTCTCGATGGTCGCGCCGACCGGATCCGCGAGCTCGTCCAGGTAGATGCCGAGCCGAGCAGGGTCGGCCTGGGAGGAGGCGCGGATCCAGATGGCGCGCGGCTGGGCGGCGTCGGTGAGTGTCGCCAGCGTCTCGGGCGCGACCACGCCCACCGGGCCCCAGCCGGTGCCGACGGCGACCTGCAACTGGGCTTGCCGCTCGCCGACGCGCACGGTGACCCGGTCACCGGGCCGGAAACCCAGGTTCTTGCCGAAGGCCCCGGAATCCATTCTGATCTGCCCCGGTTCGACGCGGGCGAACGCCCCGCCGTCGCGGGCCACCTGCGCCGCGGCCGGCGCGGCGACAACCGGGATCGGTTTGTCGAGCCCGGCCACTCGGGCCACGGCGCCGTCCACCGCAATGGCCTGCTCCACACCGGGCGTGTGACGTACCCGGACGAGGAGGTCGGTGGTGACCGGCTCCTTGGGCGAGGTGAGCGCGACATCGATGGGGTGGTCCCTGCCGATCTGCTCGTCCAACGACGAACGCCAGGTGGCCATCCCGGTGAGTACGGCGGTCGTCAAGGTGACGCCGACCAGCAGGGAGGCAGTGGTGGTGGCGGTCCGTCGCGGATTGCGCACAGCGTTCTTGGTCGCCAGCCGCCCGGCGGGGCCGAGCAGCGCGCCGATGATCCGAACCAGGCGGGGAACGAGCACCGGTCCGAAGATGAGCACGCCGGCGAACACCGCTCCGCCGCCTGCCACCATGACCGGCGTACTGCCTTGGGCCATCGCCACCCCGAGCAGGGTCAGCCCGGTGAGCAGGAGGATCGCCGCGAGCGCCAGCCGCACCAGGCCGGTAACCGTCCGCACGCCCACCGGGGCATCCGGGCGCAGCGCCGCCAGAGGGCTCACCTGCACCACACGTCGAGTCGGCAACCAGGACGCGACCATGGTGACCACCAGGCCGACGGCGAAACCTCCGAGCAGCCAGGGCGTGGGCACCCCGGCGGCGCCCATCGGGATGGCGGGCGTGAAGGCGTTGATCAGGACGATCAGCCCATAGCCGAGACCGATACCGACCAGTGTCCCGGTCAGTGACGCGAGCACCCCGACGACGGCTGCCTCGCGGCGTACCGAACGCACCACCTGCCGCCGCGTCGCGCCGATGCACCGCAGCAGCGCGAAGTCGCGGAGTCGTTGCGCGAACAGGATGGAGAACGTGTTCGCGATGACCAGGACCGAGACGAAGATCGCGGTGCCGGCGAACAACAGCAGCATCACTGACAGGCTGTCCACCCGGTTCTGGACATAGGTCAGCCGCTCCGCGGCGAACGCGTCCGGCGACTGCGCCTTCGCGCCTTCGGGGAGCTGACCCACCTCCCCGCGCACCGCCACCGCGGTCACGTGGAGTTGGTTGCGCCACTGCAGCAACTGCGGCCAGGTGACGTACATCGAGGCCTGGGCCGGAGGCGAGGGCGACTCCACGAGACCGACCACTCGTACGTCACGCGCGGCGGCGCCCTCGCCGATCCGAACCTGGTCGCCGGCCGCGATGTTCTCGGCCAGCGCGAAGTACACGTCCGCCACCGCTTCGCCCGTGCCTGCCGGGAAGTGACCCGAGCTGAGCTTCTGCCAGCGCCAATCCTCCGAGGTGGCGATCGGCCCTACGGTTGTTTCCGATAGCCGTCGGCCGTTCGCGCGCGCCGGCAGCATTGCCCGGCCGGTCGCGGCCGCGTTCTCACCGTGTCGCTCGGTGTAGGCGATCGCGGCCTTCGGGTCCAACTCGTTTGATGGCCACCTCGCCGCCGAGACCACGTGGTCGGCATTGCGGTACGGCGCCCCCAGGCCGTCCAAGAGTCCGCTGTGTGCCCCGGACGTGAGCACGCCGACCACGACGACGAAGGCGACCGCGACGCCGACCGCGATGGCCGCTGCGACATACCTGCGGATGTGGGCGCGCAGCGACGCGAGGAGGACGGTACGCATCAGACGATCCGCCCGTCCTGCATGGTGACCACGTAGTCGGCGTACGCCGCCGCGTCCCGCTCGTGCGTGACCATCACGACGGCCTGGCCGAGCTCGCGCGACGACCGGCGCAGGTGATCCAGCACCTCCGCCGACGTGGTGCTGTCCAGGCTTCCCGTGGGCTCGTCGGCGAACAGCAGATCCGGCTGGGTGATCAGCGCCCTGGCGATCGCGACTCGCTGCTGCTGACCGCCGGACAGCTCCGCGGGCCGGTGGCCGAGCCTGCCGGCCACGCCGAGGATGTCGGCGAGCATGCGCGCGCGCTCCCGCGCCGCGTCGTCGACTCGGCGACCGCCCAGCTCAAGGGGGAGCACGATGTTCTCGCCCGCGGTGAGCATCGGCAGCAGGTTGAACGACTGGAAAACGAAGCCGATGTGCTCGCGGCGGAAGATCGTGAGCGCGTCGTCGTCGAGTGATCCGAGGTCGGTGCCGGCGACGGTGACGGTGCCGCCGCTGGGTTGGTCGAGTCCGGCCAGGCAGTGCATCAGCGTGGACTTGCCCGATCCGCTTGGGCCCATGATCGCGGTGAACCTGCCTCGCGGGAGGTCGAGGTCGGCGCCACGCAGGGCATGCACCTTGGTGTCGCCTTGGCCGTAGGTCTTGGTCAGGTTCCGCGCGCTGGCGGCAACCGAGTCCCGGGTCTGGGCTGGGTGGCGGGGTGCTGTTCGCGCCGGTTCGCTGCAGGTCATGCCTGCAGTCAAGGCAGCATGGTGTTGTCAGGGCCTATGCGGTTTTCGATATGCCGAGGATATGTTCCGGCTCGTAGCCTCGAGAGTATGCGTGTGTTGATCGTCGAGGACGAGCCCTACCTGGCGGAAGCCGTCCGCGATGGCCTGCGCCTGGAAGCGATCGCCGCCGACATCGCCGGTGACGGTGACACCGCTCTGGAACTGCTGACCATCAACGCCTACGACATCGCCGTCCTCGACCGCGATGTCCCCGGCCCCTCCGGGGACGAGATCGCCAAGCGTATCGTCGCCTCCGGCAGTGGCATGCCCATCCTCATGCTCACCGCTGCCGACCGGCTCGACGACAAGGCCTCCGGATTCGGGCTCGGCGCCGACGACTACCTCACGAAACCCTTCGCACTCAAAGAACTCGTGCTCCGGCTCAGAGCACTCGACCGCAGGCGCGCGTACAACAGGCCACCTGTACGAGAGATCGCAGGCCTGCGTCTGGATCCGTTCCGTCGCGAGGTCTTCCGCGACGGCCGCTACGTCGCGCTCACCCGGAAACAGTTCGCCGTGCTCGAAGTCCTCGTGGCCGCCGAAGGCGGTGTCGTCAGCGCCGAAGAGCTCTTGGAGCGGGCGTGGGACGAGAATGCCGACCCCTTCACCAACGCCGTCCGCATCACCGTTTCCGCCCTGCGGAAACGACTCGGCGCACCCGAGATCATCGTCACCGTGCCCGGCGTCGGCTACCGCATCCACACGAAACCCGACGCCGGGCGTGAGGAACGGGACCGTGGATAGGGCGCCTGGGTTGAGCGTTCGCATCAAACTCACCCTCAGCTACGCCGGGTTCCTCATGCTTGCCGGCGCCTTGCTGCTCGCTGCCGTGTGGATGTTCCTGCTCCGCTACGTACCTGATGGTTGGCCCGGCCTTCTCGGCATAGCACCCAACCGGTACCTCCTGCTGGCTACCTTCGCGCCGGCCGCGGCCATCGTGTTGGTCTTCCTTCTAGTGTTCGGCCTCGTGGGAGGGTGGATTCTCGCCGGCCGCATGCTCGCTCCGCTGACCCGCATCACGGACGCGACACGCGTGGCCGCGAGCGGGTCGCTCTCGCACCGCATCCGGCTGGAAGGCCGCAGAGACGAGTTCCGCGAACTCGCCGACGCCTTCGACGCCATGCTCGCCCGGCTCGAAGCACACGTCGCCGAACACCAGAGATTCGCAATCAACGCCTCGCATGAACTGCGCACCCCGCTGGCGATCTCGCAGTCGATTCTCGACGTGGCTCGCAAGGACCCGAAACACGACCATGGCGAACTCCTCGCCCGCCTCCACGCTGTCAACGCTCGCGCGATCGACCTCACTGAGGCGCTACTCCTGCTCAGCCGTGCTGACCAGAGGTCCTTCACCCGAGAGCCCGCCGACCTGTCCCTACTCGTGGAAGAGGCCGCCGAGACACTGCTCCCGCTCGCCGAGAAGCGCGGTGTCACCATCGAGACCTCCGGTGAGATCACCGCGGTTTTGGGGTCGCACACGCTCCTGCTGCAGATGACGACGAACCTGGTGCACAACGCGATCGTGCATAACCTGCCCGGACGCGGCACCGTGCGGGTCACGACCAGCGTCCGTCCCGAGACCGTGGTGCTCACTGTCGAAAACAGCGGCGAGACGCTGTCTCCAGAGTTGGTCGCGACACTCACCGAACCGTTCCAGCGCGGCACCGGAAGAGTATGCGACGCCCATCCAGGCGTCGGCCTCGGCTTGGCAATCGTCAAGAGGATCGCCCAAGCGCACTATGGATCCCTCACCATCGTCCCCTGCCCTGCGGGCGGACTCCGTGTCGTCGTCGAGCTGCCCACACCACCACCGAATGCAGTCGGCTAGGTACCGAAACGGCCCGAGCCGGTGTCTGAGCCCGTTCCGTGTTAACCCGGTCCGCCGGAGCGCGGTCGTTACGGTGTGGGCGGCGTGACCGCGGCCTGCAGCAGGGGTTCGATGCGGAAGGGGATCTGGGTCGACAGGGCGATCGTCGTGTCGGTCCGCTGGATGGCGGGTGAGGCGAGGATGCGGGCGATGATCTCCTGGAGGTGCGGGGTGCTGCGGGCGGCCACACGGCACAGCAGGTCGGCCTGGCCGCTGGTGCCGTACACCTCGAGGATCTCCGGGACGTCGGCCAGCCACCGCACGGCCTCGGTCAGCCGGCCCTGCGCGATCTGCAGGGACGCGAAGGCGAGGATGGGGTAGCCGATCTGCTCTGTCGTGATCGTCGGGCCGAAGTCGCTGATGACGCCGCGCGCGATGAGCTTGTCGAGTCGTGCCTGGACGGTGCCGCGAGCCACGCCGAGCAGGCGGGCCAGTTCGGTGAGCCCGATCCGGGGGTTGGCCCGCATGGTGGTCAGCAGGCGGCTGTCGAGCGCGTCGAGCATGCGCCGAGGCTACGCCTCGACTGAGCGAATCGACCAGTGCGACCGGCCGCGATTGCGCGGTT
Organism: Microbispora bryophytorum; assembly: GCF_043197435.1. Taxonomy (NCBI): domain Bacteria; kingdom Bacillati; phylum Actinomycetota; class Actinomycetes; order Streptosporangiales; family Streptosporangiaceae; genus Microbispora; species Microbispora bryophytorum. Next base: position 1,020,370 of record NZ_JBICTF010000001.1, on the reverse strand, counting down.
TTGAGCGTTTCGCACACTCTGACTGGTCACTCTTGCCAGCGAAGCGGTTACTTGCTGTCATATGGGAGTATGTTTGAAGAAGCGCAGTATTTCGCTCCGGTGGCGACGAAGGATGACGGATCCGTCGTCGTCGAGTTGGCCACGAGCCATCCCGGTTTCGCGGACGCCGTCTACCGTCAGCGGCGCAACGCGATCGCGGCGCTGGCGCTCGGTCACACTCCTGGTGATCCCATCCCGACGGCCGAGTACACCGACGAGGAGCACCAGGTGTGGGCGCTCGTCACCAAGGAACTGGCGGTCAAGCATCGGAAGTACGCGGTGCGCGAGTTCCTCGACGCGACCGGACGGCTCGGCCTGCCCAAGGACCGCATCCCGCAGCTCCAGGAGGTCGGCGACCTTCTTGAGCCGCTGACCGGATTCCGCTACCTGCCGGCGGCGGGGCTGGTCCCGCTCCGTGAGTTCTACGGCGTCCTGGCGGACGGCCTGTTCCACTCCACCCAGTACATCCGGCACCATTCCGTGCCCCTCTACACCCCCGAGCCGGACGTCGTCCACGAGGTGATCGGGCACGCGAACACCCTGGCTTCGCCTCGTTTCGCCGCGCTGTACCGGGCCGCGGGCAGGGCGGCGCGCCAGGTGGAGACCGATGAGGCGCTGGAGTTCGTGTCCAAGGTGTTCTGGTTCACCCTGGAGTTCGGCGTCATGCGGGAGGACGGCGAGCCCAGGGCGTACGGCGCGGGGATTCTCAGCTCGTACGGCGAGATCGAGGAGTTCCGCGGGATGGACATCCGCCCGCTCGACCTCGCCGCGATGGGGACCACCCACTACGACATCACGAAGTATCAGGAGGTGCTCTTCGAGGCGGCCTCGTTCGACCACCTCGAAGACACGGTCGGTGCGTTCTGGGACACCTGCGACGACGACACTGTCGCTCGTCTGCTCGCGGCGTCTCCGGTGTGAGCAGACCCAGGAGCAGGCTCAGCGCGCGCCGACGATCAGCAGGGCGTCGCCGACTCCCCGCTCGGCGCCGTCGGAGGGACGGTTGGCCGGCTTCTTGCCGATGACCATGGTGGTCGACCCGCCGCCGTCCAGGTTGATCGCGTCGCGTGCGCCGAGCCAGCGCATGAGCTCGGCCGCCTCGAAGAACGACGCGCCGATCGTGCTGCCCGGCGCGCGGCCGTCGACGACCGCGATGACGAGCTTGCCGTCGCGGGTGACGCCGGCGAGCGTGCGCGGGTGGCGCCGCAGGATCATGTTGGTGTTGGCCATGCCGTCCCGCGAGGCGGTGATGGAGGTCGTGCCGTTCCGGACCAGGCCGATCGCGCCCCCGATGATGTTGGTCTCCGGGGTCAGCGGGATGGCCTTGTTCGTCCGCAGGTCGGTGACCCGGGTCGTGACCGTGACGGTCGTGCCGTCACCGGCGTGCTGCGACAGCCAGTCGGCGGCGGCTCCGACCCCGTGCAGCACGCGCGTGCCGCGCTTCACGGCGCCGCCGGACTGACGGACGGCGGTGACCCTGCCGGATTCGTCGAGGACGACCTCGGTCCCGCCGTCCTGCGGGGTGTCCCGCCCGAGTTCCTCGGTGTACATCACCAGCTCGTCCGGCTTCGGCACCCGATTGAGGCCGGTCACCTCCGCCGTGGTCCCGTCGGCGGCACGGGCGGCGACCGAGGACGACAACTCGGTGACGCGGGCCGTGCGCCCCCGCAGGACCAGGCCCACACGGCCGGCGACGGCCTCGCTGAGCAGCTTGCCTCCGACGACGGAGATGCCGGTGGGGTCGCCGCGGAAGGCGGGCAGCGTGTGGATGTCGAAGAAGCCGCCGTTCACGGCGGCGAGCGCCTTGGCGGCGGAGGCCATGGCCGAGACCGTCTCCCTCTTGGCGACGCTCGTGCCCACAGAGGCCTGGTAGGAGCCGCGGAACGTACGCGGGTCGACGACGATGACCCGCACGCTCCAGGGGCCGGTGGTGACGAAGCCGTCGTCGCCCTCGAAGTCGACCTTCGCGGTCACCCCGGCGTCCTTGAGCTGCTTGACGACCTCGGCGGCCTCGGCCTTTCCGTCGAGCGGCCAGCTGCCCACCCGGACCATGAAGTAGTCGCCGGCGGGGTGGTCCGCGACGGCCGGTCGGGTGAACTTCACGATGAGGGGCTCGAGACCGGCCATCTGCACGGCCGTCGCCTGGGCCTGCGCCTTGGCCTCGGACATGAAGTCCTTGCCCTTGACCACGACGCTGACCGTGTACCCGTCCTGTGGCGTGCCGTGGTGAAGGGTGAAGTAGCCGACTCCGGGGGCCAGGCTCTTGGCCGCCGACTTCGGTATCCCGGGCTCGCCGAGAGGGAAGCTCGTCGTCGGCAGTCCGGCGACGGGCTCGGCGGCGACCGGTGCCGAAGGGATGGTCGTCGTCAGGGCCAGTACGGCGGCCCCGACGACAAGGCGGCGTCTCATGCGATTACTCCCCATTGGTGATCCTTGCGGGACCATCGTGGCGACATTCACGTACGGAGACGACGGAAACGCGCAAATGGCATGAAATTCCCGACGGAGAATCAGTCGTTTGGGGACATAAGTGCATGAAGGTCAGGGGGTGTCGGCGTCGATCGCCCGGGCCCGCTGGACGAACTCCTGGGCGGATCGGGCCTCGATGTGGACGAGCAGCCCGTCGCGCCGCCGGGACATGCCCCAGTAGTGCGCGGTGGCCTGGCCCCACCAGATGGTCCATTTGGGGAAGCGTGCGGACAGGGCCCGCACCACGACCGTCGGGCTGATTTTGGGTTCGCTCATCGTGGGCACGTTTCGAGGTAAGCACGATTCACCCAGTGAGCGCGAGTATACGGAAAGTAGTCGGGTGCGATAGGACTTACACCCTGGACGACATACCTACTTTCCGGGTGTCAGCATCTCCGCAAAGAGCCGCCCACCGAGCCCTGTAACGGGTCAAAAGTCCTCGCTCGCCTCGACGACCGGGTACACGACAGCCCCTTCCCGATCAGGTGCTCTCGCGGCGGAAGGTCTCCAGGGCCAGCAGTGCGACGTGCAGCGACAGGCACGACTCGACGTCGTCGAGGTCGGTGTCGAGGACCCGCTCCAGCCGCCGCAGGCGGTCGTAGAACGCGGGGCGGGACAGATGGGCCCTCTGCGCGGCCACCGCCTTGTTGCGTCCGGCGTCGAGGTAGATGCGCAGGATCCTGGTCAGGTCGCCGTGCCGCTGGGCGTCGTAGGCCAGCAGGGCCCCCAGCTCGCGCTCGGCGAAGGTCTGCAGCCGGGCGTCGTCGCGCAGCAGGTGGAGCAGGCCGCGCAGCCGCAGGTCGGGCAGGCGGTAGAACGGCCGCCCGTCGGGCTGGCGCACCGCCACCTCCGCCACCTGCTCCGCCTCCAGGAAGCTGCGCCGTACGTCCTTGATCGACTCCACGACCGAGCCGGCCGCCAGCACGAACGGCGTGGCGAAGCTCGCCCGCAGACGCTCGGCCAGCGCGCCGAGCGCGGTCTCGGCGGTCGTGCGGGGCGGCAGCGGCAGCAGCACTCCCACGCGGCTCTGGTCCAGCGCCCCGACCAGGGCGGGCAGCTTGGCCTCGCGGCAGGCGGCGGCGCCGGCCTCGGCGAGCTCGCCCAGCCTGGCCTGCTCGCCCAGCGCGGTGCCGACGGGCGCTGTCAGCCGGATGACGACGCTGACGAGCCTGCGGCCGGTGAGCGGGACCCCGACGGCGCGGGCGCGGGCGGCGGCCTCGTCGGGGTCGGCGTACGCGTGGGTGAGGATGCCGGTCAGTATGGTCCCGTGTGCCTGCCGCTCCAGGGACTCCTGATGCCGCTCCAGCAGGCGGCTCAGCGCGAGCGTGGTCGCCGCGCGTTCGGCGAGCACGATGTCGCGGGGGCTGGGCGGTCCGTCGTGCAGCAGGATGAGCCGTCCCCAGTCCTGGCCGCGGGCGCCCACCATGGTCACCAGCCACCCGGCGGCCGCGTCGTAGGCGGTCCGCTCGGAAGGCATGACGGCGCGCGACCTGGTCTCCCAGTTGGCTAAAAGGCTCCCCGTGTCGCCACCGGCGGCGTCGCACGCCAGGACCTGGTGGGCCAGGTTCTCCAGCAGCACCGGGAGGCCGGAGAAGCGGGTGACCTGGTTGAGCACCTCGGCCGGGGACGCGCCCTCGACCGACAGCTCGGTGAACACCTCGTGCAACTGTTCCGAGGCCCGCAGCTCCTGCAGCTGGATGTCGATGATCCGCGCGTGGACGGACTCGGTGATCTGCACGAAGGGCGTCTCGCGGGCCAGCGTGATCAGGGGGAGCCCGTGCTCCTCCGCGGCCTCGACCACCGCTGCCGGCAGCTCGCGGACGAACCGGCGGCCGAGTTCCACGATCAGGCCCGAGGCGCCGACGGCGGCCAGCTCGCCGATGTAGTCGGCCAGCTTGCCGGGCTCGCTCGGCAGCGCCACTCCGGTCGTGAGGACCAGCTCGCCGCCGCGCAACAGGTGCGCGATGTCGTGGACCTCGCCGACATGAACCCACCGGACCCGGGTGTCGAGCCGGTCGCCACCCGCCACCACCCGGGGACTGCCACGCCGGACCGTGTCCAGTGCCAGCACGTCGGCGACCGTGGGGAGCATGTTCCGAGGCTACCTGATCACCATGTAAGGATGACCAGCCAGTAGCTGACAGTGTGCGAGCCCGAAAAGGACACTCAGCGCAGGCGGGCGCCGAGACCGTCGAGGAGGGCCGTCAACCCGAATTCGAAGGCGAGCCTGCGGGCGACGAGGGGGTCGAAGTCCTGGTCCGCGTAGGACCGGTAGCGCTCCAGCAGGTTGGGCCGGTCGGAGGCCAGCTTCGTCACGACCGGGTCCACCGCGGCCTGCAGCTCCGTCATGCTCGTGCCGCTCGCCTTCAGCGAGCTGATGAAGGCGACCTCGGGAATTGTGGCGCCCAGCGTGTACGACACGACGGCCGTCATGGCGTAGTCCACGTCGATGCCCTCGAACCCGGCGCGGACGAAGGCGCCCATCAGCCGGTCGGACGCGGTGAGCGCGTTCGGCCCGAGCGCGGGGACCACGCCGATGAGGCTCGCGCTCCAGGGATGCTCGAAGACCGCATGGCGCATGCCGTAGGCGAACACCCGCGTCGCCTCCCGCCAGTCGGCGGCCTCGGGCAGCACCACGGTCGCGTAGACCTCGTCCATCACGAGCTCGATCAGCTCGTCCTTGTTGGCGACGTGCCAGTAGAGGCTGGTCGCGCCCGCGCCGAGCCGGGCGCCGAGCTTGCGCATGCTGAGCGCGTCGAGGCCCTCGGCGTCGAGCAGCTCCACGGCCGCCCGGACGATCTGGTCGCGGCTGAGGCCCTGCTCGCGCCCTCCTCTGCGCTCGCGGGTCCAGACCGAGGAGAACGGCTTCGCTGACACGGCTTCACAATATTCGCTCGCACAGTGTTCGATGGAGTCGTACAGTGTCCGAGACTACTCGCACACTGTTCGAGGTGACTCATGTCCCATCCCCGCCGCTGGTGGATCCTCGGCGTCCTCTGTCTGAGCCTGCTGACTCTGGTCGTGGACAACACCGTCCTCAACCTGGCGATCCCGTCGCTCATGCGCGACCTCGGCGCCACGCCGTCCGATGTCCAGTGGGTCATCGACGCCTACGTCCTGGTCTTCGCGGGGCTGCTGCTCACCGCCGGCAGCCTGTCCGACCGGTTCGGCAGGCGGCGGATGCTCGTGATCGGTCTGGCGTTCTTCGGCGGGGCGTCGCTGGCGGCCACGCTCGCCACCGAGCCCTGGCAGCTCATCGCCGCCCGAGGGTTGATGGGCGTCGGAGGCTCCTGCGTGATGCCGTCGACGCTGTCGATCCTGATCACGGTGTTCGACGAGAGCGAGCGGCGCAAGGCCATCGCCGCGTGGAGCTCGGTCGCCATGGTCGGCGTCATCGCCGGTCCGACGGTCGGCGGGTTCCTGCTCCAGCACTACTACTGGGGGTCGGTCTTCCTGCTCAACGTGCCGATCGCGGTGCTGGCGATCGTCGCGGCCTTCGCGCTCATGCCCGAGACGTACGGCGAGACGCGGCGGGCCGACCCGGTGGGCGTGGTCCTGTCCACGGCCGGGATGGGCGGGCTGGTCTGGGCCGTCATCTCGGCGCCCGGCGGGCACTTCAACCCCCTCGCGGTGGCGGTCTCGGCGGCCGCGCTGCTGGCGTTCGTGCTGTGGGAGCGCCGCACCCCCCACTCGATGCTGCCGCTCGGCCTGTTCCGGGACCGTTCGTTCAGCGGGGCGTGCTTCTCCATCGTGCTGCTGTCGTTCGGCGCGGGCGCGCTGATGCTGGCCATCACGCAGTATCTGCAGTTCGTCCTGGGCTACGACCCGCTGAAGGCCGGCTTCGCCCTGCTGCCCTACGTGGTGGCCGCGATGGTGTTCAACGGCCTGGGCGCGGCGCTGGGCAAGAAGGTGAGCAACCGGGTGCTCATCGTCTCCGGCCTGCTCGTCATGGCCGCCGGGTTCGTCCTGCTGTCCACGCTCACCGGCGGCTACGGCACGCTGATCGCCGGCCTGATGGTCATGGGGGTGGGCGGCGGCCTGGCCGGTCCCGCGGCGTACGCGACGCTGATGGGCGCGGTGCCGCCCGAGCGCGCCGGCGTCGGCTCCGCGCTGAACGACACCGTGCAGCAGGTCGGTATGGCGCTGAGCGTGGCCGTCCTCGGCAGCGTGCTCGCCGGCGCGTACACCGCGGCGATGCCGGAGTCGGCGCCGCCTGCGGCGCGCGAGTCGATCGGCGTCGCGGTGAGCCTGGGCGATTCCGCCGTGGCCGCCGCCGGGCGTGAGGCCTTCGTGTCGGCGATGTCCGTCGGCACGTGGGTGGGCGCGGGCTGCTCGCTCGCGGCCGCCCTGGTCGCGCTGCTGGTCCTGCGCCGGAAGGCCGCCGGGACGGCTCCCGTGCCGGAGCCCGCGGCGCCCAGCACTGTGTAAGTGAAATTCGCGGCATCCCAGACAGGCTGACGGGTGAGGCGGTCACCCGTCAGCCGGGATACTCGGAACATGTCGGACCTTCTCGCACGCCATCGCGCGGTCATGCCGAACTGGATGGCCCTCTACTACAACGAGCCCATCGAAATCGTCGGAGGCAAGGGGAACCGCGTCGTCGACGCGAACGGGAAGAGCTACCTGGACTTCTTCGCCGGGATCCTGACCAACATGATCGGGTACGACGTGCCCGAGGTGCGGGAGGCCGTCGAGAGCCGGCTCGCCAGCGGCGTCGTCCACACCTCGACGCTGTACCTCATCCGCGGCCAGGTCGAGCTGGCCGAGAAGATCGCCCGGCTGTCGGGCATCCCGGACGCCAAGGTCTTCTTCACCAACTCCGGCACCGAGGCCAACGAGACCGCCCTGCTGCTGGCCACCTACGCCCGGGGTTCCGACCAGGTGCTCGCCATGCGGCAGAGCTACCACGGCCGGTCGTTCGGCGCGATCAGCGTGACCTCCAACCGGTCGTGGAAGAACAACTCGCTGTCGCCGCTCAACGTGCACTTCCTGCACGGCGCCGACAGGCACCTGGCGCAGTTCCGCGGCATGTCGGACGCCGACTACATCGCCGCCTGCGTGGACGACCTGCGCCACGTGCTCGCCACGGCGGTCTCCAAGGACGTCGCCGCGCTGATCGCCGAGCCGATCCAGGGCGTGGGCGGCTTCACCATGGCCCCCGACGGGCTGTTCGCCGCCTACAAGGAGGTCCTCGACGAGGAGGGCGTCCTGTTCGTCTCCGACGAGGTGCAGACCGGCTGGGGCCGTACGGGCTCGGCGTTCTTCGGAATCCAGAACCACGGCGTGACGCCCGACATGATGACCTTCGCCAAGGGGCTCGGCAACGGCTTCGCGGTCGGCGGCGTCGTGGCGCGCGGCGACCTCATGGACGGGCCGCACGCCGCCGGTGTGGCCACGTTCGGTGGCAACCCGATCGCGATGGCGGCGGCCAACGCCACCCTCGACTACGTGCTCGACCACGACCTGCAGGCCAACGCCGCGAGGACCGGCGAGATCATCATCAGCGGGCTGCGCGAGGCGGCCCTCCGGCTGCCCGTGGTCGGCGACGTACGCGGCAAGGGGCTGATGTTCGCCGTCGAACTGGTCGATCCCGCCACCAAGGCACCCGCCCCGGCGCTCGCCGCCCGCTTCCTGGAGGAGACCAAGAGGCTCGGCCTGCTCGTCGGCAAGGGCGGGTTGTACGGCAACGCGCTGCGCATGGCGCCGCCGCTCACCCTCACCGAGGACGAGGCCCGCGAGGGCCTGGGCATCCTCGTCACCGCTCTGGAGGCCGTCAACGATGAAGCACGTTAACCACTGGATCGGCGGCGAGATCGTCGAGGGCGCCGGCCGTACGGCCGATCTGTTCGACCCGGCGACCGGCGAGGTGAGCGGCCGGGTGTCGCTGGCCTCGGCCGAGGATGTCGACGCGGCGGTGGAGGCGGCCGCGCTGGCCTTCCCCGCCTGGCGCGACGCCTCGCTGACCAAGCGCACCCAGATCCTGTTCCGGTTCCGCGAGCTGCTCGACGCGCACCGCGACGACCTGGCCGAGCTCATCACGGCCGAGCACGGCAAGGTGCACTCCGACGCGCTGGGCGAGGTGGCCCGCGGCCTGGAGGTCGTGGAGTTCGCCTGCGGCATCCCCCACCTGCTCAAGGGCGGCTACTCGGAGAACGTCTCCACCCGCGTCGACTCCTACTCGATCCGCCAGCCGCTCGGCGTGGTGGCGGGGATCACGCCGTTCAACTTCCCGGCGATGGTCCCGATGTGGATGTTCCCGGTGGCCATCGCCTGCGGGAACACGTTCGTGCTCAAGCCCTCCGAGCGCGACCCCTCCGCGTCCCTGCTGATCGCGGAGCTGTGGCGGCGGGCCGGCCTGCCCGACGGCGTGTTCAACGTCGTCCAGGGCGACAAGGCGGCGGTGGACCGGCTGCTGGAGCACCCGGCCGTACGGGCCGTGTCGTTCGTCGGCTCCACGCCCATCGCGCGGTACGTGTACGAGACCGGCACGGCCCACGGCAAGCGGGTGCAGGCGCTCGGCGGGGCCAAGAACCACATGCTCGTGCTGCCCGACGCTGACCTCGACCTGGTCGCCGACTCGGCCGTCTCGGCGGGCTTCGGCTCGGCGGGGGAGCGGTGCATGGCGATCTCCGTGGTGCTCGCGGTCGACCCGATCGGCGACGAGCTGGTCGAGAAGATCGTGTCGCGGGTGCGCGATCTCCAGGTCGGCCCCGGAAACGACCCCGAGTCGCAGATGGGCCCGCTCGTCACCGCCGCCCACCGCGACAAGGTGGCGTCCTACCTCGACCTCGGCGTCGAGGAGGGGGCCAAGCTCGTGGTCGACGGCCGGGAGACCCCGGTGCGCGGAAATCGGGGGAACGGCTTCTGGCTCGGCCCGACCGTCCTCGACCACGTCCCGCCGAACTCCCGCGTCCACCGGGAGGAGATCTTCGGCCCGGTGCTGTCGATCGTGCGCGTCCGCTCGTACGAGGAGGGCCTGGAGCTGATCAACACCGGCGAGTACGGCAACGGCACGGCGATCTTCACCAACGACGGCGGCGCGGCCCGGCGCTTCCAGAACGAGGTCGAGGTCGGCATGATCGGCGTCAACGTGCCGATCCCGGTGCCGATGGCCTTCTACAGCTTCGGCGGCTGGAAGGCCTCGCTGTTCGGCGACACCCACGTGCACGGCACCGAGGGGGTCCACTTCTACACCAGGGGCAAGGTCGTCACCTCGCGGTGGCTCGATCCCTCCCACGGCGGCGTGAACCTGGGCTTCCCGACCAACGCCTGACGTCGCAGACGACGTCCCCGGCCGGTGGGGCCCAGTAGGCTCGGGACGTCCGTCTTTCTCATGGGGGTCGTGCGTGCGCCGTACACACCTGGTCGCGACGGTCGCGGCCGTGGGACTGCTCGCCGCCGCCTGCGCCGGCCGGCCCGCGCCCGCGACGCACGTGGCCACGCCGGGCACCTCGCCGGCCGCGGCGGCGACGGCCTCCGGCGGCGCCGGCCCCAGCCCGTCGTCCGGCGGCCCCACGCCCACCCCGGTCGCGTCCGCCGGGCCGGGGGAGGGAACGGTCAGCGTGGTCGCGATCGACGGGTACGCCGAGTGGGGCGGCGTCGACCCCAAGGTCAGGTGGGTCGGCACGTTCGAGAAGGAGACGGGCTGCAAGGTCAGCCTGCGCTTCTACGACCCGCGCCAGGAGGAGAAGCCGGGCGACTTCCCGCCGTCGTCGTTCGACGTGATCTCCGCGACGCCCGAGGTGGGCGGCCGCCTGATGGACGACGGCAAGGCCGCGCCGCTCAACACCGCTCTGCTGGACGGCTACGACAAGATCCCCAAGCGGCTGCGTACGCTGCCGTCGGTCACCCGGGACGATCGGGTGTACGGCGTGCCGTACGTGTGGGCGACCAACGAGATCCTCTACGACGCCGGCAAGGTCAGCCCCGACGGCCCGGAGTCGCTCTTCACGGACAAGGGCCCCGTGATGTTCCGGGACCGTCCGCTGTCGCTGGCCGACGCCGCGCTGGTGCTCAAGGCCCAGGGCACGGACGTCGGCGCGGACATCAAGAACCCGTTCGACCTCACCGACGCCCAGCTCGACGCCGCCGCCCAGCTGTTCACCTCCGGCGAGGACGGCCGCCGCACCTTCTGGCGCGATCCCGTCGAGGTCGTCCAGGGCTTCGCGACCAGGTCCGTACGGCTCGCGCAGGCCACGCCCTACCACTTGGACGTGCTCAGGCGGGGGAACAAGCCGGTCAGGGCGCTGACGGCCCGGCCGGTGACCGGATGGGCCGACGCGTGGATGATGTCGGCCCAGGCCCCGCATCCCTCGTGCGCGTACAAGTGGCTCGACTTCACGATGTCGGCGGACGTGCAGCGCAAGGTGTCCGCCTGGATGGGCCTCGCCCCGGCCAACCCCGAGGGGTGCACCGGTGCGGCCCGCCGGATCTGCGCGGACTACCGCGTCGGCACATCCCGGGCGTTCCAGGGCGTCTACTTCGCGGTGCGTCCCGAGGCGTACGACAAATGGGTGGAGCGCTGGTCGCGGATCGTGTCCTGACGGGCGGCGCGGCTGCACGCTCGTCATCGACGGCCTGACCATTCACGTCCTGGCCCGGCCGGAGTCGACGCCGCCGGACCGCGTGAGCGCCGTGCCGGCCGCCCACCTGAGGATCTGGCGACCTGAGTGAGCACCAGGCGTGTCAGGGCGAACCGCGAAATTCGCTATTCACTGGAAGTGATCAGTTCACTACCGATAGAAATGGGCGAGAGAAGAGATCCAGGGCGGCGCGGTCCCGGGGCCGCGCCGCTCGCTCCACCCGGAGGTGCCGGGCGGGTACAGCCGCCGTGTCGGGCGTCACATCAACGGTGCGGGCGGGTCGCCGGTCAGGAACGGAGACGGCGGCTGGGCCGAATCGACCATTTCGGCTGGCAGCATCCAGCTCTCACCGGGATGGGCGTGGCTGAGCTGTTCGAAGATTCCATCGAAGGCAGCAGTCGCCAGGTGATGGCCCCTGGCGGCCGCGATACGGAACCAGTAGGCGGCCGACCAGCCCTCCCCCTTGTCCTGGTGGATGAGCGCCAGTTGGTAGGCGGCTTCCGGATGGCCTCCCGGGCCGGCGGCCATCCGGTAGAAGAACATCGCGACATCGACCCGGTCGGCACGCTGATAGCCGCGGCCGCATCGGTAGGCGTAGTCGGCGGCCATCTGGTGTCGGCGTGGATGCGACAGCAGTTCCAAGGCGTCGCCGTGGCCGGCTTGGGCGGCCTCCGTGAGTCGCTGGACGCCCTCCTGGGCGTGTCCGCGCAGCAACGCGGTCACTGCCAAGCTCACTCCGACCTTTACGTCGAACGGGCAGTCCTTCATCAGTCGCACCCCCGTCCTGCCGTAGACCTCCAGCATGCGCTGGGCGTGTTCGTCCGGCTGTCCCACGTCCTCGGCGGGCAGTGGGGGCTTGTCGTCGGCCGCGGGGCCGGGCGACGGGGGCGTGGGCGGCATCGGCTCCCTCGACGGTTCTGTCGACGGCTCGCCGTCGACGGCCGACTGGTCGGCCCGGGCGGCGCACCAGCGGGCGTGCCAGTCCATCAGCGTGCCCATCGTCTCGGTGGGCAGCCCGGTCTGCTTTGCCGCGGCGTGGCAGGCGGTCACGAACGAGGCCACCCATGGCCAGTTGGGGACCCCCTTCCGCCTTCCGCGCAATATGTCGTGGGTGGTGCTCCTGGCCAGAGGTCGGGGTCGGTGTCCGTCATCGCGGGTACCGCTCGACAGCTTTTGTAATTCAGACATCGTGGGAGAGCCTGCCTGGTCGTGCAGCGTTTTCAGCTGCGCGAGGAAGGCGCGGCACGCCGCGACGCGAGCTTCTTCGGTCATCGCCTCAGCCGAAAGGGAGAAGAGATCCACAGGTTACTCAAGCGCTTGCTGATGGTCATGGTGGCATCGAGGCGGGACTGATGTTCGCATGATTGGCATATCCCACCTCATCCGGAAATCCTGTTGGGCCTGTCTCGTAGGGAAAACCCGGACGGTCCCGAACGCCGCCGGACGATTCCGGGCGGCTCGGGATGAGACAGGACGAGGGTGGATGATGTCGAACGGGATGGGACGGGCTCACCTGCGCGAGGGGGTGAACCGGCGGCGGCATGCCGGCGGCGGCCGTGTGGCGCCCAGATGATCCGGAGTTGTCCGGACAGTGCCAAAGCGGTGGTGCCCCCGGTCCAGTCGGTTCAATGTGGTGCCCGTCCATTTCCCCAAGTGAAAGTCGAGCCCATGTCGCCTGCCGCACCGAACGCATCTACGCGCTGTGCCGGCGTACGGCCCGGCCCTCGACCTGACCGGGGTCGGTGTGATGAGCGGCAATTGCTCATCTTGCTGGTGTCGACTTGGGTGCTGGCCACTGGGCGTATCCCGCCCGACCGGCCGCCCTGCGAGCTGTCCAGCGCGGAACTCATCGAGTTCTGGGCCGACGACCACACCGCCGGCACCCTGAATCCGCCTCAGGAGCGACAGACATGATCCCTCTGCCCCTGCTCGTCCTGCTTGTCTGCGCCGCGCTGGTGGCGGCGATCGCCTGCGCGCTGGCCCTGGCTGCCGGCGCCCCCTGGCCTACCGCGCTGCTCGGGGGCGGCGCCGCAGGGGGTGGCGTGCTGGGCATCCTGCCGCGCCTGCTGGAGGATCGCCGTGACTGCGACGAGTAGGTACCTGCGGCGGAGGCGTTCTCGACTGTCCCGTCCATCACCGGCGCGCCTTCGGTAATCGTCGGTGGCGGCTCTCCGTTGGCGAAACGGGTGGTCAGGACATGGCCGCCCGGGAGCGGCGGGGCAGCGGAACCTTGCCCTCGGGGGCGGGCAGCAGGGCCTCGGCGCAGTCGTCGCAGGCGTGGACGGGGGCGTTGTCGGGCAGTGTTCCGACCTTCACGCGGGGGCGGGGCCACTTCTTGTGGCAGACGACACAGGCGTCGCCGTCGCGCTGCGTGGTGGTCAGGCCGGCAGGGTCGAACGTCAGCATGAGCCGCTCGGCGCCGTTCGGGTTCCAGCCCATCAAAGTCCCCCCTCGATCGCCTATCGGAACCGTTATAACGCGGTTACCCTTCGTGATCGGCGCGAGTCGGGCCAAGCGATGGTTAAATCGAGGCATAACGCAAGCCGTACAACATCAAAAGGGACACCCTGGAACAGACCGGGTGCCCCTTTTGATGTTGTTCAAACTGTCTAGTCCACGTTGAGCGCCTTTTCCAGGATGGAGAGACCCTCTTCGAGCAGGTGATCCGGGATCACCAGCGGCGGCAGGAAGCGCAGCACGTTGCCGTACGTTCCCGCGGTGAGCACGAGCAGGCCCTGCTCGTGGCACCTGCGCGCGATCTCGGCGGCCGGGTAGGGCTCCTTGGTGCCGGGCACCACGAGCTCGACGGCGATCATCGCGCCGCGCCCGCGCACGTCTCCGATGATCGGGTTGTGCTCTTGAAGGGCGCGCAGGCGGGGCAGCATGATCTCGCCGATGTGCCGGGCGCGCTCGACGAGCCCGTCCTGCTCGATGGTCTCCAGCACGCCCAGGGCCGCCTCGCAGGCGAGCGGGTTGCCGCCGTACGTGCCGCCGAGACCGCCGCTGTGGACGTGGTCGAGCAGGTCGGCCCTGCCGGTCACGGCCGCCAGCGGAAGGCCGCCGGCGATGCCCTTCGCGGTGGTGATGATGTCCGGGACGATGCCCTCGTCCTCGCAGGCGAACATGTGGCCGGTGCGGGCGAAGCCCGTCTGCACCTCGTCGGCGATGAAGACGATGCCGTTGGCGCGGCAATACTCCACGATCTTCGGCAGGAAGCCCCGGGCCGGCTCGATGAAGCCGCCCTCGCCCGCGATCGGCTCGATGAGCACCGCCGCGACGTTCTCCGCGCCGATCTGCTTGTTGATCATGTCGATCGCCTGGGCCGCGGCCTCCTCGGCGCAGTTGTCCGGGCCGGTCGGCCAGCGGAACGGGTAGGCGAGCGGCACCCGGTACACCTCGGGCGCGAACGGCCCGAACCCGTGCTTGTACGGCATGCTCTTGGCCGTCAGCGTCATCGTCAGCAGCGTGCGGCCGTGGTAGCCGTGGTCGAAGACGACGACCGCCTGCCGCCCGGTGGCGTGGCGGGCGACCTTGATCGCGTTCTCGACGGCCTCCGCGCCGCTGTTGACCAGGAACGTCCGCTTCTCGTGGTCGCCGGGCGTGAGCGCGTTGAGCTTCTCGCACACCGCGACGTACGACTCGTACGGGGCGACCATGAAACAGGTGTGGGTGAAGTCGGCGACCTGCTTCTGCACGCGCTCGACGACCCGGGGGGCGGCGTTGCCGACGTTGGTCACGGCGATGCCGGAGCCGAAGTCGATCAGCGAGTTGCCGTCCACGTCGACGATCACACCGCCGCCCGCACGGGTCACGAAGACGGGCAGCGTGGTGCCGATGCCCGGAGGCACGGCGGACTGCTTGCGCGCGAGCAGTTCGCGCGACCGCGGGCCGGGGATCTCGGTGACGAGGCGGCGCTCCTGCGGGAGCCGCGGGCCGCCGTGCGTGGTGGCAGTGCTCATATCTCCGACGCTCATATCTCTGACGGTACGGCCGTCGCCTCCACCAGCCGATATGCCGCTATGTCAGAATGTGAACGTACTTTTGGCCGGTGAGGACAAGCCGGGAGTTCGGGGGGAAGAGCAGTGGCACCAGCGCTGCGCCGGATCACCGCGATCGTACCGCTCCACCTGGAGGTTCTCGCCGGGTGGAACGGCCTCGACCGCCCCGTCCGCTGGGTCGCGGTCAGCGAGCTGGAGGACCCCACACCGTTCCTCGAGGGCGGCGAGCTGGTGCTCACGACCGGCATGCGCCTGTCCGCCGGCGACGCCGAGCCGTACATCTCCCGGCTCGTGGCCCGGGGAGTCGCCGGGCTGGGGTTCGGGGTGGGGCTGAGTCACGACGCCGTGCCGCCCGCCTTCGCCGAGGCGGCCGAGGCCGCCGGGCTGCCGCTGGTCGAGGTGCCGAGGGACACGCCCTTCATCGCGATCGGCAAGGCCGTCAGCGATCTGCTGGCAGGGGAGCAGTACGAGGAGATCAGCCGCGCCTTCGCCGCGCAGGGCAGGCTCACCCGGGCCGCACTCCAGCGGGAGGGGCCGGTGGCCGTGGTGGACCGGCTGGCCCGGGAGATCGGCGGCTGGGCGCTGCTGCTCGACCCCGCGGGCGCCCTGTGGCATGCCGCCGGGACGACCGGCCGTCGCGCGGCCGGCCTGCACGCCGGTACGGATGACAAGCGCGGCGTGGCGGGGGACTGGGCGCGGGAGACGGCCCGGTCGCTGGAGCCCGAGATCGCTCGGCTGCGGAGCGCGCCGTCCCTGTCGAGCCTCGCCCTGTCCACCCCGGACGAGCACGTCGTGGTCCAGCCGCTGGGCCGGAGGGGATTTTTCGCGGTGGGGTCGCCGCGGCCGTTCTCGCCCATCGCGTACACGATCGTCAACGCGGCCGGCTCCCTGCTGACGCTGGCTCTGGAACAGGGCAGGGAGCAACGGTCGGCGGCGGCGCAGGTGCGGTCCGCGGTGCTCCGGCTGCTGCTGGCGGGCGAGGTGCGGGCGGCCGCGGAGACGCTCGCGGCCCTGGGCATGCGGCTGCCGGAGGAGCCGGTGACGGTCCTCGCCTGCGACACGCCCGATCCGGAGGCGCTGACCGAGGCGCTGACCGGCGCGGTGCCCGGCCCGCGGGGCGCCTTCGCGGGCGTTGGAACGTTCACCGCGCCCTGGGAGGGGCTGCTCGTCGTGCTGGCCCCGGACGCGGGTGCCGACGAGCTCGTCGCGCTGGCCGCACAGCACGGCCGGGTGGGTGTCAGCGCGCCCGGGGTGGAGATCGCCCGATCCGAGGGCCGCGTGGACGGCCGTATGGAGGGCCGCGAACCCCCCGCGGCCGGAGCGGCCGGATCGGTGACCCGGAGCGCGAGCCGCCCACACCTCGACACCGGGCTCGACCGTGGCTACGAGCACGACCTCGACCGGGCCGTCGACCAGGCGCGGCGGGCGCTGGTCTCGGCCTCGCCGGTGGCGCGCTTCAGCGAGCTGGCCGGGCGCGGGCTGCTGTCGCTGCTCGATCCCGCCGCCGCCGCGTCGTTCGCGGCGGCGATCCTGGCGCCGCTCCGCGAGTACGGCTCACGCGCCGACCTGGTCGAGTCGCTGCGCGCCTACCTGGCCAGCAACGGCCACTGGGACGCCGCGGCGCAGCGCCTGGGCGTGCACCGGCACACACTGCGTTACCGGATGAAGCGGGTGAGCGAGCTGCTCGGGCGCGACCTGGACGATCCCGCGGTCCGGGCCGAGCTGTGGATCGCGGTGTGCCTGTGACGCCGGTCAGGCCGGGGGCCGCACGCGGAAGGCGCGTACGGCGGCGTCGGTGACGATCTCGTACGTCTTGCCGTCGGGAAGATGCCCGGCACGTTCCAGACTGAGCGCGCCCTGGGCCGCGGCCCACAGCGCGTCGGCGATCTTCCTCGGCTGGGTGGGCACGAGGTGACCGGCGGAGATGCAGTCGGCGATCACCCGGTCGACGATGTTGAGCGCGGCCCTCGCCAGCGTGCGAGCGCGCTCGCTCGGCACGAAGCCGGGGATGGCCCGCTCGAACATGAGGCTGTAGTAGCCGGGCTCGGCCAGCGCCGCCTCCCGGTAGGCCGGACCGAGCAGGCTCAGGTGCTCCAGTGGGTCGCTGCGCTGCGGCACGGCCTCCAGCCTGCGCCGGAACCGCTCGAAGCCCTCCAGGTAGAGCGCCTCGGCCAGGCCTTCCTTGCTGCCGAACATCGTGTAGATGACCTGGGTGGAGCAGCCGGCCTCGGCGGCGATCCTGCGTACGGTGAGGCTCTCCGGTCCGGCCGCGGCGAGCAGGTCGTTGGCGACGTCGAGGAGACGGGTGCGTAACTCGTCATAGTTGCTTCGATGGCCGCGTGCGTAGGCACCCTGAAGACCGAGCGGCGCCGGCGTACCCATCAGCGACGAGCCCTTCTCATATTGGGGGTCCCGCGACAGACCCGGATGATGACTTAACCATGCTGCTCGGCTTTCAAACCGCAGCGAAACAGAAAACATCATGAAATTGCCGCGCATCTGTGACATGTGAGAAGTTGTCCATGATGGTGCGACGGGGGACGCTGATTGGCCCGTCCGGAGTAAGGACCGGCTTCCATCAGGTGGCATAGCGTGAAGACATGGACGTAGGCCGCACTTCCGAACCCCGCCCCTTCTGGCTCGCCGGGCGCCCCGCGACGGGGGACGCCGAGCAGGCCGTGACCAACCCGCACGACGGCCGGGTCGTCGGCGTCCACTCGGTGCCGACCCCGGAGCAGGTCGAGCAGGCCGTGGCCGCCGCGGACGCCGTGCGCAAGCAGGCCGCCGCGCTGCCCGTCCACGTACGCGCCGAGGCGCTGGCCCACGTGGCCCGGCGGCTGACCGAGCGCGCCGAGGAGATCGCCCGCCTGATCAGCGAGGAGAACGGCAAGCCGATCTTCTGGGCGCGCGGCGAGGTGGGCCGCGCGATCTCCACGTTCCGCTTCGCCGCCGAGGAGGCCCGCCGCTTCAGCGGCGCGGTGCAGCGGCTCGACACCGAGCCCGCCGCGCAGGGACGGCTCGCCTACGTCTCGCGCGTGCCGCACGGACCGGTGCTGGCGATCACGCCGTTCAACTTCCCGCTCAACCTGGTGGCCCACAAGGTCGCTCCCGCCATCGCCGTGGGCGCGCCCATCGTGGTCAAGCCCGCGCCGACGACTCCGCTGTCGTCGCTCGTCCTCGGCGAGATCCTGGCCGAGACCGACCTGCCGGAGGGCATGTTCTCCGTGCTGCCGGTGCCCAACGACCGCGCGTCGTCCCTGGTGGAGGACCCGCGGCTGCCGGTCATCTCCTTCACCGGCTCGGGCCCGGTCGGCTACTCGATCATGGACAGCGTGCCGCGCAAGCACGTCACGCTCGAACTCGGCGGCAACGCCGCCGCGGTCGTGCTGGCCGACGCCGACCTCGACTGGGCGGCGAGCCGCGTGGCGCTGTTCTCCAACTACCAGGCGGGCCAGAGCTGCATCGCGGTGCAGCGCGTGATCGTGGAGGACGCGGTCGCCGACGCGTTCACCGCCAAGCTCGTCGCCGCCGTCGGCGCGCTCGTGACCGGCGACCCCGCGGACGACAAGACGCAGGTGGGACCCCTCGTCAGCGAGGACGCCGCGGTCCGCGTCGAGAGCTGGGTCAACGAGGCCGTCTCGGCCGGTGCGCGCCTGCTGGCGGGCGGCACCAGGGACGGCGCGACCGTCGCCCCCACCGTGCTGGCCGACGTGCCCGTCGACGCCAAGGTGGCCTGCGAGGAGGTCTTCGGCCCCGTCATGATCGTGCAACGGGTCACCTCGGTCGACGAGGCGTTCGCCGCGGTCAACGACTCCCGGTACGGCCTGCAGGCCGGGGTCTTCACCCGCAGCCTGGACGTCGCCTTCCGGGCCAACCGCGAGCTGGAGGTCGGCGGCGTCATCATCGGCGACGTGCCGTCCTACCGGGCCGACCAGATGCCGTACGGCGGAGTGAAGGAGTCGGGCGTGGGCCGCGAGGGGCTGCACTCGGCGATGGAGGACTTCACCTACGAGAAGGTCATGGTGCTCACCGGCCTCACGCTGTAGAACCACGCGTCGGAAGGGCCCGGGGGACCACCGTCCCCCGCGCCCTCGTCGTGAGGGAGACCCGGCGCCGTCAGAGGAGACCCAGCGCCTTGGCGAGGCCGGGGTCGCGGCCCGTGGCCAGGTCGAGCGCGGTCATGGGGGCGTGGTGGTCGGCGGGCACGCCGACGGTGTCGATGATCTCCCGGGCGGGGCCGAGATGCCGGACCCTGGGCAGCAGCAGCACGCTGTTGTCGTCGAGAAGGTAGGCCTCGGCCGGCCCGGAGACGGCCCCCGCGGTCCGGGTCCCGACGAGGGCGCCCAAGCCGTTGTCCTTCACGGCCGCGCTGAAGTGCTCGCAGGCCGACGCGCACGCGCGGTCGGTGAGCACGACCAGGCGCAGCCCGAGCAGCGGGACCGAGTCGTCGGTGCGATTGGCCGTGCACTCGCCTGTGAGGGGGCAGAAGTAGCCGGTGATCTTGCCGTGCGCGAACGCGCCGAGCAGCCGGTTCACCTCCTGCGGCGACCCGCCGCCGTTGCCGCGCAGGTCGACGACCGCGGCCTTCGAGGCGCCCTTGAGCTTGGCGATGACCTGGCCGGCCGCGCCCTGGAAGAAGCCGGGCACCTTGACGTAGGTGACGCCGCCGGGGAGCGTCTTCGACGTCACCGCCGGCTCCTGCTCTTCGAGGGGACCCTCCGTGAGCTGCACGGTCCGGACGCGTCCCGTGGTGGGCCGCTTCAGCGTGAGCCGTACGGTGGCGGAGGCGAACGCGTCGACGAGGCTCTGGTTCACCTTGTCCCCGATGAACGCCGGTATGCCGTCGACCTTCTCGACGATGTCGCCGGGCCGGATGCCGGCCGTGTCCGCCGGGCTGCCGGGCAGGACGCGGGTGACGAACAGGGGCGGCCGGGCTGAGGGGTCCAATCGCGGGCCCTGCGCGGCCGACAGACCGGCGATGCCCGTCCCCACCGGTCCGTCCTCCGACGGGGGAGCGATCCTTTCCACCCGGGCGTGGTCGTCGTGGAGCCCCGCGACCATGCCGGTGATCGCGGCGCGCAGCGCGGCCGGGTCGCCGGTGCCGATCATGCCGGCGAACGCGGCCCAGTCGGCGTCACGGTTCCCCGTCAGCGCGGGCAGGCGGAGACCGGCCTTGTCGGCCCCGCGACGCATCAGCTCCTGGGTGTACGCGGCGAGGGCGTCCCGCAGCAGGACCTTCGAATCCAGCACGGGCCCGCTGTAGTAGTTGTCCAGCACGCACTCGTACGCCTGCCGGAGCGTGTTCACCGACGTCGGCGGCGCGGACTCGGGCGGCGGCGCGGTTATCCGGGCACACCCGCCGTCCGTGGTGGCATGTACGGCGGTGGTGTGCAGGGTGGCGGCGGTGAGCAGCACGGCGGCGCAGACAGTTCTGATCATGTCCGTCAGCGTGGCCGCCGGCGGGTTGCACGGCCGTGAACGGCACCGTTAACGCCGCTGTTACCGCACCTGAGGTACGAACGAGGCATGCGGGTTCTTGTGGCCGAAGACGAGCGCGATCTGGCCGACCTCGTCGCGATGGGACTGCGCCGCCAGGCCATGGCGGTCGACGTCGTGTACGACGGCGCCGCCGCGGCCGAGCGGCTGGCGGTCAGCGACTACGACGTCCTCGTGCTGGACCGCGACCTGCCCGGGCTGCACGGCGATCTCGTGTGCCGCGAGCTGGTGGCGCGCGGGAGCCGTACGCGGATCCTGATGATGACGGCGGCGTCGTCGGTGCCGGAGCGGGTCGCCGGCCTCGGCATGGGAGCCGACGACTACCTGCCCAAGCCGTTCGATTTCATCGAACTGGTCGCGCGGGTGCGGGCGCTGGGACGGCGCAGCCGGGACCAGGTGCCTCCGGTGCTGACCCGGCACGGGATCGCGCTCGACACGCACCGGCTCCAGGCGTCCAGGGACGGCCGTCACCTGCACCTGTCACTCAAGGAGTTCGCCGTCCTGGAGGTGCTGATGCGGGCGGAGGGCGCGGTGGTGAGCGCCGAGCGGCTCCTGGAGGAGGCGTGGGACGAGAACGCCGACCCCTTCACGACCGTGGTGCGGGTCGTGGTCAGCCGCCTGCGCGCGAAGCTGGGCGACCCGCCGTGCATCCAGACCGTCCCCGGCGCCGGATACCTGCTGTGACGACGGTGCGGGTACGGCTCACGCTGATCTACTCGGGGCTTTTCCTGCTCACCTCCGTCGTGCTGCTGGTCATCGTCAACACGCTGTTGCGCGTGGCGCTGCACTCGCGGATCGAGCGCTTTTTCCCGTCTCCCATGGGAGAGGCCCCTGCGGCCCCGGCCGCCCCGCTCCCCGGATCGGCGGTGGAGCGGCTCCCGCCGCTGTCCGAGCTGGCGCGGGACGTGATCCACTATCAGTGGGACATGAGCGCGCTGGCGATCGGGGTCCTGACCCTGGTGTCGGTGGCCGTGGGATGGGTGATCGCGGGGCGGATCCTGCGGCCTCTCCACCGGATCACCGCCACCGCGCAGCGGCTGTCCCTGTCCACCCTGCACGAGCGGATCGCCCTCGGCGGGCCGCGAGACGAGCTGAAGGAACTGGCGGACACGTTCGACGCCATGCTCGACCGGCTGGAGCGCTCCGTCGAGGGGCAGCGCCGCTTCATCGCGAACGCCTCCCACGAGCTGCGGACCCCACTGGCCGTGCAGCGGACGGCGATCGAGATCGGCCTGCCCGAGGACGTCGGAGAGATCCGCGCCACGCTCCTGCTCCACAACCACCGCATCGAGGGCCTCATCGACGCCCTGCTGGTCCTCTCCCAGGCCGAGCACGGCCTGGAGAGGCGGAGCCGGGTGGCCCTGGACGAGGTCGTACGGCTGGTCCTGGCGGAGGCGGACCGCGGTGAGGTGACCGTCACGGCGCGGATCGAACCGTTCACCGTCCACGGCGACCCGGTTCTGCTCAACCGGCTCGTCACCAACCTCGTCGACAACGCCGTGCGCTACAACCACCCCGGCGGCGCGGTCGAGGTGACGCTCGCCGGGGGCGTGCTGACGGTCCGAAACACCGGTCCCGAGGTGCCGCCCGAACGCTTCGGCGACCTCTTCGCGCCCTTCCGGCGCCTGCACACGACGCGAGGACAGGGCGCGGGGCTCGGGCTGTCGATCGTCGCGTCGATCGCGACGGCGCACGGGGCCGACGTCCGGGCGCGCCCGAATCCGGGTGGCGGCCTGGAGGTCGCGGTGACGTTCCCGGCGGGCGTCCCATAACAGCGGTCGCCCCAGGACCGTCGCCCCAGGACCGTCGCCCCAGGGCAAGGGGCGTGGTCAGCCGCGGGGGCGCAGGCCGTCGAACAGGACGTCGAGCGTACGACGGCGCAGTTCGTCGCTCCACTGGTCGCGTTCGGCCGCCAGGCACACCCCGCACAGCAGGGCCAGCAGTTCGGGCATCCGGAGGTCGGCCCGCAGCGCGTCCGCCTCCTGCGCGGCCGTGAGCAGCCGCCCGATCACCTGCCGCATGTCGCGGCTGACGTCGGCCGTCCCGGCCTTGGGATCGACGCCGGCCCCGGCGAGCAGGTCGGCGGCGGTCTTCTTCTGGGCCGCGTGCACCACGATCCGATCGAGGAACGTGAAGAAGGCCGTACCCGGATCCGGCGACGGCAGGTCCGCCTCCGCCAGGAGCCGTCGCGTACGGTCGATGATCACCGCTTGGTAGAGCGCCTCCTGGGTGGGGAAGTGCCGGTAGATCGTGCCGAGCCCCACCCCCGCCTCCCCGGCGACCGCGCGCACCGACGCGGACGTCCCTTCGCGGGCCAGCACGGCTTCGGCCGCCTCCAGGATGCGCTCCCGGTTGCGCTGCGCGTCGGCCCGCCGGGGCCTGACTTCGCCGCTCATCGTCCTCCTCGTCGCGTTTGACAGCCGGAACACGTGTTCCGTATCGTCCAAACGGAACAGATGTTCCTGATACTACGGGAGGATACGTGATGGAGTACGCCACGCTCGGCCGTTCGGGACTGCGGGTCTCCACGGCCTGCCTCGGCACGATGAACTTCGGCGCCCCCGGAAGCTGCGACGAGACGGAGGCCGTCGGCATCGTGGACGCCTTCCTGGAGGCGGGCGGGAACGTCATCGACACCGCCGACGGCTACAACGGCGGCGAGGCGGAGCGGATCGTGGGGCGGGCCGTGCGGGGCAGGCGGGACTCGGTGGTGCTCGCCACCAAGGCGTTCCTGCCGCAGGGCCCGGGTCCCAACGACCGCGGGCTGTCCCGGGCCCACCTCACCAGGGCGCTTGAGGCCAGCCTGCGCCGGCTCGGCACCGACCACATCGACCTCTACCAGTGCCACCATTGGGACGACTCGACCCCGATCGAGGAGACCATGGCGACTCTGGACGGATTCGTACGGTCGGGCAAGGTGCGGTACATCGGCTGTTCGAACTTCACCGCGGCCCAGATCGTGGAGGCCCAGTGGGCCGCGCAGCGGGCGGGCGGGACGCCGTTCGTCAGCCTCCAGCCGGAGTACTCGCTGGTGGCCAGGGGCATCGAGGCGGAGATCCTGCCCGCCTGCCGGCGGCACGGGCTCGGCACGCTCGTCTGGTCGCCCCTCGGCGGCGGCGTGCTCACCGGCCGCTACCGCCCCGGCGAGGCCCCCGGAGCCGACACCCGGCTGGGGCGGCTCATGGCGTCGCCCATCCCCGCGGCCCGTACCTGGGCCGAGGGCTTTCTGAACGAGCCCAACCTCGCGATCGCCGGGCACGTCGCCGAGGCCGCCGCGGAGCTCGGCGTCGCCCCGGCGGCCGTGGCGCTGGCCTGGGTGCGGAGCAGGCCGGAGGTGACCTCGGTCATCGTCGGCCCGCGCACGCTCGACCAGTTGCGCGGCAACCTCGCCGGGCTCGACCTCGCCCTGCCGCCCGAGGTCGCCGATCACCTCGACAAGATCTCCCGCTGACGGAGTGTGAACAGCGGTCGCCGTGGTGTACGACACCCGGCGTAGGGCAGCAGGACGTCCGCGGACATGCTGGCCAAGGGAACGGGACGCCTGAAATGCCGGAAGTATCACAGCAGGTGGAAGAGCATCCCGACGGGGTCGAGCTGCTGCGCCATACGCCGGGGATGAAGGTGCTGGACGACGATGACGACGATCCCGTCCTCGTACGCGCCGACGGCGGCCCGGTGGACACCTGGCGCGAACACTACCCGTACGACCACCGCATCTCCCGGCAGGAGTACGACCGGCACAAGCGGCTGCTGCAGATCGAGCTGCTGAAGCTGCAGTACTGGCTCAAGGACACCGGCGGCCGCCTGGTCCTCCTGTTCGAAGGACGGGACGCGGCCGGCAAGGGCGGCACCATCAAGCGCTTCATGGAGCACCTCAACCCCCGCGGCGCGACCGTGGTGGCGCTGGAGAAGCCCAGCGAGCGCGAGCGCGGCCAGTGGTACTTCCAGCGGTACGTCGAGCACCTCCCGGCCGCGGGGGAGATCGTGCTGTTCGACCGGTCCTGGTACAACCGGGCCGGAGTCGAGCGGGTCATGGGCTTCTGCACTCCGGAGGAGTACATGGAGTTCATGTACCAGGCTCCGCTGTTCGAGCGGATGCTCGTGCGCGACGGCATCCGCCTGGTCAAGCTGTGGTTCTCGGTGTCGCGGGCCGAGCAGCGCACCCGGTTCGTCATCCGCCAGGTGGACCCCGTGCGGCAGTGGAAGCTGTCGCCGATGGACCTCGCCTCGCTGGACCGGTGGAACGAGTACACCCGGGCCAAGGAGGACATGTTCCTCAACACCGACACCGAGGACGCCCCCTGGACGATCATCAAGAGCAACGACAAGAAGCGTGGCAGGCTGGAGGCGATGCGCTACGTCCTGTCCCTGTACGACTACGACGACAAGGACGCCTCCGTTGTGGGCGAGCCCGACCCCCTGATCGTCCGGTCCGCCGCCGACATCGTGGAGGAGGACAACGCCGAGCCGCTGTCGCCGTTCTGACCCCTCAGCCGACCTTCCACCCCGGGCGGACCAGCCCCGACTCGTACGCGATGACGACGAGCCTGACCCGGTCCCGGGCGGCGAGTTTCGTCATGATCCTGCTGACGTGCGTCTTGGCGGTCGCGGGGCTGCACCGGAGGGAGCCGGCCACTTCGCTGTTGGACAGCCCACGTGCGACCAGCACGAGCACCTCGCGCTCCCGCTCGGTGAGGTGCTCCAGCTCCGGGAAGCGGACGGGGTCGCCGCTGCGGTCGACGTACTCCTCGATCAGCCGCCGGGTCACGGCGGGGGACAGCAGGGCGTCGCCCGCCGCCACCACCCGCACCGCCTCCAGCAGGCCGGTCGGCTCTACGTCCTTCACCAGGAACCCGACGGCGCCCGCGCGCAACCCCCGGAAGATGTACTCGTCGTTCTCGAACGTGGTGAGGATGACGACACGGACATGGTCGAGACGCGAGTCCCCGGCGATCCTGCGGGTGGCCTCGATGCCGTCGACCCCCGGCATGCGGACGTCCATGAGGACGACGTGCGGCCGGAGCGACACTGCCATCTCGACCGCCTGGTCGCCCCGGCTCGCCTCCCCCACCACCTCGATGTCGTCTTCGGAGTCGAGCAGCACGCGCAGTCCCATGCGCACGAGTGGCTGGTCGTCGGCCAGCAGGACGCGGATCATGGCTCGGGTCGCCGCAACGGCAACCGCGCCTCCACGACGAAGCCGCGTCCGTCGGCGGGCGCGGCCGTGATCGTTCCGGACATCGCTTCCACCCTCTCCGTCATCCCCGCTATTCCGTTTCCGGCGCGGACATCGTCCCCTGGGACGCCCCGTCCGTCATCACGAACGCGCACCAGCACCTCCGTGTCGTCGACGTTGACGACGACACTCGCGTGCGCCGCGCGGGAATGCCTGATCACGTTGGTCAGCGACTCCTGGACGACACGGTAGGCGACCAGGCCGACGTCCGCCGGCACCTCGCTCGCACGGCCACGGACGTCGAGATCGACCGCGATGCCGCCGGCCGCGGCCCGGCCCGCCAGCCGCTCGATGCCCTCGACACCGGACGGGGGGAAGATCTCACCGGCTTCGTCGACGCGGCGGAGCACGTCGAGGATCGAGCGCAGCTCGACCAGCACGTCCTTGGTCACCTGTCTGATCGTCGCCACCGCGGCATGGGCCTTGTCGGGATCCCTGTGCATGAGATGTTCGGCCACGCCCGCCTGGATGCTGATCACCGAGATGTTGTGCGCCAGCACGTCGTGCAGTTCACGCGCGATGCGCAGGCGCTCCTGATCGGCCCGCCGCTGTGCCTCCAGCTCACGGGTGAGCTCGGCTCGCGCCGCCTGTTCCGCGACCGCTCGCAGGTGTTCGGCCCTGCCCCGCGACACCTCGCCCACAACGACGATCACCAGAATCCAGATGACCATCCAGACGTTCCCCTCGGAGACGTCCCGCTGTCCGCCGACGCGGTCGGCCAGCAGCACGACGGCGAGATAGCCGGCGGCGCCCGCGGATCCGGCGATCCTGTGCTTGGCGGTGATCGCGGTGTAGACGGCCAGGGCCGGCGCGACGGTGAAGGCGCCGGTTCCGAATCCGAGGCCGAAATAGAGAAGCGACACCAGCATGGTGAGGACCATCACCAGCGGCGGGAACCGGCGTCGCGCCACAAGGAACGCGGCGGCCACCGTCAGCAGCAGGTAACCGACCCAGTCCGGCGGGCTCTGCTCCGCCTGGCCCCCGGCTATGACGCTGGTGAGGACGGTGGAGACGGCGACCGCGAATGACAGGGCGCAGTCGATGACGAACGGTCTGGGCATCCGGCGCAAGCTGTCGCGACCCACCTGACTCACCGTATGACGTCGTAAGCGCCGGCGAATCATTCCGCGGGATTATCCGCCGTACCGCTGCCGGACATCGCAGGGGCGTGAATTCCTGCCTCAGGTTGTACGCGCCGGGCGACCGCGGTGCGATGACACGCGGCCGGGCGCGCGGCAGGCTCGTCGCCGGAGGAATCATGAATGTGACGACGATCGCCCGCCTGCAGTTCGCGACCACCGCCTCGATCCATTTCCTTTTCGTCACGCTGTCGCTCGGCCTCGTCGTCTTCCTGATCGCCATGGAGACCGCGTACGTCGTCACAGGCAACGTGATGTTCGAGCGTATGACGAAGTTCTGGGGTCGGCTCTACGTCGTCAACTACGGTGCGGGCATCATCGGCGGCATCGTCGTCGAGCTGCAGTTCGCGCTGAACTGGAGCACCTTGACGAAGGGGTTCGGTGACGCGTTCGGCGGCGCTCTTGCATTGGAGACCCTGACCGCTTTCTTCGTCGAGTCGACGCTTCTCGGCGCCTGGATTTTCGGCTGGGGTGTGCTCGGCAGGAAAACGCACCTGGTTCTCATCTGGCTGGTCGGGATCTCCGCCTACGTGTCCGTGCTGTGGATTCTCGCCGCCAACGCGTTTCTCCAGCACCCGGTCGGAGCGACGGACGCAGGCGGCCGCCATCTCGCCGGGTTCGGAGCGCTGCTGCGCAACCCCACCCTTCGGGACGCCCTGCTGCACGTGGTGTTCGCCTCGTTGATCGCCGGCTCGGTGTTCGTGGCAGGCGTGAGCGCCTGGCATCTCCTCAGGCGCACCGGTGAAGCGGCGTTCTTCCGGCGTTCGCTGCGCATGGCCGTCGCGATCCTCCCCGTCGGGACGCTCGCCACCGTCCACTGGGGGATGCTGCAACTCGTCGTCATCCAGGACACTCAGCCGATGAAGCTCGCGGTGCTGGAGATGACCGGCACAGGCGACTACGCGCCGCCGGAATGGGTCGGCGTCGCCTATCAGGTCATGCTGCGGACCGGATTCGGGCTGGTGCTCCTGTCCGTGGCTCTGGTGGCGTTGCTCTTCCGCGACTGGATCATCGGGCTACGCGTGCCTCTCTGCGTGCTGGTCGCGGTGATCCCGGTGCCGTTCGGCCTGGTCGTGACCGGCTGGCTGGTGCGGGAGGTGGGCCGCCAGCCCTGGACGGTCTACGGCCTGCTCACCACCGAGCAGGCGGTGACGTCCATGTCCGCGAACGTCGTTCTCACGACCTTCCTCACGACGGCCGGAATGATGTCGGTGCTCGCGATCGCCGCCTGCCGGCTGATCGCCCGCCTCGCCCGGAGGGGACCGGAGGACGGCGCCTTCGGCACGCCCCTCGGCCAGGCCGAACCTGTCGGCACGGCCATGATCTGACGGCGTCGAGCACCCGGGAGTACGTGTGGACGCATTCTGGTACGGCCTGCTGGGGGCGCTGTTCGGCGTCTATCTGATGCTGGACGGCACGGTCATCGGCGCCGGCATGCTGCTGCGCGCCGGCGGGCCCGGCGAGCGGGCGCGACGCGCCACCGTCACCGCGTTCGGCCCGTTCTTCCTCGGAAACGAGGTGTGGCTGGTGGTCGCGCTGGCGACGTTCTCTGCCGTGCTGCCCCGGTTGGAGGAGTCGCTGTTGCGCACCCACTACCACCTCGTCGCGGCCGTGCTGGTGCTCTGGACGGTCAGGGACGCCGCCGTATGGTTCCGGAGCCGGCTGGAGAGGCCGGGGTGGCGGCGTGGGTGGGACCGCGTGCTCACCGGGGTGAGCGGGGCCTTCGCGATGGCGCTCGGGCTCCTGGTCGGTAACGTGCTGACAACGACGCCGGGGTCGGATCCGGTCCGGATGCCTTTCGGCTGGTATCCGTTGCTCTGGGCGCTGACCGTGCCCGTCGTCCTTCTCGTCCACGGCGCCGTGTTTCTCGTCGTGCGCCTGCCCGGGGACCTCGCCGGAGGCCCGCTGCGGGTGGTCCGCCGCCTGGCCCTGCCGGCCGCCGCGTCGTATGCCGTCGTGGTCGGGGCCGGTCTGCTCACGCGAGTGCCCTCGCAGGGAGCGCCGGCGGTCGCCGCCGGGGCGACGGCCATGGTGGCACTGGCCGTTTCGGCCAGGATCGTGGCGGCCCGGCCTCGCATCGCGCTGGCCTTGACCGCGCTCGCGGCGGCCGCCCCGGCGGTGCTCGTCGGCCTCAGCCTTGAGCCGGTCGCCGCGCGTTCACTCGCCGCCGCGCCCGCCCTGGACGCGCTGGCCGGGTTCCTCGTGGTGGTGATCCCGCTCGTGCTCGCGGTTCAGGCGTGGACCTGGTGGGCCTTCCTCCGGCGGATCGACGCGCGAACCCCTGTCTTCTTCTAGCGCGTCTCTTCTCCTCGTCCGTCACGCCCGCTCGGCGGTGCGGTAAAGATCGCGTACGGCGGAGCCGAAGTAGGGGCCGTACATCGTGCGGTGGTCGTTGCTGTACTTGAAGCTGCTGACGGACGTCAGCGTGCCCCGGCCCGAGACCGGGTCGAAGCCGCTGAGCCAGGGCCCGCCGCTGGCCCCCGCCGTGAGGTTGCAACGCAGGCCCTGATCGCGGGTCTGCCCCTGCGGGTCGCCGTGGGGGACGCCCGCGCAGTACAGCAGCCGCTCGCCGTCGTACGGGGGATCCGCGGGGAACCCGAACCCGTAGGTCCGGCGGCTTCGGGGCGGGTCGAAGGCGATGGGCTGTCCGCCCACCAGGTCGGTCAGGTGCCGCCCGTCCCGGTCGTCCACGGCGACCATGCCCACGTCGTAGTCGTCGTTCCCGGACCGCGACCAGGGCCCGGCCACGAACATCCGCCGTGCCGGGAAGGCGCCGTACGGCTGCCGCCCTTCGTCGTATCCGGGGACGAAGGTCCAGTTCTCCGCCCAGTCCCCGGCGCCGTCCTTGACGCAGTGTCCCGCGGTGACGACCAGGTCCCTGTTCGCGCCGTGCACGGCGCTGGCGGAGCAGGAGAAGTCCACCTCGTTCAGCGTGAGGAAGACCCTGCCGGTCGTCCTCGTCACCGAGCCGCCCGCCGCCCAGCGCGTGCCGCTCGTCGTCGCCGGGGGCATCGCCGCCGCCTGCCGTGTCCTGGCCGTCCTGCTCGTCTTTGTTGTGCTCGTCCCGGCCGTTCTGGTGGACCTGCGCGCCGCCTGGCCGGGGGCGAGGACCGCTCCCGCGGCCGGCAGTAGGGCGGCGTGAGCGACGGGCGGCAGGGCGGTCCTGGCGACAGGCGGCAGCACCGATCCCGAGGGAGCGGCCGGCGGCAGTACCGACGGGGCGCCGGGCCCGCTAGTCGTGATCTTCTGTAGGCCCCCCAGCAGCCCGATCGGGACCGCCCGCGCCATCCGCTGCGGCGTCCAGTAGGTTCCGGAGGCGTGCCCGGCCACGTGCTCCACGACGTCTCCCACCGGGGAGACCTCCCGGCCGGGGGCTCCCAGGAGTCCGGTGACGAGGGCGGCGACGGCAAGCAAGGGGAGGCTCGGAGTCATGGCTCCCGAGTGTGGACCACGAGAAGTGCTCTCGTGGTTACTTTCGGTGAATCAGGCGAGGGCCGCCTTCTGGGCCGTGTTGTAGACCGCCTCGGCCTCCGGGCCGAAGTAGGGGCCGAACATCCAGTAGGACGCGAAGTTGTACTTGAAGCTGTTCACCGAGTTGAGCAGGCCCCCGCCGGTGCGCTCGCTGAAGTTGAGAAACCACGGGCCGCCGCTGGCGCCGCCGGTCATGCCGCAGCTCAGCCCCTGGTCCTGTGAGCTGAGGTAGTCGTCGAAGGTCCGCCCGCTGCAGTAGACCAGTTTCGACCCGTCGTAGGGCCCGCCCGCGGGGTAGCCGAAGGCGTACGTCTGGCGCCCGCGCGGCTGGTTGAACGCGACGCCCTGCCCCCCGACGACGTCGGTGAGGCTCTTGCCGCCCTGCGGCGCGACGACGGCGGCGGCGACGTCGTAGTTCATGTTCTCGCTGGAGTTCCACTGCGCGGTGGTGAGCAGGGTGATCGCCGGCCAGGTGCCGTCGGGCCTGTCGCCCTGGTCGTAGCCCGGGACGAAGACCCAGTTGGCGTGGAAGGCGCCGTTCAGCTTCACGCAGTGGCCCGCGGTGATGACCACGCTCTTGTTGGCGCTGGTGACGGCGGTGCCCGAGCAGGAGGCGTTCCGCCCGGCGTCCGATCCGGCCGTGACCGTGAAGAACACCCTTCCCGTGGTCTTCGCCACCGTCCCGCCCGCCGTCCAGGACGAGCCGGAGGTCAGCGAGGAGACACGGGCCGCGGCGGTCAGCGACGGGGCGACGGTGGCGGGCCGCGCCGCGGAGGCGTCGGCGGACACCCCGGCGGGCACCCCGGCGGGCACCTCGGCTGGCGCTGAGCGGGCCGAGCCGCCCGTGGAGCCGGTCGTGGAGCCGCCCGTGGAGCCGCCCGTGGAGCCGGTCGTGGAGCCGCCCGTGGAGCCGCCCGTGGAGCCGCCCGTGGAACCGGCCGCCGCGAAGTGCCGGTCGCCGGCGCCGGGGGCGTCGAGCGGCTTCGCGGTCTCCATCCGCGCGACGGTCCAGAACTTTTTGACCGTGCGCTGCTCCGTCGCCGTGTCGGCCGCCTCGTGTACGGCGGGCCGGGGACCGGCGGCGGCCGACCGCGTGACGGTTCCCGTCCCGGTGGCCGCGGCGCCGTGTGCGGCGGGGAGCATCGCCCCCGCCGCGGCGAGGGCGGGGACCGCGAGAACGGCGAGACGTCGTGCCCTGGGGTGCATGCCTGGCTACCTCCATGTCGGGATGCCTGAGACGAGGCGAGATGTCCTGACGTGGGAAAGTAGCGACGCCTACCCCCTGGTTTCGCGCAATCTGCCAATACGGTTATAGGCAGATTCGGGCATATATGTGCTGCTTTCTCCCCTGCACCTTTCTGCGCAGCACCTTCCGCGTCAGCTCCGGCGGTTCCGCGTACGGCGCGTGCCGTTGCGGGCCGGCGGGCCGTCTCGGAGACAATGAGGGAATGAGCTCCCAATCCCTGCCGCAGCCCCGGTCTGTCGTCGTGCTGGGTTCGACCGGCTCCATCGGCACCCAGGCTCTCGACGTCGTCGCCAACGCCCCCGGACGGTTCCGCGTGACCGCGCTCGCCGCGGGCGGCGGCCGGGTCGACCTGCTGGCGAGGCAGGCGGCCGACTTCGGGGCCGAGGCGGTGGCGGTCGCCGACCCGGCGGCCGTACCGGCGCTGCGCGAGGCGCTGTCGGCGGCGGGCGCGCGGGCGAGGGTGCTGGCGGGCCCGGAGGGGGTGGCGGAGGTCGCGGCGTCGCCCTGCGACATCGTGCTCAACGGCATCACCGGGGCCCTGGGGCTGACCTCCACACTCGCCGCGTTGGAGGCGGGCCGGACGCTCGCACTGGCCAACAAGGAGTCGCTGATCGTGGGCGGCCCGCTGGTCAAGCGCCTGGCCGGGCCGGGGCAGATGATTCCCGTGGACTCCGAGCACTCCGCGCTCGCCCAGTGTCTGTGGGCGGCCGGGCCGGGCGGGGCCGACCCTGCGGCCGTACGGCGGCTGGTGGTGACGGCGAGCGGCGGCCCGTTCCGGGGCAGGAGGCGGGCCGAGCTGACGGACGTCACCCCGGAGATGGCGCTGAACCACCCGACCTGGAGCATGGGCCCGGTCATCACGGTGAACTCGGCGACGCTCGTCAACAAGGGCCTGGAGGTGATCGAGGCCCATCTGCTGTTCGACATCGGGTTCGACCGGATCGAGGTGGTGGTCCACCCGCAGTCGATCATCCACTCGATGGTGGAGTTCGCCGACGGCTCGACGATCGCGCAGGCGAGCCCGCCCGACATGCGGCTGCCGATCTCGCTCGCGCTGGCCTACCCCGACCGGGTGCCCGGCGCGGCCCGGGCGGTCGACTGGACCACCGCCCACACCTGGACCTTCGAGCCGCTCGACGACGAGGCGTTCCCGTCGGTCGCGCTGGCCCGTCACGTGGGCGCCCTGGGGGGCACGGCGCCGGCGGTCTACAACGCGGCGAACGAGGTGTGCGTGGAGGCGTTCCTGAAGGGCGCCCTGCCGTTCCTCGGCATCGTGGACACGGTGGAGAGCGTGGTGGCCGCCCACACCCCCGGCCCGGCGGCGTCCGTGGAGGAGGTCCTCGCGGCGGACGCGTGGGCGAGGGCGCGGGCGGCCGAACTGACGAGCTAGGAGCCCGTGGCGCGACCCGGGTCAGGCGGGCCGCGCCGCGGGCCGACGGGGTCAGGCCGAGCAGGACAGCGTCGGGGTGCTGCCGCTCGACCCGTTGGCCAGGAAGCCGAACGTGGTCGAGGCGCCGGCGCCCAGACTGCCGTTGTAGTTCACGTTCGTCACGCTGACGTTGCTGCCGGATTGGCTGAGCGTGCCGTTCCAGACCTGCGTGATCGTGGAGCCGCTCGGTTGAGTCCAACTGGCGGTCCAGCTGCTGATGGACGAGGAGCCGGCCTTCACCGTCACCTCACCCTGGTATCCGCCTCCCCACGAGCTGACGACCTTGTAGGTGGCCGAGCAGGCGCCGCCGCCGCCGGGGTTCGGCGACGGGCTGGGCGACGGGCTGACCCGCGGGCTCGGCGAGGTGTTGGGCGTGGTGACGGGGGACGGCGACGGGGAGGCGGGCCGGGTGGGAGAGGGGCTGGGGCTCGGGTTGCCCGAGTCTCCGACACCGGTCACCTGGCCGTTGCCGCCGTCGAAGACGACGTCGGAGCAGCTGTAGAACGTCTCGTTGCTGTCCGAGCGCTGCCACACGGTGTAGATGATGTGGCGGCCGCTCTTACCCGACGGCAGGTGGGCGTCCCAGTAGTAGTGGCCGTCCTCGGTGCCCACCGAGCCGACGCTCGGCGGGTTGGTGACGCTGTCGAACGGCGTCGACTCCAGGTCGCTCCAGGCCAGCGAGCGGGTCGGGCTCCAGGAGTCCTTGGTGATGTACGACCGGAACGTGCCGGGGTGCGCGGCCCACTTGTTGTACTTGAACTGGATGGTCGACCCGGACGTCAGGTGGGTGACCGGCCAGTCGTTGCGGGCGAGGTCGAATCCGCTGAAGTCGTAGACGACCGCGCCGCCGCTGCACAGCTGCCCGTCCGGGATGAAGCCGGACATCCGGCCGGCGCCGTCCGAGCGCAGCACGGCGAACCAGTTGTACAGCGCGTTGGTCCCGCCCTTGGCGACCGCGGCCGCGCAGGCGGGGTTCTTCGGCTGGATGGCTCCGCTCGAGGTCGTGCCGTCCTTCCAGCACAGGTAGGTGCGGCTGCCGGGCATCATCGGGGCGCCGTGCGCGGACGCCGGGGCGGCGAGCACGACGGCGGAGACGAGGGCGGACAGCGCTGCGACGATCAGCCCGATCGTCGCTTTCGACAGTTTTCTTCGTGGTCTACCCACGGGCTACCCTTTCGCGTGGTCATGGCTGCCGCACTCGTGGTGCAGCACGGCACCGCCGACGGCGGGAGCACGTCGGCCCGGGGAGACAGCCGTTGACTTGCCAACCAGGTGGTGCGTAGAGCGCTCTCGCGATTCGGACTCTAGGTCGGCTTCTGCCGCCTGCCCACCCGCGTGAGGGCCACTGCGCCCGTCCTCGCAGGTGGCGGCTCTTCTTGCGACCGCGGGTCATGAAACCTTCATTCCTCGTGAAAAGGTTTCGGGCCGCCCGGCGTCGCGGCACTCCTTAGACTGGGAGGGCCCCTATCGGGCATCGCCTATTACAACAAGGTGCAGAAATGTCTGTTGATCTCGGGATTCCCGCCGTACGGACCCAGCCGATCGCCAACCGGCGGGTGTCACGTCAGATCATGGTCGGCTCGGTCCCCGTCGGTGGGGACGCGCCGGTCTCGGTGCAGTCCATGACCACCACGCTGACCGCCGACGTCAATGCCACCCTGCAGCAGATCGCCGAGCTCACCGCCTCCGGCTGCCAGATCGTCCGCGTCGCGGTCCCCTCCCAGGACGACGCCGACGCGCTGCCGGCCATCGCGAGGAAGTCCCAGATTCCGGTCATCGCCGACATCCATTTTCAGCCCAAATACGTCTTCGCGGCGATCGAGGCGGGGTGCGCGGCCGTCCGGGTTAACCCCGGGAACATCAAGAAGTTCGACGACAAGGTCGGCGAGATCGCCCGCGCGGCCTCCGACGCCGGGGTGCCGATCAGGATCGGCGTCAACGCCGGCTCGCTCGACCCGCGCCTGCTGCAGAAGTACGGCAAGGCCACCCCGGAGGCCCTGGTCGAGTCGGCGCTGTGGGAGTGCTCACTGTTCGAGGAGCACGGCTTCCGCGACATCAAGATCTCGGTCAAGCACAACGACCCGGTCGTCATGATCCAGGCCTACCGGCTGCTCGCCGCGCGCTGCGACTACCCGCTGCACCTCGGCGTGACCGAGGCGGGGCCGGCCTTCCAGGGCACGATCAAGTCCGCGGTGGCGTTCGGCGCGCTGCTGGCCGAAGGGATCGGCGACACCATCCGGGTGTCGCTGTCGGCGCCTCCGGTCGAGGAGGTCAAGGTCGGCACGCAGATCCTCGAGTCGCTGGGCCTGCGCGAGCGCGGCCTGGAGATCGTGTCCTGCCCGTCCTGCGGCCGTGCCCAGGTGGACGTCTACACCCTCGCCGAGCAGGTGCAGGCCGGGCTGACCGGGCTCAAGGCGCCGCTGCGCGTGGCCGTGATGGGCTGTGTGGTCAACGGCCCCGGCGAGGCCAGAGAGGCCGACCTCGGCGTCGCCTCCGGCAACGGCAAGGGCCAGATCTTCGTGAAGGGCGAGGTCGTCAAGACCGTCCCCGAGTCGCAGATCGTCGAGACCCTCATCGAAGAGGCCCTGCGCATCGCCGAGGAGATGGGCGTCGACGTCGACCTCGACGACGACGAGGCCGCCGGTCCGGAGGTCGTCGTCAGCTGACCCCGGCATTACAGTTCGCAATGCTCTGACTACACAATGGCAATGATCGGGTAGTACGGAGCGTACGCGGCCGATCGCATCGCGAAGCTGTCCTCTGCTGTTCGGAAGCAGAGGAGCAATGCCGGTGAAGCGGGTCGTTGGTGTGATCGCGGGCGTGGCGGCGCTGGTCGCCGGGCTGGTCGGTCCGGAAGGGGTGGCCGCCGGATCGGACCGGCCGGGGCACTGGGGGCCGCCGCAGCGTCCGCTCGAATGGAAGCAGTGCCCGCCGGAGACCAAGTCGGCCTCCGGCGGCCTGCTGGGCTTCGGCTCGGCCCGGCCGCTGTGGCCGGCCCGCCGCGGCGACCGGCGGGAGCCGGTGCAGGAGTGCGCGGAGCTGCGCGTCCCGCTCGACTACCACGAGCCGTACGGTCAGCAGATCACGCTGGCGCTCAACCGGATCAAGGGCACCGTCTCGCGTGACGGCAACCACCTCGGCGCGCTGCTGGTGAACCCCGGTGGACCGGGTGGCGAGGGGCTCAGCCTGGCCAGGTACGTCGCGACACGGCTGCCCAAGGACGTCGCGGCGCGGTTCGACGTCGTCGGCTTCGCCCCGCGCGGGGTGGCGCCCAGTCAGCCCGCCATGTCGTGCGTGGACCCGGCCCGCTTCTACGCGGCGCCCCGGCCGGACAACGTGCCGAAGAACGACGCCGAGGAGCAGGTGCTGGTCGGCCGGGCCAGGCAGTACGCCGAGGGCTGCGGCAACCGCTGGGCCTGGTTCCTGCCCTACCTGACCACGGAGAACTCCGCCCGGGACATGGACGCCGTGCGCGCGGCGCTCGGCGAGGAGAAGATCAGCTACCTCGGCTACTCGTACGGCACCTACCTGGGTGCGGTCTACGCCACCCTGTTCCCGCAGCGGGTGCGCCGCCTCGTGCTCGACAGCGTGGTCGACCCCGACGGCGTCTGGTATCAGGCCAACATCGCCCAGGACCACAGCTTCGACCGGCGGCACCGCGACTTCCTCGCCTGGGTGGCCGAACACGACGACGTCTACAAGCTCGGCGCGACGCAGGCGGCGGTGTCCTTCGCGTGGTACTCCATGCGCTCCCGCCTGCGCGACAGGCCCGCGGGCGGGGTCGTGGGCCCGAGCGAACTGGACGACGTCTTCTCCAACGGCGCCTACAGCGACCGGCTCTGGCCGTACCTGGGCGCCGCCTTCTCGTCCTACGTCCGCAACGGCGACCCCTCGGTCCTGGTGAAACTGTTCCATGTGGAGGCCGAGATCGACGCGGAGGAGGAGAACTCCTACGCGGTCTACCTGGGCGTGGAGTGCCGCGACGCGGCCTGGCCCCGATCCTGGGACCGCTGGCGGGCCGACACGCGCCGGGCGCACGCCCAGGCGCCGTTCATGGCCTGGCCCAACGCCGTCTACAACGCGCCGTGCGCGTTCTGGCCGGAGAAGGGCGGCACGCCGGTCAAGGTGGGCACGTCGCACCTGCCGTCGGTCCTGCTGATCCAGGCCGAGCGCGACGCCGCCACGCCGTACGAGGGGGCGGTGCGCATGCGCCGCCTGTTCCCGACCGCGCGCCTGCTCACCTCGGGCGGCGGCAACCACGGCGTGTCGCTCGCCGGGAACGCGTGCGTGGACCGGCAACTGGCGGCCTACCTGCGCGACGCGGCGCTGTTGCCGCAGCGCAAGGGCAAACGGGGCGCCGACGCGACGTGCCCGGGCGCGCCGGAGCCGCGGGCCGCGCTGATGAAGGTCGTGGCGGGTGCGCCGGGAACGGCGTCCCACGTCTCCGCCGTACGGCGGTGAGCACGGCCGGGCCGATACCTCCCAAACGCGAAGCGTTCGCGTAGGCTAAGCCCGTGATGCTGCGAACATCGGCGTCGCGCGTGCTCGACGACAGCGATCGTGACGAGGTGCTGGCGCTCCTCGACACCGATCCGGTCGCCAATGTGTTCGTAGCGGCCCGGGTCAGGGCTGTCGGCCTCAGCCCTGCACGGCTCGGTGGCCAGATGTGGGGTTACGGCCCGCGCGGAGGGCTGGTGTCCCTGTGCTACGCGGGCGCCAACCTGGTGCCCGTGAACGCCACCCGCGAGGCCGTGCACGCCTTCGCCGACCGGGCGCGCAAGCAGGGCCGTCGCTGCTCGTCGATCGTCGGCCCGGCCGGCGCCGTGGAACAGCTCTGGGAGCGGCTGGAACCACACTGGGGCGGTGCCCGGGCGATCCGGTGGGCACAGCCGGTCATGGCCACGAGTTCCGCGCCCGCCGTCGAGCCGGACCCGCTCGTGCGGAGAGTCCGCCCCGAGGAGTTCGGCATCCTGCTGCCCGCCTGCGTGGCGATGTTCACCGAGGAGGTGGGCGTCTCGCCGGACAACGGCGACGGCGGAGCGCTCTACCGGTCCAGGGTCGCGGAGCTCATCCGCATCGGGCGGTCGTACGCGCGCATCGACGACGGCCAGGTGGTCTTCAAGGCCGAGATCGGCGCGGTGACGCCGCAGGTGTGCCAGATCCAGGGCGTGTGGGTCCACCCCGACCTGCGCGGGCGCGGCCACGCCGCGGCGGGCATGGCCGCCGTGGTCGAGCAGGCGCTGAAGTACCTCGCCCCGGTCGTCACCCTCTACGTGAACGACTTCAACCTCCCGGCCAGGGCCGTCTACCGCAAGGTGGGCTTCCAGGAGGTCGACACGTTCATGTCCGTGCTGTTCTGATCGGGCTGTTCTGACTGCGTCGTTTGAACTGGGCCGCTCTGGTCGTGCTGGTTTAACCTGTGAGCTTCAGGCGCTGAGACCCGCCTGCGCCGGTCGCACCAGCCGGGTCAGCAGGTGGTCCAGCTCGGCCGCCGGGTCGCCGGTCAGCCCCGCGTGCACCGGCCCGGTCTGCACGACCGTGCTGCGGGGCGCGGTGAGCCAGCGGAACCGGGCGCCCAGCGGCTCCCCGCGCAGGGGCCCCGCCTCCTCGCCACACGCCCGTTCGTAGGCGGCGAGCGCCAGCCGTACGCCGGGAAGATCGATCGGCACGCTCAGCGCCAGCAGCCGGGCCTCGTCCAGCTCCACCCGCGCACACAGGTAGCCGCGCGGCTGGCAGTAGAGGATGACCCCCGCGTTGACGAGTTCGCCCCGCTCCACGCTGGGCACGACGCGGATGACCGCGTACTCGTAGACGTCCAGATCGCTCATCGGCCACCCTCTCGCGCCGCACGCCAGAAACCGCCGATCGTCGCGCTCCGCTCACCGCGGCGCGGCGCGGGAGCGGCGGCGGTGTTACTGGCGGCGTCGGGCAGCCAGTCGCGGGGCCCGGCGACCCGGGCGAGCAGGTGCTCGGCGTAGGCCCGCCGCACGGCCTGCGCGTCCGCGAAGCCCGGCTCGCCCTCCAGCCACTCGTCCGGCACCAACGCGGTCACCTCGTCGAGCAGCGGGCGGGTGACGAGCCCGGCCAGGTCCGCGTCGGCCTGCCCCAGCTCCGTCGCGAACGGCGCGAGCACGTGGTCGCGACCGTCGAACCGGCGGCGGGGGTCGGCCGTCGGCCAGTTGTGGTGGAACCACAGGGCCGCGCCGTGGTCGATCAGCCATACCCCGCCGTGCCAGACGAGCAGGTTGGGGTTGCGCCAGCTCCGGTCGACGTTGTGGACGAACGCGTCGAACCACAGCACCCGGGAGGCGAACTCGGCGTCGGGCTCCCAGGCGAGCGGGTCGAAGCCGAGTGCTCCGGGCAGGAAGTCGATCGCGAGGTTGTGCCCGGCGCTCGCCGTGAGCAGATCCTGGATCTCCTCGTCGGGCTCGCGGACGCCGAGCTGCGGGTCGAGGTCGATGACCTTGAGCTCCGGCGTGGCGAAGCCGAGCCGCCTGGCGAGCTCGGCGCAGATGATTTCGGCGACCAGCACCCGCCGGCCCTGCCCGGCACCGCGGAACTTCACGACGTATGTGCCGAGGTCGTCGGCTTCGACGACTCCGGGCAGCGACCCGCCCTCGCGCAGGGGCGCGACGTACCGGGTCGCCGTGATCTGTTCGAGCACGAGAGGAAGGCTACCGGCAGGACCGGCGGGCGCTCCCCTCCACGCGCCCGCCGGCCGTTCGGCCGACTCAGTGGGCCTGGCTCGGCAACCACCACATCCGGCCCTCGGCGACGTCGTGGTAGACGTCGAGCAGATCCATGCCGGTGGTCTTGCTCCGTGACTCGGCGGCGGCCCAGGCGTACACGCCGCGTGCGATCGAGCCGCGCTCCTGCTGGACCCGCAGCGCGTAGACGAGGGCCCTGATCTCGTGCACCCTCCGGTTCTCCGGCTCGGCCTGCGCCGCGAGCTCGGCGAGCTGGCAGGCCAGGCGCAGGTCGCCGTCGGCCGCCGCGGCGACGGCCCGGCCCGCGACCGACGCCGCCCCCGCCGACAGCTCGGCGACCGCGCGGGCGAACACGGCGTCCGGTGCGGGCTTGAGATTGGCGGGGTTGCCGTCGTGCCAGCCGCCGTGCAGCCGCCAAATGTTGCGCACGATGAACTCGGGCTCGTCGTGACGCTCGCGCAGGTAGGGCCGCCCGGCGAGCGCCGGCGGCGGCTTGACCGAGTGCAGGACCTCGTCCAGGCGGGCGCCGGCGTTCATCAGGTCGAGCGTCTGCTCCACCAGGCTGTCGAGATAGTCGGCCGTGTCGATGAGCGCCCGGCGCACCCGTGCGGGCCCGCGAATCGGCAGCCCTCTTCCGGGGAGCAGCAGATCGGCGTCGAGTGCGGCCATGGCCCGCAGCGCCACCGCCCAGTCGTCCGGATAGCGCTGGATCCGCTGTGGGTCGCCCGCCCCGGGGACCGTCCAGGCGAACAGGTCGCCGGTCAGCAGCACTCCCCGCTCGGGCAGGAACGCCCAGGTGGCGTCGTCGGTGTCGCCGCGGGCATGGGTGAGCTGGAAGGTGACGTCTCCCAGTGACAGGGACAGCCGGTCGCGGTAGGTCAGGTCGGGGAGCCGCTGCGGCGGCGGCCAGACCACGCGGGGGAAGCCCTGCTCACGCAGGTCGACGACCGCGTTGTAGCCGGCCGCCCTGCCCCGCTGGGCGAGACCGTGGGCCAGCCCCTCCTGCGCCACTACCAGCGGGCGGGGGCCCGGCTCGGCGTCGAACTCCTCCATCCCGGCCAGCCGGTCGGCCCGGCTGCGGGAGAAGATCGCGTATTTGAGCGATTCGGCCGACCACTTCCTGATCGCGCGGTACGACTGCTCGGCCTCGTGGGCGTCGCCCGTATCGAAGAGACCCAGCCCGTCCTCGCCACGGACGACGTACACGTTGCCGCACGCGGGCCACATCGCCACGCCGTAGGCGATCTCCTGCACGCCGTCGCGGCGCAGCTCCGCGTAGGGCACGTCCTCGGGGCGCACCGAACCACGCCAGACCTCGTCGGCGTACGACAGGATCGGTGATTCCATGGTCAAGAGCCTGATCCTCCGCGCGGACGGTGCACAGTAGGGAGATCCCTAATGTCCAGCGACACCGCTGTCCTGATGCGCGGTGCCAAGCGGTGCCAAGGACAAGTGGCGTCTAAAACGGCGGCACCTCGCGATCGTCCTTGAAG
Source organism: Microbispora bryophytorum (assembly GCF_043197435.1). Taxonomy (NCBI): domain Bacteria; kingdom Bacillati; phylum Actinomycetota; class Actinomycetes; order Streptosporangiales; family Streptosporangiaceae; genus Microbispora; species Microbispora bryophytorum. The sequence goes on along the minus strand of NZ_JBICTF010000001.1, from coordinate 979,065 downwards.
GAAGCGCCTCCGGTTTCGGCGTCGGCTAGCTCACTGGCGCCGTGTCCGGCACCGTGCCTGGCGCCCTGTCTGGCGCTGTGTCCGGCACCGCTTCTGGTGCCGCTTCTGGCGCCCTGTCTGGTTTCGCTGTCCGCCTCGCCACTGGTCGTGTCGTGACGTCCGCCGCTGCTGCTGGGAGTTGTCTGAGGTCGGGATGGAGTCATGATGGTGTCCGGTGTTCCGGCGGGGTTGGCGGGCAGGTGTCCGGGCGGGGCGTCGGGCCAGTTGCGGGGCTGGGGGTCGGGGGCGGGTTGGATGATCTTCGGGAGTGGGCTGGGGTAGGCGTGTCCGAGTGGGCTGGTCCAGACGATCAGTTGGGGGCCGGCCGAGGTGACCCGCCAGCCGCCGATGTGCCGGGCGCGGTGGTCGTGGCGGCAGGCCAGGTGCAGGTTGTCGGCGGTGGTGGCGCCGTTGTCGGCCCAGGGGTGGATGTGGTCCTGGTCGGTCCGGGTGGCGGGCATGCGGCAGCCCGGCCAGGAGCAGACCCGGCCCCGAATCTGGACATAGCGGCGTAAGGCCGCACCGGCATGCCGCCGACCGGCGGACTCACCGGACTCGGACTCGGACTCGGACTCGGTGGACTCGGATTTGGTGGACCCGGACTCGGCAGACTGCGCGGACCCGCCGGACCCGCCGGACTTGGAATCGGTGGACTCACCGGACTGGGCAGACTGTGCGGACTCACCGGACTTACCGGACTCACCGGATGGGGTGGGTTGGGCTGCGTCGGGTGGATGAGTGTGGGGGCGGGCGTTTTGCGGTTGTCTGGTCTCGGCGTGCTGGGCGTGGCGGGCCAGGTCGGCGATCAGGGGGGCCCAGGCGCCGGTGGCGGTGGGAGTGGCGGCCAGTTCACGGAGTCGGGTGAGGGTGATTTGGAGCTCGACGATGCCGCCGCGTCGTGTATCGCGTGCGGGCTGTTGCGCGGGTGGGCAGGGGCGGCGGCCGGTGATGCCCGTCAGCAGCAGATGCCCGTTGTCGGTGCAGACGGCAAAGCGCCATTGCCCGGTGAGCATGGAGGCGACGATCCGGCGGGCCTGAGCGGCGTGGACCATGCCCCAGCCGGGCAGATGGGCCGGGTGTTCATCGAGGCCGAGCAGGGTGGTCAGCTCCACCCGTATCTCCCGCACCGACCATGCATGCACCGACCATGCATGCACCGACCATGCCTGCACCGGCCGCGTCTGCACCGGCCGCGTCTGCGTCGGGCGGGTCTGCGTCGGCCATGCGTCTGCTGGGAGCGGTGACACCGGGCTGGGCTTGGCGCTGTCGTCACTGTCCCCGCCACCGGCACGCGGGTCAGCGAGTGCGGTTTCACCGTTGTCGGCGGCCTCGTCAACGACCTCGGCAATGGCCTTGTCAACGGCCTCGTCGGCAGCCCTGTCAGCGGCTTTGCCGACGGCCTTATCGGCAGTCTTGCCGGCGGTCTCGTCGGCGGCCTTGTCGGCGATGTCGCGGGTGCGGTCATCGGCGTGGCCGTCGACGCCCTCCTGTCGGGGAGAATCGTTGCTGGTGTCAGCGGGGGCGCTCTCGTGGTGGTCACGGGTCTCGCCGTCGCTCGTGTCATCGGCCCTGCCGTCAGGGGCGCGGACAGGGACACCGGCAGGATCGCCAGCATGAACGGTGTGGTCGCCGGTGTGGCTGCCGGGGCGATCCTGCGTGAGATCTCCATCGCGCGCCTGCCCGTGGATTGCGGTGCCGGTCGAGCCGGTCCCGCTGCGGGCTTCAGGACGTGTCCGGCTGGGGGTTCCAGAGCTCCGCGCGCTGCCGGGCTTGGCGGCGGTTTCGGCGGCGGGTTCCGTGGCGGTGTCGGCGGCCGTGTCACCGGACGCGGCGGTGGGCTCGGCGGTTGTGTTGGTAGCCGTGTCACCAGACGCGGCGGTGGGCTCCGTGGCGGTGTCGGTGTCGGTGTCGGTGGCCGTGGCGGCGGGCTCGGTGTCGGTGTCGGGCTTGGTGGTGGTGGTGTTGTCTGCGGGCTGGAGGTCGGGGGTGTCGGCTGAGGTGTCGGAGGGGGTGGCGTCCAGGAAGGGGTGGGTGCGGACGTGGGTGACGATCTCGGAGTCGGACAGGCTCTCGAAACTGCCGTCCAGGCTGCCGAGGAAGAGGTCGGCACGGATGTGGTCGACGGGGCGGCGGTCTCCCGCGCGTTTGCAGGCACGGGCCAGCTCGTCGATGCGCTCGCAGCCGGCCACCGCCCGATCAAGCGGCAGATCCAGCCCTGAGACCGTCGCGGTGCCCTCCTCGGTGCGCGTCCCGACCACGCGGCGCCTGCGCACCGCCTCCCGGTAGCGCTTCTCCGCCCAATCAGGGTCGATGGCCAGCACCAGACGCTGGATATGCTCGATCAGCTGTCCCACCGTCCAGGCCGGGGCGCGGCTGATCAGGCGCTCGCAGACCCAGACGGCCTGGGCGTCGGTCAAACCGCCCGTCCAGCAGATGAAGGCCGCCGCCCGCGGCTCGTCCAGCTCTCCCGCCAGCATGGCCTCGCCGAGAACCGGAAGACGGCGGTGCAGGTTCCACGCCAGATCGAACGCCGAGTCCGCCCGGCGGCGCGACCACACCAGCGCCGCCCGCGCCTCATCAGGAGCGAACTCATCAGGCACGTGCAGGCGGACCACGCTGTCGCCGGTGAACTGCTCGCGCAGTCCGACCTCCAGCAGCGCGTGCAGGAAACGCGCCCGCTCATGACAGGACTGCCGGTAGGCGGCCTTGAGCACCTCCACCGTGTCGAACCCCGACACCCGCTCCACATCGATCCCCGCCAGCACCCGGGCCAGCCCGGCCCCCGGCGGCATCACCGCCAGCCCTGCGGGAATCGCCACCGGCACCCCACCCACCCCACACCAAGACGACCCCGCGCCAGCAGACGACAAACCCGGCCCGCACCCAGACGCAGACACGGGCGCAGACACAGACGCGGACCCAGGCCCGGATACAGACGCGGACCCAGGAGCGCACAAAGACGCAGACCCAGGCCCGGACCCAGGAGCGGACACGGGAGCGGACGAAGGCGCGGACCCAGGCCCAGATCCAGACGTGGATCCAGGAGCGCACACGGGCGTGGACACAGACGTGGACACGGGTGCGGATGAAGGCGCGGACACGGTGCGGGACCCCCGGGAGCGGAGACGAAGGCGACTGAACGGCTCCCGGCCGCCCGGACCGGGACTTCCCTCACACAGACTCGGCTCAACACACGGCGTACGGCCACCAAGGGCCCGCCCACTAGGCTCACCTGTAACGGCTGCCCTCACCCTATCTCGAACGCACTATCGACTCCAACCCCCCACCAGCACAAACGTGGAGTCACAGCCGGTCCCGCGTCACAGTTCGCCGCGTTCGACGGCCAGGGCGAGTTCGACGCGCGACCGCAGGCCGGTCTTCGCGTAGACCCGGGTGAGATAGACCTCCACGGTCTTGCGGCTGTAGTGCAGTTCCTCTGCGATCTGAGGGTTGCTCAGCCCGTCGGCGACCAGCTCGATGACGCGGCGCTCCACGGGAGTGAGACGCCCCGCCGGTTCGGGGACCATTCCGGCCTCCCGCAGGCGGCGTTCGGACAGCGCCGCCCAGGGGGCCGCGCCGAGCCGGTTGAAGATCGCGTGCGCGCGAGGGAACTGCGTCGTGTCACCGAGCATGCCGAAGGTCAGCCGGGCCTGGGCCTCCTCGAACGGCAGGCCGTCGGCGCGGGCCTGCTCCAGCGCCGCGCCCGTCCGCGTGCGATCCCGGAACGCCCAGCCCATGGCCAGGTCGGCGGCGAGCCGGGCGCGGGGGGTGCCGTTCGCCGACCGCTCGTCCAGCCGGGAGGCCGCCGTCCGGCAGCCGGCGTCGTCGCCCGCCGCTCCCGTCACCAGCACCTTGACCGCCAGGGCTCGGTGCACGACCTCGGGCACCTCGTACGCGAGGGCGTGGGCGAGTTCGCGCCGCGCGGCGGCGATGTCGCCCCGTCCGAGCGCCAGGCGCGCGCGGAGCACGCATCGCATGCCCTGCTGCAGCGCGGAGCCGGGCGGTGGGTCGGCGAGCACCCGGGCGGCCTGGTCCAGCCTGCCCTGGTCGAGCAGGATGTCCATCTCCATGTTGCGCAGCAGGGCGAGGTTCTCCAGCAGGCCCGCCTCGGCCAGTGCGCGGCCCGCGACCGCGATCTCCTCCAGTGCCCGCGCCCATTCGCCGCCCATCCGCCGGATCACGGCCATGGTCCGTACGTGCTGTCCGGCGATGTCGTGCCAGCCGAGGCCGCGGTGGATCTGCTCGGCCTGGTCGAGGACCTCGACGGCACGGGAACGCAGCCCGGCGATCGCCAGCACGTGCGCCGCCGACTCCAGCGACGCGAGCCGGGCGCCCGGCGGCAGAGCGGCGGCGAAGGTGAGCAGGTCGTCGACCGCCCGCTGCGTTTCGGCCCAGTCACCCCGCACGAGCGCGTGGATGGCCAGATAGCCGACCGTGATCGCGCGGTCCTGCGGGGGGCAGTCGGACAGGCCCTCCCAGGCCCGCCGGGCGGACTCCCGGCTGGGACGGCCCATCTCCGCGCTGACCACCGCCTGCTGCGCGAGCAGCGCCGAGGCGTCGTCGGCCTTCGGGATCTGGCGGCGGGCCACGTCGAGGGCCACCTCGTACCAGCCCATCACGTGGGCCGCGCCGACCGCGGTGTACGCGGCGCGGGTGCGCCGGCGGCCGGCGGGCAGCACGGCGAGAGCCCGCTGCGCCGAGTTGAGCGCCAACGCGGGCCGCGACCCCTTCCAGTACGCGAGAGCCTGCCTGGCCAGCAGCTCACCGGGCTGCGGGGACAGCTCGGCGGCCTTGCCGTACCAGTGCGCGGCCGACAGCGGCGCGGTCCAGCGGGTCAGCTCGGCGGCGCGCAGCACCGCGGGCAGGGCCTCGGCGGGCGGCCCGGCCTCGGCCATGTGGGTGGCCCACTCCAGGACCCGCCTGGTCCCGGTCAGCCCCTCACGATCGAGCATGTCGGCGATGCGGCGGTGCACCTCGCGCCGGCCGGAGGCGCCGAGGTCGTCGTAGAGCGCCTCGGCCACCAGCGGGTGCGCCAGCGCGTAGCTGTCGCCGTTCCTGGCGACCACGCCGTCCCTGACCAGCGCGTCGAAGGCGCGCTCGGCCTGATCCGGGTCGAGCCCGGCCAGTTCGGCGAGCGCGGGGAGATCGGCGGCCTCCCTCGTACGCGACAGCGCGGCCAGCACGCGGGCGAGGTCGCGTCCGCCCCGGTCACGCTGGAACAGCCGGCTGAGGATCGCGCCGCGCCGCGCCCCCGGATCCGTCGAGCGTACGGCGCCGCCCTGCACCAGGGCCAGCACGGCCTCCTGTGCGAACCACGGATTGCCCCGGCTCGCGACGTGGATCCGGCGCAGGACGGTGTCGCTCGGCCTGCGGCCGAGCAGCGTGGTGACCAGCTCGGCGACCTCGGCCATCGTCAGCGGCTGGAGGCGGATCGACAGGTCCACGTCGAGCGGGGGAGGGTGGCGGGCGGTGCCGAGGATCGCGACGGCGTCGTGGCGGCGTGGCAGGGCCCGCAGCACGCTCAGCGTGTCGGCGTCGGCCAGGTGCAGGTCGTCGATGGCGAGCAGGGTGGGGCCCGGCAGTGACTCCAGCAGCCGGGCGGCCATCGCGCCGGGCGCCGCGGCGGGGTGTCCGAGCGCGGCCTGGTCGACCGCGTCGAGCAGACCGGACAGGACGTCGGCGGCCTCGCCGCCCACCGCCCCGAACGCTTCGACGAGTGGGGCGTAGGCGCGCCCGCCGTCCAGTTCGCGGGCCTGGCCGCGCAGTACGCGAAACCCCTTCAGCCGTGCGGCGGCCTCACCGAGCAGATGGGTCTTGCCGATGCCCGCCTCGCCGAGGACGAGGACGGTCCGCGGCGTCTTCGACAGGGCCGAGACCACCCGGCCGAGCGCGCCCGCGCGGCCCTCCCCGACGGCCGGTACGTCCACGGCTGGCCGTCACTCCCTTCGCATCCGTCCCGCTGGTCTTAGGTAGGACGCGGCGGAAATGTTGAACGTTCACACGAAATGTGACGCGCTCAGAGAGTGATCGCAAGGGGATCTGTGTATCAAGATTCGAACATGGCCACGGCGGCGGCGGTTGGCGTCTCCTGAGGGGCGACGATCTCGGCCACCGTCTTGGGCGGGCCGACCGCCGCCGTGATGTCGGTCTGTTGACAGTCCACGAGGTCTTCCTGCCGACCTCCGTCCGGCGGGCCGTTCGCGCAGCGGGGGCGACCGGGGCGCGGTGGTGGAGGGATCGCGGTCTACCGGCCGCGTCATCACCCCGGCCGCGCCTGCGCCGGCCGCGCCCGCGCCGGACGCGGTCACTCGATCGGCGTACGGGATCAGAAGTTCTTGCTGCGGACCGTCCAGGAGGCCCTGGCCGCCAGGCCCGAGGAGCCCAGGATGTACGACCGCGCCGTGGCGTTGCCGTTGAGAGTCATGTCCAGGAACTGGACCACAGCGGTCATGCCTTCGCTCATCTGGGCGCCGGTGATGAACCCGACGTGACCGGCCTGCGATTGCTCGGCCAGCACGGCCGGCATCTGGGCGAGGTCGTAGTTGGCCCGGGTGTTGTCATAGGCGATGTCGGAGGACCCGCCGTCCATGAACATCACCGGAGTGTGCAGCTTGGACAGCTCCGAGCGTGGATATCCGAACGAACCGTCGGCGAAGAACCCGCTGTCCAGCGAGACGACGCTCTTGACCCGCCGGTCCTGGGCGGCGACCAGCGCTTCCAGCCCCCCGCAGGAGTGGCCGGCGGCGGCGACCCTGGACAGATCGAGGCGCTGGTAGAGCGGCGAGGCGGTGCGGGCGTTCTCCCGCTCGGCCCAACTGATCCCGTCGGTCAGCAGCGACGGAATCGGGGACCCGCTCTGCACCCCGTTCGACGAGCCGTCCACTGATGCGGTGTCCACCACGACGAACCCGCGGGACGCGATGAACGTCAGCGCCTGGATCACCTCGCTCCCGTTGGTGTGCGCGCACGCCCCGTTGCCGAAGACCAGTACGGGCATGGGGCGACCGACGGCGGAGGGGTTCGTCGGCCGGAACACCGTGTAGCGGTTGGTGCCGTACGCGCCCTCCCGGGTGACCGGGAAGTTGTTGTCGATGGCCGGCTGGCTCGGCGGCGTGGGACTGGCGCTTGGCGAGGGCGAAGCCGTGGGGGAGGGCGACGGCGAGGGAGTGAGCGACGGGGTGGGGGACGGGGTGAGCGACGGGGTGGGAGATGGAGTAGGCGACGGGGAGGTGACGTCGCCGGTGCAGGTGACGCCATTCAGGGCGAAGTCGGACGGCACCGGGTTGGAGCCGTTCCAGCTCCCGTTGAACCCGAAGTCGGCACTGCCTCCGCTGGGGACGGCGCCGTTGTAGGAGGCGTTGGTGACGGTGACCTGCGAGCCGGACTGGGCGGGGGAGCCGTTCCACAGTTGTGTGATGGTCTGCCCGGCCGGGAACGACCAGGTCAGCCTCCAGCCGTTGATCGGGTCGCCGAGGTTGCGAACGCTGACGCTGGCGCCGAAGCCGCCGGGCCACTGGCTGGTCACCGTGTAGCCGACCTCGCATCCGGTCGTGGCCGCCGACGCGACGTGGGCCGCGGTCACCGTGACGCCGGCCGTCAGCAGCGCGGCGGCGGCAGCGGACAGCCTCGGCCGCCGGCGGAAAGAGCTGTCGATTCGCACGGACTTTTCCCTCTCCGAGATTGACGATTCAGGACGCCGATGTCGACGGGTGGTGAGCTCCTGGAGCGCGAGTCAATCCGGGCACAAATGAGCGAGTCAAGTAACTTGATATGAAGGCTGCTTCGTCTCGCGACGTAAAGGCTTTGCTGAGCAGGTGCTTCGGGGACGCGTGTGAAAGGCCGGCCGTGAGGACGGCGGTGAATATTTCACGCCTTCTGCTCGACGTCGCCGGTCAGGAAATCATTGGAGGCGCAAGCTGTCCTGGGGATCCGGACTCCGCTGTCCCCGGTCTAGCTGTTCCGAACTCTTCGGTTCAGGACTGCGCGGTTCAGGACTGCGCGGTTCAGCACTGCGCGGTTCAGGACTGCGCGGTTCGGAGCTGTGGGACTCGGGTGGCGCGGGGCTCGTCGTCGGGCTCGTCGCCGGGCTGGGGTCTTTCGCCGGCCCCGGACTCTCCTTCGCGGGCCCCGAGGGCGACTCCTGCGACTTCGGGCACCGGGGGCCGGCGACCCGCACCTCGGCCTGGCGCGGCCCGCCGGGATCGGCCGGATCGGTCGTGACGCGCACCCCGAACACGGCCCTCCTGCCGCACTCCACGGCGCCGAGGCCGGCGGGCACCGTGAACGAGTAGGACGTGTGGCCCGAGAGCGTGCGAGTGTCGGACGCCGCCGCGCGGCCGTCGCGCGTGAAGACGCTGGAGACCCCGACCGGGCCCTTGCCCGAGGTCCGCACCGTCACGGCCGCCCTCTTGCCGTCCCAATCATCGATCGCCACACCCTCCACCGCGGGGGCCGGGCAGGCCGGTCCGGTCAGTTTCCGCGTGCGCGTACGGATTCCTCCCCGCGCGGCGGGGACCGTGGACACCTCGACCCGCCGGTAGACGGTGGTTCCGCAGGCAGGGGAGGGGAAGGGCTGCTGCAGCCCGATGTGGTAGGACGTCGCACCCCGCAGCCCGACCGTCTGCGAGGGCGCGGCGGCGAGCGCGTCCGGCGACGGCCCGGAGGCGAAACGCGCGGTGAGCTGGACCCGGGCCGCAGTGCTCGCCCGCACGTCGACCGTGACCGCCTGGCCGTCGAACGCCGCGATGCCGAGATCGGTCACCCGCGCCGGCGCGGGCGACGCGGTCGCCCCCATGTGGGAGGGGGTGGCGCTCCCCTGCGGCCCGGAAGGGTCCTGTGACCCGGAAGGTCCCGGCGGGGTGGCCGGTCCGGTGGACACCGACGCCACCGGCGTGCCGGACAGGTCGGGCGGCGTCGTCCCGGCGTTCTCGTCCGGCCCCGCATCAGCGGGTCCTGTGGCGGCCTCCGAGGTCTCGTCCGGCACCGTCTCGCCGGGCACTGTCCCATCGGGCACAGTCTCGCCCGGCACCGTCTCATCGGGCGCGGCCGGCGCGGCCGTCCCGGCCGAGTCCGGGGCCGGGGGAAGCGCCGCCGGGGCGCTGTGCGGTGGCGGGGTTAGCAGGGTGTCCCGCGCGACCGGGGTCTGCCGGTTGGCCGCGACCACCGCCGCGATCACGACGGCCGACAGCACGGCGGCGCCGATGGCGAACCGGGGCGCGAAGCGCGCGAGCCGCTCGGACAGCACGGTCCGGGCGAGGGACGTGGACGCCTCGACCGGCTCGGCCGGAGCGGCCAGAGGAAACGTCAGCGCCAGCAGGGTCGCGAGTTCGGCCAGGTGCCGGCGGCCCCGCTGCTCCCAGTCGGACCCGTACGCGGCGGTCGCGGCGGTCTCCAGGTCGGTGATGAACGCGCGTGCCGTGGGCGGCCGGTCCGCCGGGTTCTTGGCCATGCCGCGCGTCACCAGGCCCCGCACCGAGCCCGGCACGTCCGCCGCGGGGATGGGGGCGCTGCGGTGCAGCATGCGCAGCGCCGTCAGGTCGTCGGCCCGGTACGGCCGGCGCCCGGTGAGGCACTCGTAGAAGACGCAGGTGGCGGCGTAGACGTCGGCGGCCGGGCCGGCGGGCCCGCCGTACCACTGCTCGGGGGCCATGTAGGGCGGCGTGCCCGCGGAGGTCTCCGGAGAGCCGCTCGGCGTCGCGATGCCGAAGTCCGACAGCTTGCTGTTGCCGTCGGCCTGGATCAGCACGTTCTCCGGTTTGTAGTCCCGGTGGACGATGCCCGTGGCGTGCGCGGCCGACAGGCCCGCCAGCGAGCCCTTCAGCACGACCAGCGCCGCCTCCGGGCTGGTCGAGCCGTGCTCGCCGAGGATCCTGCGAAGCGAGACCCCGTCGACGAGTTCCATGACGATGGCCGCGCCGTCGCGCGCCTCGACGTACTCGTACAGGCGCACGATGTTCGGATCGTTCAGCTCCACCATGATCCGGGCCTCGTGCCGGAACCCGGCGAGGAAACGTCGATCCCGCCGCAGTTCCTCGCGCAGGTACTTGATCGCGACGTAGGCGCCGGTGGTCATGTAGGTCGCCAGCACGACGCGCCCGGCGCCACCCGCGCCGAGTTCGCGCACCTCCCGGTAGCCCGGGACCGACCAGGCGTTCATGACGCCGCCCCCTCGGATCAGGTCGTCTTCGACCAGTTCAGCCGTGCCGCATGTGGCCCTGACTCAAGGTCTCACCCGAAAGGGCGGTTGTCACCGGAGCAAAAAAGTCACCTTGCGGATGTAGTCCCGGCGCGCGTGCTCACGTGCGGGGCCGCGCGTACGGCGAGGTCGCGGGCTCACGGCTCCCGGGCGGAGCCCGGTCCGGCCGGGAGCCTAAGGTGCTCTCATGCCGCGCAATCTCATCCTTTCCGGGGGAGTGGCCCATGACTTCCCGGCCACCTCGGCCGCCCTCGCGGACGTGCTCGCCGGGATCGGCATCAAGTCGGAGATCACCGAGGACGTCGCCGGGGCCCTGGCCGAGCCCGCGCCGACCGGCCTGATCACGGTCAACGCGCTCCGATGGAGGATGGACGGCGGCGACTTCGCGGAGGAGCGGGACCGCTGGCGTTTCGAGACGCCGGACTCCGTCAGGCGGGCGTTGCTCGATCACCTCGCGAGGGGCGGCGGGCTGCTGGCCGTGCACGCCGCCACGCTCTGCTTCGACGACTGGCCCGAGTGGGCCTGGATCCTGGGCGGCGCCTGGAGGTGGGGCACGTCGTACCACCCGCCGATCGGCCCGGCGAAGGTCCGGCTCTGCGCCGGTCATCCGATCGTCGACGGCCTGACCGACTTCGAGGTGACCGACGAGGTCTACACCGACCTCGACGTCCTCCCGGACGTGGAGCCGCTGGCGTACTCCGGAGACCAGCCCCTGTTGTGGGCGAGAACCGTGGCGGGCGGCCGGGTCGTGTACGACGCGCTCGGCCACGACACCCGGTCCTACGAGAACCCGGTGCGCCGCACACTGCTGCGGCGTGCGGCGCGGTGGCTCCTCGGAGACTGACCCGCCGATTACACGTCGCCGGGGACGTTGCGCAGCGCCTCGCGGCGGCTCAGGCCGCTGATGCCCTGGTGCTTCACGTAGCGGAGCACCTCCTGCGGGTTGGTCTTCGCGTACTCCCGCAGCGCCCAGCCGATCGCCTTGCGGGCGAAGAAGTCGGTGTCCGACAGGCTCGGCTCGATGCAGGCGTAGAGCAGGTGGACGTCGGTGCGGTCCTTGAAGGAGTTCTGGCACAGGATGGCGGTGCGCCGCTTCCACAGGTCGGGGTCGTGCGCCCACTCCAGCGCCAGGCGGCGCATGCTCTCCGGATACAGCCGCAGCAGCGTGCCGATCCGGTGCACGGCGATGTCGTCCACCAGGTCCCACCACGCCCCGGTGACGATCATCTCCTCGTACATCGGGATCGTGTAGAGCGTCTGCCAGGACCGGTAGAAGCGGTGCGCGGACAGCTCGATGGCGGCGTAGCGCTCCTCGCGGTACTCCGCCTCGCGCCACAGCGCCAGCACCGCCCTGCGCCATTCTGGGGCGCTGTCCAGCCGGTGCTCGGCGAAGACCCTGCGCAGCGCGGCCCGCCGCGGCACGGCCGTCACCCCGAGGAAGGGCATCTCCGACTTCATGTACGACCGCATGCCCTCGGCGCGCGCGGGGTCGGCCAGCTCGGTCAGCGCGAGCCGTACGGCCTTGAGTAGCGTCATGACGGCCGGCTCGCCCGCTCGCCGGTCGCCAGGCCGTCGAACAGCAGCTTGACGAAGTGGTCGGCCAGGGCGTCGGTGTCGAGCCTGCCGCCGGGGCGGAACCAGCGCACGGTCACCCAGATCGTGTCGCGGATCATCCGATAGGTGAGCTTGGGATCGACGTCGGGGCGGAACTGGCCGGCGGCCTGGCCGCTCGTGATCTGCTCCAGCCACATGCGCTCGGCCTCGTCCTCGGCCCGCACCAGGTAGTCGAACCGGTCGCCGGGCAGTGAGCGCAGGTAGTTCCAGTCGTTCTGCATGACCGTGATGGCCGCCCGGTGGTCCTCCAGCGTGCCGAAGCCGATGCGCACCATCTCCGCTAGCACCGAACGCGGGTCGGCGTGCGTCCCCAGCACCGAGCGGTAGCGGTTGATCAGATCCTCGAGGAAGGTGCGCAGCACCTCGTCGACGATCGACTCCTTGGAGTCGAAGTGATGGTAGAGGCTGCCGGACAGGATCCCGGCCTCCAACGCGATCTCCCGCACGGTGGTGGCCTGGAAGCCCTTGCGCGCGAACAACTCGGCGGCGAGCTTGACGAGGTGGTCGCGCCGTTCGGACGCCGAACCGGCCGCCCCCCGCTTCGCCCTGACCGGCGCGGCCGTGCCGCCGGAGTCCTTACGCTGGTTCACGGCTCCCATTATGGCCGTCGAGCAAGAGCTTGTTCACATTCCCGCCTCGCCCGACCTCCCCGCACGGGCGGGATCGGTAAGGCAGGATCGAACCCATGGCGAAAATGGGCTATCCGTTCACCTTGGGGGTGGCTTCAGGAGAGCCGTTATCCGACGGCGTGATCCTGTGGACCCGTCTGGCCCCCGATCCGCTGCATCCGACACAGCCCGGCGGCATGCCCAACCGGGCGATGACCGTACGGTGGGAGCTCGCCGAGGACGAGGCGTTCACGAAGGTGGTCCAGTCGGGCACCGCGCCCGCGCAGCCGGACTGGGCGCACAGTGTGCACGTGCGGGTGGCCGGGCTGCGACCCGCGGCCGACTACTTCTACCGCTTCTCCATCGAGGGTCACGTCAGCCGGGTGGGCCGCACCAGGACGGCGCCCGGCCCGGATTCGACCGCCCCCGTCCGGTTCTGCTTCGTCTCCTGCCAGCGCTACGAGCACGGCCACTTCACGGCGCTGCGCCACCTCGCCGCCGAGCGGCCCGACCTGGTCCTCCACCTCGGCGACTACATCTACGAGTACGGCAAGCCGAAGAACCCCAAGCCGGGCCGCTATGTGCGCCCGCTCGAGTCGACGGCCGAGTGCACGACGCTCGGCGCCTACCGCGACCGCTACGCCCGCTACAAGATGGACCCGGACCTGCAGGCCGCCCACGCCGCCGCGCCGTGGGTCGCGATCCCCGACGACCACGAGGTCCGCGACAACTGGGCGGGCGCGCTGCCCGGTGACGGCGGCAGCCCCGCCGCCTTTCTCAAGCGCAGGGCCGCCGCGTTCAAGGCGTACTACGAGCACCAGCCGCTGCGCGTCCATCCGTCGGGGTCCGCCCTGCAGAACTACCGCTGGCGGCCGTGGGGCCGGGTGGCCGACTTCCTGCTCGCCGACACGAGGCAGTATCGCGAGGGGCGCGACATGCTCGGCGCCGAGCAGGAGAAGTGGCTGAAGGACCGGCTGCACGGATCGGCGGCCCGGTGGAAGGTGCTCGCGCAGGCGGTGTTCTTCTCCCAGCGGAGGTTCCCGCTCGAACCCGTCAGCGCCGACGCCTGGGACGGCTATCCCGACTCGCGCGCCCGCGTGCTCGCCGCCGCCCCCGACGGGCTGGTCGTGCTGAGCGGCGACGTGCACAGCGCGTACGCCTGCGACGTGCGCGCCGACTGGGCGGATCCGGCCTCCCGCGCCCTCGGGGTCGAGTTCGTCGGGCCGTCGGTGACGAGCGCGCCGGGCATCACCGACGCGAGCGCGATCCTCGAACTGAACCCGCACATCGCGTTCTTCGACAGCCGCCACGGCTACGTGTCCTGCGTCGCGGACATGGAGAACTTCCGCGCGGACTACCGGGCCGTGGCCTTCGTGGACCGTCCCGGCGCGCCGCTGACGACGATCGCCGGCTTCGAGGTGAAGGAGAACCGGCTCCACCGCACCGACGTGTGATCAGGAAAGGGTGACGACCCAGGCCTGTCCCCTGGCAAATAGGAAACTTTCCTATTAGATTGCGGGCATGTCTGAGCGATGCCCTGCGGGCGCAGCATGAAGCGAAGCCCTGACCTGCTCCGTCTGGCCGACGCGGTCCTGTTGCCCGGCTTCACCGGGACCACCGTCCCCGACTGGGTGCGGCGGCGGCTAGCCGGCGGGCTCGCCGGTGTGGTGCTGTTCTCCCGGAACGTCGACACCCCGGCCCAGCTCGCCGCGCTCACCTCGGCCCTGCGCGCGGACAGCCCCGAGATCCTCATCGGCATCGACGAGGAGGCCGGGGAGGTGACCAGGCTTGAGGCCCGCACAGGCAGCTCGCGGCCGGGCAACTACGCCCTGGGCGTCGTGGACGACGTGGAGCTGACCGAGCGGGTGGCCCGCGACATCGGGCGGGACCTGCGGGCCGCGGGGGTGAACATCGACTTCGCCCCGGCCGCCGACGTCAACTCCAACCCGGACAATCCGGTCATCGGCCTGCGGTCGTTCGGCGCCGATCCGCCGCTCGTCGCGCGGCACACGGCCGCCTGGATCCGCGGCCTGCAGTCCACCGGCGTGGCGGCCTGCGCCAAGCACTTCCCGGGGCACGGCGACACGTCTGTCGACTCCCACCACGGCGTCCCGCGCGTCACGGCCTCCCGGAAGGACCTGGCCGAGGTCGAGCTGGAGCCCTTCCGGGTGGCCATCGACGAGGGCGTGCGCTCGATCATGACCGGTCACCTGCTGGTCACGGCGTACGACGAGGACCTGCCGGCGACGCTCAGCCCCCGCGTCCTCACCGGCCTGCTGCGGGAGGAGCTGGGCTTCGACGGCCTGATCGTCACCGACGGCATCGAGATGGCCGCCGTCTCGGGCCGGTACGGCCTGGGCGGCGCGAGCGCGATGGCCGTGGCGGCGGGTGCCGACGCGGTCTGCGTGGGCGGAGAGAACGCCGACGAGGCGACCCACGAGCACATCCGCGACGCCGTCGCCGACGCGGTCACCGAGGGCAGGCTGCCGGAGGAGCGGCTCGCGGACGCCGCCGCGCGGGTGCGCGCCCTGACCGCCTGGCAGGCGCAGGCCCCGCCCGTGGACGACCGCCGGGACGAGATCGGGCTGGTCGCCGCCCGCCGGGCCGTGCGCGTGACCCGGCGCGGGGCCGGCGTGCTGCCGCTGGCCGCCGCCCCGCACGTCGTGGAGCTGTCGCCGGAGACCAACCTCGCGATCGACAGGAACATGCCGTGGGGCGCGGGGGAGCCGCTGGGCAAGCTGCTGCCCGGCACCACGGTCGCCCGGCTGCGGCAGGGCGACGTCCACAACGGCGTCGCCGGCGCGATGCTGGGCCAGGCCGCCGACCGGCCGCTCGTCATCGTGGTGCGCGACGCCCACCGGCACCCCTGGCAGACCGACCTCCTGGAGCGCCTGCTGGCAGCCCGGCCGGACGGCGTCGTGGTCGAGATGGGGCTGCCGGGCCGTACGGACCTGGGGGCGGTGCACATCGCCACGCACGGCGCCGCGCGAGTCTGCGGCCAGGCCGCGGCGGAGGTGCTGGCCGGCCTCGCCTGACACTGCCCATAGCATTGGTCACCGCTGACAAGCGGAAGGGAGCGTCATGAGGGTCGCCTACGTCACCACGGACCATCCGGCCGCCGAGCACGACGACGAGCGGGAGATCGCGCTCACCGCCTGGCTCGGGGCCGGCATCGAGGGCTCGCCGGTGAACTGGCACGACCCCCGCGTCGACTGGTCGGAGTTCGACGCGGCGGTCGTGCGGTCCCCGTGGGACTACATCGACCGCCGTGACGAGTTCGTCGCCTGGGCCCACCGGGTGGAGTCGGTGACGCGGCT
The DNA here is from genome assembly GCF_043197435.1 of Microbispora bryophytorum. Taxonomy (NCBI): domain Bacteria; kingdom Bacillati; phylum Actinomycetota; class Actinomycetes; order Streptosporangiales; family Streptosporangiaceae; genus Microbispora; species Microbispora bryophytorum. The sequence goes on along the minus strand of NZ_JBICTF010000001.1, from coordinate 963,292 downwards.
GTTCAATCCCGCGCCGGTGATCGAGTGGAACACCGACAAGACCTACCTGCGCACGCTCGGCGTGCCCACCGTCCCCACGCACTGGCCCACGCAGGGCGGCGACCCAGGGGCGGACCTGCCCGGCTGGGACGAGTTCGTGGTCAAGCCCGCCGTCTCGGCGGGGGCCCGCGACACCGTCCGCACCGCCGACCGGGGCGCCGCCGCGGGCCACGCGGCGACGCTGCTCGCCGCGGGCCGCACGGTCATGGTGCAGCCGTACATCCCGTCCGTCGAGCAGGAGGGGGAGCTGTCGCTGCTGTATTTCGGCGGCCGGTTCAGCCACGCCGTACGGCGGCACCCGATGCTCACCGGGGTGGCGGAGACCGCGGAGAACCGCGCCACGCTGCGCGACCCGGACGACGACCAGTTCGCCCTCGCCGAGCGGGTCCTGGCCGCCGTGCCGGAGAACCTGCTGTACGCCCGGGTGGACCTGGTGCGGATGCCGGACGGTGAGCCGGTCCTGATCGAGCTGGAGCTCACCGAGCCCTACCTGTTCCTGCGGGAGGAGCTGGCCGCGCCCGACCTGTTCGCCGAGACTCTCGCCGAGATGCTCAAGGCCTGAGACGCTCGCCGCCGCTGAGCGGGCGGGCCCGCTCGGCGGCGGCGAGCGCCAGCCGTACGGCCTCGGCCGGGCCGGCGGCGGCCACCGGACCGGGCACGGGACGGCCCTCGGCGTCGAGGATCCGCCAGCCTCCGAGAGTGATCACGGGCGTGCCGCCCCGCCGGGCGAGCGCCAGCTCCGAGAGCGTGCCCCAGGAGCCGCCCACGACGACGACCGCGTCGGCGGCGCGCACGATCAGCGCGTTGCGGGCCTCGCCGAGGCCGGTGGGGAGGGCCACGGTGAGGTCGGAGCTCGCCCCGGCGCGGTCCCGGCCGGACAGGACGCCGACCACGACGCCTCCGGCCTCCCTCGCGCCCGCCGCCGCGGCGGCCATCACCCCGCCGTACCCGCCGCACAGCACGACCACGCCGCGCCCCGCCAGCAGGCGGCCCACGTCGCGGGCCGCCTCGGCCTCCTGCGGGGTGCACTCGCCCGGCCCGCACACCGCAACCTGCCACATGCCCGTCCCCTACCCGTGGGTGGAGATCCCGCCGTCCACCGGGATCACCGCGCCGGTCAGGTACGACCCGGCCCGTGAGGCCAGGAAGATGGCCGCGCCCGCCATGTCGTCGGGCCTGCCGATGCGGCCCAGCGGGACGTTGCCCTCGATCGCGCCGCGCATCTGGGGGTCGTCGAGCGCGAAGGCCATCATCTTCGACTCGAACGGCCCGGGCGCGATCGCGTTGACCGTGATCTGCTCCCGGGCGAGCTGGTGGGCGAGGTGCCGGGTCAGCATGTGGACGCCCGCCTTGGCCGCCGAATACGCGTAGTTCTCCATGAACGGCACCCGAAGCCCGTCGATCGACCCGATGTTGATCACGCGGGCAGGGTCGCCGGGCGACGCGGCGGCGCGCAGCAGCGGCAGGAAGCGGCGGGTGAGGAAGAAGACGCCCTTGACGTTGATGTTCCAGAGCTTGTCGAAGGCGTGCTCCGGATACTCCTCCAGCGGCGCGCCCCAGCTCGCCCCCGCGTTGTTGACGAGCACGTCGAGCCGGCTCTCCCGCTGCGACACCGCCTGCGCCAGCGCCTCGACGCCGTCGGGAGTGGACAGGTCCGCCTGTACGGCGTGGCAGCCCAGCTCGGCGGCCGTGGCCTCCAGCTCGTCCTTCTTCCGTGAGGAGATGTAGACGGTGGCGCCCGCGTCGAGGAACCCCCGCGCGATCATCTTCCCGATGCCCCGGGACCCGCCCGTGACGACGACCGTCTTGCCTTCCACCGAGAACAGAGTCATGGGGGCAGCATACCGACCGGTCGGTTCCGGGTCAGGCATGTCCTCAGGCATGTCCTCAAGCGTCCTCAGGCATGTCCTCAGGCATGGAAGCCCCCGTAAGCTCCGCGGAAGAACACCAGCGGGCCGCCGTCGTCGTGCCGGTCGAGCCCCGTGACCCGGGCGACGACGATCACGTGGTCGCCGGCCGGGTGCTCCTGGTCCACCGTGCAGTCGATCCAGGCGAGCGCGCCGTCCAGCACGGGCGCGCCGCCGGGGGACAGGGCCCACGACAGGCCGCCGAACTTGTCCCCGCCCTTCGCGGCGAGCCGATCGCACACCTGCCGCTGGTGGTCGGCGAGCACGTTGACGCACAGGGTCGTCGCGGCCTTCAGGCGCGGCCAGCTCGTGCTGGTCCGCGCGACGCAGAACGACACCAGCGGCGGATCGAGGCTCACGGACGTGAAGGAGTTGACGGCCAGGCCGCGCGGCTCCCCGGTCTCCGGGTCGATCGCGGTGACGGCCACGACGCCGGTGGCGTACCTGCCGAGGACGTTCCTGAAGTGCTGGGGATTGACGGCCGGAATCCTCCTGGCGCCGTCATGGCCGACCCTCCGGGACACAGGGATGCCCATCGCACACGTGCCTCCTCGGTCGCCTCCCATGGAGTCAAGGAGGGCCGGAGTCGATGCATTCCCTGTGCGGTGATTAACGGTGGCGCGTCCTGGCGGGCGTGGGGGACCCGCCAGGACGCGCTCCGCCCCGGCGCGAGACCTCGACCCCGGCGAGGGTTGGGGTCGAGGCCTCGTTCATTCGCACGGAGTCCGTGGGGATCGGCCGTTGTCGTCCGGCCGCTCCGGTGTGCAGTGGTACCGCGCGTTCGGGCACGCCACGCCATATCCGCGCAAGGCGGTCATGCCGGTGGATACCGACAGCTCTGACATGTCGTTCCCGTCGCTCTGATAGGTCTGGGCTCCGGTAGGTCTGAGCGCGCGCCAGGGCGACTTCGGCGTTCTCGCACCGACCGCCCGCACGGGCCCACCTCCATTGGATGGATTTGTACCAACGTTTGGATAATGCGCGGCTGGGTGGGCTCTGGTCAAGGGGTTGTTTCCCGGTAGACCGAGATCCTCTAGATTTGTTGGAACAAAAGGGTGGATTGAGGAAAGATGGCACGATCGTCGCTCTACCAGCAGGTGGCCGCCGAGGTACGCAGGGCCATCTACGCGGGCGAACTCGCGCCGGGCGACCAGATCCCGACCGAGGCCGACCTCATGGAGGCGCACGGCGTCAGCCGCAACACCGTACGGCTGGCCCTCGGCGAGCTGGAGAACGAGGGTCTCATCCTGCGGATGCGTCGGCGTGGAACGTTCGTACGGGAGCGCCGTCCCCTCCTCATGCGCCCCCAGGACGAGTTCCTCCCGTACGACCACGAGGGGCGGCGGTTCGACACGTTCGTCCACGCGGTCCGCTCCGAGGGCCGTACGGCGGACCAGAGGATCGAGGTCTCGATCGTCGAGCCGCCCGAGGACGTGGCCACCCGTCTCGCCCTCGCCGACGGCGCCCTGGCCGTCGTGCGCCGCCGGCTGCGCTTCGTGGACGGCCAGCCGTACAACACGCTGGACTCGTACTTCCCTCTGGAGATCGTGGGGGGCTCCGAGATCGCCCGGCCCGGCGACATCACGCGCGGGGCCAACAGGGTGCTGGAGGAGCTGGGCCATCTCCAGGTCCGTGTGATCGACGACCTGTCGGCCCGCATGCCGACCTCCGACGAGTCGTCGCGGCTCCAGCTGGAGCCCGGCACCCCGGTCGTCGTCCACACCCGGGTCGGCTACGACGCCGACGACACGCCCGTCCGCGTCGCCGTGTCCGTGCTGCCGGCCGACAAGCATCTGATCCGATACGAGCTGGAACGTCATTGACGAGGCCCGGACGCCCCCTGGCCTGAGCGGGCGCCCCCGGCCGACGGGCCCTCCTCCGGAGGGCCGCTTCCGTGATTCCCAACCCGACCCCGGCAGGGGGCCGCGCCGCGCCCGCGCGCCCTAGCGGGACCCGCCGTCTACGGACGGACGCTTGCGGCATCCCGCCGTCACTCTCAGTGATCAAATCGCCGCCGTCGGCACGAAAGGAATCAGGCATGCCCGCGAACACCCTGGATCTTGTTACGGAACTCACGCTGCGTCGCGCCACCCCGGCCGATCTGCAGGGGGTCATTGCCCTGCTGGCGCGCACCGCCGGGTGGCTCAACGGTCTCGGCGTACGGCAGTGGCCCGCCGCGGGCTTCCCCGCCGAGCGCATCGAACCGCTGATCGGCGAGGGAGTCATGTACCTCCTGGACGCCGGCGACGAGGCCGGGCGGGGGCCGGCCGCCACGATCGCCGTGGACGGCCATGCCGACCCGGAGTTCTGGACCACCGCCGACCGCCCCGGAGACGCGCTCTACGTCCACAAGCTCGCCGTGAGCAGGACCTACTCGGGCCGGGGCCTGGGGGAGGTGCTGCTCGACTGGGCCGCCCTGCGGGCCGCCGCCCACGACCGGCCGTACGTGCGGCTGGACTGCGCCAAGGACAACGCCCGCCTGCAGTCGTACTACCGGAAGTCAGGCTTCCGGCACGTCCGCACCGTCGACCTGCCGCACCGCGCCTCCGGTGCGCTGTTCGAGCGGGACGCCAGCGCCGCGATCCCGGCCGCGCTGTCCTATCGCCGCACGCCGGCGGTGCCGGCCCAGCGCTCGGGACATGCGGTGCAAGCCTGGAGAGTTCTTGACATCACTGCACACAACGAGTTGATCGAGTGCTGAACAGGGCGGATGCCGTGAGGCGCCGCAAAGGGACCGGATACTGTTCACATCATGACGGGATCCCTCCTTGAAGTGATCGCGCTCGACCTGCGTGACGCCGTGGCCGCCGAGGAGGGCGGAGCGGACCGCCTGGAGATCGTGTCCGACATGAGCGCGGACGGGCTCACCCCCTCGGCGGACCTCGTCGCCGCGATCGCGCGCGAGTGCGGGCTGCCGCAGATGGCCATGCTCCGCTGCAACGCCGGGTTCACCGCGACCCGGGAGGAGCTCGACCGGCTGCGCGGCCACGTCAAGGAGCTCGCCGAGGCCGGCGCGGCGGGCTTCGTCTTCGGCTTCCTGTCCGAGGACGGGTCGGTCGACAGGGAGGCGACGGAGGCGCTGATCCACGCGGTCTCGCCGCTGCCCTGGACCTTCCACCGCGCCGTGGACCGCGCCGCCGACGTGCGGGCCGCCTGGCGCGCCGTACGGCTGCTGCCGAACCTGGCGACCGTGCTCACGTCCGGTTCGCCCGAGGGCGTCGGCAGCGGCCTCGGCGTGTTACGCGCGCGGGCCGAGGCGGGGGACGCCTCGCTCGTGCTCGCCGGCGGCGGCCTGCGCGAGGAGCACGTGCCGGTGCTGCTCGACTACGGCGTCCGCGCCTTCCACGTGGGCAGCGCCGTGCGGGGCTCGTGGCGCGAGCCGGTAGACCCGGACCGCGTCCGGCACTGGCGCCGCATCGTCGACCGGTTGTGACCGCCCGGCTCAGGCGGCCGGCTCAGGCGGCCGGTTCAGGCGGCCCGTTCAGGCGCGGCGGCGGGCGACCAGGACGGCGTCGCGGATGGTGATCTCGCCGCCCTCCGGGTCCACCGCGGTGCGCGGCCGGGCCTCGGCCGCGACGACCTCCCATTCGGCCGGATCGAGCGACGCCGCGACCTCCTCGGCGGTGAACATCATCTGCGGGAAGTGCATCCGCCGGGCCTTGGTCAGCAGGTCCGACGGGTGGTGCCCGACGATCAGCAGGGTGCCTCCGGGAGCCGTCGCGGCGGCCAGCGAGGCGAACAGCGTCCGCCTGGCCTCGCCGGGCAGGTGCATGTACTGCGCCGACACCAGGTCGTAGGCGCCCTCGGGAAGGGTGTGGTCGCGCAGGTCCGCCTGCACCCACTCGGTGCGCGCCGCGACGTCCGCGCCCGCGTCGGCGGCGTGGGCGGCGGCCCGCTCCAGCGCCGTGGCGGAGATGTCGGCTCCCGTCACCCGCCAGCCCCTCGCGGCGAGCCAGACGGCGTCGGCGCCCTCGCCGCTGCCGACGTCGAGGGCCCGGCCCGGGGGCAGCTGCGCGGCCTCGGCGACGAGCTGCGGGTTCGGGCGGCCGCTCCAGACCGCCGGCCGGGAGCGGTAGCGCTCCTCCCAGGCCGCCTCCTCCAACAGAGTGCGCACCTGGGTCCGGTAGGCGTCGACGGCCGCCCGGGTCTCCTCGGCGATGAGATCCATGTTGATCGCCGCACCGGCGGCCAGGCCCGCCGCGGCGGACGCGATCACCACGGCGCGTACGTCCGTCACGTTCCCCGCCACCCAGACACCGGGCACGGCGGTCGCTCCGGTCGGGTCCGCGGCGATGCGCGTGCCCGCCACGTGACCGCCGATCTCCACCTCGACCGGCTTGAGCCCGAGCGACTCCAGCACCCCGGACCGGGCGGCGAGCGGCGCGCCGACGACGAGCGCGTCGAGTGCGACGACCTCGCCGGAGGCCAGCCGCACCCCGGTGAGCGCGTCGCCGGTCACCTCGATCCCCGCGACCGGGCCGTCGGCGACGGGGATCCGGCGCGCGGCGAGCCGCTCGGCGTCCTCCTCGGACGGCGCGGGGCAGTGGTGGGCCAGGAACACCACGTCCTCGCTCCACTGCCGCCACAGCAGGGCCTGCTCGACGGCGAGCGGCCCGGTGGCCAGCACGCCGATGCGCCGGTCGCGGACCTCCCACCCGTGGCAGTAGGGGCAGTGCAGAACGTCGCGGCCCCACCGCTCGGCCAGGCCCGGCACGTCCGGCAACTCGTCCACGGCCCCGGTCGCCACCAGCAGGCGGCGGGCCCGGACGGCGCGGCCGCCGTCCAGCGTCACGACGAAGTCGCCGCCCTCCCGCGTCGCGGACTCGGCCCGCCCGGCGACGACCTCGCCGCCGTACCCGATCACTTCCTCGCGCCCGGCCGCCCGCAACTCGGCGGGCGGCGTGCCGTCCCGGCCGAGGTAGTTGTGCATGTGCGCGGCCGGCGCGTTGCGCGGCTGTCCGGCGTCCACCACCAGCACCGATCGGCGGGCCCGCGCCAGCGCCAGGGCGCCGCTGAGCCCCGCGGCGCCACCGCCCACCACGACCACGTCGTATGTCTTGTTCTCGTCCACCCGTGCCTCCCGTGTCGGAGTCTCAGACGCCCGCTTCGGACGCTGCTGTCGGAACAGTGCGGCACAGGCGGCGGGAGTGGCAAGCAACCTTGCCGATATGGCAAACCTCAGCAGAGGGCGCGGTCGGCCCGGGCCAGTGCGGCGACCAATGTCCTGATCGTCGCCGGCTCGTCCAGCACGCCCCCCGCGGCCTCGCGCCGTTCCTGCCAGGCGCGCACCCGGTCGGCGTACTTCTCGTAGCAGGCGAGGTGGAAGGCGTACACGGTCGTGAAGCGGCTGACGAGGTGCGAGGGGTGCATGTCCCAGCCCTGGTAGAAGCCGTGCGCCAGCGAGTGCGACACCAGCGCCGAGTGCCGTCGCAGCAGGGCGTGCACGTCGGCCGCCGCGGCCGAGGCCGGGGTCGCGGCCAGTGAGCCGTCCGACAGCTCCACCCCCGTCCCCGACAGCGCCGTCTGCATTACGTGCCGCGCGTGGTCGCAGGCCGGGTGGTCGAGCCGCTGCTCGTCCGGCGGCAGCCCGAGCGCGGCCGTGTAGTCGAACACCCCGAAGTGGGCGGCCGCCAGCCGCCCGCCCAGCGAGGGCACCAGGCCGGCCGACCGCTGGAGCATGAGCACGGTCTGCGGGGCCTCCACCTGCATCTCGAAGCGCAGCGTGCCCGAGGGCAGGAGCAGCGCGCGCTCCAGCGCCTCCAGGCAGCCGGCGAACTGCCGCAGGTAGTCCTCCATCAGGACCTTGGGGAAGGTCACCGTGAACCCGTCCGGGAGCCGGCCGGTCCGCCGCACGACCCCGGTCAGGAACCCGTCGAGCGTGCGGACCGAGCGCAGCGGGTCGCCGTCGGCGAACGACTTGACCCGCAGGCCCCACCTGCGGGGCAGCGTGCCCGCCTCGTGCATCGCGGCCACGGCCGCCGCCGCCGACTCGGCGTGCCGGTCCTCCTCGTCGGGGGAGCGCGGGCCGTAGCCGTCCTCGAAGTCGACCCGCAGGTCCTCGATCGGCTCGGCGTGCAGTTTCCTGCGTACGCGGTCGTGCACGGGCTGGGCCAGCTCGGCGTCGAGCTCGAACAATGCGGCCAGCTCGGTGGGGGTGAACAGGAGCCGGTGGAGGAGGTCGGTCGCGGCCTGCCGCCACTGCTGGACGATGTCCGCGGTCACCCGGTCCGCGGGCACGTAGACGGTGTGCACCGGCTGCCACGCGGGTTCCCGTACGGGAAAGCGGGCGAGCTGCTCGCGATGGGCGGCGGCGAAGTCGTCCAATAGTCCGTCAGGAACGCCGGTCAGCGTCGTCTCCATGGGGGCGATCCTCGCAGAGTCCCGCCACGGCGAGGGCAATCACGCAACGTCGCTGCATGAGGACGGAGCGTTGGCTATTCTTTTCCTCGAACAACCGATCGAACAGGTGAGCGAAAAAGAAACGGCCCCCTGTCGGGGGCCGTAGAGCCCGGGGACGTAGCCGCGGGCGCGGTGACTCCATGTTAGGAGATGATGGCGGTGCGCGACAACCGCGTTCCCCAAGTCGTGCGTGTCGGGGTCTACGTCGACGGGTTCAATCTCTACTACGGGCTGCGCTCGCTGCGGGGGCGGCGCCATCTCTGGCTCGATCTGCGGGCGCTGTCCCTGCGGCTGCTGAGGACCGGGCAGACGCTGGCCGCCGTCCGCTACTTCACCGCTCCCGTCCGGGGCGACGCCCGTGCCCTCGCCCGCCAGCAGACCTATCAGGCGGCCCTGGAGGCACTGGGCGTCGATGTGGTGCTCGGGCGTTTCCAGGAGCAGCGGGCCTCGTGCCGGGCCTGCGGCGTCTCCTGGCGGACCTACGAGGAAAAGCAGTCCGACGTCGCCCTGGCCGCCGCGATGGTCCGCGACGTCGCGCTCGACCTGGTCGACATGGTGCTGCTGCTGTCGGCGGACTCCGACCTGTGCGCCGCCGTCGAGGCGGTGCGCCAGATGGACGCCCGGCGCGGCGGCAAGACCCGGGTCGTCACCGTCTTCCCGCCCGGCAGGCGCTCGGACGGCCTGCGTCTCGCGAGCGACGCCTGGTTTCCCCTCGGCGACGCGCTCATCCGGCAGTCGCAGCTGCCCGACCTCGTGCCCGGCCGCGACGACGCGCTCTACCACCGGCCGGCCCACTGGTCCTGACCGTGAGATCCGTCAGGACGCGCCTCCCGGCCGGGCGAGCCGGCCGCAGGCGCCCAGCATCGCGTCCCTGCCCACCAGCTTCACCCGCTCGCCCCTTCTCAGACTGCCGGCCAGCGAGGCCTCCGCGGCCTCGATCGCCAGCCAGTCCTCGTACGTCACCGGGCTCAGCCCGCGCGCGGCGAGCAGGTCGTCCAGCCGGGCGGTCGCGGTTCCCGGCACCGCTTCGGCGAGCAGCGTGCGCGCGGTCTCGGCGGCGTCGGACTTGTTGGTCCCGATCACGCCCGTCGGGCCCCGCTTGAGCCAGCCCGCGACGTACTGCCGGTCCGACGCCTTGCCCGCGACGTTCGGCACCGTCATCGACCCCGGGTCGAACGGCACCCCGGGCAGCGCCACGCTCTGGTAGCCCACCGAGCGCATCACCATGTCCGCGGGGATCGTCTCGAAGTCACCGGTCCCGACGACCCGCCCGTTCTCCAGCCGGGTCCGCTCCAGCCGCACGCCCTCGACCCGGGAGACGCCGAGGATCTCCACGGGGCGCAGCCAGAAGCGCACCTCAAGACGGCGGGGCCGGTCGGCCGGCTTGCGCTCCGACCACGATCGCAGCACGTCCACGTTGCCCCTGACCTGGCGCGACAGCGGGGCCAGGTCGGCGACCGCGACCTCGTCGGGGAAGGTGAGGACGTCGGCGTTCAGCAGCTCGCCGAGCTCGCGCAGCTCCTTCAGGGTGAACTTGGCGTGCTCGGGGCCGCGCCTGCCGACCATGTGGATCCGCTTCACCTTGGAGGCAGCCAGCCGGTCGAGCACCTCCTCGGGCACGTCGGTGCCGCGCAGCTCGTCGGCCGTCTTGGCCATGATCCGCACCACGTCCACGGCGACGTTGCCGACGCCGATGACGACGACCTCCTCCGCGTCGAGGGAGAAGGCGTCCGGCGGGACGTCGGGATGGCCGCAGTACCAGTTGACGAAGTCGGTCGCTGCGACGCTGCCCGGCAGGTCCTCGCCCGGGACGCCGAGGTGCCTGTCGACCATCGCCCCCGTGCAGTAGACGACGGCGTCATAGCAGGACAGCAGGTCGTCCACCGAGAAGTCCGCGCCCAGCTCGACGCCGCCGAGGAAGCGCACTCCCGGAGTCTCCAGCACCCTTCGCAGGTAGCCGGCGATCGACTTGATCGACGTGTGGTCGGGGGCCACGCCGTACCGGACGAGCCCGTACGGCGTCGGCAGGCGTTCGAGGACGTCCACCTCGACGGGGTCGTGCGACTGTTTGACCAGCGCCTCGGCCGTGTAGATGCCGGCCGGGCCCGACCCGACGATCGCAACGCGCAGTGTCACCATGGCCTCCAGCAGCGGCGGACGCTCCCTGTCGATGATTCTTTATCACCGCCGGTCCCACTGCCAGTGGAACGCCGTGCCGTGCACCGGATTGTCATCCGTCTTGTGATGGTACGCGGGGTTGCGGGGAGCAGCCGGCCGCGATCAAAGTGAAGCCCGTGGGCAGTGGGGCTAAAAGACGGGGAAACCCGCGGACGAGAAGGCCGGGCGGTGGCACCCTCCCTGACATGAGGGGACTGCGCGGGGGGCGGGACGAGCCCGGGGCCTCACCGGCCACGGCGTACGGCCCGCAGAACGGTCACGACGACGGCGACGCTCCGCCGCCGCACGGCTCGGGGCCGGACGGGCTCAGGTACGAGGCGCTGGGGCGGGTCATGGCGGCCCTGTCCGGCGAGGCGGAGACGCTGGAAGCGTGCCGCGACCTCACATGGTGGCGGGGCACCGACCGCTCCTGGCACATCGAGTGGCGCGACGGCCCGTACGCCGCCGAGGTGGCGGCGCTGCTCCTGGAATTGATCGGCGAGCCGGGGCCGGACGCCGTGCGCGCGGCGCCCGCGGGCCCGGCGACCCCGTCGACGGCGATGCTGAACGTGATGGGCGTCACCTTCGTGCTGCGGGCGATCGACCCGTTCGGGATGGAACGGTTGCGGACCAGTCGCGGCCTGTGGCGGCTGTCGGCGGCACTGGACGGCCCGGCAGGCCCGATCGGCGCGGGCGGGCGGTCCCGGCAGCACTGGGAGGAGCTGCTCGGCGGCTGACGCCGGCGGGCCGATATCGGCTCGCCCGTCGTTTACGTGAGGCGGTGGGGCCCCCGGAGTCGATAGCCTTGGGAGCACATCGTCTTCGTCTCGTCTTTCCGGTCGTCTCCGAGGATCCGCGAGGAGATCCGCATCGCGCTCCCCGAGGAGGCACCGCGGGCGAGACCTCTCATGACCGAGGAGTAGCCGTGCTGCTGCGTATGTCGACCCTGTTCCTGCGCACCCTGCGTGAGGATCCGGCGGACGCGGAAGTGCCGAGCCACAAGCTGCTCGTCCGCGCCGGCTACATCCGCCGCGTCGCGCCCGGCATCTACTCCTGGCTGCCGCTCGGCAAGATCGTGCTGGAGAACGTCGCGCGGGTCGTGCGCGAGGAGATGGACCGGATGGGCGCGCAGGAGGTGCTGTTCCCCGCGCTGCTGCCCCGCGACTTCTACGAGCCCACGGGCCGCTGGACCGAGTACGGCGACACGCTGTTCCGGCTGAAGGACCGCAAGGGCGCCGACTACCTCCTCGGGCCGACCCACGAGGAGATGTTCACCGACATGGTGAAGGGGGAGTACTCCTCCTACAAGGACTATCCCGTCACGCTGTACCAGATCCAGACCAAGTACCGCGACGAGGCCCGGCCCCGGGCGGGCATCCTGCGGGGCCGCGAGTTCGTCATGAAGGACTCCTACTCCTTCGACCTCGACGACGACGGCCTGAAGCGGTCCTACGAGATGCACCGCGAGGCGTACATCCGCATCTTCGAGCGTCTCGGCATCGACTACCGGATCTGCTTCGCGATGTCGGGAGCGATGGGCGGGTCGGCCTCCGAGGAGTTCCTCGCCCCCTGCTCGACCGGTGAGGACACCTTCGTGGCCTGCCACAACTGCGGCTACGCGGCCAACGCCGAGGCCGTCGTCACGCCCGCGCCGCCCGCCGTCACCGCCACGCAGCCGCCCATGAAGGTGCTCGACACGCCCGACACCCCGACGATCGAGTCGCTCGTCTCGTACGTCAACGAGCACCACGGCCTCGGCGTCACCGCCGCCGACACGCTGAAGAACCTCGTCGTCAAGGTCCGCACGCCGGGCTCCGACGAGATCAAGGCCGTGATCATCGGCGTGCCCGGCGACCGCGAGGTCGACTTCAAGCGCCTGGAGGCGGCGCTCTCACCCGGCGTGCCGGAGATCTTCGAGGCCGAGGACTTCGCCCGCCACCCCGGCCTGGTGCGCGGCTACATCGGTCCGCAGGTGCTCAAGGACCTGGGGATCACCTACCTGGTCGACCCGCGCGTGGTGGACGGCTCGGCCTGGGTGACAGGCGCCAACGAGCCGGGCAAGCACGCCGCGCACGTGGTCGCGGGCCGCGACTTCCAGCCCGACGGCACGATCGAGGCCGCCGAGGTGCGGGCGGGCGACTCCTGCCCGCGCTGCGCGCACCCGCTGTCGATCGACCGGGGCATCGAGATCGGCCACATCTTCCAGCTCGGCCGCAAGTACGCCGACGCCGCCCAGCTCGACGCGCTCGGGCCCGACGGCAAGCCCATCCGCATCACCATGGGCTCGTACGGCGTCGGGGTGTCCCGGGCGGTGGCCGTGGTCGCCGAGCAGCGCCACGACCAGCTGGGCCTGGTGTGGCCCAGGGAGATCGCGCCCGCCGACGTGCACATCGTCGGCACCGGCAAGGAGAACCAGATCGAGGTCGCGAGCACGCTCGCGGAGACCCTTGAGGCGCGGGGGCTGCGGGTGCTCGTGGACGACCGCCCCGGTGTGTCGCCCGGCGTCAAGTTCAAGGACTCCGAGCTGCTCGGCCTGCCCACGGTGCTGATCGTCGGCCGGGGCCTGGCCAACGGCGTGGTCGAGCTGCGCGACCGGGTCACCGGGACCAAGGAGGAGATCCCGCTGGACGAGGCCGTCGAGCGGGTGCTGGCCGCCTGCCGGGACTGATCGCCGGCACCGGGGCCTACTGGCCGTCCGGCGCGGACGACTCCGGCTGGGCCTCCTGGCCGGGTGTGCCGGCGGAGTCCGCCGGCGGGGACTCGGACCCCGAGGTGGGGACGGTGACGTCGACGCCGGCCTCTTCCCGGTCCATGCCCGGGAAGGGGCCGAGCTTCGGCTGCCAGCCGTACGCCCGGGTCGCGCACTCCTGCGCGGCCAGCGCGGCGATCCGCCGCAGGGCCGGGTCGCGGTCGGCGGCGAGTTCCAGATAGGCGGTGGTCACCCGCTGCTCCACCAGCAGGGCCAGGCGCACCGCGTCGGCCGGTCCGCGCACCTCGAAGGGCAGGAGATAGGTGGGGCCGGGCTCGGCGGGCGTGCCGCCCCGCCGAGTGATGAGCGTGCGGAGCTGGTCGCGGCGTGCCCGGTGGGCGTCGAACCCCGCGGTGGCGCGCTTGAGCAGCGCGCCGCTCGTCTTCCCGCCGATCACCCCGTACGCGTACACGGCGGCGTGCTCGGCGGACAGGGCTCGTTCGAGCGCGCCGCCGCTCGGCGCCCCGGACGGCGGTGCGGCCGATGATCGGAGCGATGATCGGGCGGGTTCGGTCGGGGTCTCAGCCACGCACCCTCCCCAGGGCGACGACGTGGACGGCCTCGCACGCACCGATGCTCGCGAGGAGCTGGGACAGCGCCGGGGAGGCCGTGGCCATCTGCGCCGGTCGCGCCGACGCCGCGCGCCGCTCGGCGTCCCTGAGCTCCCCGACGGAGACCGCGGACGGGCTCTCCGAGGGGGACACCGAGGGAGGCGCGGAGGGGGACGCGGAAGCGGGGGCATTCGGCGGCGCGGGGCTCGCGGGGAACGTTCCCGTGCCGCTCCCCGCGGGCAGCAGCGCGCGCAGGGCCTGCAGATGGGCCGCGTGACGCTGGCGGAACGGTTCCAGCGCCGCGGCCCGGCCGGGCAGGGCGGCGGCCGCGCGCTCGTAGAGCGACACCAGGTGCTCCTTGCCCGCGATCAGCGAGGTGAGCAGCACGGTCTGCGGATCCGGAGAGGCCGGCGCGGCGGGTTTGGTCGGGGCGGAGGAGCAGCCCGCCGCGGCCAGACCGGCCGCGGCGGCGGAGCCCAGCAACGCGCGTCTCGTCACCTGTGCCCCGCCGCTGTGTCTCACGACACAGCATCGTACGGCGCGGCGCCCACTGATCATCGCCCCGTGACCCTGATGATCGGGCACGTGTCGGATCGCCGCTCGGGTGTGGCGCTGTTTCCACCTCCCGGTGTCGATAGGCTGTTGGCACATCGGGCTAGGCATACGGCACAGCCACACGGTCATTGGGAGGTCGGCATGGGCAGCGACGCTCGACGCGGCCGCCTGGTTGAGCTGCTCGGCCCGGTGGTCGCCGCCGAGGGATTCGACCTGGAGGACGTCACGGTCACACCGGCGGGCCGGCGGCGGCTGGTGCGCGTTGTGGTGGACAGGGACGGCGGCGTGAGCCTGGACGACGTGGCCGACGTGAGCCAGTCCGTCTCCAAGCGGCTGGACGAGGAGGACGTCCTCGGCGGCAGCGCGTACGTTCTCGAGGTCACCTCTCCCGGAGTGGACAGGCCGCTCACCGAGCCGCGCCACTGGCGCCGGGCGCGCGGGCGGCTGGTGCAGGCGGAGCTGAGTGACGGCGCCTCCGCGGAGGGCCGCGTGACCGAGGCCGACGAGACCGGCGTGGAGCTGGACGGCGCGCGCCGCATCGCGTACGCCGATCTGGTGCGCGGCCGGGTGCAGGTCGAGTTCAACCGGCGCGACGCCGGGCTCGACGACGAACTTGATGAGGGCCTCGATGTCGACGAAGACATCGACGACGCCGACGACGAGGGCTAGGGGGAGCCTTGTGGACATTGACATGAGCGTCCTGCGCAGCCTTGAGCGGGAGAAGGACATCTCCTTCGACCTGGTCGTCAAGGCGATCGAGGACGCATTGCTCATCGCGTACTTCCGCACGGAGGGCGCGGCGCAGAAGGCGCGGGCCGAGCTGGACCGCGGCACGGGCCATGTGATCATTTGGGCCGCCGAGCTGGACGAGAGCGGCGAGGTCGCGCGGGAGTACGACGACACCCCGTCCAACTTCAGCCGGATCGCCGCCACCACGGCGAAGCAGGTGATCCTCCAGCAGCTCCGCGACGCCGAGGACGAAGTCAACTTCGGCGAGTTCGCCAGCCGCGAGGGTGAGCTGGTCGCGGGCGTCATCCAGCAGGGCAAGGACCCGCGGGTGGTGCTGGTCGACCTCGGCAAGATCGAGGCGATCCTGCCGCACAACGAGCAGGTCCCGGGCGAGGAGTACGCGCACGGCGAGCGCATCCGCTGCTACGTGGTGCAGGTGAAGAAGGGGCCCAAGGGGCCGTCCGTCTCCCTGTCGCGCACGCACCCCAACCTCGTGAAGAAGCTGTTCGCGCTGGAGGTGCCGGAGATCGCCGACGGCACGGTGGAGATCGCGGCCATCGCCCGCGAGGCCGGCCACCGCACCAAGATCGCGGTGAGGTCGCGCAAGCCCGGCGTCAACGCCAAGGGCGCCTGCATCGGCCCGATGGGCTCGCGCGTGCGCAACGTCATGACGGAGCTGCACGGCGAGAAGATCGACATCATCGACTGGTCGGAGGACCCGGCCGAGTTCGTCGGGAATGCCCTGTCGCCCGCGCGTGTTTCCCGTGTCGACGTGGTCGACGCCGACAACCGCACCGCGCGTGTGATCGTGCCCGACTACCAGTTGTCCCTGGCGATCGGCAAGGAGGGCCAGAACGCCCGCCTCGCCAACCGCCTGACGGGCTGGCGGATCGACATCCGGCCGGACACCGAGCAGGCACCTGCTGATCCCGCTGATGCGTCGGCAAGGTAAGCTGGAATATGGTTACCAGGCAGCCCCGCTGAGAACGTGTGTGGGCTGCCGGGTTCGCACGGTAAAGTCCGAGTTGCTCCGCCTGGTCGTGGTCGAGGGCGTGATCGTCCCCGATACGCGAGGACGGCTCCCGGGACGCGGTGCCTCGTTGCATCCGTCCCCGCGCTGTCTGGAGCTCGCAGAGCGTCGCCGGGCGTTCCCACGCGCTTTCCGCGCGGAGGGATCGCTTGACACGTCGCTCTTGCAAGCTCACGTGGAGGGGTTGACGCCGGGGCGGTCCGGGTGAATGGTTACCGCTGGCCCCCGGTATCGGCTCCGGGAACCAGGGAACGACGAAATTGTCATGTAGGACGCCGAGTTGATGGGCGGAGTCAGATTGCTATGAGCGCCTGATGAGCACGCGGCGATGAGTACGTACAGGTAGCGACGGTCCGGCGGCACTGCGAGCCTCCCGGGCCGAGTTAGGGAGTGCAGTGGCGAAGGTCCGCGTATACGAGCTCGCCAAGGAGTTCGGGGTTGAGAGCAAGGTCGTGATGGCCAAGCTCACCGAAATGGGCGAGTTCGTGAGGTCGGCGTCCTCGACGATAGAGGCGCCGGTCGTCCGTAAACTGACTGAGGCGTTCAAGGGTGACGTCTCCAGGGGCGGGGGTAAGCCCGCCCGTCCGGCGCAGCCGAAGCCTGCGCCGAGGCCGGCAGACAGCCAGGCCAACGGGGGCGCCCCACAGGCGCCCGTTTCCCAGTCCACCGGAGCGATGGCCAAGCCGGGCCCGAAGCCCGGCCCGCGGCCCGCTCCGCGTCCGGTTCCGATGCCTCACCCGCCGGTGGCACAGCCGGTGGCGCAGCCGGAGGCGGCGCGCCCCGAGGCCGCCCGTCCGCAGACGCCTCGCCCGGATGTCGCGCGTCCCGCGGCCGCCGGTCCGAGGCAGGCTGCTCCCGGTGCCGGTGCTCCCGGCGCCGGTGCGCCCAAGCCGGGCCCGAGGCCGGCCCCGGCCCCGCGCCCGAGTGGCGCACCCGCCGGTCCCGGCGCGCCCGCGGGCGGCGGTCCGCGTTCCGGCGGCCCGAAGCCGGGTCCGCGTGGCCCGCGTCCGGGCAACAACCCGTTCTCCTCGACCGCGAGCGGCATGGGCCAGCGTCCCGCGCGGCCCGGTGGCCGCGACGGCGGTCGTCCCGACCGCGGGGACCGTCCCGAGCGTGGCGACGGCGCTCCTCGCGAGCCGCGTCGTGACGGCGCGCGCGATGGAGGCATGCCGCGTCCGCCGGGCGCGCGTTCCGGCGCCCCGGGCGCCGGCGGTCCGCGTCCCGGCCCCGGCGCAGGTGGTCCGCGTCCCGGCCCGGGCATGGGCGGTCCGCGTTCCGGCGCTCCGGGCGCAGGTGGTCCGCGTCCGGGTGGTCCGCGTCCCAACCCGATGATGATGCCGCAGGGCCGTCCGGCCGCGCCGGGCGGCGGTGGCCCGCGTCCCGGCGGCGGCGGTGGCCGTCCCGGTGGTCCCGGCGGCGGTGGCCGTCCGGGTGGTGGCGGCGGTCGTCCCGGCGGGGGCTTCGGCGGTCCGCGTCCCGGTGCCACGGGCACCGGTCGCCCCGGTGGTCCCGGTGGCGGTCCCGGTGGTGGCGGCGGCGGTTTCGCCGGTCGTCCCGGTGGTGGCGGCGGCCGTGGCCGCGGTGGCGGCACGGCGGGCGCGTTCGGGCGTCCGGGTGGCCGTCCGACCCGTGGCCGCAAGTCCAAGCGCCAGAGGCGCCAGGAGTTCGACAACATGCAGGCCCCGGCGATCGGCGGCGTGCAGGTTCCGCGTGGCGGCGGCCAGACCATCCGCCTCCCGCGTGGCGCGTCCCTGTCGGACTTCGCCGACCGGATCGGCGCCAACCCCGCCTCGCTCGTGCAGATCATGCTGCACCTCGGCGAGATGGTGACGGCGACCCAGTCGGTCAACGAGGAGACGCTGCAGCTTCTCGGCGCCGAGCTGGACTACAACGTCCAGGTCGTCAGCCCGGAGGAGGAGGACCGCGAGCTCCTCGAGTCCTTCAAGATCGAGTTCGGTGAGGACGAGGGCGACGAGGCCGACCTCGCGCCGCGCCCGCCGGTCGTGACCGTCATGGGTCACGTCGACCACGGTAAGACGAAGCTGCTCGACGCGATCCGCCACACCAACGTGGTGGCCCGCGAGGCCGGCGGCATCACCCAGCACATCGGCGCCTACCAGGTGGGGACGACGCACGAGGGTGAGCAGCGGAAGATCACCTTCATCGACACCCCGGGTCACGAGGCGTTCACCGCCATGCGTGCCCGTGGTGCGCAGGCCACCGACATCGCGGTGCTGGTGGTCGCGGCCGACGACGGTGTGAAGCCGCAGACCATCGAGGCGCTGAATCACGCCCAGGCGGCGAACGTCCCGGTCGTGGTGGCGGTCAACAAGATCGACAAGGAGGGCGCGGACCCGACCAAGGTGCGGGCCCAGCTCACCGAGTACGGCCTGGTGGCCGAGGAGTTCGGCGGCTCCACCCTGTTCGTGGACATCTCCGCCAAGCAGGGCGTCGGCATCGACAACCTGCTCGAGGCCATCCTGCTGACCGCGGACGCCGAGCTCGACCTGCGGGCCAACCCGGAGATGGACGCCCAGGGCCTCGCGATCGAGGCGCACCTCGACAAGGGCCGCGGCCCGGTCGCGACCGTGCTCGTGCAGCGCGGCACGCTCCGGGTGGGCGACTCGATCGTCTGTGGTGAGGCGTTCGGCCGCGTCCGCGCCATGCTGGACGACAACGGCGAGACGGTCGACGAGGCCGACCCGTCGCGTCCGGTCCTGGTCCTCGGTCTGACGGCCGTCCCGCGCGCCGGCGACAACTTCATCGTCGTCACCGACGACCGGATGGCCCGCCAGATCGCCCAGCAGCGGGCGGCCAGGCAGCGGATCGCCGACATGGCGAAGTCCGGTCGCCGCCGCACTCTCGAGGAGCTGTTCAAGGACCTCGAGAAGGGCCAGGTCGACGAGCTCAAGCTCATCATCAAGGGTGACGTCTCCGGTTCCGTTGAGGCCCTGGAGGACGCGCTGCTCAAGATCGACGTCGGCGAGGAGGTGCGCCTGCGGGTGCTCCACCGCGCGGTCGGCGCCATCACCGAGCACGACGTCAACCTGGCGATGGGCGACGACAACGCCGTCATCATCGGCTTCAACGTGCGGCCCGAGGTGCGGGCGCGCGATCTGGCCGAGCGCGAGGGCGTGGACATCCGGTACTACTCGGTCATCTACCAGGCGATCGAGGAGATTGAAGCGGCCCTCAAGGGCATGCTCAAGCCGGAGTTCGAGGAGGTCAGGACCGGCACCGCCGAGATCCGCGAGGTCTTCAAGGTTCCCAAGATCGGCAATGTCGCCGGTTCGATCGTCCGCTCGGGCGTGATCACCCGCAACAGCAAGGCCCGGATCATCCGCGACGGCGTCGTGGTGGCCGACAACCTCACCGTCTCGTCGCTGCGTCGCTTCAAGGACGACGCGACCGAGGTCCGCGAGGGCTTCGAGTGCGGTATCGGTGTCGGTTACAGCGACATCAAGATCGAGGACGTCATCGAGACGTTCGAGATGCAGGAGAAGCCGCGCGTCTGACGCTCCGTCCCGCCGCCCCCGCCACGCGCGGGGGCGGCGGTCGGGTGTCCGTGACGTGGTGACGAACTATGTTCATCGGTGCTCTTACTCTTGACATCCTGCTGGGCGACGTCCGTTCGCTGAAGCAGAAGCGCTCGGTGGTCCGGCCGATCGTCGCCGAGATCCAGCGCAAGTATCCCGCCGTCGCCGTCGCCGAGGCGGGCCACCTCGACCTGCATCGGCGCGCCGAGATCGGCGTCGCCGTCATATCGGCGTCCGCGGCGAACTGCGATGAGGTGCTGGACGCCTGCGAACGCCTCATCGCCTACCACCCCGAGATCGAGTTGCTGTCCGCGAGGCGGCGGCTCTTCAACGACCACGAGGAATAGACGGCCGGGGCCCGCGCGTCAGCCGTACAGATACGAGGGAGCGTGAGCATGGACGCAGCGCGTGCCAGGAAGCTGGCCGATCGCATCCAGCAGGTGGTCGCGGAGATGCTGGAGCGGCGGATCAAGGATCCACGGCTGGGTTTCGTGACGGTGACAGACGCGAGGGTCACCCCGGACCTGAGCGACGCGACCGTCTACTACACGGTTTTCGGCTCCGAGGCGGAGCGCGCCGACACGGCCGCCGCCCTGGAGAGCGCGAAGGGCGTCATCCGGTCGGAGGTCGGCCGGCAGACCGGCCTGCGGCACACTCCCGGCCTCACGTTCGTGCACGACCCGCTCCCGGACAACGCCCGCCACATGAACGACCTGTTCGCGCTGGCCAGGGCGAAGGACGAGGAGATCGCCCGCCAGGCGGAGGGCGCGGAGTTCGCCGGGGAGGCCGACCCCTATCGCTTCGAGGAGGACCTCGCCGCCGAGGCGGCCGAGGTGGCCGAGGCAGCCGGGGAGGCCGAGGGGGCGGGCGAGGACGAGCCCACCGGCCAGGCCGGCCGCCCCGTCCGGTGACCACGAACGAAGCCGCCCGCGAGGCGGACTGGCGGCGCGCGACCGAACTGATCCGCTCGGCCGGCACGGTGGCGCTCGCCTGTCACGTGTCCCCGGACGGGGACGCCCTCGGCTCGATGCTCGGCCTCGGGCTGGCACTCGCGCGCACCGGCAAGAAGGTCGTGGCGTCCTTCGGCGACCGGGTCTTCGCGGTGCCCCGGCTGCTGCGGTTCCTGCCGGGGCAGAGCCTGCTGGTTGAGCCCTCGGCCTACCCCGCCGAGCCCGACCTGATGATCACCTTCGACGCCTCCACGATGGAGCGGCTGGGCCTGCTCGCGCCGCACGCGGGCAAGGCCGGCGAACTCGTCGTGATCGACCATCACGTGTCGAACACCCGCTTCGGGACGGTCCACCTCGTGGATCCCGGTGCCGCCTCGACCACGATGGTCGTCGACGAGCTCGTCAACCGGCTCGGCCTCCCGATCGATCGGGAGGTCGCCACCTGCCTGTACGCGGGGCTGGTGACCGACACCGGCTCCTTCCGGCACTCCATCACCACCCCGGCCGCGCACGCCATGGCCGGCCGGCTGCTGGCGACGGGGCTGCGCCCGGAGGAGATCGCCAGAGAACTGTGGGACCGCTCGCCGTTCGCGTACCTGCGGGTGCTCGGCACGGCGCTCGGACGGGCCACCCTGGAGCCGGACGCCATGGGCGGCCTGGGGCTGGTGTGGACCTACGTGACCCGCGCCGACCGCGCTGCCGAGGGCCTGCCGTACGACGAGGTGGAAGGCATGATCGACGTCGTGCGCCGGGTCGACGAGGCGGAGGTCGCGGTCGTCCTCAAGGAGGACGACGAGGGCGGCTGGAACGTCTCCACCCGGTCGAAGGGCGCCGTGGACGTGGCCCGCGCCTGCGCCGCGCTCGGCGGCGGCGGTCACTCGCGTGCCGCCGGATTCTCCTCGGCGCTGTCCGTGGCGGACACCATGGCCGCCCTGCGGCCCCTCCTCGCCCCGGAAGGGAGCCGGTCGTGAGCACGGCCCAGCCGAAAAGGACACAGCCCAGAAGGACCCCGCCGCCGAGCGGTCTGATCATCGTGGACAAGCCCGCCGACTGGACGTCGCACGACGTCGTCGGCAAGATGCGCGGCGTCGCGGGGACCCGCAAGGTCGGCCACGCGGGCACGCTCGACCCGATGGCCACCGGCGTGCTGGTGATCGGGGTGGAGAAGGCGACCCGCCTCCTCGGGCACCTCGCGCTGACCGAGAAGGTCTACGAGGCGACGATCCGCCTCGGCGTGACGACGAACACCGACGACGCCGAGGGCGAGACGCTCGCCACCACCCCCGCCGGGCACATCGCCGACGAGCAGGTGCGCAAGGGCGTCGCCGCGCTCACCGGCGAGATCATGCAGGTGCCGCCGCAGGTGAGCGCCATCAAGGTCGACGGGCAGCGGGCCTACAAGCTTGCCCGCGCCGGCGAGGAGGTGGCCCTGGCCGCCCGGCCGGTCACGATCCACGCGTTCGAGGTCGGGGAGATCCGGCGGACACCGGAGACGGTGGACCTGGACGCCGTGATCACCTGCTCCAGCGGCACCTACATCCGGGCGCTGGCCCGCGACCTCGGCGCGTCGCTCGGCGTCGGCGGCCATCTCACCCGGCTGCGCCGCACCCGGGTCGGGCCGTACGGCATCGAGGCGGCGCGCACGATCGAAGACCTCGCCAGGGAGTGCGTGATCATGCCCATGGCCGACGCGGTGGCGGCGGCCTTCCCCCGCAGGGACGTGAGCGAGGACGAGGCGCGGCTGGTCGCGCACGGCGGGAGGCTGCGCGCGGCGGGCCTCGGGGCGGGCCCGATCGGCGTCTTCGGGCCGGACGGCGCGCTGCTCGCGCTCGCCGAGGAGCGCGGCGGGACCGCCAGGCCTCTGGTGGTCTTCGCCTCCTGACGCCGGGGGCTGGTTCCCCGGCACCCCGGGGGGCATGGCAGTCTTGTCTACTGCGCGCTTCCCCAGGCGAGGCAACTCAGCCGCCTTGCCGAAGGCAGGGCAATCGGACACAGAAGCGAGGTCGAGGTGCAGAGCTGGCACGGGCTGGACGAGGTCCCACTGGACTGGGGCAGGTCCGTCGTCACGATCGGCGTGTTCGACGGCGTGCATCTCGGTCATCAGCGGATGGTGGCCCGCGCGGTGGAGATGGCCCGCGACCTGGGGCTGCCCGCGGTGGCCGTCACCTTCGACCCGCACCCCGACGAGGTGGTGCGGCCCGGCAGTCACCCGCCGCGGCTCACCACCACCGACCGGCGGGCCGAGTTGCTCTTCGCGCTGGGGGTGGACGCGGTGTGCGTCCTGCCGTTCACGCTGGAGTTCTCCCGGATGTCTCCGGACGAGTTCGTCCAGACGGCTCTGGTCGACCGGCTGCACGCCGCGGGGGTCGTGGTGGGGGAGAACTTCCGCTTCGGCCACAAGGCGTCGGGCGACCTGGAGACGCTGCGGACACTGGGGGAGAAGTACGACTTCCAGGCCGAGGGCGTGCCCCTGGTCAGCGACGGCGACGCCATCTCCTCCACGGTGATCCGGGAGCGGCTGGCCGTGGGTGACGTGACGGGCGCGGCCGTCCTGCTGGGCCGCCCGCACCGGGTCGAGGGCGTGGTGGTCCGCGGCCACCAGCGTGGGCGTGCGCTCGGTTTCCCCACCGCCAACGTCGAGTCGCCGCACCACACCGCCATCCCCGCGGAGGGCGTCTACGCGGGATGGCTGCAGTGCACCCAGAGCCCCTCGCCGTACGAGGGGGAGCGCTGGCCGGCCGCGATCTCGATCGGGACCAACCCCACGTTCGACGGGGTGGAGCGCACGGTCGAGGCGTACGCGCTGGACCGCGACGACCTGGACCTGTACGGCGCGCACGTGGCCGTGGACTTCGGCGAGCGGCTGCGCGACACGCTCAGGTTCGACTCGATCGAGGCGCTGATCGAGCAGATGCACGACGACGTGGCCCGGGCCCGGGAGCTCACGTCCTGAAGAGCTGGTGTGACACGCCGTGTCCTACGGGCTGGTAAGGTGGTATGTCAGCCATGCTCAGGTGGTGTAAACCACCCCGGCTGTCCTGTCACGGCGACTGTAGGTACGCACGGTCGTTCGCGGGATGGGAATCGTTGCGCGTGCCATTTCACCAGAACGGAGAAGCAGTGTCGCTTGACGCCGCTATCACCAAGTCCATCATCGGCGAGTACGGCACCAGCGAGGGTGACACCGGGTCGCCGGAGGTCCAGATCGCGCTTCTGAGCAAGCGGATCAGCGACCTTACCGAGCACCTGAAGACCCACAAGCACGACCACCACAGCCGTCGTGGTCTGCTCCTGCTGGTGGGCCGCCGGCGCCGGCTGCTGAAGTACCTGCAGGCCAAGGACATCACCCGCTACCGCTCGCTCATTGAGCGGCTGGGCCTTCGCCGATAAGGTGAGGAAGGAGCGGCGATTCTTCGCCGCTCCTTTTCCATAACGGGCCACAATGGCCTGAGCACAACAACTGAACAGCCGAGACCAAGTGCCCCGCGTCCGCAAGCAAGCCGCAGCGCGATCCCGCGGCGTGAGAGGGCCGGTCCTCGGTAGTGGCCCCCGGTCGGCACGGCGACAGCCGTGTGGACGGACCGGGCGCTTCGATCGAAGACCGGCACTGCACCTGAACGGGGAGCCCGGCGACGCAGGACGCGGGAGACCGACCCAAAGAGGAGGTCCCCCGTGGAGGGTGTCCACAGCACAGAGGCCGTTATCGACAACGGTCCCTTCGGCACGCGCACGATCAGGTTCGAGACCGGGCGGCTGGCCCGGCAGGCGGCGGGCAGCGCCGTCGCGTACCTGGACGACGAGACGATGATCCTGTCCGCGACCACCGCGTCCAAGCATCCCAAGGAGAACCTGGACTTCTTTCCGCTGACGGTAGACGTCGAGGAGCGGATGTACGCGGCCGGCCGCATTCCCGGCTCGTTCTTCCGCCGGGAGGGCAGGCCGTCCGAGGACGCGATCCTCACCTGCCGTCTCATCGACCGGCCGCTGCGCCCGTCGTTCGTGAAGGGCCTGCGCAACGAGATCCAGATCGTCGCGACGATCATGGCCCTGCAGCCCGAGCACCTGTACGACGTGATCGCGATCAACGCCGCGAGCATGTCCACGCAGCTCGCCGGGCTGCCGTTCTCCGGCCCGATCGGCGGCGTGCGCGTCGCGCTGATCGACGGCCAGTGGGTGGCGTTCCCGACCCACACCGAGCTGGAGCGCGCCACGTTCGACATGGTCGTCGCCGGGCGCGTCCTGGCCGACGGCGACGTCGCGATCATGATGGTCGAGGCCGAGTCGACCCGCGACACGCTCAAGCTGGTCGCCGAGGGCGCGGTCGCCCCGACCGAGGAGACCGTGGCCCAGGGCCTGGAGGCCGCCAAGCCGTTCATCAAGGTGCTCTGCGAGGCCCAGTCGAAGCTGGCCCAGGTCGCCGCCAAGCCGACCGCCGAGTATCCGATCTTCCTCGACTACCAGGACGACGTCCTGGAGGCCGTGACCGCCGCCGTCAAGAACGAGCTCGCCTCGGCGCTGACGATCGCGGGCAAGCAGGAGCGCGAGCTGGAGATCGAGCGCGCCAAGATGCTGGCGGCCGAGAAGCTGCTGCCCGACTTCGAGGGCCGTGAGAAGGAGATCGGCGCCGCGTTCCGGTCGCTCACCAAGAAGCTGATGCGCGAGCGCGTCGTCGGCGAGGGCGTCCGCATCGACGGCCGTGGCCCGAAGGACATCCGGCAGCTCAACGCCGAGGTCCACGTGGTGCCGCGGGTGCACGGGTCGGCCCTGTTCGAGCGGGGCGAGACGCAGATCCTCGGCGTCACGACCCTGAACATGCTGCGCATGGAGCAGATGATCGACACGCTCAATCCCGAGCGGACCAAGCGCTACATGCACAACTACAACTTCCCGCCGTACTCCACGGGCGAGACGGGCCGCGTCGGTTCGCCGAAGCGCCGTGAGATCGGCCACGGCGCGCTGGCCGAGCGGGCGCTGATCCCCGTGCTGCCGTCGCGCGAGGAGTTCCCGTACGCCATCCGCCAGGTGTCGGAGGCGCTCGGGTCGAACGGCTCGACCTCCATGGGGTCGGTCTGCGCCTCCACGATGGCCCTGCTCGACGCGGGTGTCCCGCTCAGGGAGATGGTCGCCGGCATCGCGATGGGCCTGATCGGCGAGGGCGACACCTTCGTCACGCTGACCGACATCCTCGGCGCCGAGGACGCCATGGGCGACATGGACTTCAAGGTCGCCGGCACCAAGGACGTGATCACCGCGCTCCAGCTCGACACCAAGCTGGACGGCATCCCGGCCCACGTGCTGGCCGCGGCGCTGAAGCAGGCGAGGGGCGCCCGGCTGGCGATCCTCGACGTGATGCAGGAGGCCATCGACGCTCCGGCGGAGATGAACCCGACCGCGCCGCGCATCATCACGATCAAGGTTCCGGTCGACAAGATCGGCGAGGTCATCGGCCCCAAGGGCAAGATGATCAACCAGATCCAGGACGACACGGGCGCCGAGATCACCATCGAGGACGACGGCACGATCTACATCGGCGCCACCGACGGCCCGTCCGCCGAGGCCGCCCGTACGCTGATCAACGGCATCGCGAACCCGCACATGCCGGAGGTCGGCGAGCGTTACCTGGGCACGGTCGTCAAGATCGCCGCCTTCGGCGCGTTCGTCTCGCTGCTGCCGGGCAAGGACGGCCTGCTGCACGTCTCGCAGATCCGCAAGCTGCACGGCGGCCGCCGGATCGAGAACGTCGAGGACGTCATGAACGTCGGCGAGAAGATCCAGGTGGAGATCGCCGAGATCGACTCGCGCGGCAAGCTCTCGCTGATCCCGGTCGAGGTGGTCGAGAAGGAGGCCGCCGAGAAGGACGCCGCGGGCGAGAACGGCGAGAACGGCGAGGCCGCGTCCGCTCCGGCGGAGGCCGCCGCCGCGCCGGCCGAGGGAGACGAGCAGCCGCGGGCTCCGCGCCGCAGCCGCAGCCGGACCCGGGGCGGACGGGACGAGCGCAACTCGTGACGACCGAGACACTGTTTCCGGGTAAGGACGGTGCGGGGGTCATCCGCCGCACCGTCCTGCCCGGCGGCCTGCGGGTCGTGACGGAGACGATGCCGACCGTACGCAGTGTGGCGGTAGGCCTGTGGGTGGGCATCGGGTCGCGGGACGAGGCCCCCGAGCACATGGGGGCCACCCACTTCCTGGAGCACCTGCTCTTCAAGGGCACGCCCACGCGCGACGCCATGGAGATCTCGGCGTCCATCGAGGGCATCGGCGGTGAGATCAACGCGTTCACCGCCAAGGAGTACACCTGCTACTACGCCCGGGTGCTCGACGAGGACCTGCCGGTGGCGATCGACGTGCTCGCCGACGTGGTGACCTCCTCGCTGATCACCGAGGAGGACGTGGAGTCGGAGCGCGGCGTGATCCTTGAGGAGATCGCCATGCACGACGACGATCCCTCCGACGTGGTGCACGAGCAGTTCTCCGCCGAGCTGTACGGCGACACGCCGATCGGCCGCCCGATCCTCGGCAACGAGGAGTCGATCAACACGCTCACCCGTGACCGCATCCACGAGTACTACCAGCGGTTTTACATCCCGCCCCGCACCGTGGTGTCCGTGGCGGGCAACGTCGACCACGAGCGGGTGGTCGCGCTGGTCGCGGCGGCGTACGAACGGGCGGGCGCGCTGGGCGGCTCCGCCGCGCCGGCGCCCCCGCGCATCGGCGGCCCCGGCGTCGACGTCAGGACCGGGGTCCGCGTGGTCGACCGGCCCACCGAGCAGGCCAACCTGGTCCTCGGCATGACCGCCTTCGACCGCAACGACGACCGGCGCTTCGCCCTCGGCGTGCTGAACGCCGCGCTCGGCGGCGGGATGTCGTCGCGCCTGTTCCAGGAGATCCGGGAGAAGCGCGGCCTGGCCTACAGCGCCTACAGCTACACCTCGCAGTACGCCGACACCGGCCAGTTCGGCATCTACGTGGGCTGCCTGCCCTCGAAGGTGGACGACGTGCTGAAGATCTGCCGTGACGAGGTGGCCAGGGTCGTGGCCGAGAGGATCACCGAGGAGGAGATCGCGCGCGGCAAGGGCCAGATGCGCGGCGGACTCGTGCTCGGCCTGGAGGACACCGGCTCGCGCATGTCCAGGATCGGCAAGAGCGAGCTCGTGTACGAGCGGCTCATGACGGTCGACGAGGTGCTCGGGCGGATCGAGGCGGTCACCCCCGCGGAGATCGCCTCGGTCGCCGCGGACATCCTCAACCGGCCGCTGACGCTCGCGGTGATCGGTCCCTACAGCGACAAGGACTTCGGCTCCGCCATCGCCTGACCGTGCCTTCGACGGCCGCGCCGGTGCTCTTACGCGCCGGCGCGGCCTCGTCGTTCATCCCCGTTCATCTCCTACGGCTCTCGCCGGGGGCGGCGCCTCCCGCCGCACGGGACTCGGGCGCGCCGGTCCGCTCCTCGCCGTCCCGCCCCCCGCCGTCACGTATAGCCTTGGGCGCGTGATTAAGGTCGGTGTTCTGGGCGCCCGCGGGCGCGTGGGTGTGGAAGTGTGCAAGGCCGTCGCGGCGGCCGATGACCTGGAGCTCGTGGCGGAGGTGGACAAGGACGACTCGCTCGACGCGCTGACCGGGGCAGAGGTGGTGGTGGACTTCACCCACCCCGACATCGTCATGGGCAACCTCGAGTGGTGTGTCTCCCACGGCATCCACACGGTCGTGGGCACGACCGGTTTCGACGCCGGACGGCTGGAGACCGTGCGGGGCTGGCTGGCCGCCAACCCCGGCACGAACTCGCTCATCGCCCCCAACTTCGGCATCGCGGCCGTGCTGATGATGCACTTCGCCGCGCAGGCGGCCAAGCACTTCGAGTCGGTCGAGATCGTCGAACTGCACCACCCGCACAAGGCCGACGCCCCCTCGGGCACCGCCCGCCGTACGGCGGAGCTGGTGGCGCAGGCACGGCGCGAGGCCGGTCTCGGCCCCTCTCCCGACGCGACCACCACCGCGCTCGACGGCGCCAGGGGCGCGGAGGTCGACGGTGTCCACGTGCACGCCGTACGGCTCGCCGGGCTGATCGCTCATCAGGAGGTCATCCTGGGCGGCGAGGGGGAGACCCTCACGATCCGGCACGACACGATGAACCGGGCGTCGTTCACGCCGGGCGTCCTGCTGGGCGTACGCCGCGTGCAGGAGCTCGACGGCCTCACCGTGGGCCTGGAGCGCCTCCTCGACCTGCAGTAGTCCGCCCGCCGCCCGGCCTGTCGTCGCGCCGGTGTGATCGCCGTGTCAGGCGGAACACGCGGTGCCGGACAGGCGCGGGCGGCCCCTTGCCGCCCCTCGAACGGTCGGCTCAGGACCTGCTCAGGACCGATGCATCGCACCGCGAGGCCGGCGAGCGGTGACGCTGCGAGAGGCATCCGTCAGAACAGGGCCAGGCCGAGGGTGAACAGGGCGCCGAAGACGAGTTGCAGGCGGCCGGTCTGCTGGAGCGTCGCGATGAGCGCCGGACCGGTCGCCCCCGCGCGGACCGTCTTGATCGGGGTCACCACGAGGGGGAGCGCCAGCACGGTCAGCGCGGCGAAGGGCCGCACCGGCACCAGGGCGAGCGCGAACACGAACGGCAGCACCAGGGTCGCCGAGTAGGCCAGGCGCGTGCGGCTGTCACCCAGCACCACGGCCAGCGTGCGCTTGCCGGAGGGGCCGTCGGTCACGATGTCGCGCAGGTTGTTGACCACGAGGAGCGCGCAGGCGAGCAGCCCCACGGGCACGGCGGCGGCCAGCGAGAGCCAGGTCAGCCGCTCCACCTGGACGTACGTCGTCCCGGCGACGGCCACGATGCCGAAGAACACGAAGACAGAGATCTCGCCGAGCGCGCGGTAGCCGTACGGGCGGGAGCCTCCGGTGTAGAACCAGGCGGCCAGGATGGAGGCGAGGCCGACGAGCAGCAGCCACCAGGCCTGGGTGGCCACCACGAGGACGAGCCCGGCGACCGCGGCGGCGAGGAAGCAGCCGAGGGCGGCGGTGAGCACCTGCTTCGGGGCCGCGACCCCCGAGCCGACCAGCCGTAGGGGACCCACGCGGTCCTTGTCGGTGCCCTTCACGCCGTCGCTGTAGTCGTTGGCGTAGTTGACCCCGACCTGCAGAGCCAGCGCGACGAACAGCGCGAGCAGGGCGCGCCACCAGACCGCGCCGTCCTCCGCGACGGCGACTCCGGTGCCGACGGCGACCGGGACGACGGCGGCGGGCAGCGTACGGGGGCGTGCGCCCGCTAACCATTGAGCTGGGGTGGCCACGTGACTCCCTTTTCCTACCTGTGCGTAGCCGGTAAAGGCGTACCTAGTCTGGCCAATCCCCCGTCATGTCGTGACAGCGGGGTTGGCGGAGGCGACGCCGCCGGGGGCGGAAGCCGTAACGAACGGGCGGAAAGGGAGGTCACTCAGCTGATGTCGGTGGTGAGGCGGATCATCCTGATCGGGCGGCCCATGTCGAGGACACGCTCGGCCTCGTCCTCGCCCCAGCCCGTCGACTCAAGGAAGCCGAGCATCGGGTGGTTGTCGGCGAAGACCCAGGTGACGACCGTGTTGTAGCCGTCCTCGCGCAGGTGGTCGACGGTGGCGTTGAGCAGCCTGCTGCCGTGCCCGCGCCTGATGTGGTTGGGATCGACGAGCAACGTCATCAACTCGGCCGTCGTGGCCGGGTGCAGGTCGGGGTCCTCGGCGGGTCCGTGCGACGCCAGCCCCACGACCCGGTCGGACGCACGCTGCGCGGCGGTCGCGAGGATGCCGCCGGGCCCGAGCGCGGTGAACGCGTCGGTGTCGGGCACGACCCGCTCGACGGCGACGAGTAGACGGTGGCGGGGCGTGGGCGGTGAGAGGATCGCCTCCTCCCACTGGCGGCGCCACATCTTCTCCGCCGCCGGCCCGGTCATCTGCTCCAGCGGGATCGGTGGCAGGAAGTCGCGATAAACCGCCTTCCACGCCCGGATCTGGGTGCTGGTCACCGCGTCGACGTCCTCGAGGCGGGCAGCTCTGACACCCATTCGGCGGGCTCCTTTCTTAGCCTGTAACACCGTACTGGTCAGGAGGGCCTCGGCGTACCTTCCGCCTGGCGTCGCGCCCGATATGCCCGGGTTTTTGTGCGGTTTCCGCAGACGCGCATGGAGCACCAGGAGCGAGACCGGTTTTTCGAGGAGTCGATGAAGGCCCATTGGCAGGTGCTCTCGGCGCAGACCTTGAGCCGTGGCCAGGTGCCGTCGGCGTGGGCGGCGGGGATCAGTGCCGCGAGCCGCGCGAGACCGCCCGCCACTCCGGACCTCACGGGTTCGAGCGCCGGCGTTCCCGCCGAGAGCGTGACGCGAACCGGCAGTCCCGTCAGCGCCGTGGCCAGCCCCGCTGGAACCTCGTACGGACCCCCCTCGTGGTTGCCGCGCAGCGCGACCCGCAGTCCTTCGCGCAGCTGGGTCGCCACTGTGAGGTCCTCGTCGGCGGCGCGGTCGTCGTCGCCGATCAGCCCCCGTTCGCGCAGCCAGACGGACAGCTCGGCCGGCGAGGCCAGCTCGTCGGCGTCTCCCTCGACGTCGTAGGTGTTCACGAAGTCGCGGAGCAGCTCCGCCGGGCCAGTCATGATCGATCACCCCTCGTGACCACTGTACGACAGTCGGAGGTCGCGAAATACCAACACCACCGAAAGTCGTTCGGTGGTGTTGTCGCACCTACCGGAGGAACGACGGCGGGATCTAGAGTCCGAGCCGCCGCACCGCGGTCCGCCAGTTCTTGGCGATCGCCTGCTGCGCCTTGGCGAGCGGCACCCTGCCGTGGCACACGGCCCTCCACAGCGTGAGCTCGACCGCGTCCTTCGCGGCCGGGGTCTTGCCCTTGCCCGCGTGAACCGGCTCGGGCCACAGGTTCTTGACGCTCTTGGGCGACCCGCCCAGGGACAGCGGGATGAGGTGGTCCTCCTTGTAGTGCGACGGCTTCCTGTCCGCGTAGCCGTACTGCGCGATCTGCGTGACGCGCAGCGCGTTGGTGTAGCTCGCCGGAGGCGCGGCCTTCCTGCTGTAGCCGGGGGCGCAGATCGTGGACTTGATCGTCCGCTGGGTGACGGCGGGGTTGCGCGTCCCCGGCTGGCACTTCGGGTCCGGCAACGGCAGGTACTTCTGGGAGCACTTCGGCCTCGCCGGCTTCGCGGTCGGCTTTGGCTTCGGGGCCGGCTTGGGCTTCACAGTCGGCTTGGGCTTCGGGGCCGTGCCGCCTGAGGCGCCGGCCGGCTTCCAGCGCCAGTAGGAGCCGTCCTGCACACACCGGTAGGAGTCGCCGTCCTGCGCGGTTCCGTTCCTGCCGTGCGCCGCCGCCGGGCAGAACGCGCCGGGCGTGACGCATTCCCAGTGATCCCCGACCTGGCGGTAGCAGCCCGCCGAGGCGGAGGACGTCCCGGCGGGGGCGGCCTGGGCGGCGAACGGGACGACGAGCAGGCCGGCTGACGCGAGCACGGCGCATAACGCGATCACCAGAGAGCGGAAGCGCACGATGTCTCCTCTGTGAGGGGGTGAAGGGCGACAGAGAAGAGACGACTCAACCGGGGCAAAGGTTCACCACTGGGACCGATGTGACCCCTGGGACAGGACCGGGGCGAGGCGGCGGATGCCCTCTTCCAGTTCGGGCAGGCCGCTCGCGGCCGTGTGGGTCAGCCGCAGCCGCGGCCCCGGCGGCTCGGCCGGGTAGTAGATGCGACCCGGGCTCACCAGCACGCCCCGTGCCTGCGCCGCCTCGACCACTTCCGCCTCGTCGGTGCCGGGCGGCAACCGCACCCAGACGTGCAGGCCGCCGTGCGGCGCGAGGTGCACCTCGGCGGCGGGCGCGTGGCGGGCGAGCCCGGCCAGCAGCGTGGCCTGCCGTACGCCGATCTCCTGCCGGACGGCGCCGAGGTGACGCCGCCAGGCGGTGGAGCCCACGAACTCCACGGCCGTCTCCTGCAGGGGCCGGGCGACGAAGAACGACTCCACCACCTGGCAGGCCCGCAGCCGGTGCGCGGCCGGGCCCCGCGCGGTCAGGCCCGCCACCCGCAGACTGGGTGAAGTGATCTTGCTCAGTGACAGGATGTGGACCACGGTGCCGTGGGCGTCCATGGTCACCATGGGCGGCGGAACCGGGCCGTCGGCCAGATATCGCGCGTAGTCGTCCTCGATCACGAACGCCCCCGCCGCGCGCGCCACGGCGAGCACCTGCTCCCTGCGCTCGCGGGTCAGCGTCGCCCCCGTGGGGTTGTGCAGCGTCGGCTGGCAGTAGAACACCCGCGCCCCCGTCATCGAGAACGCCTCCGCCAGGAGGTCGGGCCGCACGCCGTCCTCGTCGAGCGGCACCGCGCTCGCGCGCAGTCCGGCGGCCCTGGCGGCCGCGAGCGCGCCCGGGTAGGTGGGGGTCTCGACGAGGATCGGCGAGCCGGGAGCCGCCAGCGCGCGGAACGCGAGGGTGAGCGCCGACTGCCCGCCGCTCACCACGAGCACGTCGTTCTGCGTCACGGCGCCGCCGGCCTCCGCGGCAAACCATCGGCGCAGCTCCGGCAGGCCGCTCAGCGGGGGAATGCTCCACGCCTCCGGCCGGCGTACGGCTCGCGCGGCCGCCGCGGCCAGCGCCTGCACCGGGCGCAGCTCCGGATTGAGATAGCCGCCCGTGAGCGGCACGACGCCGTCGGCGGGCTGGGCCAGCAGGCTCGCCGTCGCCGTGTCGTCCACGACCCGGTCGCCCAGGGCCACGGTCTGCCACGACAGGTCGGGCGCCTCCGCGACCGGCCGCCGGGCCGCCGCCACGAACACGCCCGCGCCGGGACGGGTGACGACCCGGCCCTCCGCCGCGAGCTGCGCGATCGCCCGCGAGACCGTCACCGGGCCCACGCCGTGACGGCGCATGATCTCTCTGCTGGACGGCAGCCGCTCGCCCGGACGCGACCGCTCCGTCTCCTCCCGGAGCATCGCGGCGAGACGGGCGATACTGCTATCGTCGTTCATGAAAGCTGACGATAGCGCTATTGATGTCCTTCCGATAGCGGACGTTCCCGCCGCGAACGCCCCTCGCCGCCCGGCATGGCGGGGCAGCCTCCTGGCGGGCGCGGGCGTCCTGTCGTTCTCGGGGTCGTTTCCCGCGACCGTGTTCGCGATGCGGGGGTTCGATCCGTACCTCGTCGCGATCGGGCGGGCCGCGCTCGCGGCGCTCGCCGCGGTGATCTGCCTGAAGGCCGCCGGGGCGCCGCTCCTGCCGCCCCGTGCCCATCTGCGGTCGTACGCGATGATCGTGCTGGGCGTGGTCCTCGGTTTCCCGCTGTTCAGCGGCCTCGCCCTGGACGGCGGCGCGAGCACGGCCCACTCGGCCGTCGTCATCGGCCTGCTCCCCGCCGCCACGGCCGCGTTCGCCGTGCTGCGGGCGGGGGAGCGGCCGAGACCCCTGTTCTGGGCGGCCTGCGCGGCCGGCGCGCTGTCGATCACCGTGTTCACCCTGACCCGGGGGACCGGCCGCTTCGCCGGGGCCGACGTGCTGCTCGTGCTCGCCCTGCTGTCGGCCGCCGTCGGCTACACCGAGGGCGGACGCCTCGCGCGGGAGACACCCGGCTGGCGGGTCATCTCCTACGCCCTGGTAGTCGCGGCCCCGCTCACCGTGCCCGTGACGGCGGTGCTGGCGATCACCACGCCCATGGAGCCCTCGGCTGAGTCGCTGGCCGGATTCGCGTACGTCGGGCTGGTGTCCATGTTCCTCGGGTTCATCCCGTGGTACGCCGGGCTCGCGATGGGCGGGATCGCCCGTGCCGGGCAGATCCAGCTCGCCCAGCCACTGATCACGCTGGTGTGGGCCTGGCTGCTGCTGCGCGAGGAGATCGGCGTCGCGACGATCGCGGCGGCCCTGGCCGTGCTCGTGTGCGTGGCGGTCACGCAGGTCAGCCGCGGCCGGCGCGGAGCGGGCACTTGATTGCTGTGACGGAACGGCGCAGGATGAGGCTGACAGTGTTACAAAGCAGGGTTACGCAAATGGGGTAACCAGGCGAATCGATCACAAGCGCGCGGGATGGTGACGTGATGCCGGACGTCGTGGTTCCTGACGGTGGTTTCTGGCCGGCGCCCGAGATCCCGCAGCCCAACATCTACCCGATGGAGTGGCGGGTGGAGACCGCGAAGCTCGCGGCGATCTACGAGAAGTCCAAGCGGATGGTCTGGAACCCCGCCGACCTGCCGTGGAACCTGCTCGACCCCGGCGAGTTCACGGCCGAGCAGCGGCTGGGGATCATGTACTGGTTCTCCGTGCTGGCCAACTTCGACGCCTCGGGCCCGGCCGTCTTCGCCCGCGCCACCATCCAGGCGTTCGAGAAGCACGAGGAGGATCCCGTACGCAAGTGCTTCTTCTCCATCACCCGTGACGAGATGAACCACGAGGAGTGCTGCCAGCGCGCGATCGCGCGGCTGTGGCCCGGCGGCCCGCTCGACTGGCAGCCCTCCACCGACCTGGAGCGGGCGGCGCACAACAACATCGGCTGGCTTTACCACAACGGCGGGCGCTACTGGAACGGCTACAACTCGGCCGTGGGCAAGTACTCGCTCGCCGTGCTGTTCAC
Source organism: Microbispora bryophytorum (assembly GCF_043197435.1). NCBI lineage: Bacteria > Bacillati > Actinomycetota > Actinomycetes > Streptosporangiales > Streptosporangiaceae > Microbispora > Microbispora bryophytorum. The sequence goes on along the minus strand of NZ_JBICTF010000001.1, from coordinate 928,107 downwards.
GAGCTTCATGATGGGGGAGATGGCGGCCTCCACGCTGTTCCGGGGGATGGCCTCAGGCACCGAGCACCCCCTGTTCTCGGACATGTTCCACAAGATCGGCCGGGACGAGTCGCGGCACCTCCAGATCTGCATGACGATCCTGGAGAACGAGTGGCCCGGGCTCACCGACGACGTCCGCGGCCTGATCACCCGGCAGCTGCGTGCCGGGTTCGTGTTCCTGTCGATGATCCTCTGGGAGCCGCCCGAGGGCTTCTGGGAGCTGCCGCCGTACTTCCTGCACAACCACCGCGTGCTGATGGACCACGCGCGGGAGGCTGGTCTCGGCGTGCTGTCGTACGAGGAGCAGGCCGACAACTGGCGGCTGGCGATGGCCCGCGTACGCGCGATCGTCGAGCGGTGGGGGATCGAGTTCCCCGCGATCCCGGAGCTCGACATCGACGGCGTGAACGTCGACGTCATCGACCCGGAGGACATCATCCCGGTGTTCTGAGCCTGTCGGACGCCCTGTCGGGCGCCCTATCGGATGGCGGAACGCAGGGCCGCGATCAGCGCGACGACGGCGGGGTGACCGCCGGCGCCGCGCCGGAAGGCGACGCGGGTGCGGCGGTGCATCGACAGCGCGGTCAGCGTGACGCCTTCGGGCGGGTCGGCGGCTCCCAGCTCCGGCACGAGCGCCACGCCCTGCCCGACGGCGACCATCGCCAGGACCGTGGCGAAGTCGTCGATGTGGTGGCGTATGCGAGGGGAGAAACCGGCCGCCTGGCAGGCACGCACCGTCATCGCATGGCAGAGCGTGCCGGGGGTGGAGGCGATCCAGGGCGCGTCCCGGCAGGTGAGGAGCGTGGCCGCGTCCCCCTCTCCGCTGAGGGGGTGGACGGTGGCCAGGTACATGGGTTCGTCGAGGAGGGGGACGGCGTCCAGGGCGAGGTCGGGCTCGGCCGGGACGAAGTCGTACTCGTGGACCAGGGCGACGTCGAGCTCACCGGCGCGCAGCCGCGGCGCGACCTCGACCGGATCGACCTCGTCCACCATCGGATCCAGGCCCGGGTGACTGCGGGCGAGCGCCGCCAGGGCCGAGGGGAGGATGGCGCGGGTCGCCGTGGGAAAGGCGCCGATCCGCACGGTCCCGGCCAGGCCGGTTCCGAACAGATCGGTTCTCGACGCGGCGAGTTCCGCCGCCGCCTGCTCCAGCCGTTCGAGCACAGCCTCCGCGTGCCGCACCAGCGCCACCCCGGCGGGGGTGAGCACGACCCGGCGCCCGGTGCGCTCCAGCAGAGCGACCCCCGCTTCGCGTTCCAGCGCCGTGAGCTGCTGGGAGATGGCCGAGGGGGTGAACGTCAGCGCCTCGGCCACGGCCGCGATCGTGCCCCGGTGGGCGAGCTCACGAAGCAGGCGGAGTCTGCGGACATCGAGCATCAGTTCAGCTTAATGGTTTCGACAGAAAGGCGAACTGGACCTACACGGTTGCCCGCCGGAAGGATCGCGGTATGACTCTTTCCGGCATCCACGTCCCGCTGATCACCCCGTTCGCCGCGGACGGCGAGATCGCGTTCGACGCGCTCGAAGACCTGGCCCGCGCCGCGCTCGACGACGGCGCGTCCGGGCTCGTCGCGCTCGGCACCACCGCGGAGGTCGCCACGCTGGCCGAGGAGGAACGGCGCGCGGTGATCGAGATCTGCGGCCGGGTCTGCCGCGAGCGGGGCGCCACGCTCACCGTCGGCGCGGGGTCGGCCGACACGCGGAGCACGGCCGAGGCGCTGCGCACCCTCAAGGGGGAGGCGGACGCGGCGCTGGTGACGGTTCCGGCGTTCGTCCGCCCGTCCGAGGCCGGCGTGCTCGCCCACTTCACTGCGCTGGCCGAGCAGACCCCGGTGCCGCTGGTCGTCTACAACATCCCGTATCGGACCGGGCAGTCGGTGGGCGCGGCCACGCTGCGCCGGCTGGGCGAGCTGCCCATGGTGGCCGGGGTCAAGCACGCGGTCGGCGGCGTCGACCTCGACACGGTCGCCCTGCTCGCCGACCCGCCGGAGGGCTTCGCGGTGCTCGCCGGGGACGACCCGTTCCTGTCCGCGCTGCTCGCTCTGGGCGCATCCGGCGGCATCCTCGCCTCCGCCCACCTGCGCACCGGCGAATTCGCCGAGCTCTTCCGAGCCTGGCGGGCCGGAGAGGTCGAGCACGCCCGCGCCCTCGGCCACCGGCTGTCGCTCATGTCGGCGGCCATGTTCGCCGAGCCCAACCCGACCGTCCTGAAGGGCGTCCTGCACGCGCAGGGCCGCATCCCCACCGCCGACGTACGGCTCCCGCTCGTCCCCGCGAGCCGGGCGTCGGTCGAGGCGGCCCTGCGGATGCTCTGACGGCAGGTCCCTTGGAGATAATCCGCAATCGGACGAATTGATAGCCTGGGCGCATGACCGCCATGGCGCCCTCTCGTGACGAGCCCGACCTGTCCTTCCTGCTCGACCATGCCGGCCACGTGCTGCGAACGCAGATGGCGGCGGCCCTCGCCGAGATCGGCCTGACGGCACGCATGCACTGCGTGCTCGTCCATGCCATGGAGGAGGAGCGCACGCAGATCCAGCTCGCCGAGCTCGGCGACATGGACAAGACCACGATGGTGGTCACCCTCGACGCGCTGGAGAAGGCCGGCCTCGCCGAGCGCCGTCCGTCCAGCATCGACCGGCGCGCCCGGATCGTCGCGGTGACGGAGCAGGGCGCGCAGGTGGCCAAGCGCAGCCAGGAGATCGTCGACAGGGTTCATCGGGCCGCCCTCGGGTCGCTGCCCGAGGAGGAGGCGGAGGTGCTCGTGCGTGCGCTCAACCGGCTGGTCACCGGGCATCTGGCCACTGCGGTGGAGGTGCCGCAGCCGGTCAGGCGGGCGCGCCACCGCGCCTAATCGGTCCATTGGGGATCGTCTACAACAAAACTATCTGTTACGGTTCTTCCTGTTCCTCATGAACAGGAGGCGACCCATGTCGCGCATATCCCGATCCCGGTGGCTGGTGCTGGGCGTGCTGTCCGCCACGATGCTGATGACGGTGCTCGACGGCAGCATCGTGACCGTGGCCATGCCCGCCATCCAGCGGGATCTCGGCTTCGCGCCCGCCGAGCTGAGCTGGACCGTCAACGCCTACCTCATCGCGTACGGCGGACTGCTCCTGCTGGCGGGCCGGCTGGGCGACCTGATCGGCCGCCGGGCCGTGTTCCTGGCGGGCAACGCCGTCTTCGCCGCCGCCTCCCTGCTGGCCGGAGCGGCCACCGGGCCGGGGATGTTGATCGGCGCCCGGTTTCTCCAGGGCGTCGGCAGCGCCATGGCCTCGGCGGTCGTGCTCGGCATCCTGGTGACGACCTTCACGGACGCGGGGGAGCGGGCGAAGGCCATCGGCGTCTTCAGCTTCACCGGCGCCGCCGGGGCGTCGCTGGGCCAGGTGCTCGGCGGGGTCCTCACCGACACACTGGGCTGGAACTACATCTTCCTCGTCAACGTGCCGATCGGCGTGGTCACGATCGCGCTGGCGGTCCGGGCGCTGCCGGCCGAGCGGGGGCTCGGTCTGTCGGCCGGCGCGGACGCCGTCGGCGCCCTGCTGGTCACGGCCGGTCTCATGCTGGGCATCTACGCCGTGGTTGAGATCGGCGCTGTCCAGATCGAGCGGTATGGCCTGCGCTCCCTGTGGTTCGGCGCGGTGTCGCTCGTGCTGCTGGCCGCGTTCCTCGTCCGCCAGGCGACCGCCCGTACTCCGCTCATGCCGCTGCGGATTCTCCGCTCGCGCGCCGTCGCCGGGGCCAACCTGGTGCAGGTCCTGACGCTGGGCGCGATGTTCGCCTTCCAGATCATGGTGGCGCTGTTCATGCAGCAGGTGCTCCGGTATGGCGCGCTCGACACCGGCCTGGCCATGCTCCCGGCGGCGGTGGCCATCGCGGGGGTGTCGCTGTTCGTGTCCCCGCGGCTGACCACCCGCTTCGGCGCGCGTGCCGTGCTGCTGGGCGGGCTGGTGCTCCTGATCGGCGCGATGGCCTGGCTCACCCGCGTCCCTGTCGATGCCCGCTACGTGACCGACCTGCTCCCCGTGATGGTGCTCATCATGGGCGGCGGCCTGGTGCTCCCGGCCCTGACCGCGCTCGGCATGTCCGGCGCCCGTTCCGACGACGCGGGCCTGGTCTCGGGGTTCTTCAACACGACCCAGCAGGTCGGGATGGCCGTCGGCGTCGCGCTGCTGTCCACGCTGGCCGCCTCTCGCACGGAGGGGCTGCTGGCGGGCGGGGCGAGCGAGGCGGTCGCGCTGACCGGCGGCTACCGGCTGGCCTTCACGGTCTCCCTCGTCCTGCTGGTCGGCGCCTTCGTGGCCGCGTACGTCGTCCTGCGACGGCCCCGGGCGGGCGCGGAGCAGGCGGTGGAGCTCCAGCCCGAGCGGGTCTGAGGGGCCGCCGCCGCCCAGGGCCCTGTGACTCCAACGAAAGGGCGCCCGGCTGTCACCGGCCGCGGGCCGTGCGGCGTCCTCTCCCGTGCGACCAGTGTCCACGGAGGCGGCGATGCGTGTTCCCTCGCAGGCCATGCGCGCACCTGTGGTGCGGGTGAGGATCCGCGCCCGCCTCCGGCACTGTTCGCCCGGCCGGTGAGCGACGGTGACCGCGCCCCCGCGCGACCGGCTTCCGTACGGCGGCGCGTTCGTCGCCGGTCCGTCCCCCGACTACGGAGCCACCGTGGATTCCCAGGCCTTTCTCGTCCTCGCCGGAGCCTTCTTCGGCATCTGGCTCGTCTCCGACTACGTACGCAACTACCTGGCCAAATGCCCCAAGTGCAAGGGCAGCGGCACGCTCAAGGCCACCTGGTGGTCCGGGCGCTACCGGCCCTGCCCGCGCTGCGGACGCAAGGGAGAGGTCCCGCACGCCTTCGGTCCCAAGAGCTGAGCCGGGGGAGGTCCGTTCGGGAAACGTCGCTTTCCGGATGATCCATTGTCAGGCTGCTCCTGACGCCCTAGTCTCAGGCCAGGCGTCAGGAACGGCCTGACACGTTATCCCCTTGGAGGCGACATGCCGGCTCCTTCTCTGGCGGAACAGGACATCCGCTGCTCGTTCTGCTCCAAGCCGAAGACCGACGTGGCCAAGATGATCGCCGGTGCCGGCGTCCACATCTGCAACGAATGCGTCGGGCTCTGTGCCGAGATCCTGGCGGCCCAGACCGTCGAGACGCCGGAGATCTCCTACACCGAGAGCATGACCGTCGAGCAGATCCTGGAGTTCCTTCCGCGGATCGCCGAGGTGAGCGCGCAGGTCGAGGACAACCTGCGGGTCTGGGTGCAGCGGGCGCGCGACCGGGGCGCCACCTGGGCCAGGATCGGCGCCGCGCTCGGCATGACCCGGCAGTCCGCGTGGGAGCGGTTCTCCGGCGAGGAGTGAGGCTCGCTCAAACCCAGGCTGTCGCGGGGCTGCGAGGTGGTGGCGGTCGGTCCATGCCGCGCCCGTCAGGATCCCGGCGGCGGTTCGAGGCTGATGCCGAGCTGGGAGTAGAGCTCCAGCTGGTCGTAGTAGTCCCGATCCGTAATGATCTTTCCGTGCTCGACCGCGCAGGCACAACTGCCCCGCACCGTTATGCGACGGCCCGTCGGGGCCGCCACCCGGCCGTCCGGGAGCAGGAGCGGGCCCATGTGCGTGCCGGTCATCGCGTACTCGGTGAAGGCGGGGTCCACACAGGGGGCCTTGTACCAGGCGGTGTAGCAAATGTCGGGGAAGACCTTGCAGAGTCCCTCATAGATCCAGGCGATCTGCCCACGGCCCTCCGCGACGCCGGTGGGGCCGACGTACACGGCGTCGGGCGCGTAACAGTCCAGCACGTCGTAGAGGTCGTGGCGGTTGATCGCCGTGAAGAGCCTGTCCTTGAGTTCTCGAGCGCTCGGCATCGTCCGGGCCATCTCCTCGACGCTTCGGCATCTGGCGGCGCCGGGGGGCTTCTTCCAATGTAACAAGCGCTTCGTTACCGGCTGTTTCGGCCCGGTTGACGTTCGCGTTGATGGCGTAATCTGCAATATCTGTGTCGTTGACGCCATAATGCCCTGCTCGCGAGCATGGAGGGCATGCAGCGACGCGTGGTCATCGTGATCTTCGATGGCTTCCAGATGTTCGACCTCGCCGGTCCGGCCGACGTCTTCGCCACGGCGAACCTGCTCGCTCCGGAGCCTGGCTACCGGGTCGAGGTGGCGGCCGTGCGCGCCGGGGCCGTGCCCGCGCAGAACGGGATCACGACGCTCGCGGAGACCGCGCTGGGCGAGGTCGCGGGGCCGATCGACACGCTGCTCGTCGTGGGCGGGCTGTCCGTGCCGGAACACCTGCGCGATCGGGAGCTGATCGGGGGCGTCGCCCGGCTGGCGTCCGGAGCCCGGCGGGTCACCTCCGTATGCAACGGCAGCTTCCTCCTCGCGGAGGCCGGGTTGCTGGGCGGCAGGCGCGCGACCACCCACTGGCTGGTGGCGGGGGAGATGGCCGACCGCTACCCGGACGTCGAGGTGGACGCCGATCCCATCTACATCCGCGACGGGAACGTCTGGACCTCGGCCGGGGTCAGCTCGGGGGTGGATCTCGCCCTGGCGCTCGTGGCCGGCGACCACGGCCACACGCTCGCCCGGAACGTCGCCCGCGGGCTCGTGGTGTACCTGCACCGTCCGGGCGGGCAGAGCCAGTTCAGCGCCCCCATGCGGGCCGCCGTCCCGCGCGCCGAGCCGTTGCGCGAAGTCCAGGCGTTCATCGACGCCAACCCGGCCGAGGACCTGAGCGTGCCCTCGCTCGCCCGCCGGGCTGGGATGAGCGAGCGGCACTTCTCCCGCGTCTTCACCGAGCAGACCGGGGTCTCGCCCGGCAGGTATGTCGAACGCAGCAGGGCCGACGCCGCCCGGCGGCTGCTGGAGACCACCGGCCACTCCCTGGACAGAGTGGCCAGGGAGTCGGGACTCGGCGTTGCCGAGACCCTCTACCGGGTCTTCCGCCGCCACTGGCGCGTCTCACCCGGCGACTACCGCCGCCGGTTCCGATCGAAGGAAAGCAGCAGATCATGAACATCGCCATCCCCCTCTATCCCCGGTTCACCGCGCTCGACGCCGTCGGGCCGTACACGGTGCTCGCCTTCGCCCCGGGCTGCACGGTCACGTTCGTGGCGGCCGAGCCCGGGCCCGTGCTCGACGACCGGGGGAGCCTGAGCCTCGCGGCCACCGCGTCGTACGAGGACCTGCCCGCGCCGGACGTGGTCGTCGTGCCCGGAGGGCCCGGGACGATCGAGGCGCTGTCCGACGCGGAGCTGCTGGGCTGGATCGCGCGGGCCCACGAGCGGACGCGTTGGACGACCTCGGTGTGCAGCGGCTCGTTCCTGCTGGGCGCGGCGGGGCTGCTGAAGGGTCGCAAGGCTACGACCCACTGGGGATGGCTCGACCAGCTCGCCGGATTCGGCGCCGAGCCGGTCAGCGAGCGCGTGGTGATCGACGGCAAGGTCGTGACGGCGGCGGGTGTGTCCTCCGGCATCGACATGGCCCTGACCCTGCTGGCCGCGATGCGCGACGAGGAGACGGCGCAGGCCGTGCAGCTCGCGATCGAGTACGACCCGCGACCGCCGTTCGCGGCGGGCAACCCCAAGACCGCCCCGGCCGGCCTGAGCGACAAGGCGATGGCTCTCATCAACTGAGCCTGCCGGTAGGTAGGTCAGTTTTCGGGCAGGCCTCCGCGCAGGTCTACGACTGGCTCGCCGATGCGCTGACCGGCCCGGCATAGCCCGCGCCGCGCCGCCTGATGACGGTCTCGACCACGACCAGGTTGACGACCCAGCCCAACGTCTGACCGATCGGGATCAGCGAGGTCGCGAGCTCTCCCATCGATCCCGGGTCGGCCCCGCGGAAGGGGAGCTGGACCAGCAGGAGCAAGGGAACGAGGACGCGCGCGGTGACCGCGAGGAACGTCAGGGCGTAGTTGCGCATCATCCAGTTGCGGTGACTGTCGAAGTCGCGCCGGCGGGCGGTCCGGTACGCGAGGCCGCCGGTGATCAGCCACAGGACGGCCGCGGCTATGAACCCCCATCGGCCCGCGCGCCCGCACCGTGGGCATCAACGTGATAGTGCAGGCTGTCACGCGCATCGAGGCGGCTGTCGTCGGAGGAACGGGGGCCTCGTCAGGCGACTCCCCTCATGCCCGAGGAAGCGCGGAGGGGGATCGGGGAGTCGCCTGACGTTGGCGGCTACGCGTCGAGGCCCTCGCTCTTGGCGATCACGCGAGCGACTTGTCGGAGAACTCCTCCCGCCAGGCCTTCTGCTGCCGGACCTCGTCCAGCACGACGGCGAAAGCGCTGCGGAACTCCTCCAACGTCTCGCGGATCTCCTCCTGTCCTGTCCTCAGCTCGGCTGTGGTGGCGCGGAGCTGGTTCGTAGTCTCGCGCAGCTCGTCCTGCCCCTTGCGGAGCTCGTCCTGGCCGATGCGTAGTTCAGCCGTGATGGTGCGGAGCTCCTCCTGTCCCTTCTGAAGCTCGTGCTGACCCGTGCGCAGGTCGCTCATCTGCTCACCGCACTTCATCAGCATGTGATTCTGAAGCCGGACATCGCTCCTGATACCGGTGATTTCCCGCTCTATGGCGTCGACGCGTTCCTCGGTCTGTGGCATGCCCGACAGGATAGGGATGCCAAGGTGATCACGCACGGTGAAATCGCGCTCTCGGTGCGTCCGGATCCTGCCGCTCGGCTCTGCCTGTCGCGGTTCGGCATGCTGGGCTGGTCGGCCGGCCTGACGCGCCTCCTCGTACCTGGTGGTCAGTCCCGCGGCCAGCTGTCCGGAGATGACACATAAGTGCCGCGATGGGGGACGGTGAAGACGTAGCCCTGGTCCCGGAGGAATCCGACGGCCAGTCGCACGGTCACCTTGGCCACGCCGTACTGCTCCATGAGCGCCTTCTCGCTGGGGATGGCGCGGTTCGGCTTGAATTCCTGCCGTCGGATGCGCTGCGCGACCTCTTCGGCGATCTCCTGGTAGAGGGGTTTCTTGCGGCGCGCACGCGGAGCGGCCTGATCGCCGACGAAGGTGCCCTCGCCCTGAACCGTATAGACGAGACCCTGCTCGCGTAGCTCCCGAGCGACCCGGCGTGCCGTCGTCCTCGCTATGCCGTACTCGGCCTCGAGTTGCGCCTCGCTCGGCATCGGATTGCCCGGGGCCAGCTCGCCGCTGTCGATGCGTTCTCGCAGGATCTCGGCGATCTGCTTATAGACAGGTACGGGTCCATCTCGGTCGAGCACGATCAAACCATAGACCGAAACAGACATCACTGCACAAAATGCAACATCTTAAGGCCCTGGCAGATACGGGCTGTAGACCGGCGGTAACGGTAGAACTTATAGTGACGATCCTGCTACTCATCGTGGGGCACTCGGCGCCAGGCGGTGTCGGTGACGATCACGTGGTCGAGGAAGCGGAGGCCGACGGTGTCGGCGGCCTCGTGGAGGCGGGCCGTGACCTCGACGTCGGCGGGGCTGGGGTCGAGCGATCCGCTCGGGTGGTTGTGGGCGAGGCCGAAGGCGGCCCCGCCGGAGAGGAGGACGGTCGTGACGATGTCGCGGACGGGCGCGGGAGTGTGGTCGCTGCCGCCCTCGGTGACCACGGTCCGGCGCAGCACGGCGCCGCGGCCGTCGCACACGACCACGACCAGCCGCTCGCGCGGCTGTCCGTGCAGCAGGGGAGCGGCGGCCGAAGCGATGTCGGCCGAGCAGGTGATCCGGCTTCGCTCCGGCTCCGCCTGGGCCCGCCGTACGAGTTGGAACGCGGCCGCCACGCGGGCGGCCTTGGCGGGGCCCACACCAGGGACGGCGAGCAGCCGATGGGCCTCGGAGCGGGCCAGCTCGCCGAGGTCGCCGCAGTGGGCGATGAGCTGGGAGGCGAGCTCGACGGCACTCACGCCCCTGCCGCCCGATCCGAGCAGCAGGGCGAGCAGCTCCCTGTCGGCGAGCGCGGCGGCTCCCGAGGCCAGCAGCCGCTCACGCGGCTGGTCGGTCGGGGGCATGTCCTTGACGCGCATCGGCACCTCCGGATGGGGGATCCGGATCGGTTGTACCAGTGGGCACCGACAGTCAGAGGGGGCTGGGAATGCCGTAGACCAGGCGGAATCTGTCGCCGGGCACCACGGCGTCGCTGGTCTCCACCGGATGCTCCCCGGCCCAGTATGTGCGCTCGATCTGGAGCACCTGGACGCCGGCGGGCAGTTCGAGCAGGTCGCTCTCGGTGGGCTGGGGGACGCGGATGAGCACGGTCTCGCTGATCTCGGTGAGGGGCCGCCCGCTCGCCGCGAGCCGGAAGGCCGCGCTCCTGCGTTCGTACGTGCCCTCCTCGGGCGCCTGGCTCTGGCCCGGCTCGACCGGCTCGTACGAGGTGAGCAACTGTGCCGGGCGGCCGTCGCCGCGGAAGACATAGCGGGTCCTGATCACCGGGCTGCACTCCCCGACGCGCAGCCGGTGGGCGATGTCGGGAGGGGCGTCGGCGAGCTCGCTGCGCCAGTTCCAGCTGGGTTGTCGTCCGCCCGCCTGCATGTCGTTGGCGAAGGCGGCGTGCGGTTCGGGGAGGCGGCTGCGGTGGAGCGGGAGCAGGATCGGTTTCTCCCGCACCCGGTGCCCGGAGCCCACGCGGCCGATGATGAGGCCCTCCTGGGCGAGCACGCGCAGCGCGTGGCGGGCGGCCGTCTCACCGACGCTGTACTTCCGGGTGATCTGGTGCCGCGAGGGGATCGGTGCGCCCGGGGGAAGCGTGCCGTCGACGATCTGGCGGCGAATGTCCTCGACTACGCGCAGGTAGACCGGATCAGAGTTTGCCATCAATCCATCCCTGAGGGGGTGACGGGTCCTCCAAATCTTGGCGTATTCGCCGGGCGACCGAGAGTGACGGGAATGGCCTGTGACTCCAACTTTGCCTGGTGAAAGGGCTGCTAATGGGTGATTGTGCCGCTAAGCGGCCAGGTGCTGATATTCCCCTCCCTCTGCCCTATCACGGCATCCATGCCAGCCCTCCCAGAGACGGGCATAAGAGAATTAGCTGGATGAAGCCCACCAATCGCAGCGATCGCGTACGGGTGCGCCGCCACACGTGTGAGTGCAAGGCGACGATCTACGAGTTGTGTGCGGCGGGCGGGCTGCTGTTCATCCGGCGGACGACGCGGGGCAAGAAGCTGGAGATCCGCGAAACCGAGCGGCTCATCGCCCCGCGGATGGAGGAGCTGTGGGTGAGGCTCCTGTCGGGGGAGGTTCACTGATCCGCCGCCCCAGGGGCGCAGAAGCCGCCGTTCGCGACCTTCCGGAAAAATTTCGCCGTGGTGTGTAACGTCCGCGTAAGGCGCGGCGATTCCCGGTTAGAGGTCGCTGATGTGTGTACCCCCGAGCACATATCGGCGGCCTCTTCCGCTGTCGGCGGCGCCCGCGGGGCCATACTGGAGGCGCGCGCGGGGCGCTACTGGACATAACGGGGTGGCGAGGTCCATCACTCCTGCGGATCCGGGTACCGTTCGGTCTATGGCATCGCCTACCGGAACCTCCGACGCCCCCTTCGGCCGCGCGCTGACCGCGATGGTCACGCCGTTCGCCTCTGATGGCGCCGTCGACTACGAGGGCGCCCAGCGGCTCGCCGCCTATCTGGTGGACGAGCAGCGCAACGACGGCCTGGTCGTCAACGGCACCACGGGGGAGTCCCCCACCACCTCCGACGAGGAGAAGGCCCGGATCCTCCGCGCGGTCGTCGAGGCCGTGGGCGACCGCGCCACCGTCGTGGCCGGCGCCGGCACGAACGACACGCGGCACAGCGTCGAGCTGGCCGAGGCCGCGGAGCGCGCGGGGGCGCACGGTCTCCTGGTGGTGACGCCGTACTACAACAAACCGCCGCAGGAGGGTCTGCTCCGGCACTTCACGGCCGTCGCGGACGCGACCGGCCTTCCGGTGATGCTGTACGACATCCCCGGCCGCGCCGGGGTGCCCATCACGATCGAGACCCTGTTCCGGCTGGCCGAGCACCCGCGCATCGCCGCCGTCAAGGACGCCAAGGGCGACCTGTTCGCGGGCTCGCAGGTCATGGCCTCGACCGACCTCGTCTTCTACTCCGGCGACGACCTGCTGAACCTGCCATGGCTCTCGGTCGGCGCGGCGGGGTACGTCAGCGTGGTGGGCCACGTGGTGGGCGCCGAGCTGGCCTCGATGGCCGACGCCTACCGGTCCGGCGACGTCGAGAACGCACTGGCCGTCCACCGTCAGCTCCTCCCGGTGGTCTCGGCGATCATGACACGCACCCAAGGGGCGATCATGGTCAAGGCGGCGCTGAAGCTGGTGGGGCAGGACGCCGGGTGCGTCCGGCCGCCGCTCGTGGACGCCACGGAGGAGCAGATCACGGCGCTTCGGGAGGACCTCATCACGGGGGGCCTCAAGCTTGTGGATTAGATCAGCAGATGGAGCCGAATGAGCGACTTGACCAGAAGAAATGAAAACAGGGAACCGCGCGTGAGCGCGTACGGCGCGGGGCGCGGGGCGGAGGGCGCGCGATGAGTCATCCGCATCCCGAACTCGGGCCGCCTCCGCCGCTGCCGGAAAACGGCCTGCGCATCGTCGCGCTGGGCGGGCTCGGCGAGATCGGCCGCAACATGGCGGTCTTCGAGTACGACGGCCGTCTGCTCGTGGTGGACTGCGGCGTGCTGTTCCCCGAGCCCGACCAGCCGGGCGTCGATCTCATCCTGCCCGACTTCGACTACATACGGGGGCGGCTCGACGACATCGAGGCGCTCGTGCTCACGCACGCCCACGAGGACCACATCGGCGCGGTGCCGTACCTGCTGCGGGAGCGGCGCGACATCCCGCTCGTCGGCTCGCGGCTGACGCTCGGGCTCATCGAGAGCAAGCTGAACGAGCACCGCATACAGCCGGTCAAGGTCGAGGTGATCGAGGGCGAGCGGCGTTCGTTCGGGCCGTTCGAGTGCGAGTTCGTCTCGGTCAACCACTCGATCCCCGACGCGCTGGCCGTGGCGGTCCGCACCCCGGCGGGTCTCGTCCTGCACACCGGCGACTTCAAGATGGACCAGCTCCCGCTGGACGGGCGGCTGACCGATCTCGGGGCGTTCGCCCGGCTCGGGGGCGAGGGCGTCGACCTGCTGATGTCCGACTCCACCAACTCGGAGGTGCCGGGCTTCGTCACCAGCGAGCGGGAGATCGCGCCGGTCATCGACGGCGTCTTCCGCGGCGCGTCCAAGCGGATCATCGTGGCGAGCTTCGCCTCGCACATCCACCGCGTCCAGCAGATCATGGACGCGGCCGAGAAGCACGGCCGCAAGGTCGCGCTCATCGGCAGGTCGATGGTCCGCAACATGGGCGTGGCACGCGAACTCGGCTACCTGAAGGTGCCCGCGGGTCTGCTCGTGGACTCCCGGGAGATCGAGGAGTGGCCGCCGGAGGACGTGGTGCTGATCTGCACCGGCTCCCAGGGCGAGCCGATGGCGGCGCTGTCGCGCATGGCCAACCGCGACCACCCGATCAGGATCGCCGAGGGCGACACCGTCCTGCTCGCCTCGTCGCTCGTGCCGGGCAACGAGACGGCGGTCAGTAAGGTCATCAACGGCCTCAACCGCTGGGGCGCGCGCGTGATCCACAAGGGCAACGCGCGGGTGCACGTCTCCGGCCACGCGGCCGCGGGCGAGCTGCTGTACGTGCTCAACCTCACCAAGCCGTCCAACTTCATGCCGGTGCACGGGGAGTGGCGGCACCTGCGGGCGCACGCCCAGCTGGCCGAGCTGACCGGCGTCCCCCGGGAGAACATCGTGATCGCCGAGGACGGCGTGGTCGTCGACCTCGTCGACGGCCAGGCGAGGATCACCGGCGCGGTCCCGTGCGGGTACGTCTTCGTGGACGGCACCTCCGTGGGCGACATCACCGACGTGGCGCTCAAGGATCGGCGCATCCTGGGAGACGAGGGGTTCATCTCCATCGTCGTCGTCGTGGACTCCACCACCGGGAAGCTCACCGGCGGGCCGGAGATCACCGCGCGCGGCTCGGGCATCGACCCCGACGCGTTCGACGCGGTCGTCCCGCAGATCGAGGCCGCGCTGCAGGAGGTCGCCGCGTCCGGCGTGGCCGACGAGATGCAGATCCGCCGGACCATCCGGCGCACGGTGGGCCGCTGGGTCAGCGACACCTACCGCCGCCGCCCGATGATCATCCCGGTGGTCGTCGAGGTCTAGCCGGTTATCCCGTTGTACTCGGAGACGGGCGTGGCATAGTGTCCCGCCCGTGTCCGAGGTGAGGATCATCTACCGCAAGTACGGCGGTTCGCTGCACTGGCACCAGCACGCGCGGGTGCTGGGCGAGGACGAGCACGGTGTCTGGACCGGCTGTCCCGCGGGCACCACCGGCCGCCGGGGGAGCGAGCCGCCGGTGGTCTGGCCGGATGCCTTCGTGATGCTGTTCCCCCGCCACTCGTGGTGGACGGCCACGTTCAACGCCCGGCCGAACAGGTGCGCGATCTACTGCGACGTCACCACGGTGCCCGTCCACGGCGACGGCCGGATCACGATGGCCGATCTCGACCTCGACGTGCTGCGGATGCGGGACGGCCGGCTGATCCTGGACGACGAGGACGAGTTCGCCGAGCACCAGGTGCGGTACGGGTACCCGGAGGAGATCGTCCGCCAGGCGGAGCGGTCGGCCGCCTGGCTGATGAAGGCCGTGGGCGGCCGGACCGGCCCCTTCGACGGCGCCCACGACCGCTGGCTGTCCCTTGTGACGTGATCGGATGCGCCCGGCGGGGGCACGCCTGACCAGGACGGGGACGCCCCGCCGTGTGCGGCCCGCGCCTCAGCGGGCCGTGACCGCGCCCTCGGCGGGCTCCTGCCCGCCGGTCTCCTCTTCCCCGGTCTCGGGGATCACCTTGGGCACGCCGCGCAGCGCGAACGGCACGGCGGCCGCGAGCACGAGCAGGATGCCCGCGCCGGTCAGCACGGTGACCTGGAGGCCCTCGACGAACGCCTGGCGCGCGGCCTGGGCGACGGCCCCCGCGGCGTCGCCCGGGAGCGCGGCGGCGGCCTTCAGCGCGCCGGCGAGCGTGTCGCGGGCCTCGGCCGCGGGTCCGTCGGGCAGGCCGGGCGGAAGCACCAGGCCGTTCCGGTAGACGCTGGTCAGCACGGTGCCGAGCACGGCGATGCCAAGCGCGCCGCCCATCTCGTGGGCCGTCTCCGAAATCGCGCTCGCCGCGCCGGCCCGCTCCTTGGGCACCGAGGCGAGCAGCGTGTCGCCGGTCACCGCGAACGTGAAGCCCATCCCGACGCCCTGGATGATCATGGCGACCAGCATGTAGAGGTAGGGCGTCTCCATGTCGATCCGGCTGAACAGGAAGAACCCGATCGCGGTCAGCGCCAGCCCGAGGCTGACGACCGGCCCGCGGCCCCACCGGTGCACGAGCACTCCGGACAGCGCGCCGCCGACGCCCCCGGCGAGGCCGCCCGGCATGCCGGCGAGCCCGGCCGTCAGCGGCGACCAGCCCATGACGAGCTGGAAGTACTGCGCGAAGACCACCGACATGGCGAGCATCGCGAAGACCGCGACCAGTTCGGCGCCGACCATGGCCGCGAACGCGCGCCGCCGGAACAGTGAGATGTCGATCAGCGGTTCGGCCAGCCGGGTCTGCCTGCGGACGAACACGACCAGCGCGGCGACCGCGATCACCGCCGCGGCGATCACGGACGGCTGGGTGACGCCCCCGGTCGTGGCCTCCTTCATCGCGTAGATCAGGCCGAGCACGCCCACGGCCGACAGCGGGACGCTGACGAGGTCGAGGCTGCCGGGGCGGGGGTTGCGCGACTCGGGCAGCACGACGAACCCGGCGACCAGGACGGCCGCGACGACGGGCACGTTGATCAGGAAGACCGAGCCCCACCAGAAGCGGTCGAGCAGCAGGCCGCCGACGATGGGCCCGAGGGCGAACCCGACCGCGCCCACGCTGCTCCAGACGCCGACCGCGGTGGTCCGCTCCTTCGGGTCGGGAAACACGTTGCGGATCAGCGACAGCGTCGAGGGCATGATCGTCGCGCCGGCCACGCCGAGGAGCGCGCGGGCGGCGATCAGCAGCGGGGCGTTCGGCGCGTACGCCGTCAGCACCGAGGTGGCGCCGAAGGCGGCCAGGCCGACGAGCAGCAGCCGCCTGCGCCCGATCCGGTCGCCGAGGTTGCCCATGGTGACGAGCAGTGCGGCCAGCGCGAAGCCGTAGATGTCGGCGATCCATAGCAGCTGGATGGCCGAGGGCGCCAGGTCCTCGCCGAGCTTCGGCAGGGCGAGGTGCAGCACGGTGAGGTCGAGGGACAGCAGGAGCATGGCCATGCAGGCGATGACCAGCGTGCCCCACTTGCGGGAGGTGTCGTTCATGGCCGTCAGCGTGCGCCGGGGCGCTGACGACTCACCCACCGAGCGCTGACAGGTGCCCTTCGATGACGGTCAGCGCCGCGGTCTCCGTGCCCCCCGCGCTGCCCCCCGCGCTGCCCCCCGCGCTGCCCGCCGTGACCGGCATCCGCTGCCGGGTGAACGCCTCGGCCTCGGCGTACGCCCGGTCGAAGGCGTCGTCGCCGAGGGCGGCCCGGCAGCGTGCCTCGATCCGGGCGACGTCCGGGTCGCGGGCGGCGGGAGCCCCGCGCAGCGCGGCGCCGACGCCCAGCAGCCAGGCGGCCCGCTCGGGGGCCTCCTCCAGCACCGCGACGCCGGCGACGCCCTCTGCGACCGCGGCGGTCATGGTGAGGCTGCGAGTGCCGAGGCCGGTGGTGAGGGCGCGGCGGTGCCACGCCAGTGCCTCTGCGGTCTCGCCCGACATCTGCGCGGCCCAGCCGAGCGCGAGGTAGACGTGCGAGCGCGTCTCCTCGGCGTTGAACCACTCGGCCGTGCATTCCGCCAGGGCCGTCTCGTACCACCGCCGGGCCTCGGGCAGGTCACCGCCGAGCCGGGCGAGCTCGCCGAGCCCGAGGAGCGCCGTCGCGAGGGCCTCCGGGGCGCCGGTCCGCCGGGACAGCTCGGCGGCCCGCTCGAAGTCGGCCCTCGCGGAGTCCGTGTCTCCGGAACGCATCCGAGCCCAGGCGCGCCGGCAGAGGGTCTCGGCGAGGTCCGCCGTGGCGCCCAGCCGCTCGGCCAGGTCGAGCGCCTCGTTGGTCAGCGCCTCGACCCGTTCGAAATGTCCCCGCCGGTCGGCGACGTCGGACATCGCGGACAACACCATCACCCGAAGCCATACGTCCCCGGCGGCGCGGGCGTCCTGGAGCGCGCCGGTGAGCTCCTGCTCGGCCTCGTCGAGCCGGCCGTCGAACGTCTTGAGATAGGAGAGGCTGAACCGGCTGAGCATCCGCGTCCACGGGTCACGGTCGAGCACACGGAACAGGTCCTCCAGCCGGTGGAGTTCCTCCCTGGCGGGAGGACCGCTGATCATCGCGTGCAGCACGAGGAGGAACGGCTGGCGAGGCGGCATGGGCAGCGTGTAGGTCCGGCGGACGACCTCGGCCACGAGCGCGTCCACGACGGGGCCGCTCGTCCCGCCCCAGGCCACGAGGCAGGCGCACACCACGTGCTCCTCCTCCAGCCCGTCCGGCGGCGTGGCGCCGAGCCTGCCGAGCAGTTCGGCGGCGAGCCGGGCGGCCTCGCCGCGCAGTCCGCGCAGCAGCCAGTAGCCGCTCGCGGCCGACAGCAGCCGCAGCGCGGGCGTCACGTCGCCGGCGCGTACGGCGCGGCGCAGCGCGGCCTGCAGGTCGTCGCGCTCGCCGTCCAGCCGGCGCAGCCACTCGATCTGGTCCGGCCCGCGCAGGTGCGGGTCCGCCGTGGTGGCGAGGTCCAGGACGTACGCGAGGTGGGCCTCGCGCATGGGCTCGCTCTCGCCGGCCTCGGCCAGCCGTTCGGCGCAGAACGCCCGGATCGTCTCCAGCATCCGATAGCGGTCGTCCACCACCTCGACGAGTGACTTGTCCACCAGGGAGGCGAGCACGCCGTCGGTGTCGGGCAGGCCGCACACCCGCTCGGCCGCCTCCAGCGTCGCACCGCCCGCGAAGACCGTCAGGCGCCGCGCGAGCGCGCGCTCCGGCTCGTCGAGCAGGTCCCAGCTCCACTCGACGACCGCGCGCAGCGTCCGGTGGCGTGGCTGCGCCGTACGGCTGCCGCGTGACAGCAGCGCGAAGCGCGGGGCGTCGCCCTCCGGTCCCATGCCGGCTGTGCCGTCGCCGGTCCCGAGCCGGGCGGCGATCTGGGCCAGGGGCAGCGAGCGCAGCCGCGCCGCGGCCAGCTCGACGGCCAGCGGCAGCCCGTCCAGCGCCCGGCAGATCCGCAGCACGTGCTCGACGTCGCCGGGCGCGAGGACGAAGCCGGGCCGTACGGCGGCCGCCCGCTCGACGAACAGCCCTACGGCCGGATAGGCGAGCGCGTCCTCGACGGTGAGCTCGTCGGCGGATTCACCGGCAGGGGGCGGGGGGACCCGCAGCGGGGGAACCGGGCACAGGCGCTCGCCGGTGATGCCGAGCGCCTCCCTGCCGGTGGCCAGCACGCGCAGGGCGGGGCAGGCCGCGAGCAGCCGGTCGGCGAGCCGGGCCGCCTCCTCCACGACGTGCTCACAGTTGTCGAGCACGAGCAGCACCGGCCGCAGTGTCAGGGCCGCCACCAGGCGGGCGAGGGGATCGGCGGCGCCCTGCCGGGTCCCGGGAGTGGGGATGGCCAGGGCGCTCTCGCGCAGCCCGAGCGCGCCGAGCACGGCCTGCGGCACGTCGGCGCCGTCGGTGAGCGGGGCCAGCTCCACGAGGCAGACCTCGCCGGGCCACCGGGTGGCCGCTTCGAGTGCCAGCCGGGTCTTCCCGGTGCCGCCCGGGCCGGTGAGCGTCACCAGCCGCGCCTCGGCGAGCAGCGCGTCGATGCGCTCCAGCTCGGCGGCGCGGCCCACGAGTGAGGTGAGCGGCACCGGCCGCCCGCCGAGCCCGGCGGAGGCGGGGGCGGAGGCGGGGGTGAGGGCCGGATCGGAGCGCAGCACCGCGAGGTGGATCGCGGACAGCTCGGCCGACGGGTCGGCGCCCAGCTCGTCGGCGAGGATCCGCCGGGCGTCGTCGTAGGCGGCCAGCGCCTCCGCCGGGCGGCCCGCGGCGTACAGCGCGCGCATGAGCTGCCCGCGCGAGCGCTCCCGCAGCGGGTGCTCGGCGACCCGCTCCTGCAGCTCGGGGAGCAGGTCGCGGTGCCGTCCGAGGGCCAGGCCCGCCTCGGTGAGGTCCTCGGCCGCCGACAGGCGCAGCTCCTCCAGCCGGACCGCCTGGGCGGGTGCGAACGGCGCGTCGGGCACGTCCGCGAGCGCCGGGCCGCGCCACAGCCCGAGGGCCTGGCCGAGCAGGGCGGCGGCCCGGCCGGGGTCGCCCGCGTCGAGCGCCCGCCGCCCCTCGGCCGCCAGCCGTTCGAAGCGCGATGCGTCCACGTCGTCCGGGTCCACCGCCAGCCGGTAGCCCGCGGGTTCCCGCACGACCAGGTCGCCCAGGTCGCCAAGGCCGGCGAGGTGCCGGCGCAGCCGCGACACCTGCGCCTGCAGCGCGTTGTCCGCCCCGGACGGAGGCTCGGCGCCGTACAGGCCGTCGATCAGGCGGTCGGTGGTGACCACCCGGCCCGCGTTGAGGAGCAGCAGGCCGAGCAGCGCCCGCAGCCCCGGCCCGCCGACCGGCACCGGGCGGTCGCCGTCGGGCCGCGCCTCCGTGGGGCCGAGGATGCCGAACCGCATGCCGTCGATTGTTCCGCATCGTCCGGCTCTGTGTGGTGGGGTGCGGTGCGGTTCAGCGGCGGACGGCCTCCGCGATCGCCTTCAGCCGCGCCGCGGAGGCGAGGCCGCCGTGGTACCAGTGGATCTCGGCGGCGCCTGCCGCCGTGTAGGCGTCGGCCAGGAACGACAGCGCCGCGCCGTCCGCCGGGCGCGGAGGCAGGGCCAGCACGTACGCGCCCACGCGGGGGCCGAGCCGGCTCAGGGCGCGCAGCCCGGCCTCGTCCACCTCGGCGGCGTTCCAGCAGTTGCCGACGAGCAGGTCGGCGTCCACCCCCGCGGGCACGGTCGCGAACGGGCCGGTCGCCCACGGGTCGGCGCTGGCGTGCAGGGCGATGCCCAGATCCGGCCGCACGGCCCTGGCCTCGGCCAGCAGCAGGTCGCGCAGTTCGCCCGCGAGCCCCGTGCGCAGGTCGCGCATCGCGCCGGCCAGGTCGCCGAGCGCGTCCTCGACCGAGCGCGGCGCGCCGTCCACGCCCGCCCGCACCCGCGCGCGGACCTCGGCGACGTCCAGTCCGGCCGCCTCGTAGCGGCGCACGCAGGCCGCGCAGAAGCACAGCGACAGCAGCGCGACCTGCGCGGGCGACCAGTCCGCGCCGTCGGTCTTCTCGTGGTGGCCGCCGTGGCGGAAGCCGAGCGCGCCGCACGCCTCGAGGATCAGCGCGTCGGGGTCGCCCGCCTCGACGACCTCGCGGACCAGCGTCCGGCAGTAGTCGCGCACGTCGGACGCCGCCGGGCACAGCGCGTACGGATAGATCTCGCCGAAGGCGTTGGTGACGACCAGGTCGGGGTTGGCCGAGCCGAGCAGCGTGTTGTGGGTCAGCACGGTCCACGCCCGCACCGGCAGGCCGGCGGCGCGCAGGGCGTCCCTGGCCTCCCCGAACGGGTCGGCCGAGTCCACCCACGACGGGGCGCCGGGCACGAGCCGGTTGCCCTTCCACGCCTCCTCGCGTACGGGGACGTAGCAGGCCGCGTGCCGCGCCTCGACCAGCCGGTGCGCCGGATGGGCGGGGGTCGCGGCGCGGGTGGTGTGGTAGGACGCGGCGAGCGCCACCGCGTCGACGCCGAGCGCCTTGAGCCGCGCGGCGGCGCCGGGGTCGCCGACGATGTCCCAGGGGTAGGCGTAGATGACGTTCACCAGCGTGGCCTC
This sequence comes from Microbispora bryophytorum, assembly GCF_043197435.1. Classification (NCBI taxonomy): domain Bacteria; kingdom Bacillati; phylum Actinomycetota; class Actinomycetes; order Streptosporangiales; family Streptosporangiaceae; genus Microbispora; species Microbispora bryophytorum. The sequence goes on along the minus strand of NZ_JBICTF010000001.1, from coordinate 907,181 downwards.
CGTGCGGAGAAGGACGGGTCGACCGACCTCATGTACGTCGTGTCGTCGCGGGAGCGGACCCCGCACTTCTCATACTGCTCGTTCATGATTGCGAGGGCGTCGCGGTCGAGTTCCACCCCGAGCCCGGGGCCGTCCGGCACCTGGACCGCGCCGTTCACGAACCGCAGCGCGCCCTTACCGCCCGAAGATGGGGCGACCACGTCCTGACCGTCCTGCCAGGGGGTGTGGGTGTCGCAGGCGTGCGTGACCGCGGGGGTGGCGGCGGCCAGGTGGGTCATCGCGGCGAGGCTGATGCCGAGATGGGAGTTGGAGTGCATGGACAGCTCGATGCCGAAGGTCTCGCACAGTGTGGCGATGTGCGCCGAGCGCACCAGACCGCCCCAGTAGTGGTGGTCGGTCAGCAGCACGCCGATGGCTCCCTGGCGGACGGCCGGCGGGATGTGCTCGGGGGTGACGACGCACATGTTCGTGGCGAGGGGCATCGGCACCTCGGCGGCGACCCGCGCCATGTTCTCGATGCCCTCGGCCGGGTCCTCCAGGTATTCGAGCACGCCGTCGAGCTCGCGGCCCACCCGGATCGAGGTCTCCACGCTCCAGACGGCGTTGGGGTCGAGGCGCAGCGGGTGCTCGGGGAACGCCTCACGCAGCGCGTGGACCGCCTCGACCTCCTGCTCGGGCGGGAACACCCCGCCCTTGAGCTTGATCGAGCGGAAGCCGTACCGGCCGATCAGCAGGCGGGCCTGCTCGACCACCCCGTCGGGGTCGAGCGCGGCGCCGAAGCCGTCCTCCGGCGCGCCCGGATGGCCCGCCCACTTGTAGAACAGATAGGCGCTGTACGGCACGGCGTCGCGCACCCGGCCGCCGAGCAGGTCGACGACGGGCCGCCCCACCGCCTTGCCGCGGATGTCCAGGCAGGCGACCTCGAAGGGGGAGAAGATCCGGTCGACGGTCTTGGCCCGCGAGGAGGTGCCGGTCAGGCCGTGCAGGTCGGTGACGACGTCGGCCCCGACGAGGCCGGCGACGGTGGCGTACATCGCGTTGTGGCCGTAGACGTCGTGGCCGATCAGCGCCCCGGCGGCGTCGCGCACCCGCACGAGGTGGTCGAGGTCGCCGTAGGTCTCCCCGAGGCCGGTCAGTCCCTCGTCGGTGACGATCTCGATGATCGTGCGCAGCGCCCAGGGCTCGTGCACGCCGGCGGCGTTGAGCAGCGGCGGGTCGCGGAAGGCGACCGGGGTGACGTTGATCTCGCGAATCCTCATCGAGCTCCTCATCCGACGATGTCCAGTCCGGCCGCGATCAGCTTCTCCAGGCGGGCGACGTGCTCGGGGGCCGCGTCGACCAGCGGCGGACGCACCCGGCCCACGTCGAGGCCGCGCAGGGCGACGCCCGCCTTGACGAGCGAGACGGCGTAGCCGGGCACGAGGTCGCGCAGCTCGACCAGGGGGCGGTAGAAACCGGTGAGCAGGCGCCGTACGAGGTCGTCGTCCCCGGTGTTCACGGCCTTGTGGAAGGCGAGCGCCACCTCCGGGACGAAGCAGAACACGGCGGAGGAGTACAGGCTCACGCCGATCCCCCGATAGGCGAGCACGGTCATCTCGGCCGTCGGCAGCCCGTTGAAGAAGGTGAAGTCGCGGTCGGTCGCCTCCCGCACGGCGAGCACGATCCGCTGCATCGCGTCGACGTCGCCGAGGCCGTCCTTGAACCCGACGACGCTGGGGATCTCGGTCAGCGCCGCCGCGGCGGCGGCCGTGAAGCGGGCGTTGGCCCGCTGGTAGACGATGATCGGCAGATCGGTGGCCGCGGCGACCTCGCGGACGTAGCGCACCAGCCCCTCGGCGGGCGCGCTGACCAGGTAGGGCGGCAGCAGCAGCAAACCGTCCGCGCCCGCGTCGGCGGCCCTGCGCGCGCACTCGCGGGCGAACGGGAGCGAGCCGCCGGCGCCCGACAGGACGGGAACCCGCCCGCCCGCCGACTCGACGGCGATCCGCACCACCCGCGCGTACTCGTCGATGCCCAGCGCGTTGAACTCGCCCGTGCCGCAGGCGGCGAACACCCCGCCCGCGCCCTCGGTCACCCCTCGGGTCACGTGCTTGGCCAGCACGTCCTCGGCCAGCTCACCGTCCGGGCCGAACGGTGTGACCGGAAAGAAGAGAACGCCGTCGAGCTGCATCCGCCCACTCCCTAGATGTCCATATATATGGACAAAGTTCTTCAATATGTCCACGAAGCTAGCCGGATGATCGGATGGAAGTCAACTGGCCGGCCCTGACCGCGGTGCTGGTCAGCCCGCGCGTGAACCGCCGCAGTAAAGGCCTGAAGCGCGATGATTGGCGGGTCATATATGTGAATTGTGCCCGTGCTTGTGAACGGTTGGGAATTGCTGCGAGACTTGCGCCGTTTGGCAGTGACACGGTCCGTAGATCGCGCGGACGCTCGCGGAGCGCCGCGCTCTCCTGCGGGGCCGATCCGACAGGAGGCAGATGCGAGTTCTCATGACCGGCGCGGCGGGCGGTGTCGGCACCCTGCTGCGACCCCGGCTGGCCAGGAAGGGGCGTGTGCTGCGCCTGCTCGACGTCGTCCCGCTGGAGGCGGGGCCGGGCGAGGAGGCGGTGACCGCCGACATCACCGACCCCGAGGCGATGGACGCGGCGATGGACGGCGTGGACGCGGTGCTGCACCTGGGCGGCCACAGCGTCGAACAGCCGTGGGCGGACATCCTGCAGGTCAACATCCACGGCACCTATGTGGTGCTGGAGGCCGCGCGGCGGGCGGGAGTGCGCCACGTCGTGCTGGCCAGCAGCAACCACGCGGTCGGGTTCTTCCCGCGCGGCGCCGGTGAGGCGCCCGACTACGTGTTCCCGCGCCCCGACACCTTCTACGGCGTGAGCAAGGTGACCAAGGAGGCGCTCGGCTCGCTCTACCACGACCGTTACGGCCTGCACGTGACGTGCCTGCGCATCGGCTCGTGCTTCGAGCGGCCCAGGGACGTGCGCATGCTGTCGACCTGGCTGTCCCCGGACGACTGCGCCCGGCTGGCCGAGGCGTCGCTGGCGGCCGACGGCTTCCACGTGGTGTGGGGCGTGTCGGCCAACACCCGCCGCTGGTGGTCGCTGGAGGAGGGCCGGGCCATCGGCTTCGAGCCCGGGGACGACTCGGAGGTCTTCGCCGCCGAGCTGATCGCCGAGCACGGCGAGCCCGATCTCGGCGAGCTGCCGCATGCACTGGTCGGCGGGGCGTTCTGCGGCCCCCGCTACGATGTCGAGAATCTTACGGTGAGGGGATGAGGTGTCCGACCAGGTGAACGATGCCGTCCGGACGGCGGTCGAGCGGGCCGCCGCGGCGGGCGAGGCGTGGCGGGCGACGCCCCCGGCCGAGCGCGCCACCGTGCTCGAAGGCGTTTCCGACGCCCTGCTCAAGCACGCCGAGGAGCTGTGGCCGGCCGCGGCGGAGGAGACCCGGCTGCCCGAGGCGCGGCTGCGCGGCGAGATCGCCCGTACGGCCGCGCAGTTCCGGCTGTTCGCCGGCGTCCTGCGGGACGGAGGCTGGGTCGAGGCGGTGATCGACCACCCCGACCCCGGCGCCACTCCGCCGTGTCCCGACCTGCGCCGGATGAACCACCCGCTCGGTGTCGTGGCCGTCTTCGCGGCCAGCAACTTCCCCTTCGCGTTCTCGGTGGCGGGCGGCGACACGGTGTCGGCGCTCGCGGCCGGCTGTCCGGTCGTGGTCAAGGCCCACGAGGGGCACCCCCGCACCTCCGACCTGACCGCCTCCGTCGTACGGCAGGCACTGCCCGACCCCGACCTGCTCGGGCTCGTGCACGGGTTCGAGACCGGGGCCCCGCTGGTGCAGCACCCGCTCGTCACGGCGGTCGGCTTCACCGGCTCGCTCGGGGGCGGGACGGCCATCCAGAAGCTGATCGACGAGCGGCCCGACCCCATCCCGTTCTACGGCGAGCTGGGCAGCGTCAATCCGGTCGTCGTGCTGCCCTCGGCCGACCCCGCCGAGGTGGCCTCCGGCTTCGCGGCCTCGCTGACGCTGGGCGTGGGGCAGTTCTGCACCAACCCCGGCCTGGTGTTCGTCCCGGCGGAGGGAGGGTTCGAGCAGGCCGTCGCCGAGGCGGTCGCCGCCACCTCCGGCGGTCCCATGCTGACCGCCAAGATCCGCGAGGGCTACCTGCGGGCGTCCGGCCGGCTGGCCGGGCGGCTCACCGTGCTGGCGAGCGGGGGCGCGGTGGACGGCATCACCCCGCAGGTCTTCGCCGCCGACCTGGAAGCGTTCGCGGAGGGGCTGCCCGAGCTGGGGGAGGAGTGCTTCGGCCCGTCGGCGATCGTCGTCCGCTACCGCGACCCCGCCGACCTGCCCGCCGTGCTGCGCCGGCTGCCCGGATCGCTGACCGCGACCGTTCACGCGGCCGGCCCGCAGGAGGCCCGCGACCTCGTGCCGGTGCTCAACCGGCTGGCCGGGCGGCTCATCTGGAACGGCTGGCCCACCGGTGTCGCCGTCAGCTGGGCGATGCACCACGGCGGCCCGTGGCCCGCCTCCACGGCCCCGGCGCACACCTCCGTCGGCGCGGCCTCGATCAGGCGCTGGACGACCCCCGTGGCGTACCAGGACTGGCCGGCGGACCTGCTGCCGCCGGAGCTGCGCGACGACAACCCCCTCGGCGTGCCGCAACGTGTGGACGGCCGCCTGCGCGCCTGAGGCCGCCCCCCCCCGCGTATCCGCGCCGCTCTCCCCTCGGGGGGAGCGGCGCCTCCATGCTCGGACCCGGATGAAGAGGGCGAAAGCCGCGTCTCGATAGCCTGGACTTCTGGCGGCGGGAATCGGGGGTCTCGCGGTGGACGAGGTGGTGGACCGATATGTCAGCGCGTTCAACGCCCACGATCTGGGCGCGATCATGGACTGCTACTGCTCCAAGCCCGTCACGGTGGGGCCGGGCGGCCCGGTGGAGGGACGCTCGGAGATAGCGTCCTATTACACCCGGACCTGGCAGGCGTTCCCGGACATGCACTTCACGGTGCTGCGGAAGGTCGTGGACGGCGCGGCCACGGCGGTCACCGCGGTGGCGACCGGCAGGCACACCGGGCCGTTCGCGCTCACCACGGGTGACGTGCTCCAGAGCACCGGGCGGTACATCAGCGTGCGGTGCTGCTGGTTCTTCGCCCTGCAGGAGGACGTGATCGTCAACCAGCAGATCTTCTACGACCAACTGGAGCTGTATCTCCAGCTCGGGCTTCCGCTGTCCCGCCTCGGTCCGCCGGGCTGAGGGTGCGCGGCCCCCGCGCACGCACAGGGGCCGCGCGCCGCCGCCCGTCAGTGGATCTCGCCGGCTCCCGCGTGCCGGGAGACCTCTCTGCGTACGGTCTCGGCGGGGTCGATCCCCGTGTGCAGGGCCGGTGTCCAGCCCGCGTCCGCGCCGAGGTCGGGATCGTGGTTCGCGTTGTAGGCGGCGATCAGGTCGATGGGCCGCTCCTTGCCGCCGACCCGCAGCAGGTTGCCCCTGGCCGTCAGCGTCGTGCCGCCCCAGTCGTAGAGCAGGTCGCCCGGGTCCACGCTCCGGCTCAGCCGGAAGTAGTTGTTCTCGGCGTAGATCTGGGACTCCACGCCCACGCCCAGCGCGTACTCGAAGGGCTCGGCGTCGGGCACCTGGTAGTAGTTGTTGTAGACGTGCACCTTGCCGAACCGCACGCGGGGCAGCCGCTGAAGGTTGCCGGAGAACTCGTTGTGGTGCACGGTGACGCTGAGCTTGCCCCGGTCGGTGGCGGGGTTGTTGGTCGAGCCGATCAGCATCGTCTTGTCGTGGTCGGAGAACGAGTTCCACGACACGGTCACGAAGTCGGACGCGCTGGTGATGTCCGACTGCCCGTCGTGCACCTGGTAGGGCCGGCCGAAGTAGACCGGCTGGTTCGCGTCGGGGTTGTCCCCGTCGGTGAACGTGTTGTGGTCGATCCAGACGTGGGTCGAGCCGGTGACCGAGATGTTGTCGTAGAGGGAGTTCCAGTTGCCCTCGGCGCCGTCGGTGGGGTCCCACTGGGGGAAGCAGTCGGCGGTGTCCTCGAACCGGATGTTGCGGATGATGACGTTGTCCGCCTTGTCCACGTGCAGGTTGATGTGCCGGATGGTCGCTCCCGGCAGGCCAACGATCGTGGTGTCGGACGGCACCTTGAGCTTGATGTATTTCGTCTGCGCCGCGGCGGAGGCCGCCCGCGCGTCCTCCACCGGCCCGGACGGCTCGGTGTCGCGGCCCCACACCGCCGGGTCGTACGCCGCGAGGTAGCCGGCCAGGGTGTAGCCGCCGGTGGCGAAGTCCGCGCAGGTCCTGTCGACGTCGACGACGCCCTTGACGTAGATGATGCGGGGGCCGGGAGAGGCGAGGGCCGCGGCCAGGCCCGCGCGGTCGGTGACCACGTGGACGTTCGGCGCGGGGGCCGCCGCGCCGCCGGTGGTGCCGGTGCCGGCCGAGGCCCAGCCGTCGCCCGCGGGCAGCGTCTGCCGCCCGAGATCGGCCGGCTTCCCGGCCGCGGCGGGGGCGGCCGTCAGCACGGGGACGGCGGCCGTGATCGCGAGGGCGGCCGACAGGAGTAGGGATCTTCCGGGCATGACTGTCTCCGTTCCGCGGTCGCTCCCCCGGGGACGAGTCCGTACGTGTCACCGGCGCTCAGGCCGGATCGGGCGACCGCTCCAGTTCTTCGAGAAGGGCGAGACCGCGGTCGATCAGCGCGGCGAGCCTGCCGAGGTGCTCGGGGCTGGGATCGGACAACGGCCGGCGGACGGGTCCCACGTCCAGACCACGCAGGCGCACACCCGCCTTGATGAGCGAGACGGCATACCCCGGGCCCTGGCCGCGGAGGTCGACCAGGGGACGGTAGAAGCCTTCGATCAGACGGTTCGCGACGTCGTCGCGGCCGTCCCGCAGCGCCCGGTAGCAGGCGAGCGCGAGGCCCGGGAGGAAACAGAAGACGGCGGAGGAGTAGCGGACCACCCCGAGGTCCCGGTAACCGCGCTGGGACAGCTCCGCCGTCGGCAGGCCGTTGAAGTAGAGCATTCCGGGCGGGGCGGCCTCCATGATCCGGCGCATGAGGCCGAGGTCGCCGTGGCCGTCCTTGAGCCCGATGACGCCCGGGTGCTCCGCGAGCGCCGCGACCGTCTCCGGCTCGAAGACGGCGTTGTCCCGCTGGTAGAGGATGACCGGCAGCCGGGTGCCGTCCGCGATCGCCTCATAGTGGCGGCGCAGGCCGTCCTGACCCGCCTGCACGAGGTACGGCGGCAGCGCGAGCAGGGCCGAGGCCCCGCCGTCCCGCGCCGCTTTGGAGAACTCCAGGGCCATCGCGGTGCCGTAGCCGGTCCCGGCGACCACCGGGACGCGCCCGGCCGCCTCCTCGACCGCCGCGGCCACGCAGGCGGTGTAGTCGCGCAGACTGAGCGAGGGGAACTCGCCGGTGCCGCAGCAGGCGAACACCGCGCCGCACCCCGCCTCGACGCCCTGCCGCACGTGCCGGCGGAACACCTCGAGGTCGAGCCGCTCCTCCTCGTCGCACGGGGTGACCGGGAAGAACAGCAGGCCGTCGAATGTCACCGGCTTCCTCCGTCATTCTCCTGAACTGTCAGTCATTCGACATCCATCTGAACCTGATTCATATGCATGAACACCGGGACCGTACGGCGCGCACGGCGCGCGGTCAAGACGCGGGCCCCCAAACGGCGAATGTCTCGAATAGGACACGAGTTCTTGACAGGACCAAGGCGCGACATCACCGTTGATCCGTCCACGTTTGTGAACTACGTTCAGGAATATGTCTTGAGCCTGGTTCGGGAAAAGCCGCAGAGGAGATGCGCCGGTGACGACGATGCGCCGCAGGGCCGTGCCGTACCTGCTGATCTCACCGACGGTCGCGCTCATCGCCGTGTTTCTCGTCTACCCGATCGCCAGCGTCGCGTACTACAGCCTGCAGCACCGCAACCTCACCCGGCCATGGGCGGACGGCTTCGCCGGTCTCGGCAACTTCCGGCAGATGCTGTTCGAGGACGAGGTCTTCTGGCACAGCCTGGGCTTCACCGCGAAATGGGTGGTCGCCGAGATCGGCCTCCAGCTGATCCTCGGGCTGGCCCTGGCCCTGATCGTCAATGAAAGCTTCATCGGCAGGGGGCTCGCCCGCTCGCTCGTCTTCTCGCCCTGGGCCGTCTCCGGGGTGCTGACGACGGGCATCTGGATCCTGCTCTACACGCCGAGCACCGGGGTGCTGCGCTTCCTCGGGCAGCCCGAGGCGGCGGTCCTCGGCAACCCCGACACGGTCTTCCCGGCCGTGGTGGTGACCGAGCTGTGGCGCGGCGTGCCGTTCTTCGCGATCCTCCTGCTCGCCGGCCTGCAGGGGATCCCGGGCGAGCTCTACGAGGCGGCGGCGGTGGACGGCGCCGGGCGGATCAGGCGCTTCCTCCACGTCACGCTGCCGCACCTGCGGGAAGCGATCGTGCTGGCCACACTGCTGCGGGGAGTCTGGGAGTTCAACAACGTCGACCTGCTCTTCACGCTCACCGGCGGCGGGCCGGCGCAGGTCACGACCACGCTGCCGCTGTACGTCGCACAGCGAGCCGTCGACTCCAAGGACTTCGGGTACGGCTCGGCGCTCACGATGGCGGGCTTCGTGATCCTGCTGTTCTGCTCCCTCCTCTACCTCCGGCTCAGCCGGTTCGGCGAGGAACGATGAAGAGGCGAGGGGTTTCACGATGAGCGCCGACGTCATGATCCGCCCGGGCACGCGAGCGGTGCCCGCGGGGACCCGCCGGCGGAGGAGACGCGATCCCGGCCGCGTGCTGCGGCTCTACGTCCCCCTCGGGATGTATCTGGTCTTCACCCTCGTGCCCTTTTACTGGATGCTCGTGTTCGCCCTGCGGCCGGCCGGATCGACCGACCCGGTGCCCTGGCCGATCACGTTCGAGCACTTCGAGACCGTCTGGAACGACATCGGCTACGCGGTGTTCTTCAAGAACAGCGTGATCGTCGGGGTCTGGTCGCTGCTGGTCACCACGGTCATCGCGGTCATGGGCGGATACGCGCTGTCGCGCTACCGGTTCCGCGGCCGGGGCCTGTTCATGGTCGTGCTGCTGTGCACCCAGTTCATTCCCGGCGCGATGATGCTGATCCCGCTGTTCTCCATCTTCAAGTCACTCGGCCTGATCAACAGCCTGGCCAGCCTCATCGTCGCCGACACCGTCTTCAACCTGCCCTTGTCGATCATCCTGATGAGCGGGTTCGTCTCGGCCGTGCCGTTCACGGTCGAGGAGGCCGCGATGGTCGACGGCTGCAGCCGGTTCCGCGGCTTCCTCGCGATCGTGCTGCCGCAGCTGCGACCCGGCCTGATCGCCGTGGGGTCGTTCGCCTTCATCCACACGTGGAACAACTTCCTGTTCGCGCTGATGTTCGTCAGCAAGCAGGACAGCTTCACGATCCCCGTCGGGCTCAGCTACACGATCGGGGAGTACAGCGCCGACTTCGGGGCCCTGGCGGCAGGAGGCGTCGTCGCCGCCCTGCCGGTGGTCTGCGTGTTCGCAGTGGTCCAGCGCTATCTCGTGCACGGCATCAGCGCCGGCGCGGTCAAGGGATAGCACCCCCAGAGAACTGTCGAGAGCAGCCTGTCGTACGCAGGAGGAACCATGAAGATGAAAGTGGCCTGGGCGGCGCTCGCCGTCCTCGCCGTCACCGCCACCGGGTGCGGGTCGGACTCGGGTTCCGGCGAGGGCTCCGGCAAGACGACCATCACGTTCTGGGACAACAACGGGGGCGCCCGCACCCCCATCTACCAGGAGCTGATCAAGCGGTTCGAGGCGGCCAACCCCTCGATCCACGTCGAGTACGTCGGCATCCCCATCGCCTCCGTCCAGCAGAAGTACGACACCGCCATCGCGGGCGGGGACACCCCCGACGTCGGCGGCGTCACCACGTCGTACCTGGCCAACCTGACCGGCCAGCAGGCGCTGGAGCCGGCGGACGAATGGCTGACCACGAGTGCGGTGAACGGCAAGCTGGCCGCGCCGATGCTCGACTCGGTCCGCAAGACCGTGCCCGACGGCAAGCTCTACCTGGTGCCGGGCACCTCCAACATGGACGTGGTGTGGTACCTGAAGGACAGGCTCCAGCAGGCGCCGGGCACCTGGGACGAGTTCTTCGCCGACGCCGACGAGCTGACCAAGAAGCCCGACGCGTACGGCTACACCATCCGCGGCGGCGCCGGCTCGATCTTCCAGATCCTGGCCGAGATGTACTCCTACTCGGGCGTGAGCGAGTTCTTCGACGCCTCCGGCAAGAGCACGGTCAACGACCCGAAGAACGTCGAGTTTCTCACCAAGATGGCCGGGCTGTACAAGAAGGACACCCCCGAGGCCGACGTCACCAACGACTTCCCGAAGATGGTCGCCGCGTTCGGCACCGGGAAGATCGCGATGATGCACCACAACCTGGGCTCCTACAACGACCACGTCAAGGCGCACGGCAAGGACAAGATCGGCGCCTTCGCACTGCCGACCGGCCCCGGCGGCAGGCGGACCGTCGTCGCCAACCCCGTGGACGGCTTCGCGGTGTTCAAGGGCAGCGAGCACAAGGACGCCGCCTGGAAGTTCGTGGAGTTCCTGGTCTCCCACGAGGGCAACAGCTACTGGAACCAGCAGACGGGCCAGATCCCGGCCAACACCGAGGCGCAGGGCGACTCCTGGCTGCAGGGCCTTGAGCACCTGAAGACGGCCGTCGACACGCTGAACGACCCGAACACCCAAGTCGTGTCGCCGCCCTACTACCTGCCGCAGTTCTCCTCCATCACCAAGGCCGACACCGAGCCCCTCTTCCAGAAGGTGCTGCTCGGCCAGATGCAACCCCAGGAGTTCCTCGACACCCTGGCGCAGAAGCTGACCGACGCCCAGGCCGAGTGGAAGAAGGCGACCGGCGGCTGACGAAGCCGCCCGGCCTGCCCCCGGGACCGGGCCGGTGCGTCCCTGACCCCGCACCGGCCCTCCTCCGGAATCGTCGAGAGAGGGAAGAGTCATGGCGGTCGTCGAACGCGTCATCGTCACGGTCTTCACCACGGTCACCAGGTCCGTGGTGGACGGGCACGGCCACCGGCATCCCGGCCCGCCGCGGGAGGTGCGGGAGGCGCTGCTGACCGTCACCGACAGCGACGGCGCGACCGGACACTGCCTGGCCGCGCCGGACACCGTCAGGGAGACGGTGATCACCGGCCACATCGGGCCGGCGCTGATCGGTCAGGACAGCCTCGACCGGGAGCGGCTGTGGCACCGCGTCGCCCGCCGTCAGCGGGGCGCCCAGGGCAACCTGTCCGACCGCGCGCTCAGCGCGGCCGACCAGGCCCTGTGGGATCTCGCCGGGCGCAGGCTCGGCCTGCCGGTCTGGAAGCTCCTCGGCGGCGCCCGATCCGAGGTGCCCGCCTACGCGAGCACGATGTGCGGCGACGACATCCCCGGCGGCCTGGCCACCCCCGAGGACTACGCCGCCTTCGCCAAGGAACTCGTCTCCCGGGGCTACCGCGGTATCAAGTTGCACACCTGGATGCCGCCCATGCCGTACGGCGTGGACCGCGACATCGAGGCGTGCGCCGCGGTCCGGGAGGCGGTCGGCCCGGACGTCGCGCTCATGCTCGACAGCAACCACTGGTACTCCCGCTCCGAGGCCCTGACCCTCGGCAGGGCCCTCGACGAGCTGAACTTCGCGTGGTACGAGGAGCCCATGGAGGAGGCCTCGGTGCAGTCGTACCGATGGCTCGCCGACCAGCTCAGGACGCCGATCCTCGGGCCGGAGACCTCCTGGGGCAAGCACATGGCGCGGGCCGAGTGGGTGGCCGCGGGGGCCTGTGACATCCTCAGGGTCGGCGTGGTCGGCTCCGGCGGCATCATCCCGGCGATCAAGGCGGTCCACCTGGCCGAGTCGTTCGGCATGGACTGCGAGATCCACGGGAACGGCTCCGGCGCCCTCGCCGTGATCGGCGCCACGCTGTGCGGGCAGTGGTACGAACGGGGCCTGCTGCACCCGCACTCGGACTACGACACGCCCGCCCCGCACCTGCGCTCGATCGTCGACCCGCTCGCCGGCGGAAAGGTGCGGATGCCGGACACTCCCGGACTAGGGGATGATCTGGATACGGACTACATCGCCTCCCGGACGGTCGCCTCCTGGGGAACCGGCTCACAATAGGAGGCGGACAGGCGGGTCAGGGAGGTTACAACACATGGCGGAACCCGTGCCGCACGTGAAGTCGGCACTCCGGACGGTCGAGCTGCTCGACTTCTTCGCGCAGTATCCCGGACTGCACAGCCTCACCGACCTACAGGGCAAGCTGGGCTACCCCAAGAGCAGCCTGCACGCTCTGCTGCGCACGCTGGTCGACCTCGGCTGGATCGAGACCGACGTCACCGGCACGCTCTACCGGATCGGCATGCGGGCTCTGCTGGTCGGGGCGACGTACATCGACGGCGATCCGGTGGTCCAGCTCGCGCACGACGCGCTGGACTGGCTGGCCGAGGTCACGGGCGAGACGGTGCACCTCGCCCGTCTCGACCACTTCGACATCGTGTACCTCGCCACGCGCGCCTCGCGGCACTACCTGCGGCCGTTCTCGCGGGTGGGCCGGCGCCTGCCCGCGAGCACCACGTCGCTCGGCAAGGCGATCCTGGCGAGCAGGGACGAGGGCGAGGTGCGCGCGATGCTGCCCGCCGAGCTGCCGTCGCTGACGGCCCATACGATCGTGGACGCCGAGGAGCTGCTCGTCGACCTGCACCGGGTGCGCAAGCAGGGCTACGCGGTGGACCGCGAGGAGAACACCGAGGGGCTGCGGTGCTTCGGCGTCGCGCTGCACATCAGCGACCCGCCGCGCGACGCCATCAGCTGCTCGGTGCCGATCCCGCGCCTCACACCCGAGCGGGAGAAGGAGATCGCCTCCTGCCTCCTGGAGGCGCGCGAGCGCATCGAACGCTCCGCCATGCGGCAGCGCCGCGCCTACTGACGCGCCCGCCGCCCTGCCGCACCCGCCGCGTCCAGAAGAAATCTAGAAATCATCCGGGCGCGGCGATTCTATGGGCCGGCCGGCTCGGCGGCCTGTCCCGCACATGCATAACGGCCGGCCTCTTTCCGGTCTTCGGCTATTTCCCGCGGTGCGGGATCGCGCGTTCGGCGCATTTGTGAACAGACATTGACCGAGCGCAATTCGAATTGATAAGTTCCCGGTGTCGTGATCGTCTCCTCCGGTCGTGGAGGTCGGCTTGCGGTTGCCGAGAGTTAAGGCCGAGCATCGGCCCTACCGATTAGGGCACGACAGGATTCGCATCGGCGGCTCCATCTACGGGATCGCCGGGGAGATATCGGATCCGAACGGTCATGCATGGGCCGCGCTGTCCGCGATGGACGGAACCCGCACGCCCTCCGACGTCGCCGATCACCTGTGCGTACTGTTTCCCGGCCTGCGGAGAGCGCACGCGACCGGCGTCGTGGACCTGCTGCTGCGATCCGGCTACTTGGAGGACGCGGCGGCCCGGCCGCCGAGTGATCTCAGCGCGGCGGAGATGGAGCGATATTCTCGGAACCTCGCGTTCTTCCGCTGGGTGGATCTCGTGCCCCGGGCACACGGGTGGGAGGCGCAGGTCGCGCTGAAGCGCGCACGCGTGCTGGTCCTGGGACTCGGCGGCACCGGTAGCCACGCCGCCTGGGCGCTGGCCGCCGCGGGCGTCGGGACGATCCACTGCGTCGACCGTGATGTGGTGGAGCTGTCGAACCTCACCCGTCAGGCGCTGTTCACCGAGGCGGACCTCGGCAAACCGAAGGCCGACGTGGTGGTGGACCGCCTCGGCCGGGTCAACTCGAATGTCCACGTGACCGGACAGACCCGGGCCGTCGAGAGCGTGGCGGATCTGTCCGCACTGCTGACCGGGTTCGACGCGCTCGCCCTGTGCGCGGACGAACCTCGCGGCCGGGACGGCATCCGGATCTGGGCCAACCGGGCGTGCCTGACGGCCGGGGTGCCCTGGGCGGTCGGGGGGTATCGCGGTCCTCTCGTCAGCGTCGGGGTCTTCACCGCCGACGGGCCGTGCTACGAGTGCCTCACCGCGACGATCGAGGCGACGACCACGCCCGGAGTCCACGTCGACCTCGGGGGGCCGGGAGTGCTGGCACCCTCCGCCGGTATTTCCGGTCATCTCACCGCGCAGGCTGTCATCTCAATGCTGGCGGGCATTCCGGCGACACTGCGCAGCCACGTTACCGGAATAAATCTGGTCGCTCCCGAACAGCATGTCTACACGCTCCACGGAGCTTCTCCGGAATGCGCCGGCTGCGCCACACGACAGCGCGGGAACCCCAACGGCGGTATTGACGCCTAATATGACCCGGCCTACCGTGAAAAGCAACCGCGACAGGAGGAGGTAGGAAATGGAGCGACAGGAGCCGGCGGTGCAGGAGCCTGCCGAGATCGATGACGTGGTTGGAAAGATATCAATCCGGCTGCTTGACAGAATCGAGACCACGCAAACCTACAGCGGGAACTCGAACAGCTGACCGGCGATGGTCCGGACGGTCGATCTTCCGATCGCCATCCGGGCCATCGGTTTGTGAGAATGAATACTGGTGAGGCATGAAAATACCCCGACTGGAGGCCGTACCGGGCACGATGCTGCCCATGGAGGAGTATGCGGCGGATTTCCTGGAAATCTTTCACGACGTCGACGGTGTGATCTGGAAACTGGAGCGCGCCCAGTCCTTCGACGAAGGGCCGAACCCGAGCTGGAACGCGATGCGAGAGGGAGACTGGCGGCGGTCCCTCGAGTTGCTGGACGAGGCCCGGGCAACGATCGCCGCGGATCTTCCCGCCAAGGGAGAACTGCGGCGCGTGCGGGTCGTCGAGACGCCCCTCACCGCGTACCTGCAGTGGGAACTGCACCTCCTCGCCCTGCGCATGCGCCTGGGAGAGCGCGGCAGGGTTCTGGACGCCCGCGAGGTGGCCGCCATCGAGATGGACGGCCCCCTTCCGGAGCTCGTCGTGTTTCCCGGCAGGCGGATGTACCACGTTCAGTACGAGCAGGGCGGCGCGTGTCGCGGCGCGCGGAGGATAGACGACGACGAAGCCGTCCGTACGTGGGGTTCCATCGTGTCCTCCCTGTACGACCGCGGTGAAGACCTGCTGGCGTACGTGGACAAGCGGGTGATGCCGCTGGCCCCGCCCCGGATCGGCGTACCAGCGCGATGACGCGTGTCCGGCTGCGCCCCCTGGGATTTCGCGAGGACGGGGACGGGTGGGTCGTCGGGCGGGTGGAGACCGGCGTGTGCATCGCGGTGCCCCATGCCGGGAAGCGTGCGATCGAACTGCTCGACAGCGGGCGGACGATCCCCGAGACCCGCGAGGAGCTCAGAACCGAGCTGAGGGCGGAGCTCGACGTGTCCGCGTTCGTGGACGACCTGGCGGCCGTGGGGATGGTGGAGTCGATCGGCGATCGAGTTTTCGCCGACGCCGGAACCCCTGCGCCGTCGCTTCCCCGGATAACCGGGCGGATGGTGCGATGGACGCTGAGCCCGGTGCTGCACGCCGCACTCGGCCTGCTCGTGTTCAGCGGATTCGTCGCCGCGGTGCTCCGGCCCGAGGTCGTTCCCCGGTGGCACTCCTTGCTCTGGAGCGACCACGGCACACTGATCGTGCTGAGTGAAGTCGCCCTGGTGGCGGTGCTGGTCTCACTCCACGAGCTCGCCCACCTCCTCACCGCGCGGGCCGCGGGAGTCCCGGGACGCATCCGGGTGGACACACGGCTTCAGTTCCTGGCCGCGCAGACCGATGTCTCCGGCATCTGGCTCGCCGAGCGGCGGATCCGCCTGACCGTCTACCTGGCGGGGATAGCGGTGGACGCGAGCGTCCTGGCCGGCTGCCTGCTGGGGATGGCACTGTTCGGCGGCAACGTGCTGCTGTCCGTCATCGCTCTCACCGAGATGACAGGGCTGGCGTTGCAGTTCTTCGTCTTCATGCGCACCGACCTGTATTTCCTGGTCCAGGATCTGGCGGGGTGCCGCAACCTCTACGCAGACGCCACCGCCTTCGTCCTGCATCTGCTTCGCCGGGTCGCTCGGGCGTCCACCTCGGACCCGCTCGCCGGGCTGGAGCGCCGGCAACGCCGGTTCGTCAGGCTCTACAGCGCGCTCCTCGTCGCCGGAACGGGGCTCTGCCTCGGCGTCTTTCTCCTGATCTCCGTCCCCTTCACCGTCGCGCTGGTCGCCCGGTCCATCGACGGGCTCTCCCGGCACGACGACGTGCTCGGTGTCGTCGACGCACTGGTGACGCTGGGAGTCGTCGCCGGCTACCAGGGGGTGTGGGTGAGGGCCTGGCTCCGCAGGCACGGACCACGGGTGAGGCGGCTCGTCGCGAGACTGACGCGCCCGGCTCGTTCCGCCGGCTTGCGGGGTGTCTCCCCGCCTCGCGACTGACGTCGGCATCACGGCTTGGCATCATTCCGCGAAGAAGGAAGCCCCGGCGGGTTCCCGAGACGGCGCGGTCCAGCCGGGTGCGCCACCGCCCGCCGGGGGAGTCGCGGTCAGGCGCGGTTCGTGAGCGGGGTCAGCTGCTGGATGTCGTGCCGGGCGCGCAGCGCCGTGATCTCTGCCTGGTCCGGCGGCCCCGCGGCCAGCATCCGGGTGAGCTCCCGCAGGTAGGTCTCGTGACCCGCCGGGGTCACGACGAACAGCATCCGGGCCGGTTCCTGGCCGGGGTTGAAGAACGCGTGGGGGCAGCCGGCCGGCACGTGCATGAAGCTCCCGGGCCCGCCCCGCAGCACCTCGGCGCCGCTGTCCGACCGCCAGGACCGCCAGTCGGAGCCCGCCGCGCCGGCCGGATGGAAGGCGAGGAGGTCGAGCTCGCCGTCGATGACGTAGAACATCTCCTCCGCCTCGTGATGCAGATGCGCCCCGACGTCGAAACCGGGGGCGACCACGGCCTCGAAGACCGACCACCCCGCCGTCTGCTCCGCGCCGACCTTCAGCGTCATCGCCTGAATCGTGTCGCCGCCTCCCGGCGGCAGCAGCAGTCCGTCGGTCATGTCCTTGACCCTCACGCTTTCCAGCCGGTGGCGCGCAGCCACGTTTCCAAGGTCATCAGGCCCGGGTGCTCGGAGCGCAGGGCCCGCAGCTCGACCTGTGCGGGCGGTCGCTCCTCGAAGAACTCGAACATCCGGGCCACCCACTGGTCGAACGCGCGCACCTGCTCGATTGGCGTCCGTTCGAAGCGGGCCGGGAGGCCGCACACCCGGCCGAACGTGGCGGCGATCTCAGGCGGGGTGAGCTCGTCGCCGCCCAGGTCGACCGTACGGCCGAGGAAGCGTCCGGGGCGCTCGAAGGCGAGGGCGGCGAACACCCCGATGTCCTCGACGCCGATCAGCTGCATCGGGGTGCCGGGCTGCGCGGGGAGCCGCACGACCAGCGTGCCGTCCTCCAGCACCGGCCGGTTGTAGGTCGTGAAGTTCTCCATGAAGGAGACCGGGCGCAGGATCGTCGCCGGCAGCCCGAGCGCGTGGATCTCGCGCTCGATCCGTGCCTTGCTCTCGATGTGGGGGATTCCGGAAGGGTGGTCCGTGCCGGGGACCGAGCTGTACACCAGGTGGCCCGTGCCGATCTCGGCCGCCAGCCGGGCCACCGTCAGGCCCCGCCGCTCCTCGGCGGCGGCGCCCTCGACGGTGATCTTGGGGCCCTGCATCATGGTCAGCGCCAGGAAGACCCCGTCAACGCCCCCCATCGCGCGGCGCAGCGACCCCTCGTCGTCGAGGTCGCCCACGGCGAGTTCCGCCCCCGACTCCTCCAGGGCCCTCGCGGCGGAACCGCCCGGGTCGCGCACCAGGGCGCGTACGCTCCGGCCGCGGGCGAGCAGTCGGCGCGCGGTCGCGCCGCCCTGCTGGCCCGTTGCGCCGACCACTAGTACGGGATCGCTCATGGCGCCTACCTCCGTGGCAGACTCGCGGTGTGATGGATCATGGACGTCACGATAACGAGACGGCGTCCGGCGGTCCTGGCACTCGTGCTGCCAGTAACGCGCCCGGCCGCCGCGCCAGGGCGTCGGGCCGCAGGGCCGAGCTCGGAGCGTTCCTCCGCGCCCGGCGGGCCCGCCTGCATCCGGCCGACGTCGGCCTGCCGGAAGGCGATCCGGCCCTGCGCCGCACCCCCGGCCTGCGCCGCGAGGAGATCGCCGAGCTCTCGGGTGTCGGCGTCACCTGGTACACCTACCTGGAACAGGGACGGGACATCTCGGCGTCGGCGCAGGTGATCGACGCGCTGGCCCGTGCGCTGCTGCTCGATCCCGACGAACACCGCCACCTGCGCGACCTGGCCGGGCTGGCCCCACCGGACACGCCGGACACGCCGGACACACCGTCCGGCGAGGCGGAGCGGCCGCGGGACCGGCTGCGGCGCCTGGTGGACGCCGCCGCCCCGAACGCCGCCTCCGTGTACGACGCGCGCTTCGACTATCTGGCCTGGAACACCCCTTACACCCTGCTCCGCCACGATCCGCTGACGCTCCCGCCGGGCAGGCGGAACCTGCTGTGGATGATGTTCACCGACGCTGGCAACCGCGCCCGGATGGTCCGTTGGGAACCCGCCGCCCGCGCCCTGATCAGCCAGTTCCGCGCCGCGATGGGACACCGGCAGGGAGACCCCGCCTTCACGGCGCTGGTGGCGGAGCTGAGCGAGGCCAGCCCGGAGTTCCGGGAGTGGTGGGCGGACTACCCGGTCCGCAGGTTCAGGCCCGCGACGGTCGCGATCGACCACCCGGAGATCGGGCGGCTGGATCTGGAGATGTTCCAGCTGCGCCCGGCGGAGCACCCCGATCTCCTGCTGGTGCTGCAGGTGCCGGCGGACGAGGACGGTCGCAGGCGGGTGACCGCGCTCCTCGACGGGCGGAGCGCCCCAGACGGCACCCCAGACGGCGACCCCGGCGGGGACCCCGGCGGCGCCCCGGACGGCAGCGCCTCGCGGGGCGGCCTTCCGGCGCGCCGCCCCGGTAATCGCTCGCATCCGGGGTAACTTCGGCATCATGGCCACCCGTACGTCCGGACAGGGGTCCGGCAAGCGCCCCGCCTCGCGCTCCGGATCCCGTACGGCTTCCGCGAAGCGATCCCCTGCGGGCTCCCGAGGCAGGGCGGCGCCCCGGCCCGCGCCCAAGCGGCCGGTCGCCACCGGACAGGACCCGATCAGCTGGTTCTTCCTCGTGATCGGCAAGCTCGTCATCGGCATGTGGATGCTGGTGGCGAACGGCGTGGGCATGGCGGCGCGGGCGCTCGGGCAGGGAGCCCGCGACCTCGACCCCGCGCACCGCCGCGACGGGCAGGGGCTGTCGGTGCTCGCGGGCGCCATCGTGCTCGCCGCCCTGACCTGGCGGGAAACCAAGACGGGATTCGCCGAGTTCGTCGACGCCGTGGTGCGCGGGACGGTGGGATCGCTCGCCTGGGCGGTGCCCGTGCTGCTCGCGCTGCTCGCCTGGCGGCTGCTGCGCCACCCCGACCAGAACGCCGAGACCGGCAGGATGGGCATCGGCTGGACCGCGCTGCTGGCCGGGATCCTGGGGATCGTGCACGTCGCCCACGGCACGCCGTACCCCTCCGGGGGGCCCAACGACGGCATGGACAACGTGTCGGCGGCGGGCGGCATGATCGGCTTCATCGTCTCGGCTCCGCCGTCGAGCATCCTGCCGGCGTTCATCACGATCCCGCTGCTGGTGATGCTGTCCGGCTTCGGCCTGCTGGTGATCACCGCGACTCCGGTCCACCGCGTCCCCGAGCGCCTCGCCGAGATCCAGCACATGCTCTTCCACCGGCCGGAGGAGACCGGGGAGCCCCGCAAGACCCCCGCACCGGCCAGGAGGCGCACGCGCAAGCAGCAGGGCGGCAGGCGCGACGCCGAGGGCGGCGACGGCGTCAAGCCGTACGACACGCCCGTGCTGTCGGACAAGGAGCACTCGCCGGAGATCGTCCCCGGCCTCATGGACGACGTCGCGGAGTCGGCCGAGCCGACCGAGCCGGAGATACCCAAGCCGGTGCCTCAGCCTCCGCTGCCGACCCCCGCGCCGCGCAAGGTGGAGCAGCTCGTCCTGTCCAGCCAGGAGGGGCCGTACACGCTGCCGGACCTCACGACGCTGCGCCCGGGCAGCGCGCCCAAGCAGGAGACCAAGGCCAACCGGACGGTCGTGAACGCGCTGACCAGCGTGCTGGAGCAGTTCGCCATCGACGCGCAGGTGGTCGGCTTCACCCGGGGCCCGACGGTGACCAGGTACGAGATCGAGCTGGGCCCGGCCGTCAAGGTGGAGAAGGTCACCGCGCTCACCAAGAACATCGCCTACGCCGTCAAGTCCGCGGACGTCCGGATCCTGTCTCCCATCCCCGGCAAGTCGGCGATCGGCGTGGAGATCCCCAACGTCGACAAGGACCTCGTGTCGCTCGGCGACGTGCTGCGCTCGCGGGTGGCCCAGGCCGACCACCACCCGATGATCGTCGGGCTCGGCAAGGACGTCGAGGGGCGCACCATCGTGGCCAACCTGGCCAAGATGCCGCACATCCTCATCGCGGGCGCCACCGGCGCGGGCAAGTCGACCTGCATCAACGGGCTGATCTCTTCGATCCTTCTGCGGGCCACGCCCGACGAGGTCCGCATGGTGCTGGTCGACCCCAAGCGGGTCGAGCTCACCTCGTACGAGGGCATCCCGCACCTCATCACGCCCATCATCACCAACCCGAAGAAGGCCGCCGAGGCCCTCGAATGGGTGGTGGGCGAGATGGACCGGCGGTACGACGACCTCGCGGCCAGCGGCTTCCGGCACGTGGACGACTTCAACAAGGCCGTGCGCGCGGGCAAGCTGGTGCCGCCGCCGGGCAGCGAGCGCGTCTACCAGCCGTACCCGTACCTGCTGGTGATCGTGGACGAGCTGGCCGACCTGATGATGGTCGCGCCGCGCGACGTGGAGGACTCGATCGTCCGCATCACACAGCTCGCCCGGGCCGCCGGCATCCACCTGGTCATCGCCACCCAGCGGCCGTCCGTGGACGTCGTCACCGGTCTGATCAAGGCGAACGTGCCCTCGCGGCTGGCGTTCGCCACCTCCTCGCTGGCCGACTCGCGGGTCATCCTCGACCAGCCGGGAGCCGAGAAGCTCGTCGGGCAGGGCGACGCGCTGTTCCTGCCCATGGGCGCGAGCAAGCCGATGCGGCTGCAGAACGCGTTCGTCTCCGAGAAGGAGATCGCGGACATCGTCGCCCACTGCAAGGCCCAGATGCAGGCCGAGTATCGGGAGGACGTCGCCGCGCCCGCCGCCGCCAAGCGGGAGGTCGACGAGGAGATCGGCGACGACCTCGACCTGCTGATCCAGGCCACCGAGCTGATCGTGTCGACCCAGTTCGGCTCCACGTCCATGCTCCAGCGCAAGCTGCGCGTGGGCTTCGCCAAGGCCGGTCGGCTGATGGACCTGCTGGAGAGCCGCAACGTGGTCGGCCCGAGCGAGGGGTCCAAGGCCCGCGAGGTGCTCGCCAAGCCCGACGACCTGCCCGGCCTGCTCGCCGAGATGCGCGGGGAGACCGGCTGAGAGCCCGTCGCTCACGACGCGTGCCGGTCGGCGGCCGCGTCCCTCTCGTCTTGCCCTGAAACCGTTGCGGAAGTGACAGGAGAGTTGCTCCGCGTCCACTCATGGGTACCCTCCGTAGTTAGTTACTGATTGAATGTGACTAACTACGCATCGTGGGGCGAGCTGGAAGACGGTGCGGTTGGAGACAGGGGGGCGGAACGATGAGCGTTGGTGCTGTTTTGGCCGAAGCCCGTGAGCGCGCCGGACTGACCGTGCGTCAGCTCAGCGAGCGCACGCGGGTGCGTGAGACCGTCATCGAACGCTTCGAGCGCGACGACTTCTCGGTGGGCGACTTCTACGCGCGGGGGCACATCCGGACCATCGCCTCCGACCTCGGTCTGGACCCGGACGAGATCCTGCGGCAGTACGAGCAGGAGAACGCCGACATCGCGTCACCGGTCAAGGCGTCGGCGGTGTTCAGGGGCGACGTGGGGGAGCGGGCCCGCAGGGCCCCCAACTGGACGATGGCCGTCGCGGTGGCCCTGGCCATCGTCGCGGTCGTCGTCATCGCGCGGATGCTCGGGGGCTCCGGCGGGAAGACGGGCCCGACGGCCGCCCAGCTCCCGGTGACCGCGCCGCACGCGCGTCACGACAAGGGCCACGAGAAGAAGACCGTCGAGGAGGCCCTCGCGCCCGGCGTCGTGGTGGTGAAGGTCACCGCGCGCAAGCAGTCCTACCTCAGCGTCAAGGACGCCAAGGGCAAGGAGATCTTTCAGGGAACGCTGCCCGAGGGCAAGACCACGACCTATTCGGCCAAGGACCGGATGAAGGTGACCATCGGCGACGCGGGGGCGGTGCGGCTGGAGGTCAACGGAAGGGACCTCGGCACGCCCGGCAAGGACGGCCAGATGATCCGCCGGACCTTCGACGCGGGTGGCCCGAGTCCCCGTTAATCGCCGACTGCCGATACCGTAGTTCGCATCATGTCTTCTCGCCGAACCGTATCGCTGATCACGCTGGGCTGCGCCCGCAACGAGGTCGACTCCGAGGAGCTGGCCGCGCGGCTGGAGGCCGCCGGCTGGCACACCGATGACGACGATCCCGACGTCGTCGTCGTCAACACGTGTGGCTTCATCGATTCGGCGAAGAAGGACTCCATCGACACCCTGCTCGCCGCGGCCGACTCGGGCGCGAAGGTGGTGGCGGCGGGCTGCATGGCCGAACGGTACGGCGCGCAGCTCGCCGGCGCCCTGCCCGAGGCGACCGTGATCTCCTTCGACGACTACGCCGCGATCGGGGAGCGTCTCGACGACGTCCTCGCGGGCAGGCCGCTGGTCCCGCACTCGCCGCGGGACCGCCGCACGCTCCTGCCGATCACACCGGTGGAGCGCGCGGCCGCCCGGGCCCACATTCCCGGTCACGCCCAGGAGGACCCGCTGCCGGAGGGCGTCGCCCCCGCCAGCGGCCCGCGCACGCTGCGCAAGCGGCTCGGCTCGGGGCCGGTGGCCTCGATGAAGCTCGCGTCCGGCTGTGACCGGCGCTGCACGTTCTGCGCGATCCCGGCCTTCCGCGGCTCGTACGTCTCGCGCCGCCCGGAGGACCTGCTCGCCGAGGCCGCCTGGCTGGCCGGACAGGGCGTCAGGGAGCTCGTGCTGGTCAGCGAGAACTCCACGTCGTACGGCAAGGACCTGGGCGACCTGCGCGCGCTGGAGAAGCTGCTGCCCCCGCTCGCCGCGACCGAGGGCATCGAGCGGGTGCGGGTCAGCTACCTGCAGCCCGCCGAGCTGCGGCCCGGGCTGCTCGACGTGATCGCCTCCACCGAGGGGGTCGTGCCCTACTTCGACCTGTCCTTCCAGCACGCCAGCGGGACCGTGCTGCGGCGGATGCGGCGCTTCGGCGACCCCAAGCGGTTCCTCGACCTGCTCGCGCAGATCCGCGACCGCGCGCCCGAGGCGGGCGTCAGGTCCAACTTCATCGTCGGATTCCCGGGGGAGACCCAGGAGGAGTTCGACGAGCTGGTGGGCTTCCTGGAGGAGGCCAGGCTGGACGTCATCGGCGTCTTCGGCTACTCCGACGAGGAGGGCACCGACGCGTACGGCTTCGAGGGCAAGCTCGGTCAGGACGTGATCGACGAGCGGGTCGCGACGCTGACCGAGCTCGCCGAGGAGCTGACCGCCCAGCGGGCCGAGGAGCGCATCGGCACCGAGCTGGAGGTCCTGATCGAGGAGGACCTCGGGGACGGCGGATACGAGGGCCGGGCGGCCCACCAGGGCCCCGAGGTGGACGGTGCGGTCACGGTCCAGGGGATCGGGCTGGTTCCCGGCCAGATCGTCCAAGCGGTCGCCGTCGACTCCGAGGGGGTCGACCTCATCGCCCGGATCAAGGCAGGCACATGACGGAGCGCGGTGAGCCGCCGGTGGACGTGGCGGGCCCGGGAGAGGTGACACCGGAGCCCGCGGCGCCGCCGGTCGCCGCCGTGCCCGCCGTGGACGGCACCGGAGACGGCGCTATCCGCCACGTCAGCACCTGGAACATCGCGAACGTCCTGACCATCGCCCGGCTGGCGATCGTCCCCGTCTTCATCGTCTTCCTGTTCGTCGAGGGGGAGGGCTGGCGCCTGGCGGCCCTCGGCGTCTTCCTGCTCGCGTCCCTCACCGACCAGCTCGACGGCTGGCTCGCCAGGAAGTACGCGCTGGTCACCGACTTCGGCAAGATCGCCGATCCGATCGCGGACAAGGCGCTGATCGGCGCCGCGCTGCTCAGCCTTTCCTACCTCGGTGAGGTCCCGTGGTGGGTCACCGTGGTGATCATCGCCCGCGAGGCGGGGGTGACGCTGCTGCGCTTCCTCGTGATCCGGCACGGGGTCATCCCGGCCAGTTACGGCGGCAAGGTGAAGACCGTGCTGCAGATCGTGGCCATCGCGCTCTACATCGTGCCGGGGGTGCCTGACCTGATCAGGTGGGTGGCCATGGGCCTCGCCCTGGTGGTCACGGTGGGGACCGGCGCCGACTACGTGGTCCGGGCGGTGCGGCTGCGGCAGGTGGCGAGGAGCGCGCGAAGCCGATGATGGGCGTGGCGAGCGAGGTGCTGTCGCTGCTGGTTCGCCAGGGCGCGACGGTCGCCGTGGCGGAGTCGCTCACGGGCGGCCTGATCGGGGCGGCGATGACCGGTCCGATGGGGGCCTCGGCCGCCTTCCGGGGCGGAGTGATCGCCTACGCCACGGATCTCAAGGCGAGCGTCCTCGGCGTGCCGTCCGACCTCCTCGACAGGGAGGGAGCGGTGCACCCCGGCGTGGCCGCGGCCATGGCCACGGGAGTGCGCAAGCTCTCCGACTCCGACTACGGCCTGGCGGTGACCGGGGTCGCCGGCCCCGATCCCCAGGACGGCAAGCCGGTCGGCACGGTCCACATCGCGCTGGCGGGACCGGGAGAGCGGCTCTGGCACCGCGACCTGCGGTTGACCGGAGACAGGGACGGTATTAGAACTGCCACCTGCCAGGAGGCGCTGAGCTTGCTGGAAGGTGTGCTGAAGGCAAAATTGGGGGAACATCCGGGGTGATTACCGCGTTACGTCCCCAGCGAACATGCTCGCCTCGGTCTGCCGCGGTGTTGCCCTCTACAGGTACGGTGGAGCTGTGAGTGAGGTCCGTGAGCCAAAGGCGAGGAGCAAGACAGGCGCACGCCCGGCGAAGGGGCCGAGCGAACCCATGATGACGGCGAGGCGTATGTACGAAGGGCAGATGAAGAAGGGGCGACATGAGCCCACCGTGAGAGGCGTCGTGAAGGCGCCACCCTTGGGGAGGGAGCGACAGATGATCCTGCTGCGTCAGCTGCTCGGTGACGTGCTGCGGCGGCTGAGGGTGCGGCAGAATCGCACCCTTCGCGAGGTCTCCACTCTGGCGCGTGTCTCACTCGGCTATCTGTCCGAGGTCGAGCGCGGTCAGAAGGAAGCCTCCTCCGAACTGCTCGCCTCGATCTGCGGGGCACTCGGGGTCCCGCTGTCCCAGGTGTTGCGTGAGGTGTCCGACCAGTTCGCGCTGGCCGAACTGCAGGCCGCCCCCGTGCTGGCAGAGGTGCCTGAGCACGAGCGCCTGCCCATCCCGGAGACCGTCCCCGCAGGGCCGGAATTCGAGGGTTTCCCCGAGGTCAAGGACATGGTCGCCGCCTAGGTGGCGCCTGGACGTCCCGCTTCGCCCGCGGTCGGCGTCTGCGCGACTTCGCCTGACCGTTCCCACGACCCCATAACACCGGCTCGTCAGGACACGCCCGGCGAGAAGAAGTCAGGCGTGGCTCCGCGCCCGCAGTCCGGGTGGACCCGGACCCGGGTGCCTGTCCCGATCCCACGGGTGGGCGCCTGGCCCCCGCAGGCCCGTTTCCGTGTCTATATGACCCGAGTCTCTTCCGCGCCGCCGTCCCGTGGCGTCCTCACGCCCCTCGGTCGCGTGGCACCCCTCGTCTCTGTGCGGCCGTCTCGTCGCGGCCCGTCCCCGGCTTCCCCGCCGGGGCCGCCCCTGCCGCCGACCGCGGCGGTCACGATGCCTGGATCTCGACCACCCTGCCGTCAGGGTCGGTCAGGAGGTGCCGGCCGGGTTCCATCCGCGGCTCGGCGGTGGCGCCGTCCAGGTGGAGACCGAGCCGCACGGCTCCGGTTCTGCGCTCGGCGGTCGCCGGGTACAGCTCGAACACGGTGCCGTCGGCCAGGACGGCGGCGTAGTGCCGCGGGCCCTCGCCGTGCCGCTCCCGGGTGAATTCGACGCCGAGCGCGCCGTAGAAGGCACGGCACTCCTCCAGCCGATCGGTGTACAGGACGAGCAGCATGACGCGGGCGGCGGTGGGCGGCACGGCATTCCCTTCGTGTCGACGTATCGCCCTATTGTCGGCTCTCAGCTCTGCTGGCAGGCGGGGCACCAGTAGATCAGCCGCTCGGCCGGCTGCGCTCCCATCTCCCCGCCGCTGATCGGGCTGCCGCAGCGGCGGCACGGGCGGCGTGCCCTGCCGTAGACGAGCAGGGACCGCCCGGGGCGCGGATCGCCCGTCGTCACCGGGAGCGGCGCGTCCTTGCTCGCGTCGATCAGACGATGGGCGACCGCGACCAGCGCCTCCAGCTCGTCCTGCGGGATCGAGCCCACCGGACGCCAGGGGGACATCCGCGCGGCGTACAGGGTCTCGGCCCGCCAGATCGTGCCGAGGCCCGCCAGGTCGCGCTGGTCGAGCAGGGCTTCCCCGATCGTCCGTGCCGGAGCGCGCAGCAGGTTCCGTACGGCGAGGGCGGCGTCCCAGTCCGGCCCGAGCAGGTCCGGGCCGAGGTGTCCCACGACCCGTACCTCACGGTCGGTCGGCACGAGATCGACCATCCCCAGCCGCGTGCCGACCGCCTGCCACTGGATGTTGGCGAGGATCAGTCGGACCACGTCGCCGCGCGGAGCCGGACGGCCCGCCGGGTCCACCCGCCAGCTTCCCTCCATGCGCAGGTGGGTGTGGACGGTGAGCCCGCCCTCGACCCGGGTCAGGAGGTGCTTGCCGCGTGAGACCGTCGTCAGCACGGTCCGGCCGCGCAGATCGGCGGTGGCGTACCGGGGCACCCGGAAGTCGCTGCGGATCAGCCTGCGGCCGTCGAGGGCCTGCCTGAGCCGCTTGGCGGTCCGGTAGACGGCGTCACCCTCCGGCACGGCTCTCCTCCCGGGAGGATCTGGTTCAGGCGGCTCACACCGGCGTGTGCGAGTTCCACGCCGCCGGGTCGGCGGCGAGATCGGTCACCCGGGGCGGCAGCTCGCCCTTGGCGATCTGCTCCAGGGTGACCTCTTCGAGAATGGCCCGCTCACTCGCCCGCAGCGCGATCCACACCTGCTGCAGGGCCTGGGCGGCGCCCTGGTAGCCGACGTGCTCTGGCCGCTCGCCGCGCACGTTGGCCAGCGGCCCGTCCACCGCGCGGATCACGTCGGCGAGTGAGATCTGACTGGCCGGGCGTGCCAGGACATAGCCCCCCTCTGGGCCGCGCTGTCCGCGCACCAGTCCGGCGCGGCGCATCTGCAGCAGGATGTTCTCCAGATATTTGGGGGGCATCTCCTGCTCCTTGGCCAGCTCGCCCACCGTGGTGGGTCCCTCACCCGCCGCGGCGAGTTCGGCGGCGGCACGGAGGGCGTAGTCGACACGGGCAGAAAGTCGCATGTAGTCGATTATCCCGCCTGGTTGGCATCGGTAGGACGCCCGCCCGCCGACACGGTCCGTCCGGGCCTAATCCAGCCGGAGCCGTACGACGAGCGGGAGGTGGTCGGAGAACCGCACCCGGGGCGCGACGGCCGCCACCGCGGTGAGCCCTGCGGAGATCAGCACGTGGTCGATGCGCCGCACGGGGGCGTCGGCGGGCGAGGTCGGCGGGTCGCCGAGCGCCCGCAGGGGGTCGGACAGGCCTGCGGCCTCCAGCACGCGCATCTGGGGATCGGACGGCGTCGTGTTGAGGTCTCCCGCCACGATCACCGGTCGCGTACCGGCCTCGCCGGCGCCGGATGACTGCGTGTTCGCGGCGAGCCGCCGGGCCATCGCCGCCACCTCGGGCGCCTGCCCGCGCGGTTCCTGCAGGTGCGTGTTCACGATGCCCACCTCGTGGCCGCCGACGTCCAGCACGATCGACTGGGCCTGCGCGCCCGTCGGGTATCCGTGCCGGCCGAGCCGGGTCGAGCCGATCTCTGCGACGGGCAGGTTCGTGAGCAGCGCGTCGCCCCAGAGCCGGTCCGCGGCGGGGGCGAAGTAGTAGCGCATGCCCAGGCCGCGGGCGATCCTCGCCAGGTCGTCGTGTCCGCCGTTGAGCAGCCAGCCCCGGTCCACCTCGCTGAGCAGCACCACGTCGGGACGCCGCGTCGCGGCCCAGGCGGCGATGCGGTCGAGGTCGAGCCGCCCGCCGAGCCCGAAGCCCATCCGGATGTTGTACGCCACGAGCGTGAACTCGTTCCCGGTGATCGCTTTCGTCGCGGGCGGCGACTGCCAGGTGAGGATGCCGGTCAGGAGGGCGGGCGACAGGGCCAGGGACAGCGCGATCAACACCCATCGGCGTGGCGCCCGCCGGGCAGCCTGTGCGTCGATCCCGGCGGTCCGGTGCCGCCGGCCCGCGCGCACGGCCACGACGGCGACCAGGACGGCGACCAGGACGGCCACGGCCACCGGCACCAGCGCGTTGGGGAAGCCCAGATCCGTGTCGAAGGCCGCGTAGTAGAGGAACGCCCCGACCAGGAACACGAGCATCCCGCCCAGCGCCGCGACGCCCCCGCGCCGGCCTGTGTCCTCGCGCCCGCCCGTGCGCGTAACAGCCGCGTGCCCGTCTGCGCTCTCCGCGACGCCCGCGTGCCCGCCTGCGCTCTCCGCGACGCCCGGGTGCCCGTCTGCGCTCTCCGCGGCGGCGCCGGCGCAGGCCCCGAGGGCGACCGTCGTCACGAGGGCGGGCAGGCCCTGCACGCCGATCTCGGCCGCCGCCACCCCGGCGACGAGGAAGAGCCCGGCCGCCAGATCCCACGACGCCCACCGGCTCCGCCGCGTCCTCACGCCCCACGATGTCGTCCAGGCACAGACGACGGCGGCGCACAGCGCGGCGACCTGCAGCACGACCGCCAGGGCGGTGAAGGGCGCGCCGTGCTGCCCGCTGTGCTGGCCGGTGTCCTGCGCGAGCGTGGCCGCGCCGCCGCAGTACATGCCCGCGAGCATGAGCATCGGGCCGAAGGCGAACCACACGGCCGCCGGGGCGGGGACGGGCGACGCGGGCGACAGCCGTACGGGCCGCAGGAAGGCGGCGCAGAGGAAGGCGGCGCAGAGCGCGGCGACGGCGAGCCAGGGGAGCGGCCCTCCCCGCCAGACGAGGTCCACCCGGTCGAGGGCCAGGTGGAGGATCGACGCGCCGGCCAGGCCGCCGACGAGCCCGGCCGGCACCCACGTGCCCGCCACCGTCCGCGCGCAGCCGTAGAGGAAGACCAGGCCCGCCGTGACCCCGGCGGAGGCGAGCAGAAGCTGGGGCGTGCCCCCGTCCGCGGCCTGCAGGCCGAGCCGGGCCGCGACGAGTGCGACCGCGCCCGCCGTCCTGACGATACGGGGCGAGGTGAGCCGCGCCACGGGGACGGCGGCGAACGGCAGGACGAACCACAGCGCGGCGTACATCCCCATGCTCGCGGGGTCGGTCTCGCCCGCTCTGCCGTACAGGGTGATGAGGGACGGCAGGAACACCCGCACCACGTCGAACAGGAGCGCGGCGCCCGTCACGAGCATGACCAGTGGCCACGGGGGAGCGGGAAGGCCGCGGGCCGGTGTGGTGTGCGGTTGCCCGGCCGTCTCGGTCATGGCACTCCCTTCGGGGCTCATATGAGCCATCCTCATGAAGAGTGGGAGCGTTACCAACACGTTCGACCTGGGGCGTTCTCCGCCTTTGCCGGGTCGCTAAGCTTGCTGGAAACCTTGTTGTTCATTCATGGGCGCACATGGTCGAAGCGCCGCCGGGGGCCGGGCGAACCGGAGGGGCATGGGTGGGCGCACCGACGGCGAGCCGGAGACTCAGACGATGGGAAGCAGGAGCATGGAGCGACGTCCTGGCGTGCCCCGGCTGCTCCGGGAGATCAACGACCGGTCCGCCCTGGAGTTGCTGCTCGCCTCGGGTCCCCTGACGCGTGGCCAGATCGGGGAGCTCACCGGCCTGTCCAAGGTCACCGCGTCCCAGACGCTGGCCCGTCTGGAGGAGCGCGGCCTGGTGGAGGTCGTGGGGGAGCAGGCGGGCAATCGGGGGCCCAACGCCGCCCTGTACGGCGTGATCGCCTCCTGCGCGTACGTCGCGGGGCTCGAGGTGGGACCCGACCGGGTGTCGGCGGCGATCGCCGACATCAACGGCGACGTGGTGGCCGAGGTGACGGCCTCCCCCGAGGGGCGGGACGACCCGGTGTCGCTGGTGCACGCGGCCGTGATGAAGGCGTGCAGGAGCGCGAAGGTGGCGCTGTCGCGGCTGCGCGGCGTGGTCATCGGGACGCCCGGCGTCGTCGACCCCCGCACCGGCGATGTGCGGTTCTCCTTCGACCTGCCGCAGTGGCACGAGGGCATCCACGAGGCGCTGGCACGCGACCTGCGCCGGGACGTCACGATCGAGAACGACGTCAATCTCGCCGCGATCGCCGAACGGGCGAAGGGGTCCGCCCGGGAGGTGGACGACTTCGTGCTCGTGTGGGTGGGCCGGGGCATCGGCCTGGCCGTCGTGCTGGGCGGACGGCTGCACCGGGGCCGGTCGGGCAGCGCGGGGGAGATCGGCTACCTCCCGGTGCCCGGCGTGCCGCTCGCGGACGACGTCAGGGCGGTGCCCGGGCGCCTGCCGTCGCTCGGCGGCGGCCTGCAGTCGCTGGTCAGCTCCGAGGCCGTCACCGAACTGGCCCGCGGGCACGGCTTCGCCGGGAACACCGCCGCCGACTGCGTGACCGCGGCCGTCGCCGCCGGGACCGCGGGCGAGCCCCTGCTCGACGAGGTCGCCTCGCGGCTCGCCCTCGGCGTCGCGTCGGTGTGCGTGGTGCTCGACCCCGGTCTCGTGGTGCTGGACGGAGAGGTCTGCCGGGCCGGCGGGGCGGCGCTGACCACCCGCGTGGAAGAGGCGGTCGCGCGCATCTGCCCGGTCCCGCCGCAGGTCGTCACGGGCCAGGTGGAGGGCAACCCGGTGTTGCGCGGCGCCGTCCTCGCCGCGCTCGACCAGGCCAGGGAAGAGATCTTCACGGCATAGGGAGTGCTCCCAGCCGAAGCCCCGATTCGGACGGATGGGGCGTCGCCGTTACGAGCCGCCCATGGAGTGGCCCGGCATGTCGTCCATCGAGTGGCCGGACATGTCGTCCATCGAGTGGCCCGGCATGTCGTCCATGGAGTGGCCCGGCACGTTCCCGTCCGCGTCGGTCACCGTGAACATCCCGGCCATTCCCATGTCGGAGTGGCTCTGTACGTGGCAGTGGTACATCCACATTCCGGGGCCGACGCGTTCGCCGGCGATGACCTGGAAGCCGAACGACTCGGCGGGTCCTGTGGTCTTGGTGTCGATGATCCGGCTCGGGTCCTGCGGGCCTTTCAGCAGGCCGGTGCGGTTGTCGGCCCAGCGGTGTCCGTGGATGTGGAAGGTGTGGAAGAAGTTTCCGTGGGCGATGACGACGAACTCCACCCGTTCGCCGAGTTCGGCGGTGAAGTCGGGCGCCGGGGTGAGGTTGTTGGTCGTCATGTCGTTGAAGACGACGGTGAAGGTCTTGTCGGGGAGTGTGTCGCCTGTGCGGCGTACCACGACCGGCCCGTAGAGCCCGCGCAGGATGCCGCCCGTGCCGTGGTCGGTTCCCACCACGTGGTCGTGGTAGTGCCAGTAGCCCGCGCTGCCGGGTTCGATGGTGCCGTCCGGGCGGTCGGTCGGGGCGTGGGTGCGCCAGGTGTAGACGTACCGGTCTCCCGGCTCCACCACGCTGCTGTTCATCCGCGTGCCGTCGCTGGTCGTCTCGTAGTCGACTCCGTGCACGTGCAGGCTGGCGGTGACGTCGGCGTTGTTGACGAGCTCGATCTCGAGGGTCTCGCCCTCGATCATCTCGATGAGGGGGCCGGGGATCGTGGGCTTGCCGGGCTCCAGGCCGTAGCCCAGCTGACCGTTCGGCAGGTTGTCCACGTAGAGGGTGATGCGGCGGACGTCGCCCGGCTCGCCCGCGGTCCTGCCGGCGGCCTTGGCTGTGGTCTTCTCGGGTGATTGCGCGGTTGCCTGGCTCGCCACGGCGAACGGCGCGATCGCCGCGGCTGTCGCCGCGGTGGTGGCGAAGAGGCGCCGGGAGAGCAGGCGTCGCGTCACATCAGTGCTTTTCTCGGTCATGATTCCCAATCGAGGACGGCGCTCGCCTGGGCGAGGCGAGCGGGGGGTGGTCCGTGATGCCGACGGCGAGCCAGCGGATGCGACCTGGGGGTCGGGTCGAGGCGCGGCCGTGCCGATCCGGAGGAATTCGCGAAGGAAAGAGGGAATTTCGAAGCCGGGTCAGCCGCAGCTGGTCGCGGTGTAGCCGGCCTCGTAGGACGTGGTGACCTTCTTGCCGTTGATGAGCGAGGTGCCCGTGACGGTGGCCTTGCCCGCGTCGATCTGCTTGGCCCGCGCGTTGAAGGACTGGTAGGCCTGCTTGCCCGGGGCCACGTCGGCCACGGTCTTGGTGCCGTACGGGGTGGTCAGCGTCACGGTCGCCGGCACGTCGCCGTCGTTGACGGCGGTGACCGCGACGTACACCGACGAGCCCACGCAGCGGGACGAGGCGGTGACGGTCAGCGGCACGCTCTCGCTCGCGCCGGTCACCGTGAACGTCCCGGCCAGCCCCTTGTCGGAATAGTCCTGTACGTGGGAGAGGTACATCCACTTCCCGGGGCCGACGCGTTCGCCGGCGATGACCTGGAAGCCGAACGACTCGGCGGGTCCTGTGGTCTTTGTGTCGATGATCCGGCTCGGGTCCTCCGGGTCCTCGATCATGCCGGTGCGGTTGTCGGCCCAGCGGTGTCCGTGGATGTGGAAGGTGTGGAAGACGTTTCCGTGGGCGATGACGATGAACTCCACCCGTTCGCCGAGTCCGGCGGTGAAGTCGGGCGCGGGCGTGAGGTTGTTGGTCGTCATGTCGTTGAAGACGATGGTGAAGGTCTTGTCCGGGAGTGTGTCGCCTGTGCGGCGTACCACGACCGGCCCGTAGAGTCCGCGCAGGATGCCGCCCGTGCCGTGGTCGGTTCCCACGACGTGGTCGTGGTAGTGCCAGTAGCCCGCGCTGCCCGGTGCGACGGTGCCGTCCGTCCGGTCGATCTGGGCGTGGGTGCGCCAGGTGTAGACGTACCGGCCTCCCGGCTCCACCACGCTGCTGTTCATCCGCGTGCCGTCACTGTCCCATTCGTAATCCACTCCGTGCACATGCAGGCTGGCGGTCACGTCGGCGTTGTTGACGAGCTCGATCTCGAGGGTCTCGCCCTCGATCATCTCGATGAGGGGGCCGGGGATCGTGGGCTTGCCGGGCTCCAGGCCGTAGCCCAGCTGACCGTTCGGCAGGTTGTCCACGTAGAGGGTGATGCGGCGGACGTCGCCCGGCTCGCCCGCGGTCCTGCCCGCTGTCTTGTCCGCAGGCGCCGCGGTGGCCTGACTCGACACGGCGAACGGCGCGATCGCGGCGGCTGTCGCCGCGGTGGTGGCGAAGGCGCGACGGGACAGCAGGTGTCGCGTCACATCAGTGCTTTTCTCGGTCATGGTTCCCAATCAAGGACGGCGCTCGCCTGGGCGCGGCGAGCGGGGGGGTGGTCCGTGATGCCGGCGGATACGACGTGAGGGTCGGGACCCGAGGCCGGTCCGCGGAGCGTCGGCCGTGTCGATCCGGAGGTGGAATTCGGGCAGGTGTGAGGGCACTTTCCTCGATGCGTACGGGGTCTTTTGCTGATTTCTTCAGTAAGTATGGTAACGAACGAGTCAACTTAGTAATGGTTGTGGACTAAATGCAGCCAGAATGTTACGTTTTCCAGCCGAAGCGCCTGAAGAGCGGCCACCAGCCTCTGAAGGGATGGAGGACGTCACGGCACCGATGTCGTCGCCGGCGAGCCCAGTGACCACTGCGGCCGATCAGGTAGTTCTTCCGAAGGTTGCTGTTGCCCCCCCACAACCGAAGGAGCGGACGATGGGCCGAAGAGACCTCTTCGCATACCCCGGCCACCCGCCTGGCGCCGCGCCGTGATCATAAGGGGAACGTCGCCCTGACTCTGGGCGTGGCGACGCCGCCCGTTATGGCCGCCAGACCTACCACCGCTCCGAGGCCGACACCGCCTGGCCGAGTTTCGCGACGCCCGCGTGCGCGAGCACTCCCGCCCGGCACGCCCTCGGAGTGACGTCGGCCAAAGCATGATGTCCGCCGGCCGGCGCATCAGATCATGAGAGGTACACGGTATATGCGCATCAGATCTTTGTCGGGCTTCCTCGGTGATTTGCGGAGGGCGCTCAGAACCCCTGCCACGCTCGGACGCATGGTCCTGGTGATCGCGGCAGTGGCACTGCCGACGGTGTGGCTGTCGGGAGTCGGAGCCGCGGCGCAGGACCAGGGTCAGCAGGCCGTCCAGGCGGCGGAGCAGACGCTCGTCTGGACCGCCGACAACAGTTACACCCAGTACAAGTCCGCGCCGACCACGGCGAAGGCCGGCCTTACGACGATCGTCTTCGAGACCAACGCGTCGACCGGCAACACCTCCGGGCTGACGCACACGCTGACGTTCGACGTCTCCAGCCCCGGCTACAACCACGACGTCAACGTCAACTTCGTCGCCAGCCCCTTCGACGCGAGCGGGGGCAGGCACGAGGTTCAGGTGAACCTCACCCCCGGAACGTACCGCTTCTACTGCGCGATCCCCGGTCACTCGGGAATGGTCGGCGAGCTCGTGGTCACCAGCGCCGACACGACGCCGCCGACGGTGGCGGCGGATGTGTCGGGCGAGAAGAACGCCGATGGCGACTACGTGGAGTCCGCCGCGGTGACCGTCTCCGCGACCGACACCGAGTCCGGTGTGGACACGGTGGAGTACGCCCTGGACGCTGGCGCGTTCCAGGCCTACACGGCTCCGGTGCCGGTGAACCAGGTCGGCGAGCACACCGTGAGCTATCGGGCGACCGACAAGGCCGGCAACACCTCTGAGGTGCAGTCGGTGACGTTCACAGTGGTGGCCCCGCAGCCGAAGGACACCACGCCGCCGACGGTGGCGGCGGATGTGTCGGGCGACAAGAACGCCGATGGCGACTACGTGGAGTCCGCCACGGTGACCATCTCCGCGACCGACACCGAGTCCGGTGTGGACACGGTGGAGTACTCGGTCGACGGTCAGGCGTTCGCGTCGTACACGAAGGCGCTCGTGATCGACCAGCCGGGGGCGCACACTGTGAGCTACCGGGCGACCGACAAGGCCGGCAACACCTCCGACGTCGCCACCACCGACTTCACGATCGTCATGGCGCCGCCGCCCGCCGAGACGCCGCTGACCGTCACCGCCTCGTCCCGCTGCGTGGGCTCGTCGGTGTACGTCGCGGTCACGGCCGTCAACGACGGCGACGTGCCGGCGACGGTGACGCTGACCACCCCGTACGGCTCCAAGACCGTGGCCGACGTGGCCCCGGGCAAGCAGGCCTACCAGTCCTTCAACGCGCGGGCCAAGCAGATCGGCGCGGGCGAGGCCACCGTCACGGGCACCTCGCTCATCGACGGCGAGAAGGTCACCACGTCCTACGAGGCCGGCTACACCGCGACCAGTTGCGGCTGACCGGGGCCGCGTGGCGATCACGGTGTGTGTACCGGTGACGCCACCGTAGTGAACAGGGGCCGACCGGCCGATGGGCCGGTCGGCCCCGTCTTCTACAGCCCCGCCACCGAGGGGCCATCGCTCAGCAGCTCCACCGCGGCCTGGGCGTTGGGGCGGGCCGCGCCGTACGTCGCGATGTAGGCCCCCGCCTCCGGCCGCCAGATCGGCAGGCCCATCTCCATCACGACGGCGTCCGGGCGGGCGGCGAGCAGCTCCGAGATCAGCCGGCGGCTGCCCGGGTGGCGGTGGGCGTCCTTGACCACCACGATCAGCGAACGCTCCCGGGCCCGGCCGAGCAGCGCCCCGGCGTCGGCCTCCGCCGGCCTGACCCGGACGATCTCGGCCTCCGGCAGCCACGGCGCGACCCCCCAGGGCACCTCGCCCACCGCGATCGTCGGCGGTGTGTCGATCTCGACCACGAACGGGTCGGCCAGCGGCCCCGCCGAGCCCGTCAGCGACACGGCGCGCCGGGCGGCGCGGAGGCCGACGACGTCGCCCTCCGCGACCTCTCCGGCCGGCCCGTTCCCCGACGACAGGTGCGCGCCGGCGAACCAGTCGCGCAGCCGCTCCACCCGCCCGGCGGCCTCTTCCAGCCGCTCGGCCGGGAGTCTGCCCTCGGCGACGGCGTCCACGATGTGGTCCACCATGCCCCGTACGTCCTCCGCCGTGGGCAGCGGCCCGAGGCACAGCAGGTCGGCGCCCGCGGCCAGGGCCAGCACCGCGCCCTCCGCCAGCCCCACGTTCTCGCTGATCGCGTGCATGTCGAGGGCGTCGGTGAGCACGACGCCGTCGTAGTCCAGCTCGCGGCGCAGCAGCCAGGTGAGCGCCCGGGCGCTGAGCGTGGCGGGCAGGTCGCCGGTCAGCTCGGGAACGGCCACGTGCGCCGTCATGATCGACTTCGCTCCGGCCTCGATCGCCGCGAGGAAGGGGACCAGCTCACGCTCTCTCAGCAGGTCGAGCGAGGCGTCCACGATCGGGATCTCCAGGTGGGAGTCCTGATGGGTGGCGCCGTGGCCGGGGAAGTGCTTGACGCAGGCGGCGATCCCCGCCGACTGCAGGCCGCGTACGGCCGCGACCGTGTGCCGTGCCACGAGGTCCGGCGACGGGCCGAACGACCGGGTGCCGATGATCGGGTTGTCGTCCGCGGTGTTGACGTCGGCCACCGGGCCCATGTCGAGGTTCACCCCGCACCGCGCCAGGTCCGCCGCCATCGCGTGGTAGACCCGCTCGGTGAGGGCCACGTCGTCCACCGCGCCGAGCGCGGCGTTGCCCGGATAGGCGCTCCCGGTGTGGTAGGCCAGCCGGGTGACGTCCCCGCCCTCCTCGTCCAGGGAGACGACGGGGCGGCCCGCCTCGTTCAGGCGGGCGCTGAGCGCGGCGACCTGTTCGCCGCCCGCGACGTTGAACCCGAACAGGCAGACGCCGCCCAGACCGCCCTCCAGGCCGCGCAGGACCCAGTCCGGCGCGGTGGTGCCCCGGAACGAGATCAGCAGTGCGCCCGCCGCGAGCCGGTGCAGGCCCGGGTCGCCGGTACGCGTGGACAGGTCGGCGCCCCCCGCCAGGGGGTCGCGTTTGGCGGACATGGTGTCTGCGCTCCTTAGGTGACAGTGGGAGTGAGGGCGCGCGGGCAGGACCCGTACGGCCACCTGGCGCGGTGGCCGTACGAGGGTGGCCGTTCGAGGGGGAGGTGCCGGTGGCGGTGGGGTTATCCCTTGACCGCGCCCGCGACGAGGCCGGAGACCATCCGCCGCTGGACCAGCAGGAAGAAGACGAGGACCGGGATGGTCATCAGGGTGGAGGCGGCCATGATGCCGCCCCAGTCGGTCGACCGCTGGCCGACGAAGAACTTCAGGGCGACCGGCATCGTGTACTTGCCCTGGTCGTTGATCAGGGTGAGGGCGAAGACGAACTCGTTCCAGGTGGTGATGAAGGCGAAGATGCTCGTCGCCACCAGACCCGGCGCGACCAGCGGGAACAGCACCCGCCAGAAGGTGGTGAACCGGCCGGCGCCGTCGATCCAGGCCGCCTCCTCCAGCTCCTTGGGCACGGCCGCGACGAACGTGCGCAGCATCCAGACGGAGAACGGCAGCGTCAGGCCGACGTTGACGACGATCAGGCCGAGCAGCTGGTCGTACAGGCCGATCCGCTTGACCATGGTGAACAGCGGGATCAGCAGCGCCTCCGCCGGCACCATCTGCACGATCAGCAGCAGGATCAGGAACGAGGTGCGGAAGCGGAAGCGGAACCGGGCCACCGCGGTCGCCGCGAGCAGCGCGAAGACCGCGCCGAGCACGACGGCGCTGAGTGCCACGAGCGTGCTGTTGAGCAGGTACTGCCAGATGGGGAGCTCGCCCACGCCCTTGGTGAAGACCCGCTGCACGTGGTCCAGCGACGGCGGGCTGGGGAAGGGGATGAAACTCGTGGTGAAGATCTGGTCGTTCGGCTTGAAGGCCGTGGCGACCATCCAGTAGACGGGGAAGACCGCGAAGAGGAACACCGCGACGCCGGCCGCGTTCAGCGCGATCCGTCCGAGTCTCCTGCGCGCCAGCGGGTTCATCGGATGTCGTCCTCCGTCTTCACGATCTGCCGGACGTAGACGAGGGTGATCAGCAGCAGGATCACGGTCAGCACGACCGCGATGGCGGCGCCGAGCCCCAGCTTCGGCGAGCTGCCGCCGAACGCCTCGGCGTAGCTCCACAGCGAGAGGTTGAACGCGTCCCGGTTCGTGGTGCCGCCCGCCAGCAGGTAGAGCTGGGTGAAGACCTTGAAGTCCCAGATGATCGACAGCACGACCAGCACCGAGAACACCGGCTTGAGCAGCGGGAAGGTGATCCTCCTGAACGTGGTGACCGCGCCCGAGCCGTCCATCTTCGCCGCCTCGTACAGCTCCGACGGGATGCTCTTCAGACCGGCGAGCACCGACACCGCGATGAACGGGAACGACGCCCACACCACGGCGAGGATCAGCACGAAGTAGAGCGTGGAGGTGTCGTTGAACCAGGGCTGGCCGCTCCAGTCCGAATGACCGAACAGCAGCCGCGACAGCCCGTCGGGCAGCAGGTTCAGCATCCAGTTGGCGACGCCGGCGTCGGAGTCGAACAGCCACTTCCACACGATGGCCTGCGCGGTGGGCGGGGTCGCCCACGCGGCCATGATGCCGACGACCACGAAGGTCGACATCTTCGGGCCGAGCTTGTTGAGCAGCAGGCCGACCAGGGTCCCGAGGAGGAGCGTCAGCGCGACGGTGACGAGGGCGAAGACCACCGTGTTGCGCAGCGACGACCAGAACAGGGGCGAGGACAGGACGCTCTCGTAGTTGTCCACGCCGATGAAGTCGGCCGGCGCGGGGTTGACGGCCTTGATCTGGCGGAGTCCGACCTTGTGAAAGGACATCTCGACCATCTGGTACATCGGGTAGAGCAGCAGCACCGCGATGACCAGGAAGCCCGGCAGGAGCAGGACGTAGGGGACGGCCTTCGGGGGGAGCCCCGATCCGCGCGCCCGCTTGCGACCGCGCCGCGACGGGGCGGAGGTGTCGGCTCCGCCCCGGGCGAGGGTTGACGTGTCAGTCATGATCTACTGGTTGAG
Organism: Microbispora bryophytorum; assembly: GCF_043197435.1. NCBI lineage: Bacteria > Bacillati > Actinomycetota > Actinomycetes > Streptosporangiales > Streptosporangiaceae > Microbispora > Microbispora bryophytorum. The sequence goes on along the minus strand of NZ_JBICTF010000001.1, from coordinate 867,703 downwards.
AATCGTCTCAAGCTCGGTGTTCGCGTCCGTCAGAGCCTGGTCGACGCTCTTCTTGCCCTCGATCACCTCGCGCGCCGCGTTCTGCAGCACGGCCTTGGTGTCGTTGGCCTCGGCCCAGTTGGGGCTGGCCGGGAAGCCCTTGGCGACCTTGAAGGTCTCCGTGAACGGCTTCTGGGCGGGGTCGCCGCCCATCTCCGCGAGCGCGTCGGGGTAGAGCGGGAGCAGGCCGCCCTCCTTGGCGTACCGGACGCCGAACTCCTTGCCCGCGGCGAGCTTGACGTACTCGAGGGCGAGCTCGGGGTTCTTGCTGTCCTTCCAGACGGCGATGTCGTTGCCGCCCTGGAAGGCCGGGGCCGGGCCGGAGCCGTCCTTGGCGGGCAGCGAGAAGAAGCCCATCTTCGACTCGTCGACCTTGCCCTTGCTCTGCTCCTTGATGGCGGCGATGTCCCAGCCGCCGGTGACGTACATGCCGACCTTGCCGGCGGCGAAGCGCTGGGCGATGTCGACGGAGTTTTGCGTCAGGCGGCCCTTGCCGGACACGCCGTCCTTGGCGACCAGGTCCGTGTAGAACTGGAAGCCCTCCTTGAAGGCCGGCTGGGTGAGCTGGCCCACCCACTTGCCGCCTTCGAATGTGGCGAAGTCACCACCGGCGGACCAGACGAACGGCGACAGCGACATGTTCGCGTCGGAGCCGCCGTTGAAGGCGAAGCCGTCGACGTCCTTGCCCTGCTTGTCCACGATCGTCTTGGCCGCCGCGACCAGGTCGTCCCAGGTCTTGGGGACCTCGATGCCGAGCTTGTCGAACCAGTCCTTGCGGTAGAGCACGGCGCGGGTGCCGCCTCCCCACGGCAAGGCGTAGATCTTGCCGTCGATGGTCTCGTAGCTCCACAGGTTCTGCGGGATCTGCTGGAGCTCGGGGTCGCCCTTCGCGGCGTCGGTGATGTCGGCGAGCGCGTCCTGCGCCACCCAGGCGGCGACCTGGTCGTTGCCGAACTCGGTGACGTCCGGGCCCTCGCCGCCGGCGAGCGCGGTGGTCCACTTCTTCTGGGCGTCGGGCCAGGGGACCCACTGGACCTTCGCTTCGGCGCCTGTCTGCTCCTTGAACTTGGCGTTCAGGTCGTCCATGTATTTGGTGAAGACGTCGGTGGGGGCACCGAGTCGCCACACGGTAAGAGTCTGACCGGCGAACTTCGGACCGTTCGCGGCGGCGGAGGCCGTCGGGGCGGTCGTGCTTCCGGAGTCGTCGCTTCCGCAAGCGGCGAGTCCCAGGGCCAGGGCAGCGGTCGCGGTAGTCGCGACGGCGATCTTCACGATCTTCACGATGGGTCTCTCCCTTCCCGGCTTCGCGTCGGGGGTGCGCCTCGTGGGGGGTGTCGGCGGGCCGCTCACCTGCTGGAAGGCGCTCTCCTTTCGGTCGGCGCTCATGGCGTCCCGAGGCTGATCGGTTGCCTCCGGGCTGGCTGGCGCTAAACTAACAAGAAACTTTCTTATAAAAAAGACCGCGTTAGCGGATCGTGACGAGAGGGGAACCTGCCGGTGGCTCAACGACCGGGTACGCCTCGGCTGCTTCGGCAGATCAACGATCGCGCGGCATTGGAACTCCTCATCTCCAGAGGCCCGCTGACCAGAGCCGAGTTGGGAGAGCTTACCGGGCTGTCCAAGGTCACATCCGGCCAGCTCCTGGCCCGTCTGGAGACGCGCGGGCTGGTGACGGCCGCGGGGGAGCGCTCCGGAGGCCGCGGCCCCAACGCCGCGCTGTACGGGGTCAACCCCTCCAGCGCGTACGTCGCCGGGCTGGAGGTGCTGCCGGACAGCGTCACGGCCGCCGTCGCCGACATCGCCGGCACGGTCGTCGCCCAGGTGACCGTGGACCCGAGCGAGGCCCGCGATCCCGTGGGCATCGTCCACGAGGCCGTCCAGCGGGCCTGCGAGACGGCCGGGATCGAACTCGCCCGGCTGCGCTGCTTCGTCATCGGCACGCGCGGAGTGGTCGATCCGCTCACCGGCGACGTGCGCTACTCCGTCGACCTGCCCACCTGGCACGTCGGCATCCTGGCCGGGCTGCGCACCCTGCTCGGCGAATGCGTGATCATCGAGAACGACGTCAACCTGGCGGCCCTCGCCGAGCAGACGTACGGCGCCGCCCGGGGCGCCGACGATTTCGTGATCCTGTGGACCGGCGTCGGCCAGGGCCTCGGCGTCATGCTCGGCGGCAGGCTGCACCGGGGCATCACCGGCGGCGCGGGCGAGATCGGCTGGCTGCCCGTCCCCGGGGAACCGTTGCCGAGCGCGGTCACCGCGCCGCAGACCGGTTCCTTCCAGCGCCTCGTCGGAGGAGAGGCGCTGCGCAACCTTGCCCGCTCGCACGGCCTCGCCACCCCGGACATGCGGGACGCCGAGGTGGCCGACCTGGTCCGTACGGCCATCGACGCCGGCAACGAGGATTTCGTCGAGGACCTGGCCGGGCGGCTCGCGGTCGGCGTCGCGGCGGTCTCCGTGGTCCTCGACCCGGGGCTCGTCGTGCTCAGCGGTGACGTGGGCAGGGCCGGCGGCGCTCACCTCGCGGAGCGCGTCGAGGAGGCGGTGGCCAGGGTGTGCCCGAGTAGTCCCACGGTGGTGGCGACCAGCGTGGAGGGCAATCCAGTTCTCATGGGTGCGATCGTCGCGGCACTGGACCAAGCGCGCGAAGAGGTCTTTTCGGACACTGTTTGACGGTAAATTGATCCACGTGCCCGAACCTCTACATGATCGCTTCGCCGTACCCGGCCTCGCCGAAGGTCCGGTGCTCATCTCCGACCCCCGTGTGACCGCGATCGGCGTGCGCGAGTGCGGGGAGAAGCTGAGCGACGTACGGGGGCGGCTGCGGGTGGACGGGCGGCTCGCCGACCCCGCCGGGGCCTACGCCCACCTGCGCGAGGGCCTGCTCGCCCGTCTGGAGGAGGCGCAGGAGCGGCTGCCCGCCGGATGCAACCTGGTGGTGGTCGAGGGTTACCGCCCGCCGGCGCTGCAGACGAAGTACTTCGAGGACTACAAGGACGAGTTGCGCACCACGTTCCCCCTGCTGTCGGACGCGGAGCTGCACGTCGCCGCGAGCCGGTACGTCTCGCCGATCGAGGTGGCCCCGCACACGGCGGGCGCGGCCGTCGACCTCACGCTGTGCGACGGCGACGGGGTGGAGCTCGACATGGGGACGGCCGTCAACGCGACCCCCGAGCAGAGCGGCGGCGCGTGCTACACCGCCGCCCCCGTGGGAGCCGAGGCGCGGCGCAACCGCGACGTGCTGCGGGCCGCCCTGGAGGCGGCCGGGCTGGTCAACTACCCGACCGAGTGGTGGCACTGGTCCTACGGCGACCGCTACTGGGCCATGACCCGCCACGCCCCCGCCGCCGTTTACGGCCCCGTCGAGCTGTAGGGACGGCCCGGCCGCCCGCGCCGGGGTGCCGGTGCGGGCGGGTTCGGCGCGGGGGGTGTGATGCGGCGTGGCTCAGGTGAGCTGGATGTGGTCCAGCTCGGCGTAGCCGGTGCCACCGGAGAAGCCGGGGGAGCCCTTGGCCAGGCGGATGACGTTGTAGCCCGCCCGCAGGTTCACGGTGGTGCTGACCGTGGCGCCGAACTGGCCCCACCCGGAAGTGGCCGGGTAGCCGACGGTGCTCCACGACCCGCCGTTCACGGCCAGGCCCTGGGTGGCGGTGGCGCCGGTGCCGTTGGCGTAGCCGATGGTCATCGTGTAGGTCCGGGCGGCAGGCACGTTCACCACGAAGTCGACGTAGCTGTCGGTGCTGTGATCACCGTTGCTGTTGTCGATGCGGCCCACGTAGCCGCCCTCGGACGCGCTGGAGCCGGTCAGCCGCTGGGCGCGGAAGACCGACGCGTTCTCCGCCTCGTAGCGCTGCTGGTAGGACGGCACCCCGCCGGCCGGCTGGACGATCACGTGGTAGGCGTCCGAGGCGGCCATGTTCGGCACCGTCACCAGTAGCTGATCGCCGGTCACCCGGTAGACGATGTCGGAGACGGCGGTGGCCGCCGGAACCGAGGTGAAGCGGTTCGGCGTGTGCGTGGACTCCAGCGTGACCCGGACCGAGGAGCCCAGCGCGCCGATGCCGGTGACGCGGACGGTGTTGGTGCCGGACTCGTTGCCGAGGACCACGTTGACGATCTTGCGGGTGGCGTCGTAGGAGGCGAAGCCGTCCAGCCCGGTCTGGGCGGGCGGGGTGGTGGTGACCATGCGGCCGGCCATGTCGCCGTACCACTTGTACAGCCACCAGGTGCCGGTGGGCTGGCTGTTGTTGACGACAAGCCCGTTCATGGTGCCGTATTCGTACCAGAACGCCCGGTGCGCCGTCTCGACCCCGCCGCGTTCGAGCTTGGCCACATAGCTGGCGATCCGGCCCGGGACGTCGACCTCACTGGTCGCGGCGTACTCGTTGATCGAGATGCGGCGGGGGCTGATGCCGAGCGAGGACTCCAGCGCGCGGTAGTCGGCGATGTGCGCGGCGATGCCACTGGGGTCGCCGCCCAGCTCGTGCCAGCAGATGACGTCGGGCAGCGTGCCCGCGGCCTTGGCGCTGCTCAGGAACGACGACAACCAGGAGCGGTTGTAGTAGGAGATGCTCGGGCCGACGATCGGCGTCGTGGTGTCCAGCGCCCGCACGGCCCGGAAGGTGCGCGTCCAGCCGTCGTTGAAGGACCCGGCGGCGGAGGTGTTCCAGGTCCAGTCGGGCTCGTTCCACAGCTCCCAGCCGATGACGTTGGTCACCGAGGTCGCGTTGCGGCGGGCGGTGACCATCGTGTTCACCTTGGCCAGCCAGTCGGTCCAGCTCACCCACCGGTAGGGGAAGTTGGGGTAGATGTCCGGCATCCGGACGTACTCCCCGGCCCCCACCCGGGTGGCCTGCGGGGCCACCAGCAGCGAGTCACCGCCGGGCGGCTGGCCGTTGGGCCGCTGCCCCACGCCCGGGGCGGGCTGCGTCAGCGAGTTGACCTTCAGCGGCAGCAGCGCGGAGTCGGCCGGGCGGCTGTTTTCCGCCAGGCCGTACAGGCCGCCGGCCGCGACGTGCGTGACCGGCCGGAACGGGGAGCCGACTGCGACGGTGAGCACTTTCCCCACGGGGTTCGTCGGTGGCGTGGCGCCGGAGGGGCTGGCCGAAGGGGACGGCGACGGGCTCACCGAGGGGCTCGCTGAGGGGCTCGCTGAGGGGCTCGCTGAGGGGCTCGCGGACGGGCTTGGTGACGGGCTTGGTGACGGGCTTGGTGACGGGCTCGCCGACGGGCTGGCGACGGTGCCGGTGCACGGGGTGCCGTTCAGGGTGAAATCGGTGGGAACGGGGTTGGAACCGTCCCAGGAGCCGTTGAAGCCGAAGCCGGCCGTGCCGTTGGTGGGGATGGAGCCGTTGTAGCCGGCGTCGGTGACGGTGACCTGCGCTCCCGACTGCGTGTGGCTGCCGTTCCAGAGCTGGGTGATGGTCTGCCCGGCGGTGAATGACCAGGTCAACGTCCAGCCGTTCACTGGATCACCGATGTTGTTAACGTTAACATTCGCGCCGAAGCCGCCCGGCCACTGATTGGTGATCGTGTAGGTGACCTGACAGCCGGTCGCGGCCTGGGCGGTCAGGGCCGGCGTGACGGCGCCTACGGTCCCGGCGCAGACGACGGCGGCCAGCGCCGCTCCTAACCGGTGGGAGAAGAGTCGCATCTGTGTCCTCGGAGACGGGGGGCGGATTGAGGGGGAGAAGGGAGCCCATGCGAGAGCCGCTGACGTGAAGCAGAGAACGGCCGTGGCCTGACACGGCTGAGCGGCCGTTCTGGTCCGGAGGTCGACGCCGCCGGGCGAGGCGGCGATCGAGGTCGGCGGGAGGCGATCGGCCGGGCTGCCGTCCGCGGTCGGCTCGCACGCGTGCCGGCGCCGACCGCTCCGCCGGTGCCTGCCGGGACGGTACCCGCCGGGGCGGCTCCGACGGGGTCGGCAACGGCTGGGACATCGATTGCCGGACAGTTGCCGATGAGAAGGCAGGAGGCCGGACATGTGTGCTCTCAAGCACTTCACCTGCCGTGCTCGCTGCCACCGCCGCTCCCGGTAAATCCGACAAACGATTTCCTTCTCGGAAAATGGGCGTTTCCCGGCGGACCGTACGCAGAGGGCGGGTCAAGCGTCAACGGACACGTCCGCGGTGGGCGGCCGGACTGTCGGTATGGCACCGCTCCTGTGCCGCCCACGGGAGGTGTCGCGCCTTCGAGCGATCACAGGATCGGCTGAAAATTACATGTCCGGGGAAGACAGCCGGGGAGGGGGACTCGCCCGTGCTGAGCGGGGGCGGAGGGAGCATTCAGGCACGGATGCGCAGGCCGCGGGGGGCGGAGGGAGGACTCAGGCGCGGATGCGCAAACCGCGGGGGGTGGGGTGGAAGCCCGCGGCTTCGAGCGCCGCCGCGAGCGGAGAGTCGGCGATGGCGGTGCCGTCGGCGCGCTCGACCGTCAGCTTCCCCAGGGCTCCCCGCTTCACGGCGACCGCCAGGGCCAGCACGGCGGACCGCAGGTCCTCCTCGGGCCCGAACGAGAGCAGGGTCTTGCCGCCGCGCTCCACGTAGAGGATCAGCGCACCCTCCACCAGCACCACCAGCGCACCGGCCTTGCGGCCCGGCTTGTGGGTCACGTCGTCGGTGCGGTCCGGCCAGGACAGGGCCGCACCGTAGGGGTTGGCCGGGTCGGTCGCCGCGAGCACGACCGCACGGCGAGGCGGCGGCGGGGCGGGGATCGACCACAGGTCCTCGGCCGGAGCGGGACGCGTGGAGGACAGGGCGCGCATGCGGTCGACCGCGCCCGGCAGGGCGAACTGGGCGCCGCCCAGACCTTCGACGAAGTAGCCCCGGCGGCACCGGCCGCTCTCCTCGAAGGCGCGCAGCACCTGGTAGACGGCGGAGAAACCACCGGGCAGGCGCTCGGCCGAGATGCCGCCCCGCGTCAGCACGCCGTGCCGCTCCAGCAGAACTTCGGCCTGCGCGTGGGCCCGCTGGGTGCCGTCGGCCGCCGGCGAGGGCAGCAGCCACCATCGGCCGCTCACGGTCGGCGGGCCGCTTCTCGTCGGCAGCACCGCGCGGCGGCGCCTGGTCGCCGCCGGCCGGTGGGCGGGCCGCCCGGTGCCCAGAGTCGAGCGAAGCGGGGCGAGCGTGTCACCGGTGACCCGGCCCGCCCAGACGAGGTCCCACAAAGCTGCCGCGAGTGTCGTGTCGTCCGGCACCGCGCTCGCCCGCGCGGCACCCGCCGCCTCATCCGGGGCGCGGCCGAGGATCCTGGCCCGGCGGGCCGAGGCGGCGTCCTGGCCGGAATCGGGCGGCGCCTGCTCGCCGAGCGCCGCCGCCGCGATCCGGTTGGACAACTCGCGGAAGAACAGCGCGCCGCCCCCGCTCAGGATCTCCAGGACCTGCTCGTGCAGCGGCGTCATGGTGATCTCCGACGGCGCGGGAAGCAGCAGGGGTGCGGTGTCGGCGAAGTAGAGACCGACCCACCCGTCGCCGCCGGGCAGGGAACCCTGGCCCACCCAGACGACCTCCCCGGACGAGGTCAGCTCGTCGAGCAGGGCGGGGGAGTATCCGGGCACTCGGGCGGGGAGCACCAGCGACTCCAACGCGGAAGCGGGGACGGCTGCTCCCTGCAATCGTTCGATCGCCGTGATCAGAGCGTCCATGGCCCGCGCCGGGCCGTGGCCCTGTCCGCTCTGGGTGCCCTGTCCGCTCTGGGTGCCGAGCGCCGAGAGCCCGGTCCGGCCGGCGTTCCCGCCCTGCTCCCCGCCGGTCGGCGTGCCGCCCTGCGGGACGATGCCGTGCCAGGCGGGCAGGAACGCCGCCAGCGTCTCCGGGGGGACCGGTTCGACCTCCTTGCGGAGCCGCGCCAGCGACCGGCGCCGCAGCAGCCGCAGCACCCCGGCGTCGCACCACTCCTCGCCCCGGGCCCCCGGGCGGAACTCGCCCGCGACCACCCTGCCCGCCGCCGCGAGACGGCGCAGCGCCTCGTCCACCACCGCGACGCCCATGCCGAATCGCGCGGCGGCCGTGCCGGAGGAGAACGGCCCGCGGGTGCGGGCGTGCCGCGCGACCAGGTCACCGAGCGGATCGGGGACGGCGGCCCGGCCCGGCCCGCCGGACCCACCGGCGAGGGGCGCTTCGAGGAACTCGTGCGGGACGCCCACCGGCAACGGCGCCCCGAGCGCGTCGCGCAGGCGCCAGGCGTCCTCCACCGCGGCCCACTGCTCGTGGCCCGCCACACGCACCCGGATGGCCCGGCGTGCCCGTTCCAGGTCGGCGAGCCAGCCCGGGTCTCCTTCGCGGATCGAGACGTCCTGGGCGAGCAGCGGGCCGTGCGAGCGCAGCAGGTCGGCGAGGTCCTCGGCGTCGCGCAACGGCCTGTCCAGCCGCGCCAGCTCCCGCTCGGTCTCGGCGACGACATCCGGATCGAGCAGCTCCCGCAGGTCGGCCTGCCCCATGAGCTCGGCGAGGAGCGCGGTGTCGAGGGCGAGCGCCTGCGCCCGCCGCTCGGCCATCGGCGCGTCACCCTCGTACATGAACGCGCCGATGTAGGCGAACAGCAGCGACGCCGCGAACGGGGACGCCTGGGTGGTCTCCACCTCGACCACCCGCACCCGGCGGGCGGCGACGTTCCGCATGAGATCCACCAGGCCCGGCACGTCGAAGACGTCCTGCAGGCACTCGCGCATCGTCTCCAGCACCACCGGGAACCCGGCGTACTTGCTCGCGACGCCGAGCAGGTGGGCCGCCCGCTGGCGCTGCTGCCACAGGGGGGTGCGCCTGCCGGGGGAGCGGCGGGGCAGCAGGAGGGAGCGCCCGGCGCACTCCCGGAACCGGGAGGCGAACAGGGTGGAGCCCCCCAGCTCCTCGATGACGACCTGCTCGATCTCCTCGGCGTCGAACACCGCGACGTCGGTGGGCGCGTCCTCGAAGGTGTCGGGCACGCGCAGCACGATGCCGTCGTCGGAGTGGATGGCCTGGACGTCGACGCCGTACCGCTCGCGCAGCCGCCGTCCGATGGCGAGCGCCCAGGGGGCGTGGACCCGCGCGCCGAAGGGGGAGTGGATCACCACGCGCCAGTCGCCCAGCTCGTCGTGGAACCGCTCGACCACGAGCGTGCGGTCGTCGGGCACATAGCCCGTGGCCTCCCGCTGCTCGGTCAGATAGGCGAGCAGGTTGCCGACGGCGTAGTCGTCGAGCCCCGCCGCGCGAATCCGCTCGCGCGCCGGCGCCGTGTCGCCCCGGCCACCCGCCCCCGCGGCCGACAGCTCACGGACGAACGCGCCGATCGCCCGGCCGAGCTCGGCGGGCCGGCCCGGCGCGTCTCCGTGCCAGAACGGCAGCTTGCCCGGCTGCCCGGGGGCGGGGGAGACCAGGACCCGGTCGGCGGTGATGTCCTCGATCCGCCACGAGGTCGCGCCCAGCACGAACACGTCGCCGACCCGGGACTCGTAGACCATCTCCTCGTCCAGCTCGCCCACGCGCGACGCCTTGTCGCCCACGAGGAACACGCCGAACAGCCCGCGGTCGGGGATGGTGCCCCCGTTGGTCACCGCCAGGCGCTGGGCCCCGGGACGGCCCTGGAGGGTGCCCGTCACCCGGTCCCAGACGATGCGCGGCCGCAGTTCGGCGAACTCCTCGCTCGGGTAGCGCCCGGCGAGCATGTCGAGCGTCGCCTCCAGCGCGCTGCGCGGCAGCGTGGCGTACGGCGCGGCACGGCGAACCAGCGTCTCCAGCGCGTCGACCGTCCACTCGTCGAGCGCGGTCATCGCGACGATCTGCTGGGCCAGCACGTCGAGGGGGTTGCGCGGATAGCGGAGCGCCTCGATCTGTCCCGTACGCATGCGCTCGGCCACGACGGCCGTCTGAACGAGGTCGCCCCGATACTTGGGGAAGATCACGCCACGGGAGACGGCCCCGACCTGGTGCCCGGCGCGGCCGATGCGCTGCAGGCCGCTCGCCACGCTGGGCGGCGCCTCGACACAGGCGACCAGGTCGACCGACCCCATGTCGATGCCCAGCTCCAGGCTGGAGGTGGCGACCACCGCGGGCAGGCGGCCCGACTTCAGCGCCTCCTCGATCTGGGACCGCTCCTCCTTGGAGACGGAGCCGTGATGCGCCCGCACCACCTCGGGGATCGCGCCGCCCGAGACTCCCGCCTGGGCCGTCATCTCCGCCGGCATGGCCGCCGGGCCGGTCCGCCGGGTATCACCGCGCTGGACATCAGGCCGTAGGGCATCCGCCCACCCGCCGTCTCGGTGCGCGATGTCGCCGAGTGCGCTGTTTGAGTGTGGGCTGTCTGAGTGCGGGCTGTCGCCGTATGCGCTGTCCGCGCGTTCGGCGTCAGGTTCTTCGTGCCGGTCGGACCACTGCGCGTGCAACTCCTCGAAGGCATCCGACCAGTGGGCCGGATCTCCCGGGCCGGGGCTCGCGCCCTCGCCTGGCGGCGGCGCGGTCCGCCGTTCCCAGGCGAGCTCGTTGAGCCGGGCGCACAGGCGCTCCGACAGACGTCGCGAGTTGGCGAAGACGATCGTGGACCGATGGGCTTCGATCAGGTCGAGCAGGTGCTCCTCGACATGCGGCCAGATGCTCCTGCGGTGCTCCGGCGACCCGCCGTCAGCGCCGGGCGGGGGCGGCGCCAGCTCGGTCATGTCCTCCACCGGCACCACGACGTCGACCTCGATGACCTTCTCGGAGGGCGGCTGCACGACCGTGGCCGGGCGGGACCCGCCGAGGAACGTCGCCACCTCCTCGACCGGCCGCACGGTCGCCGACAGTCCGATGCGCTGGGCCGGGGCGGGCAGCAGGGCGTCGAGCCGCTCCAGCGTCAGCGCGAGGTGCGCCCCGCGCTTGGTCCCCGCGACGGCGTGGACCTCGTCCACGATCACGGTCTCGACGCCGCGCAGCGCCTCGCGCGCCTGCGAGGTGAGGATCAGGAACAGGGACTCGGGCGTCGTGATCAGGATGTCGGAGGGCCGGGTGGCGAAACGGCGCCGCTCCTCGGCCGCGGTGTCCCCCGAACGGATCGCCACCGATATGCCGGGCGCGGGCAGGCCCATCCGCAGCGCCGTCTGCCGGACGCCCGTGAGCGGGGCCCGCAGGTTCCGCTCGACGTCCACCGCGAGGGCCTTCAGAGGGGAGACGTACACGACCCGGCAGGGCCGGGGCGGCTCCCCGTCGTCCTTCCGGCCGCGTCGCCCACCGCGGCGGCCGCCGGGCCGTTCCACCTCGGCTCCCGGCGAGGCCGGGCGCGTCGTGTGCTCGACGGCGAGGCGATCGATGGCCCACAGGAAGGCCGCGAGCGTCTTGCCGGACCCGGTGGGAGCGACCACGAGCGTGTTCTCACCCCGCGCGATCGACGACCACGCGCCCTCCTGCGCCGCGGTCGGCGTCGCGAAGGCGCCGGTGAACCACTCCCTGGTCACAGAGCTGAAGCCGTCGAGCGCACCCACCTGCCCATCATGCATCTCCCCACCGACAGAAAACGCCGCGCCGCCATCCCGTCACCAGGTGAGGCAGGTGCCGGGCAGGTGCGGGGCGAGCCTGGGGGCGGCGGGCCGGACGCCTGCCGGCCCAGGCGGGCTGATCCCGTACGACACGGAAGACGGCTGCTCACCGGCCCCCGGTGGCATGAGATGCCGGCGTCGGGACAATCATCCTCAGTATGGAAATCGACTACGCGGCCATCGAGGCGGAGCGCGCGCGGATCCGTGAGCGCTACCTGAGCGAGCGCCGTGCCGCAAGCAGCGCGAGGGGCCTGCACCACTTCGCGCTGATCTCGTCTGACGTCGAGCGGACGATCCGCTTCTACCACGAGCTCCTCGAGTTCCCGTTGACCGAGATATTCGAGAACCGCGACTACCGCGGGTCCAACCACTTCTTCTTCGACATCGGCAACGGCAACCTGCTGGCCTTCTTCGACCTCCCCGGCCTCGACCTGGAGCCGTACAAGGAGGTCCTCGGCGGGCTCCACCACATCGCGATCTCGGTGGAGCCGGCGACGTGGGAGCGTCTGCGCGGCAAGCTCGACGCCGCCGGCGTCCCCCACCAGGTGGAGAGCGGCAGCTCGATCTACTTCCAGGACCCGGACGGCGCCCGCCTTGAGCTGCTCGCCGACCCGCTCGGCGAGATGTACGGCACCCGCGTCATGTGACGCCGTCTCCTGCCGGTGGGCAGGTGATCGGACGCCGCGGCCGGGACGGGACATCCGGGCCGCGGCGTCATACTGAACGCATGCGCCTCACAGACTTCTGGAACAGGATGCGCCGCCACTTCGGGGAGGCGTACGCGGAGTCGTGGGCGAAGGACTACGTGATCGCCGGGCTCGGCGGGCGCACGGTCGAGCAGGCCCTCGCGGAGGGCGTGGCGGCCAAGCAGATCTGGCAGGCCGTCTGTCAGGAGGTCGACGTGGACTCCAGGCTCCGCTGACCGACCCTCTTTCCACCCACCCATCCTGTGACCGCGGCGGGCTGATCCTGTCGCGCGCCGCTCCGTCCATGACCCATGGCGTAAGTCGTCTTCGGCAACCACTTGAACGGTAGTTGAGTGCTTGCTAGCGTGTTGAGCAGATGAACACGGAGGAAGCGCATGGCCAGAGATCACTTCACTCCCGATGAGGCTCTCCAGGAGATCGGGCGCGTTGGGCGGCGGGTCCGCCATTCCTCGCACGGGCCCGGGCGGGCGTACCTGTTCGTGGGACTGGCCACGATGGTCTACTGGCCGGCGATGTTCCTCGGCGGTTATCCGTTGCCGTTGCTCGCCGGGCTCGGGTGGATCGTCCTCACGGTCGCCCTGTGCGTGTACTGGGCCCGGCTGCGGGTGCACGACCGGCTGATGAAGCGCATCAACGGGCCGGTCTCGGCGGCGTACGTGGTGACGATGATGGTGCCGTTCGTCGTCGGCGTCTGGCTGATGCCCGATCGGCCCACCGCGGGCTGGACGGCGGCGCTCGCCGCGCTGTCGGTGCTCGCCGGGCTGCCCCTGGTGTACGGCGGGCTCCGCCTGATGAGGAACCGATGACGGCCCACCCGCGCCACGAGCTCGACGAGACCATCCACGCGCCGGTGCGGCTGTCGATCATGGGCGCCCTGGCCGCGGCGGACAAGGCGGACTTCCGCTTCCTCCGCGACACCATCGAGGTCAGCGACTCGCTGCTCAGCAAGCACATCCTCACGCTCGAAGAGGCCGGATACGTCCGGGTGGAGAAGACCTTCGTCGGCAAGCGTGGTCGCACCTGGCTCTCGCTGACCGATCAGGGGCGTACGGCCTTCGAGACATATATGGACGTTCTGCGACGAATTGTGGAGGCAACCCCCCGTGCTTGAGATCGATGGCCTACGCAAACGCTATGGAGACAAGACCGCCCTCGACGGGGTGGGTCTCACCGTACGGCCGGGCGAGATGTTCGGGTTCGTCGGCGCCAACGGCGCGGGCAAGACGACGACGATGCGGATCGTCATGGGCGTGCTCGACGCCGACTCCGGCGAGGTGCGCCTGGGCGGGCGCCCGGTGACGTACGACGACCGCCGCACGTTCGGCTACATGCCGGAGGAGCGCGGCCTCTACCAGAAGATGAAGGTCGCCGAGCAGATCGAATACTTCGGGCGGCTTCACGGGCTCGCCCCGGCCGCCGCGCGCTCGGCCACCGCCGCCCTGATCGAGCGGCTCGGCCTGGTCGAGCGGAGCGGCGACGCGGTGGAGGCGCTGTCGCTCGGCAACCAGCAGCGGGTGCAGCTCGCCGTCGCGCTCGTCCACGAGCCGGCGGTCCTGATCCTCGACGAGCCGTTCTCGGGCCTCGACCCGCTGGCGGTCGACGCGCTCGCGGAGGTGCTCAAGGACCGCGCCGCCAAGGGTGTCCCGGTGATCTTCTCCAGCCACCAGCTCGACCTGGTCGAACGGCTCTGCGACTCGGTCGGCATCATCTCGGCGGGCCGCATGGTGGCGTACGGACCGGTCGGCGAGCTACGCGAGCGGGAGGGCCGCGGGACGCTGCGGGTCGTGGTCAGGGACGCCGCGCCCGGCTGGGCCAACGGCCTGCCCGGCGAGCTCACCCGTGAGGGCGACCGCGACGTGCTGCTGTGCGAGGAGGGCGACGATCAGGACATCCTGCGTACGGCGATCGGCGCGGGCAAGGTGGAGCACTTCGGCCGCAGGCAGCCGACGCTGGCGGAGATCTTCAGGGAGGCGGTGGCATGAACGGCCTGTGGCTGGTGGCCCAGCGGGAGATCCGCACCCGCATCAGGACGAAGTCCTACCTGATCAGCCTGGCGGTCAGCGCGGTCCTGGTGGCCGCGCTCGCGTTCCTGCCCAAGGTCCTGGGCGGCGACGACAGCTACGACGTCGGCGTGGTGGGCCAGGCGCCCCCGCCCGCGGCCCAGCTCGCCTACTCCCGGCTGCCGGACGAGGCGGCCGCCCGAAAGGCCGTGGTCGACGGGGACGTCGACGCGGCCCTCGTCAACGGGGACAAGGTCCTCGCGAACGGCGAACTCGACCAGCGGCTGGGGCTGATCCTGGAGAGCGTCCACCGCGACGCCCAGATCAGGGCGGCCGGTCTCACGATCACGCCGCTGACGGTGGAGTCGGTCGGCGCCGACGCCCGCTACGAGGGCGTGCGCACCGGCATCGCCACGCTGATCGTGATGGTGCTGTTCTTCCTGCTCATCTACTCCGCGATGTTCGTCGCCATGGGTGTGGTGGAGGAGAAGGGCAGCCGCATCGTGGAGATCCTGCTCACCTCGGTGCGCCCCTGGCAGCTCCTGGGCGGCAAGATCGTCGGGCTGGGCGCGCTGGGGCTGGTCAACCTCGTCGTGGTCATCGCCGCCGGCCTGGCGGCGTCGTCCGCGACCGGCTTCACGGCCGACCTGCCGCCTGGAATGGGGGGAATCGTGGTCAGCGCGGTCATCTGGTTCGTGCTGGGCTACGCCTTCTTCTCGGCGCTCGCCGCCGCCTTCGGCTCGCTGGTGTCGCGGCAGGAGGAGCTCAACACCGTCCTGACGCCGATGACCATGCTGATGATGTTCACCTACCTGACGGCCTACTTCGCCGCCGTCGAACCGGCGGGCACGGTCGCGCGCGTGCTGTCGTTCGTGCCGCCGTTCTCCTCGATGGTCATGCCTGTACGCACGGCGGCCGTCGACGTGCCGCTCGGGGAGATCCTCGTCGCCGGAGCGCTCATGGCCGTGGCCGTGGTGGCCGTCCTGCTGGGCGCGGCCCGGGTCTACCGGCGGGCGGTGCTCCGCACCGGCGCCCGGGTCAGGCTGGGTGAGGTCGTCCGCTGACGGCGGGGGCGCCGGCGCAGGATCAGGGGTGCGGTGAGAGCGTGCGGCCGATCAGTTCGGCCGCACGCCCGGGGTCGTCGGCGCTCTCCTGGCCGCCCGGTGCCCACAGGAACATCCAGCCTTCCCTGGCAGGCGTCGCGAAGACGACCGTCTGCCTGCCGGTGCCCGGGTGCCGGACGGACAGGACCGGATCGTCCGTCCCGAGCAGTTGCGCGGACATGCCGTGCTCGCGGAGCCGCGCCGCGAGCGCCTCAAGCCGGGCCAGGCGCTGTCCGCTGTAGTCGCCGGTGCCCGTCACGTGGCCCCTCCAGCGGGGAGATTCAGCTTTGCTACAAGGATCGTCCCAGGTCAACGCGCTGGCAACCATGGCAGAGTAACGCCCGGGAATGTAACGGTGCGGTCGGGATACCGTTCGTCCCCGGACTCGGTGGCGGTTCTGGCATGTGATCGAACAGTCGTTCGGCTATATTGGACTGGTCGCCGCCGGGGTGCGCGCCGTCAGGTCGCCGGGGCGCGACAGGCTCCCGGTCCGCCCTCCGTGGGGCGGGCTGCGGGAAGCTCCGGAAAATGTCGGTGGCACCCCGTAGCTTTTCGGTGACCGAGCAGACGACCACCCTTCAGGGGGCACCCAATGGCAATCAACGACCGCGAGAAGGCCCTTGAGACCGCCCTCGCACAAATCGAGCGGCAGTTCGGCAAGGGCAGCGTCATGCGCCTCGGAGACGACGCGCGTGCCCCGATCGAGGTCATCCCCACCGGTTCCATCGCTCTCGACGTCGCCCTCGGCATCGGTGGCTATCCCCGCGGCCGAATCGTCGAGGTGTACGGCCCCGAGTCCTCCGGTAAGACGACGGTCGCCCTGCACGCCGTGGCCAACGCCCAGAAGGGCGGCGGCATCGCGGCGTTCATCGACGCCGAGCACGCCCTCGACCCCGAGTACGCCAAGAAGCTGGGCGTCGACGTCGACGCGTTGCTCGTCTCCCAGCCGGACACCGGTGAGCAGGCGCTGGAGATCGCGGACATGCTGATCCGCTCCGGCGCCGTCGACATCATCGTGATCGACTCGGTGGCGGCCCTCGTGCCGAAGGCCGAGATCGAGGGCGAGATGGGCGACAGCCACGTCGGTCTCCAGGCCCGCCTCATGTCGCAGGCACTGCGCAAGATCGCCGGAGCGCTGAACCAGACCCGGACCACCGCCATCTTCATCAACCAGCTCCGCGAGAAGATCGGCGTCATGTTCGGAAGCCCCGAGACCACCACAGGTGGCAAGGCGCTGAAGTTCTACGCGTCGGTGCGGCTGGACGCGCGCAGGATCGAGACGCTCAAGGACGGCACCGAGCCGGTCGGTAACCGGACCCGGGTGAAGGTCGTCAAGAACAAGATGGCCCCGCCCTTCCGCCAGGCCGACTTCGACATCCTGTACGGCATCGGCATCTCCCGCGAGGGCGGGCTGATCGACATGGGCGTCGAGCACGGGTTCGTGCGCAAGGCCGGCGCCTGGTACACGTACGAGGGCGACCAGCTCGGGCAGGGCAAGGAGAACGCCCGCAACTTCCTGAAGAACAACCCCGACATCGCCAACGAGATCGAGAAGAAGATCAAGGAGAAGCTCGGTGTCGGGCCGCGGCTTGACACGCCGAGCGAGCCCCCCGCCGCCCCGGCGGCGCCGGCCCCCACGTCGGGCCGGGGCAGCAAGGCGGCCAGTGCGCCCAAGCCGGGTGACGTCTGAGCGCAGGCATGAGGCGCGACGAGCCCTCCGGCCCGTACGACGAGATCGGGCCGGGGGACTGGAACTCGGGACCCTGGGGGCCGGCCGAAGATCTACCCGGATCGGCTGAGGACGCCTCCGCGACGATCGCCGCTCTGCGTGCGGAGATTCTGCGTGCGGAGGCAGGGCATGCGGAATTCGGGCATGCGGAGAACGGGCGTGCGGAGAACGGGCAGGAGGCCGGCCGGGCCGGACGCCGCCGTCAGGGACGTGGCGGCCGGCGGGGAGAACGGGCCGGCCTGAGTACACGGGCAGGCCTGGGAGAACACGCTCCGGGAGAACACCACGCTCCGGGAGAACACGCTCCGGAAGACCAAGCTCTGGGAGAACACGAAGCTCCGGAAGATCGGGCGGGCCTGTGGGAACGGGCGGCTCCGGGAAACCGGGCGGGCCAGGGAGGACGTGGAGCGCCGCGGAGCCGGGGAAGGCGGGAGAGGTCCGGCGGGTGGCTTCCCGACGGGCCGCAGGAGGGCACGGCGGCAAGCGAGGGACCACCGGCCGACCCCGAGGCGGTGGCCAGAGCCATCTGTCTGCGGCTGCTGACGATGGCCCCCAAGACCCGGGCCCAGCTCGCGGAGGCCCTGCGCAAGCGGGACGTGCCCGAGAAGGCGGCGAACGCCGTGCTGGAGCGGTTCTCCGAGGTCGGGCTCATCGACGACGAGGCGTTCGCCGCCGCGTGGGTGAGCTCCCGGCACACCGGTCGCGGGCTCGCCCGCCGCGCGCTCGCCCAGGAGTTGCGGCAGCGCGGCGTGGCCGAGGAGACGGTCAAGGACGCCGTCGGGCGGCTCGATCCGGACGAGGAGGCCGAGACCGCACGCAGGCTGGTGGACCGGAAACTGGCCGCCACCCGCGGGGTGGAGCCGCGGGCGCGCATGCGGAGATTGGCCGGCATGCTGGCCCGCAAGGGCTACTCGCCGGGGCTGGCCTTCCGTGTGGTCCGAGAGGCGATCGAGGCCGAGGGCAGCCCGTCAGATGAACTTCCGGATACCTTCGAGTGAGCCATAGCACCACGCAAAAGTCACTTGACAGGGCATCTTTGCTTGCTCGTTACCTCTCTGACGCTTAATCTCGACCGCAGTGAGGAGTTGCTCCGCGCAGCGCGGATTGCCATAACGGTGAACCACGACGGACGAGAGACATTGACCGGCCCTCGGGCCATATGGGTCGCCCCTCGGGGCGCCTGGGCATTGCGACGATATTTGTCCTGGTGACGCCACCGGGCGCTGCCGTGCTGCGCGTGCGACCCCTGCCAAGAGTTGTCGTGAGGGGTGAGCGCGCATGGACACGATCGTGATCGTTCTTGCGGTTGCGGTAGTGCTGCTGGCTCTCGTGATGATCGCCGCCCTCGTCATAGTCATGCGCCGCACCGGAACCGTCGCACCGCCTGGCCCCTCACCCGAGCAGCTCGCCGGGGTGAAGGCCGAGGTCAACGAGGAACTCGAACGCGCCAGACGCGAGGCCGAGGAGATCCGCACGAAAGCGGAGCATGACGCAGGGGAGATTCTCAAGAAGTCGGAGACATTCGCCGAGAGCGCTGCGCTGATGCGCAAGGAGGTCGAGGAGGAGACGCGGATCCTCAAAACGGAGCTCAAGGAGCTGCGCTCCGACCTCGAACGCCGCGAGAACCGGCTGGCCGAGCGCGAGCAGCGGCTCGACGAGGAGGCGCGCAGGCAGACCGAGCGGGCCCGCAAGCTGGCCGAGACCGAGACCGAGCTGGCCGACCGCCGCGAGGAGCTGGAGCGGGTGGCCGAGCGGCGGCAGGAGATCCTGGAGCGGGTCGCCGGACTGACTGCCGAGCAGGCCAAGACGGAGCTGGTCAAGGAGATCGAGAATCAGGCCAAGCGCGAGGCCGCGCTGATCGTCCGGGAGATCGAGGGCGAGGCCCGGAAGGAGGGCGAGAAGCGCGCCTGCAAGATCGTGACGCTGGCCGTCCAACGGGTCGCCACCGAGCAGACGGCCGAGTCGGTGGTGAGCGTCCTCCACCTGCCAGGCGACGAGATGAAGGGCCGCATCATCGGCCGCGAGGGCCGCAACATCAGGGCTTTCGAGTCCACCACCGGGGTCAATCTGATCATCGACGACACGCCGGAGGCGGTGCTGCTGTCGTGTTTCGACCCGGTCAGGCGGGAGACGGCCAGGCTGACGCTGGAGAAGCTGGTGCTCGACGGCCGGATCCATCCCCAGCGGATCGAGGAGGCGTACGAGCGCAGCAAGGCCGAGGTGCGGGATCTGTGCGTGCGGGCGGGAGAGGACGCGCTGGTCGAGCTGGGCATCACCGAGATGCACCCCGAGCTGGTCACGCTGCTGGGCCAGCTCCGCTATCGCACCTCCTACGGCCAGAACGTGCTCAAGCACCTGATCGAGTCGGCGCACATCGCCGGGATCATGGCCTCCGAGCTGCGGCTCGACCGTGACCTCGTCAAGCGCTGTGCGCTGCTGCACGACATCGGCAAGGCGCTCACCCACGAGGTGGAGGGCAGCCACGCGATGATCGGCGCGGAGATCGCCCGGCGGTACGGCGAGCACGAGGACGTCGTCCACGCCATCGAGGCGCACCACAACGAGGTGGAGGTCAAGACCGTCGAGGCGGTCCTCACCCAGGCCGCGGACGCGATCAGCGGCAGCCGCCCCGGTGCCCGGCGCGAGTCCCTGGAGGCCTACGTCAAGCGGCTGGAGCGCCTGGAGGAGATCGCCCAGTCGTACGACGGCGTCGACAAGGTCTTCGCCATGCAGGCGGGCCGGGAGATCCGGGTAATGGTCAGGCCCGAGAACGTGGACGACATCCAGGCCCAGGTCATCGCCAGGGACGTCGCCAAGCAGGTCGAGGAGGAGCTGACCTACCCCGGCCAGATCCGGATCACCGTGGTCCGCGAGTCCCGCGCCACGGAGTTCGCCCGGTAAGCCCCGGCCGATGAGCCTCGCCCGGTGAGTCTCGCCTGGTGAGCCTCGGCCCCCGCGTCTCGCGTACGACGCCGGCCCGGCCGCCACGGCCGAGTGCCCCCGTCCGTTGCTGGGCGGGGGCACTCGGCCGTCCGAGGACGCCCGGTGGGACGCCTCCTGATCAGATCAGGGGGCAAGGCCGAGCGCCTTCGTCACGCCGTCCGGTTCGTCACCCACGTCGCTGCGGACCAGCGCATCGCATCGACCGGATGCGCACGCCACTCGTCGAGGCGGACGGGCGACCGGTCCGGCTCACCGGAAGATCTGCAGGTAGAACGACAACTCGGCGGCGAGGGCCGCCGCCCTGGTCTCCAGCCGCCGGAACCCGTGGGCCTCGCCCTCGAACGCCAGGTAGGTGCAGGGCACGCCGCGCGCCAGCAGGCGCTCGGCGAACGCCCGCGACTGGGCCGGCGGCACGACCGGGTCGGCGAGCCCCTGCATGAGCAGCATGGGACAGTTCACCCGGTCGGCCCGGGCCAGCGGCTCACGCTCGCCGTACCGGTCCTCGGGACCGACCAGCCACTCCACGTACCGTGACTCGAAGTCGTGGGTGGCCGCGACGAGCGGCCCGAGCGTGCTGACGCCCGCCACGGAGACGCCGCCCGCGAAGACGTCCGACGCGGCGCAGGCGGCCATGACCGTCCACCCGCCCGCGCTCGCCCCGCGTACGGCGATCCGGGCGGGGTCGGCGAGGCCCTCGGCGACCAGCCACTTCGCCGCGGCGATCACGTCCGCCACGTCGGTCACACCCCACCGGCCGCGCAGGCGCTCCCGGTAGGCCCGGCCGTACCCGCTGGATCCGCCGTAGTTGACGTCGATCACGCCGATGCCGCGGCTGGTGAAGAACGCCTTCTCCAGGCTGAACTCGCTCGTCGCGTGTCCGGTCGGCCCGCCGTGCACGAAGACGACGTAGGGCGCGCCGCCCTCGTCCGCCTGCTCCGGTGGATGCAGGTACGCGTGGACGCGGCGCGTGCCGGGCGCGGCACCGAACCCCCCGGCCCCTAACTCCCCGGCTCCTAACTCCCCGGCCCCGAAGCCCCCAGCCCCAAACTTCATGGCCTCCTGCTGCATGGCCTCGAACTCCACGGCCTCGGACGCCACGGCCTCGGACGCCACGGCCTCGAACTGCACGGCCTCGAACTGCACGGCCCGGGGCGCCGGGAGGACGCCGGCGGCGACGCCCTCCACCTCCCGCCGCAGTTCATCGGCGCGATCGGCGTGACTGGCGCGATCGGAGCGTCCGGCCTGACGGCTGCGACCTGCGTGACCTGCGTGACCTGCGTGACCGGCGTGACCCCTGCGGTCAGCCTGACCGGGGCCGAGGGCGTGGCCGGGGCCGGGTCCGATGGCGTCGTCGGCGGCGGTGTCGGCGGTGTCGGCGGTGGTGGCGGTGTCGGCGGCGTGGATCCGGACGACCGAACGCGGCGCGCCCTCCCGGTAGCCGAGGCCGATGAGCACGTCGCCGTCCGCGTCCAGCACGGGCGCCCACCCCACGAAGGGGACGTCGAGGTCGGTCAGCGTGCCCGCCTCCGGGTCGAGGACGCCCAGGCGCAGGTCGCCGCGCCCGTGCAGCACGGCGAGCCGCCCGTCGCCCAGCATGGCGTAAGGCAGGCCGCCGAGCTGCCACAGCGGCCCGGCGAACTCCTCCTCCGCCGGGAAGACAGGCTCGCACGACGATCCGGAGATGTCGGCTCGGTAGAGATTCCACCAGCCGGACCGGTCGGAGATCGCGTACAGGCGCCGCTCGTCGGACCACAGCGGCGCGAGGACAGACTCGGCAGGCCCGCCCATCACCGTCCACGTGGCGCCGTCGGACAGTCGCGTGACCCGCAGCTCGGTGCCGGTCCAGGGCATGTTCGGGTGATTCCAGCAGATGTAGGCGAGGTGCCGGCCGTCGGGGGACGGCGTGGGAGAGGCGTAGAAGTCGCTGCCGGTGACCAGTTCGGCGATCTCGCCGGTCCCGGTCAACTCCACGGCCACGATCGAACGGGTGACCTTGGCATCCTGGTCGTGGCGTTCCCGGACACACCACACCCGCGGCCCGCCCGCGCTCCCCGGGCCACCCGCGCCACCCGCACCACCCGCACCACCCGGGCCACCTGCACCACCTACGCCACGCGCACCACCCGGGCCACCGGGGCCCCCCGCGCCACCGAGGCCGCCTGCGCTGCCTGCGCCATCCGGGCCGTCCTGGACCCGCAGGTCGGCGTAACGCAGGTCGGCGTAGCGGAGGTCGGCGTAGCGCAGTGCGCCCGGCTCGCCGGGCTCCGGGGTGACCGGGCGGGGCCGGTCCGTGCCCGGCTCGCCGCCGGCGTGGGCCCGGGCGAGGTAGAGCCGCTGGTCGGGGTGGTGCGCGAAGACGAGGCCGTGACCGGGGACCACGACATAGGACCGCCCGCCGTACTCGTGGACGCGCGTACGGGCGTCCCAGGGCGCGGGAAGCAGGTCGGTGAGGGTGCCGTCGGCGGCCCGGTGGACGACCGTACGGCGGCCGCCCTCGGCGGGGCGGTCCTCCTCCCACCACGCCTCCCCGCCCAGTACGGTCGGGAACCCGAGCCGCCGACCGGCACGTGCCACGTCGGTCGTGGAGATGGGCGACGGCCGTGGCGAGAACGGCCTCGGGCCGGGCGTGGGGGGCATGACCGCATCCTGCCCGACGAGCCCGCTCCCGGGAGGGCGAATGCGGCAACGCATCAGTCCAGGGACGGAGGAGTGGTGTAGCGGGTGGCGAGCGCGCCGAGCTGGTCGATGACCGTCCGTTTCCAGGTGCCGTCCTCGAACATCCGGCGCAGCGCCTCTTCGACCTGATCGCGCAGTGCGGCCGTCCCGGTGGCGATGCCGTACCTCTCGGTGGACAGCCCCTTGCCGCTGAAGCGGAACCTGCCGGGATACTGCGCCGACAGCCCGGCGAGCACGGGGGCGTCGGCCACGATCGCGTCGGTCCTGCCGGAGGCCAGCAGCGGGGCGCAGGCCGCGGGCAGGTTCGCCTCCGCGAGGAAGAACTGCCGCCAGCGGGTGCCGAATTTCCGCACGAGCGGCTCGGCGGACTCCCGGGTGGCGCAGACGCGTTTGCGGGCGAGGTCGCGCGGCCGGCGGATGGACAGGTCGTGGGCCCGGACGAGGATGTCGGTGCTGGTGACGAGGTAGGGGCCGGCGACATACCGGGAGCCGGGCGGGCCGGTGGCGCCGACGACGAGATCGGCCCGCGCGGTGTCGAGCGTGTAGACGACCTGGTCGTCGCGGTAGCCGAGCGCCCGGGCGACGTATTGCGCGACCTCGATGTCGAAGCCGCTGTAGCGCCCGTCGGGAAGCCTGGTGACCAGGCCCGGCTGCCCGGGACGCACGCCGACCACCAGCGTGCCGCCGTTCCCGCATCCACCGGTCAGGAACGTGGCCGCCAGGACGCCGACCACGGCAACGCCACGCCACACGCGATCAATATCGAGGTCGCGTGCGTCTGCCCGCCAGCAGCGACACGGCAAAGATCCCTTGACCCGAGCCGTGCGGAGGGAGGGGTCAGCTCATCAGCGCGACCTCGCCGCCCGCGGCCACCTCGGCGGCGGCCGGGTCGGCCGTGATCTTCCGGCTGTGCCTGCTGCGCCGTTCCAGCCAGGTGGCGAGGTAGCCGAGCGCCAGGTTGATCGCGATGTAGACCACCGCGATGACGATGACCGAGGGGATCAGGTTGGCGTAGTTGGCCGGCACCACGCGGGCGCCCGCGTTCAGCAGGTCGGCGTACGCCACGACGAACCCGAGCGCGGTGTCCTTGAGCAGCACCACGAGCTGGCTGATGATCGCGGGCATCATCGCGGTCACCGCCTGCGGCAGCAGGATCAGCCGCATCACCTGGTTCTTGCGCAGGCCGATCGCGGATCCCGCCTCGGCCTGGCCCCGCGGCACGGCGAGGATGCCCGCGCGCACGATCTCCGCGAGGACCGACCCGTTGTAGACCGTGAGACCGAAGACCACGGCCGCGAACTCGGTCACGACCAGCCCGGCCAGGCTCCCGCCGTACTGGGCGAAGAAGATCAGCATGAGCACCGGGACCGCGCGGAAGGCCTCGACGACCACCGCGGCCGGGATCCGCACCCAGCGGTGGTCCGACAGGCGGGCGATGCCGAACACGGCCCCGAACAGCAGCGCGAGCACCGCGGCGACCGCGGCGGCGGTCAGCGTGTTGAGCAGTCCGGGCAGGATCAGCTCGGTCCAGGTCTCGGCCCGCAGGAACGGCTGCCACAGCTTGCCGTCCCACTGGCCCTTCTCGTCGAACTTCGTCCAGACGAAGTACGCCACGAGCAGCAGGACGAGGCCGGACGCGAGGGTCAGCACGTTGTTGCGCAGGCGGGCGCGCGGGCCCGGGACGTCGTAGAGGACGCCGGCGCCGCGCCCGGTCATCGGACCACCGCCAGGCGGCGGGCCAGCCGGCCGGACAGCAGGTTCATGGGAAGGGTCAGCACGACGAACCCGGCGGCGAAGCCGAGGAAGATGGGGATGATCGCGTCTCCGTGGGCGTCGAACAGGTTCTTCATCCGCAGCGCCGCCTCCATGACGCCGATCGCGGCCGCGACCGTCGTGTTCTTGACCAGCGCGTTCAGCAGGCTCCCGAGCGGCGCGATGACCGTGCGCACCGCCTGGGGGAGGATCACCAGGCGGAGCGTCTGCAGGAACGTCAGCCCGATCGCCCGGGCGGCCTCCGCCTGCCCGAGCGGCACGGTGTTGATCCCCGACCGCACGACCTCGCACACGAAGGCGGCGGTGTAGGCGGACAACCCGATGATCGACAGCCAGAAGCTGTTGAGCGACAGGTCGTCCCGGGAGAACTGGACGTTCATCACCGTGCCCAGGCCGAGGCCGCAGAACACGATGATCAGTGTGAGGGGCGTATTGCGCAGCACGTTGACGTACAGCGCACCCGCCCCTCGCAGCACCGGAAGCGGACTGACGCGCATGGCCGCCAGCACGATCCCCCAGATCAGCGAGATCACCCCGCTGACCACCGTGAGCTTCACCGTCAGCCAGAACGCGCCGAGGATGACGGGAAGCTCGTCGACGACGGCCTCCACCGCCGGCCTCCTTCCAGTGCCGCTATCGGTGCCCTAGTACCGCTCGACGGACGGCGGCGTGGTGAAGTACTTGCCGAACTCGCCGAGGTTGGCGTCGAGGGCCTTGCGCCAGCTGCCGTCGTTGAAGAACTTCTCGATGGCGTTGTTGATCGCGTCGCGGCCGGACTTGTCGTCCATCTTGATGCCGATGCCGTACTTCTCCTCGCTGAACGGCTGGCCGATCAGCTTGAACTTGCCGGGGAACTGGGCGGCGAACCCGGCGAGGATCGTTGCGTCCGTGGAGATCGCGTCGACCTGCTGGTTCTCCAGCAGCGGCAGGCACGCGCCGTACCCCTGCTGCTGAGTGAGGTTCTTGGACTCCCACTCGGCCCCGAACTTGTCGGCGAGCCGCTTCGGCGACGACGAGCCCTGCGCGCCGCAGACCTTCTTGTCCTTGAGGGACTCGACCCCGGTGATCGAGGTGTCGTCGGCGCGGACGAGGATGTCCTGGCCGGTGATCAGGTACGGCCCGGCGAAGGAGATCTTCTTCTTGCGCTCGTCGGTGATGGAGTAGGTCGCGACGACCATGTCCACCTGGCCCTGCTGGATGAACGGCTCCCGGTTGGCCGACTGGGCCTCCTTGAAGGTGATCCCGCTCTCCGGCACGCCGAGTTCCTTGGCGACGTACCTGGCCACGTCCACGTCGAACCCGCCGTAGGTGCCGTCGGGCTTCTTCAGGCCCCAGCCCGGCTGGTCGATCTTGATGCCGACGACGAGCTTCTTGTCGTTCTTCGCCTTGTCGGCGATCGAGTCCGCCCCGGAGTTGCCGCAGGCCGTCAGGCCGGTAGCCAGGGCGGCCAGCGCGAGCAGGCCGGCTCCGAATCGCATCCGCGTCACCTTTCGCTTCTTGTGGAGCTTGTCGTGAGCTGGGATCAATGAGTGAGGATCTTGGAGAGGAAGTCGCGGGCGCGCTCGGTGCTCGGCTGGGTGAAGAACTCCGAGGGCGACCCCTCCTCGACGATCTGGCCGTCGGCCATGAACACGATCCGGTTGGCCGCCCGGCGGGCGAAACCCATCTCGTGGGTGACGACCATCATCGTCATGCCGTCCTTGGCCAGGCCGGTCATCACGTCGAGCACTTCCTGGACCATCTCGGGGTCGAGGGCCGAGGTGGGCTCGTCGAAAAGGATCATCTTGGGGTCCATGGCCAGCGCGCGGGCGATGGCCGCGCGCTGCTGCTGGCCGCCGGACAACTGGGCGGGATACTTGCCCGCCTGAGAGGTGATGCCGACCCGTTCAAGCAGTTCCATGCCCCGCTGCTCGGCCTGCTGCCGGGAGATCTTCCGCACCCTGGTCGGACCGAGCGTGACGTTCTCCAGGATCGTCTTGTGGGAGAAGAGGTTGAAGGACTGGAACACCATCCCGACCTCGGATCGCAGGCGGGCCAGAGCCCTGCCCTCCGCGGGCAGCTCCCGCCCGTCGAAGACGATGGTTCCGGTGTCGGTCGTCTCCAGACGATTGATCACCCGGCACAGCGTCGACTTGCCGCTGCCGGACGGGCCGATGACGACGACCACCTCGCCCCGGCCCACGCTCAGGCCGATGTCCTTGAGCACATGCAGGGGACCGAAATGCTTGTTGACTCCCTCCAGCCTGACAAGCGGGTCGGAACCACTGATCTCCGTCATGGTCAACAACGTAGGGGGGTCAACGTCGCCGAGTCACTAACAGGCCGGTACCGAATAGATCACATCCCGGCTGCTCAGGACATCAGTCCCGGTTTGTCCGTACGTCCCGGCCCATGCGGCCCGGGACGCGGTCCCGGTCGGCTCAGGCCGGCCTCGCGCCGCGCAGGAGCGCGGATACACAAAAATCCCGAGCCGGAAAACGGCTCATCGTGGGACCGGCATACTGAAAAATCCGGCGTGACCGGCAAGATGCTCGCTTCGGCCGGCGGTATGAGGCGCTTCGCGGATGGGGAGGCGCAGGACGAACCGTGCTCCCCGTTCGCTGTCCTGGATGGTCAAGGTGCCCTGATGCGCTTCCGCGATCTCCCGCGCGATCGCCAGACCCAACCCGGTGCCCCCTGAGTCCCGGTCGCGGGAGGCGTCCAGCCGGGTGAAGCGGTCGAAGACGATCTCCCGGTGCTCCGGGGCGACTCCGGCGCCGTCGTCGAGGACCTCCAGCGTCGCCGTCGGCCCGTCGGCCCGCACGCTGACGGTGATCTGCGAGGTGGCGTGCCGTTCGGCGTTGTCGAGCAGGTTCACCAGGAGCCGGGTGATCCGCAGCCGGTCGCAGTCGACGAAGACGTTCTGCCGGAGATCTTTCACGATCTTCATTCGGTAGGTGCGGCGGTCGAGCTCGCCGCCGAGCAGCCGGCCGAGGTCGGTCGGACTGAGATCGAGGGGGGCACGGGCGTCCAGCCTGGCCAGGGTCAGCAGATCGGTCACGATCGCCTGAAGCCGGTCCACTCCGGAGAGCACCGCCGCCGTCATCGTGGGCCAGTGGGTGTCGTCCGGATGCATGAGGGCCTCTTCGAGCTGGGTCCGCATGGCGGTGAGGGGGCTGCGCAGGTCGTGCGAGGCGTCCGAGGTGAACTGCCGCAGTTGCTTGTACGCGCCTTCGAGCCGGTCCAGGGTGTCGTTCACCGTTCCGGCCAGGAGCTTGATCTCTTCCTGGTTGTTGTGCGCCACCGGGACCCGGCGGTGGAGATGGGTGGCGGTGATCTCCGCCAGTTCCGTGCGGATGGCGTCCACCGCGGTCATGTCCCTCTTGGCCACATGGAAGGTTCCGGCCGCCGTCATCGCGGTCATCAGCAGGGACATGCCGATCGCGAAGGACAGCGCCGCCGTGTTCCCGTACCAGGGGATGGTGGGCGCCGAGACGTAGAGGAGCCAGGGCCCGTCCGGCTGATAGACCTTGTAGGAGAAGACGGTCATGCAGCCTTTCAGCCCGGCCGGAGGGCACAGCACCCGTTCGGCGTGCACGCTCGCGCTGGCCGCGCGGAAGGTGGCCATCGGGGGCTTGTGGGCGAGTTGCGGCGTCGCCGCGACGACCTCGTTCCGCGTGTTCAGGACCTGGATCGCCATGTCCTTGCCCGCCGGCAGCACGGGGGGGAGGAACCCCTCTCTGATGAGGGGCACCACTCGGTCCCACGCCCCGGTGACTCGAGCCCGGGACGACTCGTCGTCCTTGCTGCCGACGACGACGAGGAAGAGCAGACTGACCCCGGTGCACACCAATGCGGCGACGGTGGAGTAACCAACCGTCCTGCGGATGAGAACGGATGATCGCTTCCAGTTCACCATGGTTCTGGCCAATCCGTGGGGAGCGTGGTCCATGCACTCACAAGGGCATCACATAGAGATGAATGATTCAATAAAACGATATTTTCGCTTTTCACAAGCCTGGGTAATGACAGATGCGAGCCCTGGTCATGACAGCGGGATCCGCGCCCCCGATCCGGTCCGCGCCGGGAGGGCGCGGCGTGCGGCGGCGACGCTGTGCGTGGCCCCGCGGCCGAGGCCGCGAGCCGGCCTGGCCGGCCGTGCCGGCGATCGGGTGCGCGACGTTCCGGTACGGGCGAGGGCGGGAAAGCGCCTACCCTTGTAGGGCGATGACTGCGACCACACAGACTGTGACGACCCAGGGCGCCGAAAGCGTGACGACGATACAGGCGGGCACCGAGGGCGCGGCCCGGACCTACGAGGTGCGGACCTACGGCTGCCAGATGAACGTGCACGACTCCGAGCGGCTGTCCGGGCTGCTGGAGGACGCGGGATACGTCCGCGCGGCCGAGGGGGACACGCCGGACGTCGTCGTGTTCAACACCTGCGCCGTACGCGAGAACGCCGACAACCGGCTCTACGGCAACCTGGGCCACCTGCGGCCGATCAAGATGGCCCGTGAGGGCATGCAGATCGCGGTCGGCGGGTGCCTGGCGCAGAAGGACCAGGGCGAGATCGTCCGCCGGGCCCCCTGGGTGGACGTGGTCTTCGGCACCCACAACGTCGGGTCGCTGCCGGTGCTGCTCGAGCGAGCCAGGATCGCGCAGGAGGCGCAGGTCGAGATCAAGGAGTCCCTGGAGACCTTCCCCTCCACGTTGCCGAGCCGCCGCGAGTCGGCCTACGCGGCGTGGGTGGCGATCTCGGTCGGGTGCAACAACACCTGCACGTTCTGCATCGTGCCGTCGCTGCGCGGCAAGGAGAAGGACCGCCGTCCCGGCGACATCCTCGGCGAGGTGCGCACGCTGGTCGACCAGGGCGTCCTGGAGATCACCCTGCTGGGCCAGAACGTCAACACCTACGGCGTGGAGTTCGGCGACCGGCTCGCGTTCGGCAAGCTGCTGCGGGCCTGCGGGGACATCGAGGGCCTGGAGCGAGTCCGCTTCACCTCGCCCCACCCGGCGGCCTTCACCGACGACGTGATCGCCGCCATGGCCGAGACGCCGAACGTGATGCACCAGTTGCACATGCCGCTGCAGTCCGGCTCCGACCGCGTCCTCAAGGCCATGCGCCGGTCGTACCGGTCCGAGCGCTACCTCGGGATCATCGAGCGGGTCCGGGCGGCCATGCCGGACGCCGCGATCTCGACCGACATCATCGTGGGCTTCCCCGGCGAGACCGAGGAGGACTTCCAGGAGACGCTCGACGTCGTACGGCAGTCGCGCTTCGCCAACGCGTTCACGTTCCAGTACTCCATCCGCCCCGGCACCCCGGCCGCGACCATGGAGGACCAGGTGCCCAAGGCCGTCGTCCAGGAGCGGTACGAGCGCCTGGTCGCCCTCCAGGAGGAGATCTCCTGGGAGGAGAACAAGAAGC
The DNA here is from genome assembly GCF_043197435.1 of Microbispora bryophytorum. Classification (NCBI taxonomy): domain Bacteria; kingdom Bacillati; phylum Actinomycetota; class Actinomycetes; order Streptosporangiales; family Streptosporangiaceae; genus Microbispora; species Microbispora bryophytorum. The sequence goes on along the minus strand of NZ_JBICTF010000001.1, from coordinate 837,838 downwards.
AGGTCGGGCGCACTCTGGAGGTGCTGGTCGCCGAGGGCGAGGGCCGCAAGGACGACGCCACCCACCGCCTGTCCGGCCGCGCGGCCGACAACCGCCTCGTCCACCTCGCCGCCGCCGGCGCCGCCGAGGCGCGCCCCGGCGACATGGTCACCGTCGAGGTGACCTACGCCGCGCCGCACCACCTGGTGGCCGACAAGGTCCTGTCCGTGCGGCGGACCCGCGCGGGCGACGCGTGGGAGGCCCGGCAGGCCGCCCCGCAGCGGGGCAGCGCGGTCAGCTTGGGGATGCCCACCGTTGGCCGTCCCGCTCCGCCGCCCGTGGAACCGTCCGCCTGCTCGGCCGTCTGACGCGCCGGCCCCCGCGACGTCCAGGCCTCTGACCCAAGGCGTCCGGGTTACTGACCGCGACGTCCGGGCCACTGACCGCGAGGTCCAGGTCACTGACTGAGGCGGCGCAGGACCTCGTAGCAGTAGGCGCGGCGCAGGTCGTCGTCGAATCGCAGGCAGGGGTCCTGGATCCGGGTGCGCGCCGCGCCGTCCGCCCCGTCCGCCCCGGCTGATCTCGGGGTCGCGGAGTTCCGTGCCGTCGCGTCCTTGCCCGCTGTGTCCCTGGCCGCTGTGTCCTCTGCCGCCGATTCGCGGGTCGCGGAGCTCCGAACGGCCGGCTTCGAGGCGTGCGGAGAAGCGATGCGGGCGGGCCGGGGTTGGCGCGCCTCCTCCGTCCCGGCGCGGCCTGACGTGCCGGTGGAGCCGCTCGTGCCGCCCGCGCCGCTCCGGGACGACGAGACGGGCGAGGGCGGTCGGGACCGGGAGGAGGGGTTCGCCGTCCGGGGAGGGTGCCCGGGCGACCGTGACGCTCCGACATCGTGACCGGGCGGCAGCGCGTCGCGTCGATGTGCCGCCGGTTCGTCCTTTGTTAATTCTCGCGCCGATTGTCCGCTTTCTGGGCTTTCTGTGGTGTCTCGCGGCGCCGTTTCCTCCGCCTCCTTCCGGTGCTCCGCCGCGCGTTCCGGTTCCGTTTCCGGTCGCCCGGATCCGGTTTTCCATGGGGAGGGCGCCGGCGAGAAGAAAGGGCCGGCGGCGGGAAATCCCGGCGCCGGACGTGCAGGAGAGGCCGCGGCGCCCAGATCGGCGGCCGCCGGCCGGGCGGTGGAGGGCGCGGGGTCGCGCGTGGGCAGGACGGCCAGGACGACGCCGAGTCCGGCGATCGCGGCCACGCCGACCACACCCGTCAGGGCGAGGACGGGATGGCCGTCGCGCCGGTGCCGAGGGATGGGGGAGAAATCCGGCAAGGTCGTATTCTTCCATGCGGCGGTCGGTCGTATCGGATTTCTCAGTCTGCCCGCCACGCGCGAATTCCAGCGGCGGTTCCGGCGATTTCCGGGAACTCCAAATACGCCGCCCGGCCATTATTCGGAGAAATATCCCGAATGATGGCGAATATTGGCTGAGTTGCGCCACGGTAGGTGAAAGGCCGCCATGGCGGTGCTTGCGCCGCGGCGCGGCGGCGCCCGATCGCCGGACACGTCCTACCATCGCGGTGTGTCCGTTCGTGAACTGGTCGTCCTCGGCACGTCGAGTGCGGTGCCCACCCGTCACCGCAACCACAACGGTTACCTGCTCCGCTGGGATGGCGAGGGGTTCCTGTTCGATCCGGGAGAGGGCACCCAGCGGCAGATGCTGCACGCAGGGGTGAGCGCGCACGACATCACCTGGATCTGCGTCACCCACTTTCACGGCGACCACTGCCTGGGGGTGCCCGGCGTGGTCCAGCGCATCGCCAGGGACGGGGTGAACCACGAGGTGCGGGCGGCCTACCCCGCGAGCGGCGAGACGTACTGGGGGAGGCTGCGCAACGCGTCGGCCTTCGCCGACACCGATGTGATCACACCTCGCCCGGTCTCCGGCGAGGTGGTCCGGTGGCCGTCGGGGCCCGTGACGCTGACCGCGCGGCCGCTGTCGCACCCCGTCCAGTCGTACGGCTATCGCGTGGACGAGCCGGGCGGGCGCCGCATGCTGCCCGGGGAGCTGGCCAGGCGGGGCGTGCGCGGGCCGATGATCGGGGAGCTCCAGCGGCACGGCTCGCTGACGATGCCGGACGGCTCGACGGTCACGCTGGAGGAGTGCAGCGTCCCCAAGCCGGGGCAGAGCGCGGCCTTCGTGATGGACACGCGGGTGTGCGACGGGGCGTTCGCCCTGGCCGACGGCGTCGACCTGCTGGTGATCGAGTCGACGTTCCTGTCGGACGAGAGCGCGCTGGCCGCGCAGTACGGGCACCTGACGGCGGCCCAGGCGGGCCGGATCGCGGCCGACTGCGGGGTGCGGCGGCTGGTGCTCACCCACTTCTCCGAGCGGTACACCACGGCCGACGAGCCGCGCTTCGTGGACGAGGTGCGCACGTCCTACGCGGGGGAGGTCGTGACGGCCCGCGACCTCATGCGCGTCCCCGTGCCGAAGCGCGCGGACTACCAGGCCCAGCGGGCGGCGAAGTAGCCCACGCCGTACGGCGCGTCGTCGTACAGCAGCTCGGAGGCGGCCGGCGGGGGCGCTCCCTCCGCCGCGCCGCCGAGGACCTGGAAGGCCGCCCGGCCCGCCGCCCACTGTTCCCGCGCCTCGTCCGGGTCGAGGCCGAGCAGCCGGCCGGCGTCGCCCGAGGCGAGCGCGCCGGCGAGCGTCTCGTCGTACGGCACGGCGCCGGGATGGATGTACCCCGGCGCCTTCTCGGTGCGCCTGGCCGAGCCGTCGCCCATGACCAGCAGCGCCACCCGCGGCGCCGACGTCGCCAGGCGGCGGCCCAGCGCGGCGCACTCGTCCGGTGGCGCGTCGAAGCCCACCGCCTCGAACCGCAGGACGGGAAGCGTCCCCGTCCCCTCCAGCAGCCAGCGGCCGATGGTGAGCGACAGCGGCAGGACGAGATCCCCCGGGCCGACCCGGACGTCGGGGCCCCACGGGCGCAGCGTCCCCGCGGCGTTCCCGGGGAAGGACGCGGTGGTCTCCGCGCCGCCGACCACGGCCAGCACGTCGGGGCGGGCGTCCAGGAGCGACCCGGCCGCCGCGGCGCAGGCCACGCGCAGGTCGTCGAGTTCGGGCGCGGCGGCCCCGGCGACCTGCGGGACGAGCAGCGGAGGATGCGGGCAGACGGCCGCGGCGACCAGCACCCGATCACCCTACCCCGCTGCACCACGCGCAGAATGGGATGTATGGACAGCAGCACGGTGGCGTTCGCGACCGTACCGACCAGGCTGGGCGACGTGCTCGCCGCCGTCACCGAGGACGGGGTCGCCGCGACGCATTTCCAGGACGGCCCCCTGGTCAGGGAGCGCATCGCCGATCGCCTCGGCATGGCCGTCGCCGACGACCGGGTCCGGACGGCCGCGGCCGGCGAGGAACTGGCGGCGTACTTCCGGGGTGAGCTGAAGGAGTTCCGCGTGCCGGTGGACTGGCGGCTCATGTCGCTACTGCAGCGGCAGGTCCTCGGCACGTTGTCCGCCACGGTCCCGTACGGCGAGGTGGTGACGTACGGGGAGCTGGCGGCGCGGAGCGGCACAGGGGTCCCGGCGCGGGCCATCGGCTCGATCATGGGCGCCAACCCGATCCCGATCATCGTGCCGTGCCACCGGGTCGTCGCGAGCAACGGGCTCGGCGGCTTCAGCGGCGGCGAGGGAGTGGAGTCCAAGCGGTGGCTGCTCACCCTCGAAGGCCACCTGCCTCCCACTCTCGACTGGGACATCTGACCTCCCCGCCGCTGGGACACTGGAGGGTGTGGGGCAGCTACCTGTGATCGCCGTCGTGGGCGCGACCGCGGCGGGAAAGTCCGATCTGGCCGTCGAGCTCGCGCTCCGCCTGAACGGCGAGGTGATCAACACCGACTCCATGCAGCTCTACGAGGGCATGGACATCGGCACGGCCAAGCTGACCCGGGAGGAGCGGCGCGGCGTCCCCCACCACCTGCTGGACATCTGGCCGGTGACGCGGACCGCGAGCGTGGCCGAATACCAGCGGCTCGCCCGCCCCCTGATCGAGGGCCTGCGCTCCCGCGGCCGGGTGCCCGTGCTGGCGGGCGGCTCCGGGCTCTACGTGCGCGCCGCGATCGACGACCTGGAGTTCCCGGGGACCGACCCGGACGTGCGCGCCCGGCTGGACAAGGAGCTCGCCGCGACCGGCCCGGCGCCCCTGTACGAGCGGCTCAAGGGCCTCGACCCGGTGGCCGCGGAGAACATCCTGCCGAGCAACGGCCGCAGGATCGTCCGCGCCCTGGAGGTCATCGAGCTGTCCGGGCGGCCGTTCTCCGCCACGATGCCGTCGTACGACGCGGTCTACGACAGCGTGCAGATCGGCGTCGAGGTGCCGCGGCCGGTTCTCGACGAGCGGATCGAGCGCAGGGTCGCCCTCATGTGGGAGGCCGGGCTGGTGGACGAGGTGCGCGCGCTCGCCGCGCGCGGCCTGGCGGAGGGCAGGACCGCCGGCCGGGCGCTCGGGTACGCGCAGGTGCTGCGCTTCCTGTCGGGGGAGTGGACCGAGGAGCAGGCGCGGGAGGAGACGGTGCGGGCCACCCGCAGGTTCGCCCGGCGGCAGGAGTCGTGGTTCCGCCGCGACCCTCGCGTGGTGTGGCTGCCGTTCGACGCGCCTGACCTGGCCGGTCGCGCGATCGCCGTGATCACCGGCGCCTCCTAGACTGCTGCCATGCGTTTTGTGAAGGGCCACGGCACCGAGAACGACTTCGTCATCCTGCCGGACGCCGACGCCACGCTGGACCTGTCCGCGGCGGACGTCGCGGCGCTGTGCGACCGGCGCGCCGGCATCGGCGCCGACGGGGTGCTGCGCGTCGTGCGCACCAAGCTCTGCCCCGAGGCGGCCGGGCCGGCCGGCGAGGCCGAGTGGTTCATGGACTACCGCAACGCGGACGGCAGCATCGCCGAGATGTGCGGCAACGGTGTCCGGGTCTTCGCCCGCTACCTGGTCGACGCGGGCCTCGCGGCGCCCGGCGAGTTCGCCCTCGCCACCCGCGGGGGCCTCAAGCGCGTACGGCTCGGGGTGACGGGCGACGTGACCGTGGACATGGGCAGGCCGCGGGTGCTGGGGGACAGCCGCGCGGTCGTCGACGGGCGCGAGTGCCGCGGCGTGAACGTGAACATGGGCAACCCCCACCTGGCGTGCGCCGTGGAGGAGCCGGTGGCCGGGTTCGACCTCGGCCGCGAGCCGGACTTCGACCGCGCGGACTACCCGGAGGGCGTCAACGTCGAGATCTTCAACACCGTGGGCGACCACAGGGTGACCATGCGGGTGCACGAGCGGGGTTCGGGGGAGACGCGCTCGTGCGGCACCGGGGCGGTCGCGACGGCCGTCGCCGCCGCTCACGCCGCCGGGGAGACCACCGGCACCTGGGAGATCCGGGTGCTCGGCGGCACGGTCACCGTCACGCTGGAGGAGGACACGAGCTACCTGTCGGGGCCGGCCGTCCTCGTCGCCTCGGGGGAGTGGCCCGCCGTCCTCTGATCGTCCAAGGGACTTGCGGAACATTGTTCTAACCCCCCACCCTGGGTCTGAAGATTGGATCGAGGAGGGCGCATGGATCCGCGTGACGCGGTGGTGGAGACGAAGGCGGCGATCGGGGCCCTCGGCGGGGGCTTCATGATCTCGCGGGAGGTCAAGGCGCTGTGCGAGCGTCACGGCCTCGGCCCACGGGAGATGTACTTCCGCGGCAGGTGCGGCGTCCTCGGCGAGGTGGACGCCGATGTCGTGCTCGCGGCGGTCGTCTTCTTCCCGGCCGGGCACGTCCGCGAGTCGTGGGAGGGCGGGCGCAAGCTCCCGGCCGAGGAGGCCGCCTCGCTCTACGCCGGCGCCTGCCACGACTGGGGACGGCGCCGGCTCGCCGGGCTCGGGAACGCCGACCGGCTGGCGGAGCTGCTCGCCGCCGTCGCCGACGGCGCCGACCCGTTCTGCGCGCCGCTGTTCGCCGGATGGCGGGCCATGCCGCGGCCCGGCGGCGGGCCTGCTCTGGCGGCCCACCTGCTGCACGTCGTGCGGGAACTGCGCGGCGGCCGGCACGCGACCGCCGTGGTGGCGCACGGACTCGACCCGCTGGATGCCACCCTCGTGGGCGCGGACGGCACCGGGACTCCGATCCCGTACGACCGCGCCTCCGACGTCGCCCGTTTCCTCGCCTGGCCCGAGCCCTACCCGGAGCCGTCGGCGGAGACGGCGGAGCGCAGGGCCGGGGTGGAGGAGCTGACCGACGACCTCGTCGCCCGTGCGTACGCGGCGCTCGGCCCGGCGGAGCTCGCCGAACTCTGCGCCCTCCTCCGGGAGGCGTCCCGGGTGCGCTGACGCGCTGACGCGCCGGTGAGCATAAGGCCGCGTTCGTTTGGGTCATGGTCGGCGACCTGGCAGACTGACTGCCCATGGACGTGGACATCTGGGCCTGGGTCGGTAGCACCCAGCGTGAACTGCACGAGGCGGGCAACACGGGGCTGGCCATGGCGCTGGGTGACGTGCCCGGGCAGGCGCTGGAGGGCCGTTTCACCCAGCTCGACGTCGTGGCGCCGGCGATCGCGCAGCACGCCGAGACGCTGGAGAAGCCGTGGCTGGAGTTCTTCGCGCGCTACTGGCACCTGGTCGGCCGGGCGGGTGACCGGGCGATCGGCGCGGTCGCGCTCGACGACGCCGTGGCACTGGCGGACTTCGCCCAGCGTGACGACGTCCGCGACTGTCCCGCCGCCCCCGGCGCCGTGGAAGTCCTGGCGATGACCCAGGCCAACACCGACGGCCCCGGCTACGCCGAGACCCGGCTGGCGACCCTGGGCGCGGCCCTCAACAGCGTCGGCCCCGACTCCCTCGCCTTCTCCGGCCTGGCCACGCAGTACGTCGCCGCCCTGCTCGACGCGGGCCAGGCGGCCGAGGCCGTCGCGTACGCCGAGGCGGCGGTCGAGCGCCTGCGCGGCGAGGAGCGCGAGGCGAGCTGGGAGCTGGGCGCCGCCTCCGTGCGGGCCCTGCTCGCCGCCGGCCGCCCGGACGACGCCCTGGCCGCGCTCGACGCCTCGACCGGCTTCAAGCCGGACGACCCGGTCGCGAAGGGCCGCCGCGAGACCCTGCTCAGGTCGCAGGTGCTGGCCACCCTCGGCCGTGTGCAGGAGGCCGTGGACGCGCTGCCCGACCTCGACGTGGTGGGCGACCACGCGCGCGAATGGGTGGAGTGGGCCCGCACGGTCCGCATGCTCACCGAGGGCATCGCCAACACCTGGCAGCTCGGCCGCATCCTGCGGCAGTGGATGGCCTACTTCGAAAGCGTGGGCGGCCACCGCGCCCGGTTCGAGCTGGCCCTGACGGCCGGGCACCTGGCGGTCGCCCGGCAGGGTCTGTGGCAGGCCCGCCTGCTGGCCGACTACGCCGAGGCCGTGATCGCCGATCTGCGCGCCACCGAGGGACTCGCCGAGCGGGTGGCCGAGCTGCGCGCCGCGGCGGACGACGCCAAGGAGCTTCCGCCGCCCGGCCCCCGCGACGAGCTGGTGGCCTACTTCGACGCCGCCGACGGCCGCACGGCCGACCCCGAGCGGTGGGTGGGCTGGCTGTGGCCGTTGTCCGGCACCGACCTCGAGGCCACCCGGCGCCACACCACGACGCTCGGGTTCCTCGGCTACGCCCCGGTGGGCGCCGACGTCTACTGGAAGACGGTCGTCGAGGACGGCGACCCGGCCGCCGCCGGCGACGAGGACATCTCCTACCTCACCGGCCTGCTCATCGAGGCCGGGCAGGACGAGCGGGTGGAGACCCTGGCGGCCCGGCTGCCGCAGACGCGTTCGCACCTCGCGCTCGCCCGGCTCCACCGCGCGCGCGAGCGCTGGGAGGAGACGGCGGCCGAGGCCGAGCAGGCGGCCGCCAACGAGGGCGGGCTGGAGGCGCTCCGCCTGTGGTCGGGCGCCGTGCAGCAGCTCGGCGACAACGTCAAGGCGGCCGAGATCCTCAAGCCGCTGCTCGACTCCGGCGAGGGCGAGGAGGAGGACGTCTGGCGGATCATCGTCCTGTCCACCGCCGTGGAGGACTGGGCGACCGTCCGCGCCGCGGGCACCAAGCTCGGCATGCCGATCGAGCCGGGCGAGGGCCCGATCGAGGAGGAGTGGCACCTGGTCCGGGTGATCCTCCCCGCCCCCGACGGCAGCCAGCGGGAGGTGCTCGCCGTGCGGACCGGCCCGGCCACCGCGCGCCTGGCGATCCCGCAGCCCCGCGGCATGGACTACAACGCGGGCGACGTCGTCGTGATCGACCCCCGGCCGCTGGAGCCGATTCCCGAAAACGAGCAGGAGCGGGAGAGCTTCGTCATCCCGTTCGCCGGGGTGACGATGCTGCGCCCGGGCGGCTACACGAGCTGGTTCTTCGACGGCGCGGCGCCGTCGGAGGACGAGTGGGCCGAGTTCAACGAGGTCCTCGCCGAGCGCGGCTGGCCGATGTGGGTCTACAGCGACGAGAACTACCGCGTCACCCACCCGGCCACCGGCGAGCAGTTGCCCGGCGTGTTCGGCTGGATCGCGATCCCGCCCGCCGCGCGGCCGGCGGAGCTGGACGCCGTCCTCGACGACGTCACCGAGCAGTGGTCCCACCCGCTGGCGTGGCTCGACCTCGCCCGTGAGGTCGGCATCGAGGCCGAGCGGCACGAGCGGATCTCCAAGGAGTACGGCCTCTGATCCACCCGTCCCGCACCCTGGCAAAACCTTGCTCTAGAGTCGGGTTCGATTCTTGGGCGAGGAGGCGGCGTGATCCTGGACCGGTTCCGTCTTGACGGCAAGGTGGCCATCGTGACGGGGGCCTCGTCGGGGCTCGGCGTCGCCTTCGCCGGGGGCCTGGCGGAGGCGGGCGCCGACGTGGTGATCGGGGCCCGCCGTCCCGAGGGCCTGGAGCGGACCCGGCGGCTGGTCGAGGAGACCGGCCGCCGCTGCCTGGCGGTCCCGACCGACGTGTCGGACCCCGAGGAGTGTCAGGCCCTCGCCGACGCGGCCATGGGCGAGTTCGGCCGGATCGACGTGCTGATCAACAACGCGGGCGTCGGCACAGCCGTGCCCGCCCTGCGGGAGACTCCCGGCGAGTTCCGCCGCGTGATCGACGTCAACCTGAACGGCACCTACTGGATGGCGCAGGCCTGCGCCCGGGTCATGCGGCCGGGATCGTCGATCGTCAACATCGGCAGCGTGCTCGGCGAGACCACGGCCGGGCTGCCACAGGCGGCCTACAGCGCGTCGAAGGCCGCCGTCGCCGGCCTCACCCGCGACCTCGCCCAGCAGTGGACCTCGCGCCGGGGCATCCGGGTCAACTGCCTGGAGCCGGGTTTCTTCGACTCGGAGATGACCGCGCAGTATCCCGACGGCTACCTCGACCGCGTGCGGGAGCAGCGGGTCCTGATGAAGCGCTCGGGCGATCCGGAGGAGCTCGTCGCCGCCGCGGTCTTCCTCGCCTCCGACGCCGGTTCGTACGTCACCGGGGCGGTGCTCCCGGTCGACGGAGGCATTCTCGCCACCTGATCCCGGCCCGGCTGCCACCACGCCCGGGAGTCGGTCCTCACACCGCGCCGCCGCGCCCTCACCGCCCGGTATTGCCCGCGGAGCGAAAGATCACCGGACGATCACGATATGGAGTTTAGGTGGCATTTTTCACCATATGAGGGGCAGCAGGGCCCTAGCCTCAGACCTGTTGTCAAAACAGGATCCGTGTTGCGCGTAGCGCAACGCCTGTGCGTGTGCCCTGAGGAGTCGTTGGCCCCCCGCTCTTCATTCACGGCGTTCGAGCGGCAGCCCTCGCGCCGTGCTTTGGCGTTTCCGGGCGTCCACGCCGCCTCGCGGGCGAGCGCCAAGTGAGGGGAATCAGAGTGGGCACAGCCGCGATCGAGGTTCGCGGGCTCTGGAAGATCTTCGGTCCCAAGGCCGACCGGATCATCGGCAGCCCCGACGCCGAGCTCGAGCCCGCGCAACTGCGGGCGAAGACGGGGTGCACCGCCGCCGTCAGGGACGTCAGCTTCGAGGTACGCCCGGGCGAGGTCTTCGTCGTCATGGGCCTTTCGGGCAGCGGCAAGTCGACGCTGGTGCGCTGTCTCACCCGGCTGATCGAACCGACGGCGGGAGAGCTGCGCATCGACGGCCAGGACGTGCGCGCCATGTCGGCCAAGCAACTGCGCGAGCTTCGCCGCCACCGGGTGAGCATGGTCTTCCAGCACTTCGGGCTGCTGCCGCACCGGAAGGTCGTGGACAACATCGCCTACGGCCTGGAGATCCAGGGCGTCGGAAAGGCCGAGCGGCACGAGAAGGCCCGGCGCATCCTGTCGCTGGTCGGGCTGGAGGGCCATGAGGACTCCTATCCCGAGCAGCTGTCGGGCGGCATGCAGCAGCGGGTGGGGCTGGCCAGGGCTCTCGCCGTCGACCCCGAGGTGCTGCTGTTCGACGAGCCGTTCAGCGCGCTCGACCCGCTGATCCGCCGCGACATGCAGGCCGAGGTCATCCGGCTGCACCGAGAGGTCGGCAAGACCATGGTCTTCATCACCCACGACCTGTCCGAGGCGCTCAAGCTCGGCGAGCGCATCGCGATCATGCGTGCGGGCGCGATCGTGCAGGTGGGCACCCCCGAGGAGCTGGTCGGGGCGCCCGCCGACGAGTACGTGGCCGACTTCGTGCGGGACGTTCCCCGGGCGCAGGTGCTGTCGCTGCGCTGGATCTCCCGCGCCCCCGAGCCCGGCGAGCCGCTCGACGGTCCCGAACTCCCGGCCGGCACCGTGATCCACGACGCGGTCCCGGCCGCGATGGCGTCCGACCGGCCCATCCGGGTCGTCGCCGACGGCGAACTGGTCGGCGTGGTGAGCCGCGTCGACCTCCTCGGCGCCGTACGGCCCGAAACCGAGCGCGTGGTCGTCACCGCCCCCGCCGAGACGGCAGAGGCGAGGACTCGCGGGGGCGCGGCGGTCGCCTCGGCCGGCGCGTCAGGGGAGGCGTAGATGGTGAGCGCGCCCGTTCAGGCGGCGCCGCCCGTGCAGGCCCCGGCGCGGGCCCGGCGCCTGCCCCGATGGGTTGTGCCGGTCGCCGGAGTGGTCGCGGGGGTGGCCCTCTACGTGCTCTTCCGCGGCAGGGCCGTGCTGCCGCACGACGACGACGCCACCCTGTTCCACTGGCTCAACGACGCCCGCGACTGGGTCGACGCCAACCGCAACAGCAACCCGATCTTCCTGTACGTCGTCAACTACCTCCGCCTTGGCGCCTCGGAGGTCTTCGCGCTCATTCAGGGCGCCCTGGTCGCGCTGGGATGGCCGGGGCTCGTCGGCCTGGCCGCCGGCCTCGGCTGGCTGGCGGGCGGCTGGCGGATCGCGCTCGTCTCGCTCGTGGGCTTCGCCGGCCTCGGCGTGCTCGGGTTCTGGGAGGCGAGCGTCGAGACGCTCGCGCTGACGCTGTCCGCGGTGGTGCTGTCGCTGCTGTTCGGCATCCCGCTGGGGATCTGGGCCGGTCGCTCGCCCCGCGTCCGGCGGATCGTGACGCCGGTGCTCGACGTCATGCAGATCATGCCGACGTTCTCGTACCTGTCGCCGATGGTGCTGCTGTTCCTCATCGGGTCGGCGTCGTCGACGATCGCGACGATGATCTACGCGATGCCGCCGGCCATCAGGATCACCGCGCTGGCCATCGAGCGGGTCTCCGGTGTGACGGTGGAGGCGTCGGAGTCGCTGGGCGCGACCGGGTGGCAGACGCTGCGCAAGGTCCGCCTGCCGCTGGCGCTGAACACGATCATGCTGGGCGTCAACCAGACGATCGCCGCGGCTCTGTCGATGGTGCCGCTGACGGCGCTGATCGCGGCGCCGGGCCTCGGCGAGGACCTGCTCCGGGCGCTCGCCCGGGTCAACGTGGGCGCCGCGCTCGTGCCCGGGATCGCGATCGTGCTGATCGCCATCGTGCTGGACCGCATGACGCGGGCGGCGGCGCAGCGGCGCGACGGCGGGAGCCGGGCGCGGACCGTCCGCTGGGGCGGCTTCGCCGTCCTCACGGCCGCCGGGCTCGCCCTGACCCCCGTGCTGGCGCAGGAGTTTCCCGAGCAGTGGCAGGTGCAGGTCATCAGGCCCATCAACGACGTGGCCGACTGGATCGAGGCGCACTGGTACACCTTCACCGGCTTCCTCAACGACACCGTCGCGTACGGCTTCCTCAACCCGCTGCAGGACCTGCTGACCAGCGCTCCCTGGTGGCTGGTCACGGTGGCGGTTTTGGTGTTCGCCTGGCGGGTGAGCGGGCCGGCGGCCGGTCTGGTGGCCGCCGTCTGCCTTCTGGGCGTCGCCGCGCTCGGCCTGTGGGAGCACGGCATGGAGACGCTGACGATGGTGCTGGTCGGCTCGGTGATCACGATCGCGGCCGGGCTCGCGCTGGGCGTGGCGGCGGCGCGGTCCCGATGGTTCGCCGCCGTGCTGCGGCCGCTCCTGGACGCCGCGCAGACGATGCCGTCGTTCTCCTACCTGCTGCCCGCCGTGGCGCTGTTCGGCAACGGCCGCTTCACCGCGATCATGGCCGCGTTCATCTACGCGGTGCCGGTGGTCGCGCGCGTGGTCGAGGACGGCCTGCGGGCGGTCCCCGGCACCGTCATGGAGGCGGCGAGGTCGACGGGCTCCACGGACCGGCAGCTGCTGTGGAAGGTGCAGCTGCCGATGGCCCGCGGCTCGCTGCTCCTGGCGGCGAACCAGGGCATCGTCATGACGCTGGCAATGGTGGTGATCGGCGCGCTGGTCGGCGCTGGAGCTCTCGGATACGACGTCGTGGCCGGTTTCGCGCAGCAGGAGGACTACGGCAAGGGCCTCGCGGCCGGCGTCGCCCTGGTCCTGCTCGGAGTCATGCTCGACCGGATCACGCAAGGCGCCAACGGGCGCCGCTCTCCCCACAAGAAGAGGAACGCATGAAGAAGTTACGCCTAATCGCAGGGATTCTCGTTCTCGGCCTGAGTGCGGCCGCCTGCGGAGGCGCCAAGGTAGAGGACGACTCCGCGGCGGCGCCCAGCGCGAGCGCCGCGGGCTCCGCGGCCGCGTCCGCCGGGGGCACGGTCAAGATAGCCATCAACGGCTGGGTCGGCTACGAGGCCGACGCCGCGGTCGTGTCGTACCTCCTGGAGCACGAGCTCGGCTACAAGGTCGAGAAGGTGACGCTCGCCGAGGAGCCGTCCTGGCAGGGCATGGAGTCGGGCGACGTCGACGTCGTGCTCGAGAACTGGGGCCACCCGGACCTCAAGAAGAAGTACATCGAGGAGAAGAACGTCGCCGTCGAGGCGGGCAGCACCGGAAACAAGGGCGTCATCGGCTGGTATGTGCCCGAGTGGATGGCCCAGAAGTACCCCGACATCACCGACTACAAGAACCTCAACAAGTACGCCGACCTGTTCAAGACGTCCGAGTCGGACGGCAAGGGCCAGATGCTCGACGGCGACCCGTCCTTCGTCACCAACGACGAGGCGCTGGTCAAGAACCTGAAGCTGGACTACAAGGTCGTCTACGCCGGCAGCGAGGCCGCGCTGATCAAGGCCGCCAAGCAGGCGACCGACCAGAAGAAGCCGCTGCTCATGTACTTCTACGAGCCGCAGTGGCTGTTCAACCAGGTCAAGCTGGTCAAGATCAACCTCCCCGCGTACACGGAGGGCTGCGACAGCGACCCCAAGAAGGTCGACTGCGACTACCCGCCGTACGACCTTGACAAGATCGTGAGCAAGAAGTTCGCCGACACCGGCGGCAAGGCGTACGAGCTGATCAAGGCCTTCCAGTGGACGAACGACGACCAGAACGCGGTCGCCGACGACATCACCAACAACGGAATGTCGGCCGAGGACGCGGCCAAGAAGTGGATCGAGGCCAACACCGCCAAGTGGCAGGCCTGGATGCCCAAGTGATCTGAGGATCACGACGCCGTGCGCCCCGCCTGGGCGTGAGCACTCGTCGGCCGCGATCCCCGTGATCGCGGCCGATCCCGCTTGTTGTGGAATACTCTGCCGGTGTCGCGGCGGCCCCGCCGCTCGCGTTCGCCGCCCCGTACGACATCAGATGAGGCTAGATATGAGGATCCGTCTCCTTGCCGGCGTGCTGACGCTCGCGCTGGCCATGACCGCCTGCAGTGGCGGGAGTTCGGATGACGCCGCCGGAGCAGGCGCCGGGGGCGGCACGAAGACCGTACGACTCGCGATCAACCCCTGGATCGGCTACGAGGCCAGCGCCGCGGTCGTCGCCTATCTCCTCGAGCACGAGCTCGGCTACAAGGTCGAGACGATCGAGAGCGCCGAGGCGGACTCCTGGAAGGGCTTCGAGAAGGGCACGGTCGACGCCGTCCTCGAGAACTGGAGCCACCCGGAGCTCAAGAAGGAGTACATCGACGACAAGAAGGTCGCGATGACTGCGGGCGAGGACGGCAACAAGGGCGTCATCGGGTGGTATGTCCCCGAGTGGATGGTCCAGAAATATCCGGACATCACGGACTGGCACAACCTGCCCAAGTACAAGGACCTGTTCAAGACCGACAAGAGTGAGGGCCTGGGTCAGTTCCTCGCCGGCGACAAGTCCTTCGTCACCAACGACGAGGCGCTCATCCAGAACCTGAACCTGCCCTACAAGGTGGTCTACTCCGGCAGCGAGGACGCGCTGATCGCGGCGGCTCGCAAGGCCACAGAGAACGAGACCCCGCTGCTGATGTACTTCTACGAGCCGCAGTGGCTGTTCAACCAGCTCAAGCTCGTCAAGATCAACCTTCCGCCGTACGCCATCGGGTGTGACGGCGATGTCAAGACGATCAAGTGCGACTATCCGCCGTACCTGCTCGACAAGATCGTCAGCGTGAAGTTCTCCAAGACCGGTGGCAAGGCGTACGAGTTCATCAAGAACTGGACGTGGACCAACGACGACCAGAACGCCGTGGCCTACGACATGGCGGTGAACAAGATGAGCGCCGAGGCGGCCGCGAAGAAGTGGGTCGACGCCAACAAGATCGTGTGGCAGGACTGGATCCCGTCCTGATCCACCGGATCTGATCCATCGGGCCGTTGATCAGGCCCGTCATCGGGCGCGTTCGAGGGGCGGGGGCCCCGGGGGGGGGGGCCCCCCCGGGGGGGGGCCCCCCACCCCCCCCCCCCCCCCTAGGCCTCATTTTTAAATATTA
>NZ_JBICTF010000001.1:0-822689 GCF_043197435.1 Microbispora bryophytorum | reverse complement strand
TATTTTGTGGGCCCCCCCCAACATGGGGGTGGGGCTGTAGTGGCCCCCGCCCTCACCCCCGTTTGCTAACCCCGGGGGCGGTTGACCGGCCCCGGGGGGGGGGGGGTGGGGGGGGGGGGCCCGGGGGGGCGCCCCCCGCCCCTGTCGTATGCCCAGACTCACCTGCGCGCCTCCTTTGCCATCTTTTTACACTTTGCTATATCTGAGAGGGATATTTCATGACCTAGGGGTGGCAGTGGGCGGGCGTAGTACCCGATTGATCGCCGGAATCTCGGTGGCGGTGGCCGTACTGGCGGGTTGCGGGCCGCTGCCCGAGTTGGACGGCGACCCCACGGCCGGCAAGGACGGCGGGGCGAAGAGCGACTCGGAGACGGGGCGGGGCGTCAACCCGCTCGACAACCCCGACGGCACCGGCCCCGGCCTGAAGGTGATCTCGTCGGACAAGGACCGGGCTAAGGCCCGCGATCTGATCGACAAGGTGGCGACGAAGGGCCGGGGGGCGAAGACCGGCTACGACCGTGACGAGTTCGGCTACGCCTGGGCCGACAGCGTGGACGACGTGCCGTGGGGGCGCAACGGTTGCGACACCCGCAACGACCTGCTCAAGCGGGACGGCCGCGACATCAAGTATCGAAGCGGGTCGAACTGCGTCATCGCCTCCATGACCCTGTACGACCCGTACACGGGCAAGACGATCGACTGGACCAAGTCGAAGGCGTCGGAGGTTCAGATCGACCACGTCATGCCCCTGTCGTACGACTGGCAGATGGGCGCGTCGCGGTGGAGCGAGAGCAAGCGCAAGCAGATCGCCAACGACCCGCTCAACCTGATCCCCGTGGACGGCTCCACCAACGGCTCCAAGAGCGACTCGGGCCCGGCCACCTGGCTGCCGCCCCGCCGCGACATCCGCTGCTCCTACGCCGTGCGGTTCGCCCAGGTGGCCCTCAAATACGACCTGCCGGTGACCTCCGCCGACAAGGCGGCCATGCTGGAGCAGTGCGCCTGAACGGGCGATTCGTCAGCTGATGGTGCGGAGCCCGGGCCACATCGCGGTCCACGACGACTTCAGGCCGGTGCAGACCGAGACGGCCTTGCCCTGCTCCCCGTTCGGAACGCCCAGTCCGTTGTCGATCCGGGCCACGTCGTGGCAGCCGACGAAGAACCTGCTCCAGTCGGTGGGCCGCCAGTCGCCGACGTGGACGACGACGGTGCGTTGAGCCGGTGGCGGGCCCCATGACCAGTACGAGTTGTGACCGGAGTAGACGGGGGGCAGCCCCGATCCGAGCAGGTCGAGTGCGCTCGCCTCGCTGTAGTCGTTGGTCAGGAGCACCGCTCGGGCGCGCTCGTCGGGGGGCAGGGCTGCCACCGCGCCCTTGACCGTGGAGACGAACGCCGGCCAGCCGATCTGGTTCGCGGTGTCGGGCACCGTGGCCGGAAGGGTGCCGGCGGCATAGGTGGCGACGGGCAGGACCGGCAGGGTCAGGTACGCGAGGAGCAGACCCGAGACCAAGGCGGCGACGGTGAAGATCGCCCCCTTGATGCCGGCGTGGCCGCGTACGAGCCAGCGGTCGACGACGATCGAACCGGCGGCCATGAACGCGGCTGCGGTGCCGATCGCGTAGTAGGCCTTGCCTCCGGTCGCGACGACGAGGACGAGCGCGATGGGGCCCGCGATGCCGATCGCCCGCCACGGAACGGCTTTCCTCGAACGCAGGAGCCAGACCGCTCCGGCGAGGCTCACGGCGAACAGGATCGGACCGGTGAAGAGCCAGAGCAGCGGCACGGTCTGGGCGCGGTTGTCCGCCGCGTACCCGGCGATGCGCGAGGCCATGGTGAGCTGGGGCCAGCCGTTCGTCGCCTGCCAGACGAGGTTCGGCGCCCAGAGCAGGAGAGCGATCCCGATGGCCGCCCACGGCCACGGTGAACGGACGACGTCCCAGCGCCGGGCGGCGAGAAGGCCCAGCGCCAGCCCCGCGGCCAGGAACAGCAGGGTGTCCTTGTTCTGCAGCCCTATTCCGGCGGTCAGGCCCACGGCCGGCCACAGGCGCCGGTCGGCGCCGGCGAGAAGCCGGACCGCCAGCCACAGGATGAGCGCCCAGGCGAGCAGGTCGAGACCTGTGGTGGTGTCCATGTGGCCGGCGGCGAGATAGCCGGAGACGGCGGCCGTGACGGCCGCCAGGAACTGCGCCCGCCGAGACCCGCCGAGGTCGCGTGAGATGAGCGCGACGAGGACGACGACGAGCGCCGCCTCCACGGCCGGCAGCACCCGGACCGCGGTCGGCGAGACGCCCAGCAGGCCCACCGAGGCGGCGGAGAGCAACGGGGTCAGCGGCGGCTGGTCGACGTAGCCGAAGGCGGGATGCCGGCCCGCCACGACGAAGTACATCTCGTCGCCCAGGAAGCCGTAGGCGCCTGAGAACGCCAGCAGCAGAGCGACTACCAGACCAGCCATCAGGACCACCGGCCAGGGGACGACGAAGGACCGGGTGCGCTGGGTGATGTCCGGCATTGTCACAGTGTGATCGCGCTATCGCCACGGCGCCAGGACCTAGGCCGCCCGGTTCACCGGTGGACGACCTTCTTGACCGACCGGCCGGGGAACACGACGACCAGGTGCTCCTCCACGGTCCCCTCGATGCCCCGGGCGTAGACCCGCATCCGGTAGCGTCCGGGGCCTCGCACGGCCAGGTTCGGCAGCCGCGCCGCGGCGCCCTCCTCGCCGCCGTCGGCGTAGGAGGGCACCTCCAGGCGGCCGCTGCGGCTGACCACGCCGACCTCGGCCACCTGCTCCCACCCCTTCAGCCGCAGCGGGGGAGCGGAGCCGAACGCCTTCACCGTCAGGCATATCGGCTCGTTCTCGCCGTACGTCATCACGGCCGCTGTGCCACCCCCGGCGGCGACGAATCCGTCTTCTACCGCCGCGCCGAAGACGTCCTCGCCCTCGCTGGTGTCGTCCGGGTCGTACACGCCGTAGCCTCCGCCCTCGAACAGGAAGTACGCGGCCGTGCCCTGCCGCCGGGCCCGCAGTCGCGGCCAGGGGTCCCGGCAGCGGGCGTTGGCCTCCGCGACGTAGTCCTCGTAGTCCTCCGTCTCGGCGGCCTGCCCGTTCGCCGTACGCGGCGGCTCGGGCTGCCAGCTGTACGCGGCGGGCGGGGGCGCCGCCTCCGGCGCGACGAGTGCGAGGAACGGCAGCAGGACGACCGCCAGCCGGACCGGCCGGGGCAGGCGCCGGGGCGGCCCGAGCTCCTCCGGCACGGCGCCCGGGCCGGCGAGTTCGTGGGCCGAGCGGGCGAGCCACACCACGAGGAAGACGACGAGCCCCTCTGCCGGCAGCTCCGGTGACCGGCCGAGCACCCATTCCAGGCCCGCTCCCGGGTAGGGGCTCACCAGGGTGAGACAGGCGGCGACCAGGCCGGCTCTGAGCGTCGCGCGGCTCCAGCGGCCGTCACGGCGCTGACCGGCGAGGACGAGCACCTGCCAGCCCAGCACGGACACCCAGAGGACGTAGAAGAACGTGGGCGGCGGCAGCGGGTGAATCTCGCCGTAGAACGCGGTCGCCGCGGTGGCCGCCGACGCCGCCAGGGCGGCGGCGAGGACGCACATCCGCATCCGGCGCCCGGACAGGACCAGGGCGAACGACGCGGTCTGCGCACTCCAGAGGAGCAGGGCGAGGACGACGGCGAGGTCGCCGGGCAGCAGCGCGGCGGGCAGCCGACCGGCCACGTGGAAGGCGACGGCCAGGTAGAGCGCGCGCCGCGCCCAGAGGACCCGCGCGCCGACCCGCGCTCCGCCCGGCGGAGCCGCGCGTGAGGGGAAGGCCAGGACCTGCCGGAGCATCCAGGTCTTCAGCGCGAGGATCGCGAACAGGCCCACCGCGGCCAGCACGGTGGCCGTGGACGGTTCCGTGAAGGCGTTCTCGCCGGGGGCGTGCCACAGGACGACGGTCCAGAGGGGACCGAGGTCCCCAGTGACGGCCGCGAGCACGCCCGCGACGGCCGCGGCCGCCAGATAGACCCCGGCCACGATCGGCCCCACATGCTGCCGGAACATCCTGCGCCCCTTCTCTGACAGGATGGACGATCTTAGGGCAGATCGCTCCGGCAGCGCCCGGCGTCATCCCGCGTCATCCGGCGAGCAGGTCATGCGGGTGCGCGCACTTACGGGCGACCTTCCCGGCGACCTTCCGGGCGGCCGATCAGAGGCAGCCGGCGTGGGGGTCGTCCACCTTCGGCGCGGTGTCGTCGACCGTGACCTCCAACTGGGCGGTCGAGGCCACCAGGCTGCCGGTGGGCGCCTTCGCCTCCTTCTCGTCTACGACGATGCCGCGCTCCCCGAGCAGCTCGTAGGTGGAGGGGTCGAAGATGATCTCCGCGCGCACCCCGCCGGAGACCCGGCCGACGCCGATGCCGGTCCGTCCGGCGGCGTCCTCGGCGCTCTCGTTGACCGTGACCCCGGGGATCGTGGCGGCGGCCTTGAACAGCGCCGCGCGCTGGGGCGCGGGCACGTACGTCTCCCGCAGCAGGTCGCCGACGGCCGTCCACGCCCCCGTGTCGGGCGGGGTGTCGCCGCGCGGCCGGTCGTACAGGTAGGCGCGCATCTTCTCCGGGTCGGCGGGCAGCTTCCTCAGGCTCGTGTAGGCGGTGTCCCGCACGCTGTTACAGGCCGGGAGCCGCATCCACTCGGTGCCCTTCTCCCGGTAGGCCTCCGGCGGGATCGGCCAGCCGGGGTAGGCGCGAGGTTCCAGGTTCTCGACCTTCAGCGCACCGTCCTTCGTGCCATCTGCCGACAGCCAGATCGTCCGCTTCGTCCGGTAGAGATAGCGGGACTCCTTCTTGTCCTCGCCGACCACGGTGGCCTCGTACATCGTCTGGGAGCTCACCGTGACGAACTGGTCGTCGCGCGGGGACAGGTCGGTCACCGCGCGGGCCGCCTTGCCGAGCACCTCCTCGGCCGACATGTTCGACACCTTGGGCAGCCTCACGACCCCCGCGCTCACCGCCACCGGCCGGGTCTGCGGCCCCGCCGGTGTCTGCGGTCCCGTCAGAATGGTGGTGACGGCCGCGGCCCCCGCCGCGGCGAGCAGCGCCGTCCCGCCCGCGAGCAGCAGGTACGGCCGCGGGCGCGGGCGGGCGGGACGCTTCGCCGGGTCGGTCAGCCGCCGTCGTGCGGCCGCCTTGGCCGCCAGGGAGTAGGGGGCGACGTCGGGCCGTTCCCGCGCCACCAGGTCGATCTCGTCGGTCATCACACGTTCTCCTTGGGAAGGTCGAGATGGCGGCGCAGCTTCGCGCGCACGCGGTGCAGGCGCGAGCGGACGGTGCCGATGGGGATCTTCAGCGCCTCGGCCGCCTCCTCATAGGAGAGGTCGGCCCAGGCGACCAGCAGGAGCAGCTCGCGTTCGGCGGCTGACAGCCTGGCCAGCGCGGCGGCGAGGACAGGCCGCAGGGCGGCGGCGCTCGCCCGCTCCGCTCCGCGCTCCTCCTCGTGCAGGCCGCGCTCATCGACGTCGCGCGGCGTACGGGCGAGCGCCCGCAGCCGGCGCACCTCCGACCGGCGGTGCCCGGAGATGAGGTTGCCGGCGATGCCGTACAGCCAGGGCCGGGCGTCCGGCCGCGAGGTGTCGTAGCGGTGCCGCTTGCGGAACGCCACGAGGAACGTCTCCGCCGTCACGTCGTCGGCGTGCTCGGGCCCGAGGCGGCGGCCGGCGTAGGCGTGGATCTCGTCCGCGTGCCGGTCGAAGACGCCGGCGAAGCGCTCGGGCGCGGTCAGCGACGCCTCGATCAACACGGCGTCGCTCGGCTCGGCGTCGTCCGGTCCGGCGTCGTATCGCTCGGCGCCGTCCGGTGCGGCCCGGTACGGCCCGGTGCCATACGGCACGGTTCGGGCCCCGGAGGCTGGTTCGGTACCGTCGCGGGAGCCGCCGGGTTCGTGAGCCGGGGCGACCGAGGGGAGGCGTAAGTCGCCGAAAACCGTCCTCACCACCCGTTTTGTCCGTTCATAGAGGCTATCCTTCCGGGGGCGCCGTCGCGCCCCTCGCCTCTACTCCGCCGGACGGCCCGGGCCGGTTCCGTGGTTCGCCGGAGCGGCGTCAGCCGGAGGGCGTGCCGCCGGGCGGCATGGTCTGCCCGTCCGCCTGCCGCGCGACGAGTGCCCCCTCCGCGGGGGATGCCACGGGGGACGCCACAGGGGACGCCGCGGAGACCGGCTGGTCGAAGATGTCGATGTCGACCTCCTCGCCGCCGACCGTCAGCGTCTCCCAGGCTCCGCTCGCCAGCAGGGTGCGCAGCGTCTCGCTCCGCAGTTCGTGCAGGTGCCGGATGAGGGTCGCGTCGTCGGGCATGCCGGGAACACGTGGTGACAGGCGGTCGCGGATCTGCCGCAGGCGCTCCATCAAGGCGTCGACGTCCGCTTCCCGGTCCGGGGCGGCGTGGCCCTCCTCGATGCCCTGGACGATCGTGTCCTTGATCGCCCGGGTGACTCCCTGATCGTCGACGGTCACCATGGCGTTCCACGCGCGGCTCTTGTGCCGATACTGCAGCATCGACATCGCCGCCTCGTGCCGTACGAAGTCGGCGTCGCGCAACGGCCTGCCGCGCCAATTGCGGTTGAGCGACCGGGCCAGCGAGATGGCCGACGCCAGCCCGCTGTTGAGGCCCCGCCCCGGCCAGAAGTGGATCGCGTTGGCCGCGTCGCCCAGGAGGAACCCGTACGTCCCCGGGGTGGTCGAGGTGGGGGAGTACAACCGGGCGGTGAACCGCGGCCGCTGCACCATGTCCAGCCGGAAGGCGGTGACCGCGCTCACGTCGCCGTCGGCGACGCCGAAGAGCGCGAGCCCTTCCTTAGCCCTCCTCCACAGTGCCGAACCCCTGATCAGGGCGGGCAGGAACAGCGTGTGGTGGGTTGAGCAGTGGAAGTCCCCGTCCTCGGTGCGCTCCATCAGGCAGGGACTGGAGGCGACGCACTCCTCGAACACGTGCCGGACGGGGTCGATGCCGACGACCTCCGCGGCCTCGTCGTCGGTGAGCCGCATGTTGAGGAAGCCCTCGCCGCGCAGGGAATTCAGGAGGAAGCGGTTCTGCGCCACGGTCAGCAGCACGATCGCCGGGTCAGGCAGGCTGGACTTCACCCGCAGCCCCAGCACCACGTCCTGCACGTGCCGGCCGTCGAGCGAGAAGATCGAGTCGTCGGCCCGGCCGAACCTGTCGGTGAAGTGCTCGCGGGTCCGCGAGCGCCCTCCCTCGCAGATGGCCAGCACGTGCTCCTTGGCCACGGCGTCCTGGCGCTCCGCGGCGTCGAATCTCTCGGGCACCAGGCGGATGCGGGCGGACCTCTCGTTCGCCATCTCCAGCAGGGTGTCCTCGATGTAGGCGATTCGGATGTTCCGCGGGCCGTAGCCGCGGATCGAGTCCGGACCGGCCGGCCACATCTCGCTGTAGGACCCCTCGGTGAACAGCCGCGACTGGACGTCCTCCGGGAGGTTCAGATACTGGCGGCTCTGCACCGTCACGACCTGCTGCCGCCGGTTGTTGCCCTGCGCCGCGTTTTTCCACACGATCCGCGACCCGTCCTCGGTCCAGCGGCCGTCGTAGATCGTGATGGTGACCCGTTGCCCCATGAGGTGGTCGAGGAGCAGGGCGAAGGCCAGCCCGACGGGCCCGCCGCCGGAGACGGTGACGTGCAGGACCTGCTCCGGTTCGATGTCCGGAACCGACGGGCGGAAGTGCTGCATCAGGGAGGTGTTCACGATCGTCTCGGAGTCGTCGAACGCCTCGAAGCGGAACGTCTCCCCTCCGATGGTGATCGTGTCGCCGGGCCGGAGCACATGCGTGGTGACACGCGTGCCGTTGACCAGCGTCCCGTTGCTGCTGCCCCGGTCGAGGAGCACGTAGCCCTCGGCCTCGCGGCGCACCTCCGCGTGGAAGCGCGAGGCCCTCTCACTCGTGATCACCACACTGTTGTCGCCTCTGCGACCGAAGGTGATCGGCTTGTCGTCGATCGGGAAACGCTGACCGGCAAGGGGACCTTCATGCCCGACGATCGCAGGTGGCATCGGTCCGCCCCCTTTCCCTCGAAAGCCGATGTGATCATCAATCGTGACACGCTTCCCGTCTGAGACAAAGCGTCCCAGTCAGGGCAGGCAATCACCCCTGCGCGCACCCCTGCGCGGGCGAGGCGGGCGCGGTCGCGGGCAGCGATCGCGAGGGCGGCTTGCGGGGCGGTGGGGACCTCCGTGCTGTAGCCCGGCGGGCAGCGATCGCGAGGGCGGCTTGCCGGGCGGTGGGGACCTTCGCGCCGTAGCCGCCGTCCGCCGGGGACACCCCGGGCGTTACCTGGTCGCCGGGCCGCGCACCTGGAGAGAGGCCAGCAGCGCCGTGCTGGCCTGCGCGATCTCCTCGACCGCGCGGTCGAACGCCTCCGCGTTGTGCGCGGCGGGCGCGCGGAAGCCGGAGATCTTGCGGACATACTGCAGGGCCGCCGCCCGGATGTCCTCCTCGGTCACCTCGTCGGTGAACGGCGGGCGCAGGGTCTTGATGCTTCGGCACATGACCCCATACTGGCCGATCCGCGGCGCGGTCAGGAGTGGAAGACGGCGGCGCCGAAGTCCTCGGCCACCTTGCGCAGCATCGCGGCGAGCTCCTCGCGGTCGACCGCGTCGATGCGCTCGGCCGGTCCGGACACCGACATCGCCGCGAAGGTCCGCCCGCCGTCGTGGACCGGCACGGCCATGCAGTGCACTCCGCTCTCCTCCTCGCCCAGGTCGAGCGCGTACCCCCGGGCGCGCACCCGGCCGAGCTCCTCCAGCAGCTCGCCGACCGCAGTGATCGTCCGGTCCGTACGGCGGGGCAGCCCGGTGCGCCGGAACACCGCCTCCGCGTCGTCCCGCCCGGCCAGCAGGGCCTTGCCGACGGCCGTGCTGTGCGGCAGCACCCGGCGGCCCACCTCGGCGAACATCCGCAGCCTGCGCGGCGAGGGCACCTGCGCCACATAGACGACGTAGTCGCCCTCCAGCACGGCGAGGTTGGCGGTCTCACCGGACAGCTCCACGAGCCTCGCGAGGTAGGGCTCGGCCCAGACCGCGAGCATCCGCTCGGCCGCGCCGCCGATCCGCACGAGCGCGCCGCCGAGGGCGTAACGCCGGTCGGACTCCTGCCGTACGTACCCCCGGGCCAGCAGCGTCTGTAACAGCCGGTGGATCGTCCCGTACGGCAGGCCGGTCATGGCGGCGATCTCCGACAGACCGGCCTGGCCGCCCTGCTCGGACAGTGCCTCGAGCACGTCCAGCGCCCGGTCGACGCTCTGCACGCTCACCGCGGCCTCCTCTTTGGCGGTGTCATCCGCAATGCGGGGACCGTCCCAGCATGCCGGGTTCTCGGTCGTGTCTGACAAATCAAGTCCTGCTGCGCGTGGCCCAGGCGGCGCCTCAGACACTCCCCAGCCCTCGCAGCGAGGCGTCGAGCACCTCGGCCGTGTGCGCGACCCGGATCTCCCCTTTGCCCGCCCTGCGGACGGAGGCCGCGATCTGCATCGTGCACCCCGGGTTGGCCGACACCAGCAGGTCGGCGCCGGCGGCGAGCACGCGCTCGGCCTTGCGGTCGCCCAGCTGCCGGGCCGCCTCGGGCTGGAAGAGGTTGTAGGTGCCCGCGGACCCACAGCAGACGGCGGACTCCCCGATCTCCCGCAGCTCCAGCCCCGGGATCGCGCGCAGCAGCTCGCGCGGCTGGGCGCGCACTCCCTGGGCGTGGGCCAGGTGGCAGGCGTCGTGGTAGGCGATCGTGACCGGCAGCGGGTGGCGCCCGGCGACAGGTCCCAGCTCGATCAGGAACTCCGCGAGGTCGCGGGTCCGCAGCGCCCGCGCGCGGGCCGCCCAGCCAGGCTCGTCGGCCAGCACCTCCGCGTAGTCCTTCATGCTCGATCCGCAGCCCGCCGCGTTCACCACCACGGCGTCCACCCCGGCCCGCTCGAAGACGGCGATCGTGCGGCGGGCGAACCTGCGCGCCTCGGCCTCGCGGCCCGAGTGCAGCGACAGCGCCCCGCAGCAGCCCTGCCGGGGCGGGATCACCACGTCGCAGCCCTCCAGCGCGAGCACCCGGGCCGTCGCCGCGTTGACCTGCGGGAAGAACTCACCCTGCACGCAGCCGGTGAGCAGCCCGACGCGCGCCCTGCGGCGTCGCCGCGCCCGCACCAGCGGCGGCAGCCGTACGGGCCGGGGGGCGTCGGGCGCCAGTTCGGCCATCGCGCCGAGAGAGGGGTGCACCTGCTCCAGGAACGGCTGCAGGCGCCTGCTCAGCCGCATGGGCAGTCGCATCGCCCGCAGCCTGCGCCGGTAGGGGAACAGCGCGAACACCAGCGCCCGGATCGCGCGCTCGTCCGGGCGGCGCACGTGCTCGCGCTCAACGACCGCGCGGGTCTGCTCGATCAGGCGGTCGTACCGCACGCCCGACGGGCACGCGGTGACACACGCCATGCAGCCCAGGCAGGCGTCGAAGTGGCCGGCCATCGCGTCGGTGAGCGGCGTGCCCTCGACGTGCTGGCCCATGAGGTGGATGCGCCCGCGCGGGGAGTCCATCTCCTCGCCCCACAGCACGTACGTCGGGCAGGTGGGCAGGCAGAACCCGCAGTGCACGCAGTCCTTGATCAGCTCGGGGTCCATCAGATGCCTCCCAGGAAGCGGCCGGGGGACAGCCGGCGATCGGGGTCGAACCGCTCCTTGACCCGGCGCATCAGCGGCAGCGCGCCGACGTGTCCCCACCGGTCGAGGCGGCGTGCGGCCTCCTGGGGCGCGGCGAGCACGACCACCCGGCCGTCACCGTCCGTCTCCATGTGGGCCCGCAGCCCGCCCGTGAAGGCGGCGACCCGGCGGGGCTCGGTGTCCGGCGGCAGGGCGACGTGGAAGACGTGCGAGGCCAGGGAGCCGCGCACCGCCGCGCGCACGCCCGCCTCACGGGCCGCCGTCAAGGGACCGACGAAGCTGCCGGCCAGGCGGGAGGGGATGTTCCTGACCTCCAGCAGGATCTCCCCGCCGTCGCCCTCGCCCAGGGGGCCGGGCGGCCCGTCCGGTGCCGGGGGCTCGGGCAGGCGTCCCCACCACGGCGGCGGCTCCTCGGTCACCTGCGCGTCGCTCAGCGCGCCGCCGATGAGGGCGCACAGGGCCTTAGCGCGCTCGGCCGCGGCGGCGCCCTCGACCAGGACCGCGACCGTGCAGGGCCCCTCCGCGTCGGGCCAGTCCATCTCCACGGCGCTCGGCTCCAACGGCGACTCGGTGACGGCCGGGATCACCGCACTCAGGGACGCCGCGACGTCCGTGGAGGTGGTGTCCAGCGTCCTGCCCTCGTACACGTAGGGCTCGACGGTCTCGGTCACCGGACGCTCGACGGTCGCCGTCACCCAGGCGCGGGCGGCGGGCAGGGGATGGAGGCGGAACGTCGCGTCCGCGATGATCCCGAGCGTGCCGTACGAGCCGGTGAACAGCTTGCCGAGGTCATATCCGGCGACGTTCTTGACGACCTTCCCGCCCGACTTGGCGATCGTGCCGTCGGCGAGCACGACCGTGACGCCGATGAGCAGGTCGCGGGCCGTGCCGTGGCGGAACCTGCGCGGCCCGGCGATGCCGGTGGCCAGCAGCCCGCCGACCGTCGTGCCCGGCACCGGCACGTCGAGCGCGAGCTCCTGACCTCCCTCGGCCAGAGCGCGCGCCAGCGCCTCCACGGTCACCCCGGCCTGCGCCCGGACGACCAGGTCGCCCGCCGCGTGCTCCGGCGGCCGGTTCATGCAGCACAGGTCGACGAGCACGTCGCAGCGGTCGGGCGGTGCGCCCCAGTGCAGCTTGGTCCCGCCGCCCGTCGCGACGGCGGCCAGGTCGTGCGCCGCGCACACCCGCATCACGGCCGCGATCTCCTCGGCCGACTCGGGCAGCGCCACCCAGCGCGGCCGCACGCCCGCGACCTCGTCCCCGTCGCCGGCCGCGCGCACGGCCACACCGGCCGCCTCCAGAGCGTCCCCGACGTCCCGCGCGGCCATCAGAACTGCTCCGCGAGACCGGCCTCGACCAGGGGATGGGCGCCCCTGCGCACTCCCGGCACCTCGCCGCACAGGCGGGGGGTGGGGAAGACCTTGCCCGGGTTGGCCAGCCCCCGGGGATCGAACGCGCACCGCACGAGTTGCATGGTGTCGAGGTCGTCCTCGGTGAACATCCGGGGCATGTAGCGGGCCTTGTCCACGCCGACGCCGTGCTCCCCGGTGATCGACCCGCCGTGCTCGACGCACAGGTCGAGGATGCGCCCGCTGACTGCCTCGGCGCGCTCGGCCTCGCCGGGCACCGAGTCGTCGAACAGCACGAGGGGGTGGAGGTTGCCGTCGCCCGCGTGGAAGACGTTGGCCACGCGGATGCCGTACTCCTCCTGCAAGAGGTCGATCCCCGCGAGCACACGCGGCAGCGCGGTCCGCGGCACCACGCCGTCCTGCACGATGTACGCCGGGCTGATCCGGCCCACCGCCGCGAACGCCGACTTGCGGCCCTTCCAGATGGCCGCCCGCTCCTCCGCGGAGGCGGCCACCCGGATCTCGAAGGCGCCGTTGTCGCGGCAGATGCGCTCCACGGCCGTGAACTGGTGCTCCACCTCGGCATGCGGGCCGTCCAGCTCCACCACCAGCACGGCTCCCGCACCGGCGGGGTAGCGGCAGTGCACGGCGGCCTCGGCCGCCTCGATCGCCAGCGCGTCCATCATCTCGATGGCGGCGGGCACGACGCCCGCCGCGATGATCGCCGACACGGCGCGGCCGCCGGCCTCGATGCCGGTGAAGGCGGCGAGCAGGGTCGTGACCGCCTCCGGCGCCCGCGACAGCCGTACGGTGATCTTGGTGGCGATGCCGAGCGTGCCCTCGGAGCCGATGAACGCGCCGAGCAGGTCGTAGCCGGGGTCCTGAGCGGACAGCTCCACGATCTCCCCGTCCGGCGTGACGATCTCGGCGGCGAGCACGTGGTTGACCGTGAAGCCGTACTTGAGGCAGTGCGCGCCGCCCGAGTTCTCCGCCACGTTGCCGCCGATCGAGCAGACCTGCTGGCTGGAGGGGTCGGGGGCGTAGTAGTACCCCCGGTCGCGGACCGCCTCGGTGATCGCCAGGTTCGTCACCCCGGGCTCGACCACGGCCCGGCGGTTCGGGATGTCGATCTCCAGGATCCGCCGCATGCGGGAGGTGACGATCAGCACGCCGTCCGTGCGGGGCAGGGCGCCGCCCGACAGGCCGGTGCCCGCTCCGCGGGCGACGAAGGGCACGCCGTGCTCGCCGCACAGCCGCACCACCGCGGCGACCTGCTCGGCCGTCTCGGGCAGCACGACCACACCGGGGGTCGCCCGGTGGTGGGTCAGCCCGTCGCACTCGTAGGTGCGCAGCCGTACGGGATCGGTGAGGACGGCGTCCGGCGGGAGCGCGGCCGTCAGCCGTTCCGTCAGCCGTTCGAGCTCGGACATCGGCTCCCGTTTCCCCTCACATCGTCACGGCATCCGCTCGTAGGCAGGAAGCGTGAGGAACTCCGCGAAGTCGTCGTCAAGGGCGACCTCCTTGAACAGCGCCGTTGCCTGCGCGTAGAGCTTCTCGTCGTAGCCCGGCCCGGCGGCGATCCCGGCGAGCTCCTCCTCGATGATCCGCTCGACGAGCTCCCGTGTCACCACCGCGCCGGTGTCGGCCAGCGCGATGTCGTTGTGGATCCACTGCCAGACCTGCGATCGGGAGATCTCCGCCGTCGCGGCGTCCTCCATCAGGTTGTGGATCGCCGCGGCGCCGTTGCCGCCCATCCAGGCCGCCAGGTAGCGCAGGCCGACGTCCACGTTGCCGCGCAGCCCGGCCTCGGTGATCTCGCCGGGGGTCTTGGACACCGCCAGCAGGTCCTCGGCCGTGACGTGGACGTCCTCGCGCCGCCGGTCGAGCTGGTTGGGCCGGTCGCCGAGCACGCCGTCGAACACCTCGCGGCAGATCGGCACGAGGTCGGGGTGGGCCACCCACGAGCCGTCGAAGCCGTCGCCCGACTCGCGGGTCTTGTCGGCCCGCACCTTCTCCAGCGCGACCTTGTTGACCTCGGGATCGCGGCGGGAGGGGATGAAGGCCGCCATGCCGCCGATCGCGTGCGCGCCGCGCTTGTGGCAGGTGCGCACGAGCAGTTCGGTGTAGGCCCGCATGAACGGCGCGGTCATCGTCACCGCGTTGCGCTCGGGCAGCAGGAACTCCCGCCCCCGGGTCCGGAACTTCTTGATGACGCTGAACAGGTAGTCCCAGCGGCCGGCGTTGAGCCCCGCGGAGTGCTCGCGCAGCTCGTAGAGGATCTCCTCCATCTCGAACGCGGCAGGGTAGGTCTCGATCAGCACGGTCGCCCGGATCGTCCCCCGGGGGATGCCGAGCAACTCCTGGGCCCGGAGGAACACGTCGTTCCAGAGCCGCGCCTCCAGGTGCGACTCCATCTTCGGCAGGTAGAAGTACGGCCCGCGGCCCTTGGCGATCTGCCGCTGGGCGCAGTGGAAGAAGTAGAGGCCGAAGTCGAGCAGCGACCCGGACATCCGCGCGCCGTCCACCAGGACGTGCTTTTCCGGCAGGTGCCAGCCGCGCGGGCGGACCACGACCGTGGCCAGCTCCCCGTCCGGGCGCAGCGCGTACGTCTTGCCGCCCGACTCGAAGTCGATCGTGCGGTCGAGGGCGTCGCGCAGGTTGAGCTGCCCGTTGATCGTGTTCTCCCAGGTCGGGGAGTTGGCGTCCTCGAAGTCGGCCAGCCAGACCTTGGCGCCGGAGTTGAGCGCGTTGATCGTCATCTTGCGGTCGACCGGCCCGGTGATCTCGACCCGGCGGTCCTCCAGCCCCGGAGCGGGCGGGGCGACCCGCCACTCGGACTCGCGGACATGGGCGGTCCCGGGAAGGAAATCGAGCGTGCCGCCCGCGGACAGCTCCTCCTGCCGCGCCTGACGCGCGGCGAGCAGCTCCCTGCGCCTGGGGTCGAACTCGCGCTGCAAGGTGGCCACGAAGCCGAGGGCCTCGGGAGTGAGGATCTCGTCGAACCGGTCCAGCAGGGGGCCTGTGATCTCGACGCCTTCCGTCATTTTCCACCTTCCGGAAAAATAGTTCTGAATGATGGAATCGACGCTACTTCAGGAGACGGCTGAGGGTCAACGCAAGGGGTTCCTCAGGGGATGGTCCGGGGATTCCCCGATGGGAGACGCCGCACGCATGGCCGAAGATCGAGGACATGAGACACAAGACGATGGCCATTGCGGGGGCCGTCCTGGGAATGAGCCTCGTCGCGACGGCATGCGACGTGCCATTTGGCTTCGGCGAGCAGCAGGCCGTGGAGTCCTACGACGTGACGGACAAGGTGGCCGTCCTCGACGCCCGCACCGGCTCGGGCGACGTCGTGGTGCGCGAGGGCGACAGGTCCGGCGTCCACGTCACCGAGACCCTGCACTGGCGCGGGGACAAGCCCGCGGACGGCCATTCCGTCGACGGGGACACGCTCACGCTGAAGTACAAGTGCGACAACTGCTCGGTGGACTACGAGGTGGAGGTGCCGCGCGGTCTCACCATGAAGATCGACAGTGGGTCGGGAGACATCACG
The DNA here is from genome assembly GCF_043197435.1 of Microbispora bryophytorum. Lineage (NCBI taxonomy): Bacteria > Bacillati > Actinomycetota > Actinomycetes > Streptosporangiales > Streptosporangiaceae > Microbispora > Microbispora bryophytorum. Next base: position 807,097 of record NZ_JBICTF010000001.1, on the reverse strand, counting down.
CTGCGCGACCTGACCGGCCAGGTGAACGCCTCCACCGGCTCGGGCGACGTCGAGGCGCGGGGCCTCGCCGCCGCGCAGGTCAACACCCGGACGGGCTCGGGGGACATCACACTCAGGTTCTCGGCCGTCCCCGCGGACGTGCAGGCCGTGACCGGATCGGGCGACGGCCGGCTCTGGGTGCCTAACGGCACCTACAAGGTCAACGTGTCGTCGGGGAGCGGCGACCGCACGGTCGAGGTGGCGGGCGACGCCTCGGCGCCGAACGCGATCACGGTCAGGACCGGATCGGGCGACGCCGAGGTGCACAAGCTGTGATCGCCGTCAGGCGAGCACCGGCCGGCCGGCGCGGAAGACGCCGTCGGGGTCGCGGCGGCGCTTGATCTCACGCAGCCGGGCCAGCGTCTCCGCGTCGAACGCGGAGGCGGCCTTCTCGTCGCCGTTCAGGTAGGTGAACGGCTTGCGGCCGGTCGTGTGCGGCGCCAGCGCCCCGGCGATCTGCGCCAGCCGCGCGGTGACCGCCTGCCCGCCCTCCGGCGACATCACCGGCCCGACCATGCTCAGCAGGTACGGCTCGGCGACGTGCCCGCACGCCCCGCCGCCGTCGGCGGGCCGGCTCAGCGCGCCGCCCAGGTGGCGCACCTGCACCGTGCCCAGGGGAGCGACGTCGCCCGCGGCCGCGAGCAGGTCGTCCGCCACGGCGTCGCCGAGCCCGGTCAGCAGTTCGGCGCGGCCCGCGCCGGGCACCGGCTGCGTCGGCTCGGCGCAGATGCCGCCCAGGGCGTCCAGCGGCATCGCCGCGCGGCTGTCGCGCAGCAGGCCGGGAATGTCCTCGAACCGCCGCAGCAGGTCACACCCCTCCTCCTCGCCGCCCAGGAACGTCGAGTCCACCGCGACCGCGGCGAGCCCGCGCAGCGGCTCGGGCACCTGGGGCGCCGGCGGGAACTTCACCATCGCGAACCAGGCGGTCAACTCCACGGGCGCCGCCGCGGTCACCTCCCGGTAGGCCGCGAGCACCTCGGGCGCCCGGTCGGCGGGCCACAGCATGCGCCCGCCGTACAGCAGCGGCGCCGGGTGCAGGTCGATCTCCATCGCGGTCACCAGCGCGAAGTCCCCTCCGCCGCCGCGCAGCGCCCAGAACAGATCGGGGTCGGAGCCGGCCGTCACGCGGGCCTGCGAGCCGTCGGCGCCGACCACCTCGAAGGCGCGTACGCCGCCGGCCGCCCAGCCGTGCCTGCGGGCGAACCACCCGAGCCCGCCACCGAGGGTGTAGCCGGTGACGCTGACGACGGGAGAGCTGCCGGGCAGGCCGGTCAGCCCGTGCTTGCCGGTCGCGGTCAGCAACTCGCCCCACCGCACGCCGGCCTCGACGCGGGCCGTGCGCCGCTCCGGCAGGACCTCCATGCCGCGCAACCGTCCGGTGCGCAGCAGGATCGTCCCGTCGAGGTGGGTCGTGGCGCCGTGCCCGCTCGGCTGCACCGCGACGGCGAGGCCGGCCAGCCTCGCGCAGCGGACCGCGGCGGCGGCGTCGGCCGCGTCCTCGACCTCCACGACCGCGGCCACCCGCTGGTCGACCGCTCGGTTCCACGGCAGTCGCGCGGCCTCGAATCCGTCGTCGCCGGGGACGAGGACCTGCCCGCGTACCGCACGGCGAAGGTCGGTTCCCAGGGTTGTCACGCTCTCCTCCTGCTGCGTCCGGCGGCGCCGGTCGGCCCCGCTCGTGATCAACCCTGCTACATCCCGTTTGCCGGTGATTGGCAATCAGCTCGGAATCGTCTGGTCTTTCGGCAGGAATCCGGTTTCCCTCGGCATGATCGCCATCCGCACCCGCCGCGGCGGGCGCCATGAGAACCGGGCCTATGGATCTGTGTCCGTGAGAACTGTGTTCATGGGATCTGGGCACATAAGGGAGTGCGCACGTCCCGGGGGCGTGTCACCATCGACGGAAGGCACCCGGGGCCGGGAAGGCATCGCGGTGTCCGACTGTTCTGTCTAGTAGAGATGACATATATGCGAAACGAGCCCGAAGACCTCGCCGTGGGCGATTACGAACTGGAAGAGCGCCAGGCGCTCCGCCGCGTAGCGGGTCTGTCGACAGAGCTCGAAGACATCACCGAAGTCGAGTACCGGCAGCTCCGGCTGGAGCGCGTCGTCCTTGTCGGCGTCTGGGCGGGCGGCACGGCCCTGGACGCGGAGAACTCGCTGCAGGAGCTGAAGCTGCTGGCCGAAACCGCCGGATCGCAGGTGCTGGAGGGTCTTATCCAGCGGCGCGACCGGCCCGACACCGCCACCTACATCGGATCGGGCAAGGCGATCGAGCTGCGGGACATCGTGGCCGCCGTCGGCGCCGACACCGTGATCTGCGACGGCGAGCTGACGCCCGGTCAGCTCCGCCAGCTCGAAGAGGTCGTGAAGGTCAAGGTCATCGACCGGACCGCGCTGATCCTCGACATCTTCGCGCAGCACGCCAAGAGCCGCGAGGGCAAGGCGCAGGTCGAGCTGGCGCAGCTGCAGTATCTGCTGCCGCGTCTGCGAGGCTGGGGTGGCAATCTGTCCCGCCAGGTCGGCGGTCGTGCCGCCGGCGGCGTCGGCATCGGCGGCCGCGGCCCCGGTGAGACCAAGATCGAGCTGGACCGGCGCCGGATCCGCGAGCGGATGGCCAAGCTGCGGCGGCAGATCAAGGAGATGTCGACCGCACGGCAGACCATGCGGCACCGGCGGCAGGCCCGCGAGGTGCCGGCCGTGGCGATCGCCGGCTACACCAACGCCGGCAAGTCGTCGCTGCTCAACCGGCTGACCGGCGCGGGCGTGCTGGTCGAGGACGCGCTGTTCGCGACCCTCGACCCCACCGTGCGCAAGGCCCGCACGTCCGAGGGCCGCCTGTTCACGCTGGCCGACACGGTCGGTTTCGTCCGGCACCTGCCCCACCAGCTCGTCGAGGCGTTCCGCTCGACGCTGGAGGAGGTGGCGGACGCCGACCTGATCCTCCACGTCGTGGACGGGTCGCATCCCGATCCCGAGTCGCAGATCGCGGCCGTGCGCGAGGTGCTGGCCGAGATCGAGGGCGCGCGGGACATCCCGGAGATCGTGGTCGTCAACAAGGCCGACGCCGCCGATCCCGTCGTGCTGACCCGGCTGACGATGAAGGAGCGGCACAGCATCGTCGTCTCCGCCCGCACCGGGGCCGGGATCGGCGAGCTGATGTCCGTGATCGAGCGGGAGCTGCCCCGCCTCGACCACGAGATCAGGCTGCTGGTGCCGTACGACAGGGGTGACCTGATCGCGCGGGCGCACAACGAGGGCGAGGTCCTGTCGCTGGAGCACACCGGCGACGGCACGATCCTGCACGCCCGGGTCTTCGCCGACCTGTACGCGGAGCTGGATCGGGTGGCCAAACCCGTCGAGACCGTCTGACGCCTCTAACACAGGCGGGCCACCCGGCGTGTCGGTGGCCCGCCAGCTGTTGCCCTTGCTATGATAAGGAAAGCCTAATGGGACCTTATGGCGTGGGTAACAACATGACACCAGGCAGTGCGGTCACCCTTTCCAAGGCGTTCGCGGACATGGGATCGGTCTTGTCGATCCTGATCTCGCCGCAGCGTGTGAGACTCCTGATGCGCGGCGATGCGCATGAGACCGGCGTACGTTTCTGTCGCTAACCCTGTACATCAAGCCCACCTGTGAAATACCGTAACTGAACTGAATCGCCCGGGTTCGAGACCCCGGCGGTAGGGTCATCGCACAACATCGGTGCGCGATGAGGCAGGAGACCCCCCAATGACGTCCGGACGCGAAGCGGACCCGGCGGGCCTGGCGCCCGCAGGTGGGGACCGTTCGGCGTTCCGGGGTGTTAGGCAGGTGATCGGATGACCGTTCGCCTTCTCACGAACATCGGTCGGCTCTGGACCGGGCACGACGTGTGCAGCAATGCCGCGATCCTGGTGCACAACGACCGGATCGCGTGGGTCGGCCGCGCGGCCGACCTCCCACAGAGCGTTCCCGGTGTCGTGGACGACATCGTCGACGTCGACCACGTGGAGAACCTCGGCGGCGCGCTCGTCACGCCCGGGCTCATCGACGCGCACACCCACCCTGTGTACGCCGGCAACCGCTACGCCGAGATGGCCATGCGTTCCGGCGGGTCCAGCTCCTCGGCCATCGCGGCGGCGGGCGGCGGCATCGGCTCGACCGTCACCGTCACGCGCGGCACCGACCCCTGGACGCTGTGCAACGGGGTCCGCGAGCGGCTGCGCGAGTGGCTGCTCGGCGGCACCACGACCGTCGAGGCGAAGACCGGCTACCACCTGACCCGCGACGGCGAGCTGGCCGACGTGCGGCTGCTGCGCGAGCTCGAGAAAGAGCCGATGATGCCGCGGGTCCACGTCACGTTCCTGGCCGCCCACGTGGTGCCGCCGGAATACTTCGGCCGCCAGCGCGACTACGTCGAGGCCGTGGCCTCATGGTGCGCGGACGCCGCCGGCGCCGGAGCCGACAGCGTGGACGTCTACTGCGACGACGGTCACTTCACCGCCGAGGAGGCCCGCTGGGTGCTGGCCTCCGGCCGCAACGTCGGCCTGCTGCCGCGCATCCACGCCGGCGCCTACAACCGGCGCGGCGCCGTCCAGCTCGCGGCCGAGATGGGCTGCGCCTCCGCCGACCTGCTCCACCACGCCTCGGACGAGGACGTCGCCCTGATGGCGAGGTACGGCGTGCCCGCCGTCGTCTGCCCGGGCGCGGCCCTGCAGGTGGGCCACCTCCCGCCGGTGCGCCGGATGCTGGCCCAGGGCGTCCCGATCGCGCTCGGCAGCGACCACAACCCCGGCCACTGCGGCATCACGTCGATGTCCCTGGTCATCAGCCTCGCGGTGGCGGCGTTCGGGATGAGCGTCGGAGACGCCCTGCGGGCCGCCACGCTGGGCGGCGCCCAGGTCCTCGGCGCTCCCGACCGCGGCATCCTCGCCCCCGGCCGTCTCGCCGACATCGTCCAGTGGGACGCCGACCACGAGGGTGCGTTCGCCTGGTCGTTCGGCCTCAAGCCGCGTCGCGTCTGGCGGGGCGGCGTACCGGTCCAGTGACCGTGTGCCCTGAACGTTCACGAAGGGGTTGCCAGGTGATCGTCCGGGGGTAATCTCGCGATATGTCACCACCTGTCGCTGTCGTCACTGATTCCACGGCGTACCTGGGCGCCGAGGCGACCGGCAGATGGAACATCACCGTCGTGCCGATTCGGGTGATCCTGGGCGATCGCGAGATCGACGACGTGACCCCGTTCGACGCCGGTCTTCTCGCGCACGCCCTCAAGGGCCGCTCACCGATCCTCACCTCGCGCCCGGCCCCCGAGCGCTTCGCCGACGCCTACCGGCGGGCCGCCGAGAACGGCGCCGCCGCGATCGTCTCCGTCCATCTGTCCGGGGCGCTGTCCGGCACCGTGGACTCCGCGCGACTCGCCGCGGGTGAAGCCCCCGTGCCGGTCGAGGTCGTCGACAGCGGGTCGATCGCCATGGGCCTGGGTTTTGCGGTGCTGGACGCCGCGCGGGCGGCCGCGGAGGGAGCCCCGGCCGCCGAGGTGGCCGGCGTGGCCCGGCGGCGGGCCGCTGCCGCGAGCACGTTCTTCTACGTCGAGACGCTCGACTACCTGCGGTACGGCGGCCGCATCGGCCGGGTGACCAACCTCCTGGGCTCGGCGCTGTCGATCAAACCGCTGCTGCGCATGGCCGATGGTGAGATCGGTGTTCTGGAGAAGGTTCGCACCGGGAGCCGTGCCCTCGCCCGCCTGGAGGATCTGGCCGTCGACGTGGCCGGGGACCGGCCGGTCGATGTGGCCGTGCAGCACCTGATGGCGGCCGAGCGAGCTGAGGCGCTCACCAAGGGCCTGACGGCACGGCTGCCCAGGCTTGTGCGGATGTGGGTGGCCGAGGTCGGGCCTGTCCTCGGCGCCCACGTCGGCCCCGGCATGCTCGGCGTCACCGTCGCTCCCGCCACTGTGAACTGAGCGTCCGGGGTTCGCGGGTTGTCCACAGAATCGCGTTCGGCGGCGAGTGGGGGCCTGGCGTGTCCCTACCGTCCAATGCGTGCGAAGCAAGGAGTCTCGCGGGCCCGTCCGCGGCGTCGTCGGCGAGTCCCGCCTGCGCGGGCTGTTGCGTCCGCTCGACCCGGTTCCCCCGTCCGCGCGCCTGCGGTCGACGCCGTTCCCGCCGGGGCCGCCACCGTCGTTCGGCGCCCCCCACCTCGTCCGTGCGGACACGTACGTGCCGGGGCATCCGAGGGAGGCCGAAGACGGCCCTCACCCTGAGGAGACCTCCGGCATGGCCGGCCTGCCCGAGGAGGCCGTCGATCGGCGGGAAGGAGGAGCGGACGGACCGGGAACGTCCGCGCGGGACCTGCGGACGCTCGGACGGGAGGCACTCGGCCGCACTCTGCCACGGCTCGACCCGGGCATGCCCGGCCTGCGGGTGCTGGTGGCCGCCGGGCTGCTCGCCGCGGTCGTCACCGGGTTCCTGGCCTGGCGGTCGAGGCCGGTGGCCGAGCCCATCGCCCCACCGCTCCCGGCCGCCGCGGTCGGAGACCTCGGCCCTGCCACCGCGCACTCGGCCGGCCCCTCCTCCGGCCACTCCTCCGACCGTGCCGCAGGCTCCGCCGCCGGCCCATCCGCGGCGCCGGGTTCGGCCTCGGCTGCGACGCCGGGTCCCGAATCCGACAGCGGGCCGGGCGCGACGGCCTACGTCGCGGGCGCCGGTGGTCCCACGGCCACGACCCCCGGTTCATCGGCGCGAGTCGTGGTCTACGTGACGGGCAAGGTCCGCAACCCGGGGGTGTTCGTCCTCGCGTCCGGCGCGCGGGTCGCCGATGCGATCGAGGCCGCGGGAGGTCTGCGAAAAGGGGCGAAACCGGGCGGGATCAACCTGGCCCGGCGTCTGGTGGACGGCGAGCAGATCGTCGCCGGAAGCCCGGCGACAGCCGGCGCGGGCCCCGCCACCGGCCCTCAGCCGGGCATGGAGCCGGGGACGACGGGAGCCGGGGTGGTGAACCTCAACACCGCCTCCGCCGAGCAGCTCGACGCGCTGCCCGGGATCGGTGGTGTGATCGCGCAACGGATCGTCGACTACCGGGACGCGCACGGAGGCTTCCAGAGCGTCGACCAGCTGAAGGACGTCCCAGGCATCGGAGACAGGAAGCTCGCCGAGATGCGCGACAAGGTCTCCGTGTGACCGCCGCCGGCTTTCCCCACGACCTCCCCGAGGGCCGCGACGAGCCGGGGCAGGACGAGCCGGGGCGTGAACCGGGCAGCGACGAGCCGGGGCAGGATGAGGCGGGGCAGGACGAGCCGGGGCGCGGCGGGGCGGTCTCCGGTCCGGCGGCTCTGGCCGCTCCAGCGGTGGCCTCCTGGCTCACGGCACTCGTGCTGCTCGGCTGCTCCGCCGTCGCCGGAGCCGCCGTGGCGCTGGCGGCGGCTGTCGCGGGCGCCGTCATGTGGGCCGTAACGAGGGCCGTGGTGCGGCGCCGCAACCAGGTGGCGCACCTCAACCAGGCGGCCTACCTCAACCAGGCGGCCTACCTCAATCAGGTGGCGGGCCCCGATCAGGTGGCGGACCCCACCCAGGCTCCGGCAGGAGAGCGCTCCGCCGCCGGGGGCGAGGAATGGGCAGGTGCGGCAGGTGCGGCACCCCGGCGCCGCTTGGGGAAGCAGCAGTGGTGGACGGGCGGGGCTGCCGCAAGGATCGCACTGGCGGTGCTCGCATCGGTGGCCGTCACGGCCGCGGTGACGGCGTGCATGGTCCACGGGGTGACGACCGGGCCGGTGCCGGACATGGCCCGCCGGGACGTCACGGTGACCGCCGAGGCCGAGATCACCGACGATCCGCGCATCCGGCCGCATCAGGGCGGGGTGTCCCGGCGCGAGACGGCGGTCGTCCGGGCCCGGATGCTGCTCGTGTCGGCCGCTCAGGAACGGTACGCCGTGGACGTGCCCGTCGTGCTGCTCGCTCCCGCCGACGGCTGGCGTCCGCTGCTGCCGAGCCAGCGGGTCAGGGTGCGCGGGCGATTGCGCCCGGCCGAGCAGGGTGAGCCCGTCGCGGCCGTGATGCTCGTCCGGGGGCGGCCCGAGCCGATCGGCGCGCCCTCGGCCGTGCAGCGTGCGGCCGGAGTGCTGCGCGCGGGGCTGCGCGAGGCGAGTGATGTGCTGCCGGACGACCAGCGCGGGCTGCTGCCCGGCCTGGTCGTCGGCGACGTGTCGCGCCTGGACGAGGAGGTCCGGCTCGACCTGGCGACGGCGGGGCTCGGTCACCTCACGGCGGTGTCCGGCACCAACCTGGCGATCGTGGCGGGCGCCGTGCTGGTGCTCGGGCGATTCGCCGGGCTGCCACTGGCCCTCCGGGCCGTCGTCGTGGTCGTCGCGATGACGGCGTTCGCGGTCGTGGCGAGACCGTCGCCGAGCGTGCTGCGCGCCCTCGTCATGGGAACCGTCGCGGCGGTGGCGCTCGGCACCGGCCGCACCCGGGACGGCGTGGCCGCCCTGTCGGCGACCGTGCTGGGGCTGGTCGTGTTCGATCCCGGGCTGGCCCGGCAGTGGGGCTTCGCGCTGTCGGTGTTCGCGACCGGCGGCATCCTGATCCTCGCGCCCCGGTGGCGTGACCGTCTGACGGCGCGGCGGGTGCCCCGTCTGCTCGCCGAGGCCCTGGCCGTGACCGCCGCGGCGCAGGCCGCGGTCACACCCCTGCTGGTGCTGATGTCCGGGCGCCTCGACCTGGCCGCGATCCCGGCCAACCTGCTCGCGGAGCCCGCGGTGGCGCCCGCGACGGTGCTGGGGTTCGGGGCCGCCGTGATCGCCCCGGTGAGCATCGACCTGGCCCGGCTGCTGGCGCGCCCTGCCGGGTGGGCCGTGGGCTGGATCATCGCAGTGGCGCAGCGGGCCGCCGACCTTCCGTTCGCCTCGGCGCAGTGGCTCGGGGGAGTGGCGGGCGTCGCCGCGCTCGCGGCGGCGGCCGTCGCGGGATGGCTCGTCCTGCGGGGCCGTGCGCGAAGACGCCTGGTGGTGGCGCTGGCTGCGGGAGCGCTGCTCGCCGGCCTCGTGGCCATGCCGGTGGTGTCGCCTTGGCCGCCGCCGGGATGGCTGCTGGTCGTCTGCGACGTCGGCCAGGGAGACGCCCTGGCGCTGGCGGCCGGTCCCGGCCGGGCCGTGGTGGTCGACGCCGGACCGCAGCCGGGCCCCACCGACCGGTGTCTGCGCGCGCTCGGAGTGCGGCAGGTGCCGCTCGTGGTCCTGACCCACCCCCACCTCGATCACGTCGGCGGGCTGCCGGGCGTGCTGCGCCGCCGAACGGTGGGGGCGGTGGTCGTGAGCCCGAGCCGCGTGCCGGAGGGCGAGGCCGATCGCGTCTCCGCGCAGCTCAGGACGGCCCGGATCCCGGAATGGCAGGCGGTTCCCGGGACGCGGTGGCGGTTCGGGCCGAGCGAGATCACCGTGCTCGCCCCTGAGCCCGGGGTGGCGCCGCAGGGCCCCGGCGAGGGGGCGACGGCCAACAACGCCAGCGTCGTCCTGCTGGTCCGCTGGTTCGGACCGAGTACCGCACCACGCGGCCTGTCGGCGGCACAGAGCGATCTGCCTACGGCGCTGGGCGACACGCCTGCGGCGCCGGGCGACATGCCTGCGGCGCCGGGCGACACGTCTGCGGCACCGGGTGATCTGCCTATGGCACAGGGCGCGGTCGCAGCGCCCGGGGCGGCGGCAGAGGCCGGGTCACGCCTGGCGCCGGTGCCGCCTCTAGGGCCGACCCTGGGGCCGACTCTGGGGGCGGCCCTGCTCGCCGGGGACCTGGAGACGGAGGCGCAGGAAAGCCTGGTGCGGCGGGGTCTGCCACGGGTCGACGTGCTGAAGGTGCCCCATCACGGGTCGTCCCGGCAGGCGCCGGCCTTCCTCGCCGCCACGGGCGCGCGGGCCGCCCTCATCAGCGTCGGCGCGGTCAACGACTACGGGCATCCCGCCCCGCCGACGCTGCGGCGCCTGCGCTGGCTCGGCATGCGCCCCTACCGTACCGACCTGTCGGGGGACATCGCCGTCGTCGCCACCGCTGACGGCCTCGCCGTGGTCGTACGGGGCGCAGGAGCGCGAGCCGGGTGAGGGACGCGAGGGTGGGGCGGCGGCGGATGTGCCCCGGCCGTCTGGGCGTGGCATGCTGCGTGACATGGCGAACCCAGCACCTGTGACCCTGGTCGTCGGCGACGAGGAGTTCCTGGCCGATCGCGCCGTCGGCTCCATCGTGGCGGCGGTGCGCGCCGAGGATCCGGGGGCGGAGCTGCACGACCTTCAGGGGAGCAAGGTGGAGCCGGGGGAGGTGACCGGTTTCACCTCCCCCTCGTTGTTCGGTGACCGGTCGGTCATCGTGATCCGAGGGGCACAGGACCTCTCGAAGGACGTCGTCGCCGAGATCGTGAAGTACATCGCCCATCCGGCCGACGACACGGTGCTGGTGCTGGCCCACCCCGGCGGGGTCAAGGGAAAGGCCCTGGTGGACGGTGTGAAGAAGGCGGGCGCCGACGTGGTCACCGTGGCCAAGCCGAACAAGGCGGGGGAGCGGCTCGACTTCATCAAGGCCGAGGTCCGCAGGGAGGGCCGCTCGATCTCGCCCGCCGCCGCCCAGGCGCTGCTCGACGCGGTGGGCAGCGACCTGCGCGAACTGGCGGCCGCCTGCAACCAGCTCGCCTTCGACACCGAGGGCAAGAACATCGACGAGGCGGCGGTCGCGAAGTACTACCGGGGGCGCGCCGAGGTCAGCGGGTTCACCATCGCCGACCTGGCGATCGAGGGCCGCCTGGGTGAGGCGCTGGAACAGGTCCGATGGGCCATCGCCACGGGTGTGGCTCCGGTGCTGATCGTCAGCGCGCTGGCCGGGGGCCTGCGCTCGCTCGCGAAGGTGGGCGGGGCGCCCCGCAACCTGCGCGGCGGTCAGCTCGCGAGCCATGTGGGCATGCCGCCGTGGAAGGTCGACCGGGTGAAGCGCCAGCTGGCCGGCTGGGGGCCGGAGGGCATCTCCGCCGCCCTGCAGGCCGTGGCCACCGCCGACGAGCAGGTCAAGGGCGGCGGCGCCGACCCGGCGTACGCGCTGGAGAAGGCCGTCCACACGATCGTGGCCAGTCGAACCAAGCGCTGACTTCCGCCATCTCGGCTCGGGACGTCGCCGAGGGTGTCTGTCCGGAGCCGGTCGCACAAGGGCTGGTGCCGGGGGTTCGCTGTGTCCGCCCATCGGCTCAGGCGCGGCCGGGGTTCTCCACGCGAAGCAGCATCCGCTTGAGCAGCGCCGCGAGGACGTCCTGGTCATCCGGCCCGAGGACGCCTACCATCGCGTCCTCGACCTCGCCGCGCAGGTCCATCGCCTTTGTGGTGCCGGCCGAGCGCCGGCTGCGGGTGAACGCCCACATCGGAGTGGCCGGCGGCCTCGCCCAGATCGCCGGCCCCGCGCTCGCCGGAGGCATGACGCTGTGGCTCGGCCCTGGCTGGTCCTTCCTGCTGACCGGGGCCCTGTTCGCGGGGTCCGCGGTCACGCTGGGCGGCCTGGTCACGGCTTCCCGGCCGGCGGCCGAGCGCGCTCACTTCCTCGGCGACCTGCGGGAAGGGTGGCGCGAGGCGCGGCGGCACCGCTGGTTCCTCGTCAGTGTGGCCGGGCACGGCGTCTGGCACCTCGGGGTGGGCGTCCTGCTGACCCTCGGCCCGGTCATCGCCGTACGCAGCCTGGGTGGGGAGCCGGTCTGGGTGGTCGTCGCACAGGCCGGAACGGCGGCGACGGTGCTCGGCGTCTTCGTGGCCCCCAGGCTGCCGATCAGACGGCCCCTCGCCGTGGCGGCGGTGGGGGCGGCGGTCTACGCGTGCCCGCTCGTCGCCTTCGCGTTTCCCACAGCGTTTCCCGCGCCGGCTGTGGCCGTCACCGCCGCGTACGTCGTCGCGATGCTGGGCGTCGGGGTGCTGACGCCGCTGTGGGAGACGGTCGTGCAGCAGCGTGTGGAGCCTCAGGCGCTCGGCCGGGTGGACTCGTTCGACGCGCTCATCTCCTTCGCGGCCCGGCCGCTCGGGCTCGCCGCGGCGGCGCCGCTCGCCGCCTGGGCGGGCGCCGCGGCTCCGCTGCTCACGGCCGCGGCGCTGGTGGCCGCGGTCAACCTGGCCGTGCTCGCCCTGCCCGAGGTCCGGCGGCGTACGACGGAGGAGGCGGCGCAGCCGCCCGTGCCCGTCTGACGCACGCAGCGACAGAGGGCATGCGAAAACGCCGCATCCCCCCGGCTAGGGGAGACACGGCGCGTGCGCTTGGTGCGAACTTACTGGGCAGCCTGCAGGGCGGCGGCGCGCTTGGCGATCGCCGCCTTCCGGTTGGCGGCCTGGTTCTTGTGAATGACGCCCTTGCTGACGGCCTTGTCGAGCTGCCGGGACGCGGCCTTGAGCGCGACGAGGGTCTCGTCCACGTTGCCCTGGTCGGCGGCCTCGCGAAACTTGCGGACCGCGGTCTTCAGGGACGATTTGACGGCCTTGTTGCGCAGCCGGTGCTTCTCGTTCTGCCGGTTGCGCTTGATCTGGGACTTGATGTTCGCCACGAAGAAAGCCTCAGTGTTAAGTCTTGGTCGGATGGGGCGCGCGGGCTGGTGAGAGGGCGCGCCACACGCAGTTGGACAGGATACCAACAGCCCGGGCCGCCGCTCAAATCGCGACGACAGGACCGCCCCCGCTCATGCTACCGCGACGCGGCCGTGGAGGTCCGCACATCGGCCCGCTCGCCCGACGACTCCACACTCCCTCCGGCGCCGCCGCGCACCCAGGCCTGCTCGTACTCCCTCCAGTCCTCCTCCGTGGCCGCGAAATCGACGTACAGGGCCAGGCCGAACTCGGTGCGCGGGCCGTGCTCGCTGATCGCGAGCCGCGCGCCCTCGGCCGCGGCCTCGACGCTCTCGGCATAGTCGAGGTACGCCACGCCGTGGTCGTGGTAGGCCGGGGCCCCGATGAGGAGGGTCTTGTTCTCGGGGACGAGGTCCAGGGCGAGCGAGGTCTGCCGCGCGACGTAGCCGCCGTACAGGGACGGCAGGGGCGTCCCCGAGTCGTACGTCATGATCGCGACCTGGTCGGTCAGTCCGACGACCTGGCGGAAGTAGTCCGGCGTCCAGTACTTGTCGTGGCCGATCGCGAGGGCGGCGGGGGCGCGCAGGCCGATCAGCGGCTCGATCTGCTGGGTGGCGACCGACAACGGCCGGGCGCCGATGGCCTGCCGCGTCTCGCGCAGGACGCTGAGGAACGGCTCGTCCCCGTCGGAGACCGGTTCGAAGTCGTAGTGGATCCCGTCGAACCCGAGGGAGACCAGGTCGCGGGCGCCCGCCACGACGCGGGCCCGCGTCGCCGTGTCGGCCAGGTTCAGGTGGTTCTTGCCGTTGTCGTTGACCGTCTGGCCGAGCCAGGCCGACACCCGGACGCCGGGCACGTTCTTCCGCCACCACTTCAGGAATTCGCCGGCGTTGGCGTATCGGTCGGGTGGCAGGGTTCCGTCGTACTTGAACGGGCCGCTGTGGACGTACACGTCCTTGATCCCGCTCGCCCGCAGCCGTACGGCGAGGGCCCGCACGTCGGCCTCGGTGCGGCGGCCGTCCACCCACGCGTGCCCCATCCACAGGGCGTCGTGGCCGGTGGTCCTGGCCCATCCGGCGGGCGTTCCGGCGAACTGCAGGCGCAGCGCGGCGGCGCCGGCCAGGGCGAGCACGACCGGTACGGCCACGACGACGGCGGTTATTCGCAGAACACGTCTGGTGGTCAAGGCAAGCACCCGGACATGCCACCATGGAGGGTGGCTGGTCCGCCAGCCTCGGGAGGGCCCGCCGAGCGCGAGGCGAGGCGGACGGCCCGCCCGATCAGCAGTCAATCATCTTGTCGAAACGGACCTCGGTGCGCACTCAGCCTGGCCAGACCGACCCCGCGTTGATCCGCAACTTCTGCATCATCGCGCATATCGACCATGGCAAGTCGACACTCGCCGACCGGATGCTGCAGCTCACCGGCGTGGTGGACGACAGGTCGATGCGCGCACAGTACCTCGACCGCATGGACATCGAGCGGGAACGGGGCATCACCATCAAGTCGCAGGCCGTGCGGCTGCCGTGGGACGGCCACGTCCTCAACATGATCGACACGCCCGGCCACGTGGACTTCACCTACGAGGTGTCCCGGTCGCTGGAGGCGTGCGAGGGCGCGATCCTGCTGGTCGACGCGGCGCAGGGCATCGAGGCCCAGACGCTGGCCAACCTCTATCTGGCCATGAACGCCGACCTCCACATCATCCCGGTGCTCAACAAGATCGACCTGCCCGCCGCGCAGCCGGACAAGTACGCCGAGGAGATCGCCGGACTGATCGGCTGCGACCCCGCCGACGTGATGCGGGTGTCCGGCAAGACCGGCGACGGGGTCAGGGAGCTGCTCGACCACGTCGTCCAGCACGTCCCGGCGCCCGTCGGGAACGCCGACGTCCCCGCCCGCGCGTTGATCTTCGACTCGGTGTACGACACCTACCGGGGCGTCGTGACGTACGTGAGGGTGGTCGACGGGCATCTGTCCAGGCGCGAGCGCGTGCTGATGATGTCCACGGGCGCGCAGCACGAGTTGCTGGAGATCGGTGTCATCTCGCCCGAGCCCATGCCGTCCGACCAGGGGCTCGGCGTCGGCGAGGTGGGCTACCTGATCACCGGCGTGAAGGACGTGCGCCAGTCCCGCGTCGGTGACACGGTCACCAACGCGGTCAAGCCCGCCTCCGGGGCCCTCGGCGGATACGAGCACCCCAAGCCGATGGTCTACTCCGGGCTCTATCCGATCGACGGCGACGACTACCCCGAGCTGCGCGAGGCCCTCGACAAGCTGCGGCTGAACGACGCCGCGCTCGTGTACGAGCCGGAGACGTCGGCGGCGCTCGGCTTCGGCTTCCGCTGCGGCTTCCTCGGCCTGCTGCACATGGAGATCGTCCGGGAGCGGCTGGAGCGCGAGTTCAACCTGTCGCTGATCTCGACCTCGCCCAACGTCATCTACCGGGTGATCATGGAGGACGGCAGGGAGCACGTCGTCACCAACCCGTCGGAGTTCCCGGCCGGGAAGATCGGCGAGATCTTCGAGCCGATGGTGAAGGCCACGGTGCTCGCGCCGTCCGAGTTCATCGGCGCGATCATGGAGCTGTGCCAGGGCCGCCGCGGGCAGCTCCAGGGCATGGACTACCTGTCGGAGGACCGGGTCGAGATCCGGTACACGCTCCCGCTCGGTGAGATCATCTTCGACTTCTTCGACCAGCTGAAGTCGAAGACCCGCGGGTACGCCTCGCTCGACTACGAGCCGTCCGGCGAGCAGGAGTCCGACCTGGTCAAGGTGGACATCCTGCTGCAGGGCGAGACCGTGGACGCGTTCAGCGCGATCGTGCACCGCGAGAAGGCGTACGCCTACGGCGTGGAGATGGCCAAGAAGCTCAAGGAGCTCATCCCGCGGCAGCAGTTCGAGGTGCCCATCCAGGCCGCGATCGGCGCGCGCGTCATCGCCCGGGAGAACATCCGCGCCATCCGCAAGGACGTCCTCGCCAAGTGCTACGGCGGTGACATCAGCCGTAAGCGCAAGCTGCTGGAGAAGCAGAAGGAAGGCAAGAAGCGGATGAAGATGGTCGGCCGGGTGGAGGTCCCCCAGGAGGCCTTCGTCGCCGCCCTCTCGTCCGAGGCCCCGGACAAGAACAAGAAGTAGGAATCCCTGGTTTGACCGGCACTTAATTGTGTTCGCGGAGAAACATGACCCTCGGTTAACGTTTGATCATGCGCATCCTCTCTGTCAACGTGGGCCGGGCAGTGGACGTCGAGTGGGCCGGCAACCTGGGGCGGACCGCCATCGACAAGCGGAAGATCGAGGGCCGGGTCGCCGTACGCGAGAACGGCCTGGCGGGCGACGAGCGCGCCGACGTCGCCAACCACGGCCACCCGGACCAGGCGGTGTACGCCTACGCGCGGGAGGACTACGACTGGTGGGAGCCCCGCATGGGCCGCGACCTGCGCGACGGCCAGTTCGGGGAGAATCTCACGACGTCCGGGGCCGACCTGACCGGCGCGGTCCTCGGGGAGCGGTGGCGGGTCGGCACGGCCGTCCTGGAGGTCACCGCCCCTCGCATCCCCTGCGTGGTGTTCCGCAACTGGCTGGACGAGCGCGGCTGGGTGAAGCGCTTCACCGAGGCGGGCCGCACCGGGGCGTACTTCCGGGTGATCGAGCAGGGTGATCTCGGCGCGGGAGACGAGATCGAGGTGCTCGACCGGCCCTCGGACAGCGTGACGATCGCCGAGGCGTTCCGGGCCTACCACGGCGACCGGGACCTGTTGCTGCAGATCCTCAGCGTCCCCGGCCACAGCGACAAGTGGGACCAGGTCGCCGAGCGTGTGCTCGGAGACCGCAGCGGCGTCGTCGCATCCTGATCACGAACAGCTCACGCGAGGACCGTACGCAGCGCGCCTTCCAGCTCCACCAAGCCGGCCTCGCCGGGTGACCGCCAGGCGATGATCCCGTCCGGCCGCACGAGCACGGCTCCAGTCGAGGTGACCCCGTACGCGGCGGGGAACCGGCCGTCCGGGTCGCCGAGCCCCGCCGCGCCACCGACGACGTACGTCTCGATGGGAACATGAAGATTCCGCGCGGCCTCGGTCGCCGCCTTCTCCCACATCCCTCCCTCGGCGCCGGCGAGCACCGTAAACCCGGTGCCGAACAGGTCGCGGGCCGAGATCGGCGCGCCCTCGCGGGTGAGCCGCACGTGGGACGCCCGGGTTCCCGGACGTCCCGAGGGCGAGGCCGGATCCTCGAAGAGCGGGCGCTCCTCGCCCGGTTCGGGGACGAACGCGCCGGACGGCGAGACGTATCCGAACAACGCGATCGCGGGATCCATGATCTCCGCGACCGTGTTGTCACGCAGGTGCGGCGCCTGGCGCTGGACCATGTTCGCGTACTGCTGCTCTGCGAGGGCGTCGGTGTAGGGGCGTCGCTCGGCGTCGTAGGAGGCGACCAGGCCGGGACCCGCCACACCGGCCAGTGCGTACGCGAGCCTCCAGGCGAGGTGATACCCGTCCATGACGGCGGTGTTGCCGCCCTGCCCGCCGGTCGGCGGCATCAGGTGGGCGGCGTCGCCGGCGAGGAGGACCCGCCCGGAGCGGAAGGTGTCGGCGACACGGGTGACATGCTCACCCGAGGACGACCACGCCGCGTCCACGATCGTTACGTCCAGGTCCGGCACGCCACAGGCGATGCGGAGCATCTCGGTGAGCTCGTCCCGATCGGGTTTCTCATCCGGGCCGAACACACAGCTCACGACGTACCGGCCGGGGTGGTCGGTGGTGACCACGGTGGCCGATCCAGCGGGCAGGGCGGGGTTTCGGAGGTAGAACAGGCCGAAGGTGGCCCCCCTGAGCGTGACGTCGAGATCGGCCTCGAACTGCAGGAACATTTTTCGGGCGGGCTGGGACGAGGTCCGTCCGTGCGCGGCGATGCCGGCGGCGTCCCTGATCGTGCCTCTGTGGCCGTCCGCGCCGACCAGGTAGCGGGAGGTCGCGGTCCGCCGCCGCCCGGTGGCGGTGTCAAGGAGCGTGGCGACGACCCCCTCGTCCTCCTGCCGGAAGGACTCCAGGATGGTGGAGAACCTGATCTCGGCTCCCAGTTGGACGGCCCTGTCGGCGAGGATGCGCTCAGCGCGTTCCTGACTGGTCGCGGCCATCGGAGCAGCGGATAAGCCGGATAAGTCCGGCGCGGTCTGCACGAAGTTGTGCAGAACCCTGCCGGTGACGCTCTCCGCGATCACAATGATGCTCTCGGTTCCCCCGGGCGGTGCGGCCTCCAGGAATCGTCCGGCCACACCGGCCGTGGCGAGCGCCTCCATCGTCGGAGGCATCTGCCCCCGCGCCTTGGGCTGGGTCGACAGGCCCGCATGGCGTTCCACGACGAGCGCGGGCACCCCGTGCAGGCCGAGGAACATCGCGGTGGACAGTCCGGCCAGACCGGCTCCGGCCACGAGGACGGGCGCGGACTCTGTGGTCATGATCAGCCTCCTGAGGTAAAATTCGTCCGATGCCTGGGAAGTCTCGATCAATCGAGATATTCAACTTATGAACGATGTGGAGTGTTCGTGTCAACCCACCGATCCGAGGCACTGCGATCTCTCATGGAGGCGATGCGTGAGAACGCCGGCCGCGGAGTCGTGCTGCACCAGGCGATCGCGGACCGATTCGGGCTCGGTCCGACCGATCTGAAGTGCCTCGACTTGGCCCGCCACGAGCCGGAGCTCACGGCGGGACGGCTGGCCGAGCTCACCGGCCTGAGCACGTCGGCCATCACGTCGGTCGTCGACCGGCTCGAACGTGGCGGCTTCGTCGAGCGGCATCGGGACGACCTCGACCGCCGCAAGGTGCTGATCCGCTCGACCGGACGACACGAGGCGGCGTTGGAGGAGGTCTTCGCCACGGTGGAGTCGGAGTTCCTTGCGATCGTCTCCGACTACGACGATGACCAGTTGGAGAAATTCGTCGATTTCGTTCGCCGTCTCAACGCGCGGGCGCACCAGGTGACGGCGGCGCTCATCGCGCGTCCCCCGGGCGACCAACGACACGAAGGGCGGTGGGACCCCGGCGATCGGGAGCGGGGGTGAACCGGTCGGTCGAAGCGGAGGTCGCCCAAGCGCTGAACGGTGGGTGCGTGATCCCCGGATCGGTGACCATCGCCTACGACGGGCCTGGTCACATCATGCACGGGTCGGGCACGGAGTGCCTGATTCAGCAGCCGTGATCATCGGCTTCCACCTGCTTGCCTCGTAGCCGGCTCCGAGCCGGGCGAAATGCCCGGGCCCCCCGTGCCCGCACCGGAGGTGCCTATGCCGGAGATCTCGTCGCCGCTCTGGGCCGACCGCAAGCGGTTGCCCGGCTGCCGTGCGGAAGGGGCCGGGTGCCCCTTCCGCGCAGCGGGTCAGCGGAGGACGGAGTAGAGGGCGGTGGTGAGGGAGGCCTTGGCGTCGTCCTGGTCGATGGACCACAGCATGGAGCCGCCGAGGCCCTTGAGGCGGATGCAGGCGGCGTTTCCAGCAGGACGGCGGGGTCGTCGTAGGACCAGAACTCGTTGCAGTCGTAGAGCCACAGGGTGCCGGCGAGCAGGTCGCGGTAGCGCTTGCCGGTTGGGCGCGCCGCGGGACTCTGGGGTGAGGACGGCGTCGGAGAAGTATTGGGGGCCGGTCCAGCCGCCGAGGGAGATCAGGACCTTGAGGCCGGGGTGGCGGACCTTGAGCTTCTTGAGCCGGCCGAGGTTGCCCTTGAGCGCCAAGGGTCCCGGCCGCACGAGTGCTCACCTGTCGACGGCTACCGTTACCGAGTCTGCCCGACGCTTGAAGCCGACCCGGTAGCTCTCATCAGGCCGCATGCCCGGCCGCCGAGCGGACGCAGAGCCGCGCGGCGATGCGGAGCGCCGTCACCTTGACTTGGGCTCGATCGCCAGGATGAAAGAGGTTGTCGAGGTCCTCCCGGGCTCCGCCTGAGTCAGGTCCCGGCTGCGTATCCACGCCTTTCACTCCTTGGCGAGGTCGCCCATCGGCACGGAAATCGGTCCTGTCCTACGTTGGAAGTCACTTCGCATTGCGCCACTGGGTGAGCGTGTGACTCGTGCTCTTGACTACTTGGGGGATGGACTCATTTTGTGGCCAGATCTGCAGCAGATAACGATCGATGATGGCATCAGTCGAGCAGTCCGATTCTGTGGCCCGGTCCATGTGGACGGCGTGATACCGCAATCGGTACCAGCCCGGGCCCGACGACAAGTCGGGTAGCTTGTGAAATCCCTCGCCTCCCCACTCGATAAGGAAGATTTGTCCTGTCTGGGTGTGGAAGCTGATTTCCACGATGTCCTCGTACTCGTTGACGTCCGGCCCTGGATCGCGGTCCGACACGGTCACCGAGAAGCCGACCATCCCCGTGTGCAGGCCCGTGACCAGGAGACCTTTACCGTCCTTCACCCGAATGATGCCCACAGGGTGCTCGGGGTGGTCATCGAGGAAGGTTTCCGGAGCCCCCATGTCGTCGGCGAGGTCGTCGAGATAGATCAGACGATAGCTGACGTGGACATCGAACGACACGGTCCGATTGGTAGTCATAGTCGGGGATTCTACGGATATAACGATTCGGAAGATCGCGCATCTCATGACGTCTGGCTGTCTCTTCAGATGGGCACCTCCAACCTCTTCCGCCCCCGCTGCTCGATTGTTCGTGGCCCTTGGTCGGTGTCAATTCCGTCTGTGCGGGTTGGGGGCCGGGGTCGCGGTGTACGTCGTTGGTGGATGGACACGCGAAGACGGCATGACACCTCGGTCGGGCCACTGATGTCGGCAGCTATCGGGGGGCGGGGGAGGAGCGGCGCGGGTCGTAGACACAGGTGCGGCCACGCCCGAGGTGAGCGGGGCCGCGTGAGGGCTGGATCGTCTATCGCATCTCGCCGAGGAGCAGGGCATGCCACACCCTGCGGGCCTTCTCTATGGGCCAGCGGTGTGTTTCCTTTGATCTAAGGTCCTCGCCGACGGAGGCGGGTCAACGCACGAAGTGGGTGCCAGAGCCAGTTCTCCCGAGCCGTCGGCAAGGGCCGCGTACCGGGCGGCGAGTACGACGAATCGGCGCTTGACCCAGGTGGAGGTCTACGTCCCGATTGACGGGCCGTCGATTAGATCAGCAAGCAATCGCCACCGGCCTGGAGTACTGCACTGCACGTTTCCGGCATATGGTCTTTCGTCGTCGCCCTATGATCCTGACATGCAACCCGGCCCCTTACTCGCTTCCCGCCGCACTGCGGATGTATTCGCGATTGACAACGCGTGGGTGCTGCGCCGCTATCGAGACGGTGGTGATACGTCCGCCGAGGCGGCCGTCATGTCCTACGTCCGCAGCCAGGATTATCCGGCGCCGCGTGTCGGGCGGAGTGTGGGCGCGGACCTGGTGATGGAGCGGCTATCTGGCTCGACCATGGTGGAGGCAGCTCAGCAGGGTCGGATTACACCAGAAGAAGCCGGTGTGATGCTCGCGGGGTTGCTACGCCGTCTCCATGCTCTCCCGCCGCGGGTCTCGACCAATCCAGCGGATCGTGTCCTCCACCTTGATCTGCACCCGGAGAACGTGATGCTCACGCGTCAAGGGCCGATAGTGATCGACTGGACCAACGCGAAGGAGGGCCCACCCGCGCTGGACCGGGGTATATCAGCTCTGATCCTGGCGGAGGTCGCGGTGAGTCCCCGGGCCGAGGCGCCCGCAGCCCGCACCGCCCTGGCTTCTCTGCTCAACGAGGTGGACGATGTGATCGACCTCGATGGGGCCCTAGCGATACGGGCGGCCAACCCGACGCTGAGCCAGGCGGAGAAACAACTCCTCGGCGAGGCCACGGCGTTGGTGAGGTCCTTGCACCTCGTGACCGGCTAGGTTGCGTATCGCAAATCATGCGGTGCTCAGCGCCAGGCGGTGATGCACGACGCGGGCGCCGAGCTGTACCGCCTGGTGGCGGCTTGGCGTGGTGGCAAGTTGCCTTACGAGTTCAAGCCGCCGCCCGTGCCCGGTGTGCGGCTTGTTCAGGCCGGCCCCGGCCGCACCGCCGCCGGGGCCGGCGGTAGCGGGTCACGGATGTATGAGCAGCAGGGGGTCGCAGGTGTCGGTTCCCACCAGCTTGGGGTTGTTCGGGTCGCGCACGGCCTTCTCGCTGTTGACGATGTAGTAGCCGCCGGCGGGCCGTGGTATCACGATCAGCGTCTGGTACTGCATGATCGCCTGGGCCTTGGCCGTCGTCCCTCCGTGTCCGAGGGCGCGGACCAGCATGCTCCTGAGCATGGCGAAGAGGTTGTCGTGCGTGAATCCCGGCCAGATGAGCACGCGGTAGGTGTGCGGAATGATCCCGAGGGTCTCGCTGAAGCCCCGGACCGATACGCGCGAGTCCGCCCAGTTCGCCACGGTTCTGGCGGCCAGGTTGTCCTGGGCGGCGAGGTCGTGCCAGGACTCCCAGCGCGCCCGTGCCATGTGGATGTGCAACTGGTCGAAATCTCTGGCCTGCTTCGAATTGATCCCCAACCCCACCGGGGTGGGAACCACGGTGGGAGGCTGGGTGGCGTAGTAGTCGGCGGCGCTCCAGTAATTCGGTGCGCTGTTGTCGCATATCCACGGGCACTCAATGCCGTTGACCCGCTCGGTGGGGACGAGGATGTAGTTGACGTACTTCTTCTTGCTCTTGGCGCCGCCCATCACCACGTAGTCGGCGTGGTTCTGCAGGCAGGTGTTGTTGCTGTGACATTTCTGCATGTGCTGCCAGAGAGAGTCCGAGTCGGTGGTCTTGCCGCATTTCTTGGGATCGGGGCCCTTGGCGCATGTCGACGACGCCGCGGCCAGCGCGTGCTCGGCGCCGGCGAGGATGCCCGCGCCCGTGAGCATGGTAGTGCCCGCCAGGCTGGAGAACTGGATGAACCGGCGTCGCGTCAGCTCGCTCGCCTCGCCGTTCACCTGGTCGCCGTCACGCATGATTACCCCCGATTACCCGCACCCTGAAGCCGCCTGTCGCAATGTGCGCGTGCACTGCGGTTCCGGCCGTCCGGAGACCGGAAACGAAGATCGACGCACTCGGCGGGTTGATCCCCTCGCGGGCGGCCGGTAAAAGCGGCTGGCGCAGCCTTGAGTTTCCCCAGGAAAGATTGGAACCCTCGCCCAGGGTGCTGCGAGAATCGCCGGATGTTCGGCTCCCGGGCGTGCACGGCGACTGGTCTCGATGAGGAAGTGATTTGTCATGGCGTTGCGCGGCGGCCGAGCGGGGGCGCATTAGAATAACCCGGCACAACAAATTGCGCGATATTCGGTCGAGTGCGACAAAGGTGGATAGGGGGCCCATGCCCTTATAGGGCCGGAACCCCCGGAATCGTGCCGTGATCGTAGATCGCGTGATCGGGTTGGTCGGTGGTCGGTGGTCGGTGGTCGGTGGTCGGTGGTCGGTGGTCGGTGGTCGGCGTGGTCTCCGTGATCGGGGCGTCGAGGGCAGCGCGCGAGTGACGGCAGACTGGAGAGCGTGCCTTCAGTGCTTCCCGACGGCGACCCCGTCCCCCCGAGCGGCGAGTTGCCGTCCGAGGCCCTCGACGGGCTCGGCTCCCGTCCGTTCGGCTTCTACGTCCACGTGCCGTTCTGCGCGACGCGCTGCGGCTACTGCGACTTCAACACCTACACGGCGGCCGAGCTGGGCCCCGGCGCCGCGCAACGCGACTACGCGGCCACGGCGGTCGAGGAGATCCGGCTGGCCAGGCGCGTGCTGGGAGACGCCGCGCCGCCCGTGGAGACCGTCTTCTTCGGCGGCGGCACGCCGACCCTGCTGCCCGCCGCCGACCTCGTACGGATCCTCGACGCCATCGGCGAGGAGTTCGGCCTGCGGCCGGACGCCGAGGTGACGACCGAGGCCAACCCCGAGTCCGTGGACCCGACCTACCTGAAGGAGCTGCGAGCCGGCGGGTTCACCCGCATGAGCTTCGGCATGCAGAGCGCCGGCGAGCACGTCCTCGCCGTCCTCGACCGGCGGCACACCCCCGGCCGCCCCGCCGAGGCCGTACGGGAGGCCCGCGCGGCCGGGTTCGAGCACGTCAACCTCGACCTGATCTACGGCACGCCGGGGGAGAGCGACGACGACTGGCGGGCCTCGCTGGAGGCCGCGCTGGCCGCCGGGCCCGACCATGTCTCGGCGTATTCCCTCATCGTCGAGGACGGCACCAGGCTCGCCGCCCGGATCCGTCGCGGCGAGCTGCCGATGACGGACGACGACGTGGCGGCCGACCGCTACCTGATCGCCGAGGAGATGCTGACGGCCGCGGGCCTGAGCTGGTACGAGATCTCCAACTGGGCCGCGGGCGACGAGGCCCGCTGCCGCCACAACCTGCTCTACTGGACCGGCGGCGACTGGTGGGGGGCCGGGCCGGGGGCGCACAGCCATGTCGGCGGCACCCGCTGGTGGAACGTCAAGCACCCCGTCGCGTACGCCGCCCGCCTGGCCGCCGGGACCTCGCCCGCGCACGCCCGCGAGGTGCTGCGGGCGGAGGACAGGGCCGTCGAACGGGTCATGCTGGAGCTGCGCCTCGTCTCGGGCCTCCCGCTCGCGGACATCGCCCCCGAGGCCCGTACGGCCTGCGCGCGGGCGCTGGCGGACGGGCTGTTCGAGGTGGAGGCGTTCAAGGCCGGACGGGCCGTGCTCACGCTGCGCGGCAGGCTGCTCGCCGACGCCGTCGTCCGCGATCTGACCCCGTAGGACGGTCGGAAGACGGTCAGGCGTGGCCGGACGGTGCCCGGCCCGTCGCGCGGTCAGGACGGCGAGGCGGACGCCTATGGAGCCGTGACGAAGTCGATCAGTTGTTCCACGCGGCCGAGCAGCTCGGGCTCCAGGTCGGCGTAGGTCGTGACCCGGCCCAGGATGTGGCGCCACGTCTCCTGGGGGTCCATCCGCCAGCCGAGGGCGTCGATCACGCCCTCCTTCCAGGGCACGCCCCGCGGCACGTCCGGCCAGGCGGCGATGCCGAGCGCCCGGGGCTTGACCGCCTGCCAGATGTCCACGAACGGATGACCGACGACGAGCACGTCGTCGCCGGACACCCGGGCGGCGATGCGGCTCTCCTTCGAGCCGGGCACCAGGTGGTCCACGAGCACCCCGAGCCGCCTGCCCGGCTCGGGGCCGAACTCCTCGACGATGGCCGGCAGGTCGTCCACGCCCTCCAGGTATTCGACGACGACCCCCTCCACCCGCAGGTCGTGGCCCCAGATCTTCTCCACCAGCGAGGCGTCGTGGACGCCCTCGACGTAGATGCGGCTCTCCCTGGCGACCTGTGCGCGCAGGCCCTCGACCGCGATCGACCCCGAGGCGCTGCGCAGCGGCCCCTTCGGACCGGCCTGGGGGCGCACCAGCGTCACCGGCTTGCCGTCGAGGAGGAATCCTGCGGGCGTCAGCGGGAACACCCGGCGCCGGCCGAACCGGTCCTCCAGCGTCACGGCCTCCTTGTCGCAGGCCACCACGGCGCCGCAGAAGCGGCCCTCGGCGTCTTCGACCACGAGGTCGAGCTCGGCCGCGATCTCGGGGATCTGCCCCCGCCGTGGCCGCCGCCAGTCTCCGGAAAGCACGTCCCGCCCGTACATGCGGGGAACGCTAGCAAATCACGCCGGGCGGCGGCGGGCCGCGGAGCGGCGCGCGAGCACGACGACGGTCACGATCAGCGCAGCCAGGAAGCCGACGGTGGGCAGCGCCAGCAGCGCGACGGCGCCGCCCGCCAGCAGGCCGGCCACGCCGGTGAGCTGCTTGCCGACGCCGAAGCGCACCTCGTCGCCCTCGCAGGAGAGCTGATAGGTGCCCGCCTCGGGGACGCCTGCCTCGAACAGCAGCTCCCAGGTCGTCCCGTTCAGCGTGAGGGTCTGAGAGACGGCCGGCGGGGTCAGCCGCACCCGCGGGTCGGCGCCGTCGCCGAGCTGACAGCGGACGTCGGTGGGCTGGTCGACGGCCGCGTAGATCGCCGGCTTGTCCGCCGGGTTGAGCGCGACGGTCACCGACTGCCCGCCGGAGAAGATCGTGGCGGGCGCGGCGTCGCCGAGCGTGGAGAACAGGCCGCCGGTGAACCCGCCGGCGCCCGCCACCAGCAGGACGACGAAGAGCACCCAGGAAAGGAGGATCCACAGCAGCCGGGGCCGGATCGGCAGGGAGCCGGCGTACGGCGAGGCGAAGGGGTGCGGCATCCGCAGGGTAACGTCGGCCGGCGAGGAGGTCTGGTTCTCGTGCATGGGTGAAGAGTCGACCATGCGGCTTGTGGTCGATTTGCAGCTCGCTTGTCCTGGTGCCGTCGCGTTATCGCACCACGTGGGGTGGTAGCCGTACACTTGGCACTCGGGAACACAGAGTGCCAGAGTCGGTGTTTCCAGGCACAGGGAGGTGACGATTGCTCGACGACCGCAAACTCGCCGTCCTGCGCGCCATCGTCGAGGACTACGTGTCCACCAACGAGCCCGTGGGATCCAAGGCCCTGGTGGACAGGCACAACCTCGGCGTCTCCCCGGCGACGATCCGCAACGACATGGCGGCGCTGGAGGAGCAGGGATACATCACCCAGCCGCACACCAGTGCGGGCAGGGTGCCGACCGACAAGGGATATCGCCTCTTCGTCGACCGGCTGTCGCAGATCAAGCCGCTGTCGGGCGCGGAACGCAGGGCCATCGAGACCTTTCTCGCCGGGGCGGTGGACCTCGACGAGATCGTCATGCGCACGGTGCGGCTGCTCGCGCAGCTCACCCGGCAGGTCGCGGTGGTCCAGTACCCCTCGCTCACCAGGTCGTCGGTGCGTCACGTGGAGATCGTCCCGCTCGCGGAGCGCCGGGTCATGCTGGTGCTGATCACCAACACCGGGCGGGTCGAGCAGCGTGTGGTCGACCTGCCGGAGGACATCGCCGACGACCGGGTCGCGAACCTGCGCGCCGTGCTCAACGCGTGCCTGGACGGCTGCGGCCTGTCCCGGGTGCCGGAGACCGTGGCCGACGTTCCCGAACGCCTGCCTCCCGAGGACAGGCCCGTGGCGGTCACGATCCTGTCCGTGCTGCTCGAGACGCTCGTCGAGCGGCACGAGGAGAAGATTGCTTTTGGTGGGACGGCCAACCTCGCCGCCGCCGACTTCAGCATCGGCCTGCGGGACGTGCTGGAGGCGCTGGAGGAGCAGGTCGTCCTCATCCGCCTGCTGGGAGAGACCGGCGGGCTGTCCGGACTGACCGTCCGCATCGGATCCGAGAACCCCTACAGCGGGCTACGTGGCACCTCTATCGTGGCCGCGGGATACGGTGCGGGCGACAGAGAACTGGCCCGGCTCGGAGTGCTGGGCCCGACACGAATGGACTATCCGGTGACGATGGGTGCGGTGCGCGCGGTGGCGCGTTACGTCGGCCAGATCCTGGCGGGGTCATAAGTGTCCAACGACTACTATGCGACCCTTGGCGTACGGCGCGACGCCAGCCAGGAAGAGATCAAGAAGGCGTACCGCCGTCTCGCCCGTGAGCTGCACCCGGACGTCAACCCCGATCCGGAGACCCAGGAGCGGTTCAAGGAGATCAACCAGGCGTACGAGGTGCTGTCCGACGCGGGCAAGCGCCGCATGTACGACATGGGCGCCGATCCGTTCGGCGGCGCCGCGGGGGCCGGAGCAGGCGGCTTCGGCGCGGGCTTTCCGTTCAGCGACATCATGGACGCCTTCTTCGGCTCGGCGGGCGGCACGCGGGGGCCCCGGTCCCGTGCCCGCCGCGGCCGCAACGCCACCATCAGGGTCGAACTCGACCTGTCGGAGGCGGCCTTCGGCACGACCCGCGAGATCGTGGTCGACACGGCCGTGGTCTGCGAGGTCTGCCAGGGCTCCGGGGCGGCGGCCGGCACCCACCCCGACACCTGCGACATGTGCCACGGGCGCGGCGAGGTCTCGCAGGTGACCCGTTCGTTCCTCGGCCAGGTCATGACCTCCCGTCCCTGCCCCCAGTGCGGCGGCTTCGGCAGCGTCATCCGGCACCCCTGCATGGAGTGCTCGGGCGAGGGACGGGTCAGGACCCGGCGCACGATCAAGGTCAGGATCCCGGCCGGCGTCGAGGACGGCACGCACATCCAGCTCGCCGGCGAGGGCGAGGTCGGCCCCGGTGGCGGGCCTCCCGGCGACCTGTTCCTGGAGATCGCCGAGCGGCCGCACGAGATCTTCGAGCGACGCGGCGACGATCTGCACTGCACGGTCCACATCCCGATGACCGCCGCCGCGCTCGGCACCCTGATCACGGTCGAGACCCTCGACGGACCCGAGGAGATCGACGTGCGGCCCGGCACCCAGGCCGGTCAGGTCATCCCCCTGTACGGCAAGGGCGTTCAGCGGCTCAACGAGACCGGCAGGGGCGACCTGCTGATCCACGTGAACGTCGAGACGCCGACCAAGCTTGACCCGCCGCAGGAGGAACTGCTGCGCGAGCTGTCGAAACTGCGCGGGGAGGAGCGGCCGGCCGGCAAGTTCTCCCCGGGGCAGCAGGGCTTCTTCTCCCGCCTGCGGGACGCCTTCAACGGCCGCTGAGCTGATCGCATGAGTGTTCCCGTGTTCCTGTCGGACGCGGCCGGCCAGGCGGCGGACACGATCGTCCTCGACGGTCCGGAGGGGCGGCACGCCGCCGCCGTACGCCGCCTGCGCCCGGGGGAGCGGATCGACCTGACCGACGGCGCGGGGCGGGTGGCCGAGTGCACGATCACGGCGGCCGGCCGGGACTCGCTGACCGCGGAGGTGCTGCGCCGGTTCGAGGTCCCGCCGCCCCGGCCCAGGCTGGTCGTCGTCCAGGGCCTGCCCAAGGGCGACCGGGGCGAGCTCGCGGTCGAGATGATGACCGAGGCGGGGGTCGACGTGATCGTCCCCTGGGCCGCCTCCCGTTGTGTGACCCAGTGGAAGGGCGACCGGGCCGCCAAGGCCCTCGCCCGCTGGCGCGGCACGGCCCGCGAGGCGGCCAAGCAGGCCCGGCGCTTCCACCTGCCCGTGGTGACCGAGCAGGCCACGACCGCGGCGGTCGGCTCGCTCGTCTCGGCGGCGGCGCTCGCGGTCGTCCTGCACGAGGAGGCCGCCGAGCCGCTGAGCCGTCTGCCTCTGCCGGAGGAACCGGGCGACATCGTGGTGATCGTCGGCCCGGAGGGCGGCGTCACCGACGAGGAGATCGCCACGTTGCGGGCCGCGGGAGCCACGCCGGCCCTGCTGGGGCCGACGGTGCTGCGCACCTCGACGGCGGGCGTGGCCGCGGCGGCCGTCCTGCTGTCCCGCTGCGGGCGCTGGTGAGAGCCGGTTGAGACGGCACCGGTGATCGGGCGGGGCGCCGGTCGTATCCCCGGATGAGCGGCGGGCCGGGTCAGGGCGAGGGCGACGGGCTCGCCGACTCGGGGGTGGCCGTCACCGTGGGCGCCGTGGTCGTCGGGGTGACCGGGGGCGCGGACCTGGTGGGCGGAGCCGTCGAGGGACGGCGCGAGGCCGAGGGCGTCACCGCGGGCGGCTGCGTCACCGACGTCGGTGAGCACGTCGGCGGGACGACCGCGTCGGGCTCGATCACCCCGGGCTGGGGGGTGGGCGTGACGCAGGGATCGGACGGCGACGGCGACGGCCTGGTGGTCACGCCCACCCTGTGCGTCGGCGACGGAGTGGGCCGTTCGCGGGACGGGCTCGGCGTGACGGGCACGATCACGACCGGACGCGAGGGCGGCAGGTTGGGGGGCCGGGTCACCGACGAGGTGTCCGTCTGGTCCTCGCGCTCGTCGCCGGCGGGGGAGATGCCGGTGGACTGCGCCACCTGGTCGCGCAGGCTGGGGACGATCATCACGACCGTGCCGGCGACGAGCACGGCCCCCGCGGCGGCCGCTCCGATGCGCCACCACAGCATGTTCCGCAGGCCGCGCAGACCGCGCCGGTCGATGCGCCCGCGGATGATTTCGAGTCCTTCGGGAGACGGCACGACCGAGTCCGCCTCCGCGCGCAGGGCACGGCGGAGCAACTCGCCGTACTCGTCGTCGGGCGGGAAGGTCATGAGAACTGCTCCAGTGCCATCCGTAGTGCGGCCATGCCGCGGGCCGTGTGACTCTTCACCGCGCCCTTGCTGATCCCCATCGCGTGTGCGATCTCGGCCTCTGACAGATCGCCGTAGTATCGCAGCACCAGCGCCTCGCGCTGGCGGGTCGGTAAACCTCGGAGTGCCTCGATGACGGCGGAACGCTCCAGCTCACCGATCGCGCCGTTCTCCGCGCTCGGCGCGTCCGGCAGCCCCTTGGGCGCGTACTTCTCGACGACCGCGCGGTGCCGCAGCACGGAACGCGAGCGGTTCACGACCGATTGGCGAAGGTAGGCCAGTGCCTTGTCGGTGTCTCTCAGCCTGCGCCAGGCGCCGTGAAGGGCGACGAACGCATCCTGAACGACCTCTTCCGCGCTGGCGACATCACGCACCAGCAGCACGGCGAGACGCACCAGTGACCGATAGTGGGCGCTGTAAAGCGCCGTCACGGCCATGTCGGCATCCCATCCGACGGGCACCGTTCCCAACGACCTGTCGGCCACGAGGGTCTCGGTGGTCACATCAATAGGACGCTCGTCATCCCCGGGGGGTTTACGTTCTTCCGAATCATTAGGGGGCATGGCCCAGCGGTGTCCTCGCCCGACACTAGGGGGGTTTTCTGGTGCAGTCTCGCACACTCACACTAGCCGGGGGGATCATCGCAGTCATCAATTACCGTCAACGGCTAGGCTTTCGCGCGTGAGCGACTGCCTCTTCTGCAAGATCGTGGCCAAGGAGGTTCCGGCGGACATCGTCCTGGAGGCCGGACGGGCGCTGGCCTTCCGCGACATCAACCCGCAGGCCCCCACCCATGTCCTCGTCGTGCCCAAGGCTCACCACGAGAACGCCGCCGTGCTGGCGGCGGCCGACGACGGCCTGACCGACGACCTCCTCAAGACCTGCCATGCGGTGGCCGTGCTGGAAGGCGTGGCCGAGACCGGTTACCGGATCGTGTTCAACACCGGCGCGGGGGCAGGGCAGGAGGTCTTCCACGTCCACGCGCACGTTCTGGGCGGCCGGGACCTCACCTGGCCCCCCGGCTGAGCGGCAGTGC
This sequence comes from Microbispora bryophytorum, assembly GCF_043197435.1. Classification (NCBI taxonomy): domain Bacteria; kingdom Bacillati; phylum Actinomycetota; class Actinomycetes; order Streptosporangiales; family Streptosporangiaceae; genus Microbispora; species Microbispora bryophytorum. Next base: position 776,424 of record NZ_JBICTF010000001.1, on the reverse strand, counting down.
CCGGCCCCCAGGATTCGCCCGGACGGGGCGGTGTCCGCAGTGGTGCGCCGCGAGGCGCCGCTCCGGGTGACGCGACGGGGCGGAGATTGGGGGGAGGGCACTACCATGAGAAGGAACTAGGGAGGCGATCAGGGCCGCAAGGGCCGCCCATGTCCGAGTCACAGCACATCCACAAGACCCAGGCCAAGGTAGTCATCCCAGAGGGGCAGCCGATGGTCAGCCTCCTCGGGTCGGGTGACGAGCTGCTACGGGTCATCGAGAGCGCCTTCGGCGCTGACATCCACGTGCGGGGCAACGAGATCACGATCACCGGCAGTCCGGAGGAGAGCGGCGTCGTCGTCCGCCTCTTCGAGGAGCTGGTGGAGTTGGTCGGCTCGGGTGCCGAGCTGTCCCCAGACGCGGTCGAGCGCAGCATTCACATGCTGCGGCAGGCCACCGACCGTCCGGCCGAGGTGCTGTCCCTGGACATCCTGTCCTCGCGGGGCCGCACCATCCGCCCGAAGACGGTCAACCAGAAGCGGTACGTCGACGCGATCGACAAGCACACCATCGTCTTCGGCATCGGTCCCGCCGGCACCGGCAAGACGTACCTGGCGATGGCGAAGGCCGTGAAGGCCCTGCAGAACAAGCGGGTCAACCGGATCATCCTCACCCGCCCCGCCGTCGAGGCGGGGGAGCGGCTCGGCTTCCTGCCCGGCACGCTCTACGAGAAGATCGACCCGTACCTGCGGCCGCTGTACGACGCGCTGCACGACATGCTCGACCCCGATTCGATCCCCCGCCTGATGTCGGCCGGGACGATCGAGGTCGCGCCACTCGCCTACATGCGCGGCCGGACGCTCAACGACGCCTTCATCATCCTGGACGAGGCGCAGAACACCTCGCCCGAGCAGATGAAGATGTTCCTGACCAGGCTCGGCTTCAACTCGAAGATCGTGGTCACCGGCGACGTGACCCAGATCGACCTGCCCGGCGGGCAGGACAGCGGCCTGAAGGTCGTCCAGCACATCCTCGAGGGCATCGAGGACATCCATTTCAGCAGGCTGACCAGCGCCGACGTCGTTCGGCACAAGCTGGTGAGCGACATCGTCGACGCATATGGCCGTTACGACGCCGCGATGGCCTCGGAGCCGCGCGTGATCAACAAGCGGCCGCGGAACAACCGGCGGTGAGCGCGACCATGACGGGTGAGGAGACCCCGTGAGTATCGAGGTGGCCAACGAGTCCGGCGTCGAGGTCGACGAATCGGCGCTGGTCGAGCTGGCCGGGCACGTCCTCGGCCGGATGGGGATCAACCCGCTGGCCGAGCTGTCGATCCTGGTGATCGACGAGGCGGCGATGGCCGAGCTGCACGAGCAGTGGATGGGGGAGCCGGGCCCGACCGACGTGCTGGCCTTCCCCATGGACGAGCTGCGGCCCAACGTCGGCGGCCGGGACGAGGACGCGTCTCCCGACCCGGCGCTGCTCGGCGACGTGGTGCTGTGCCCCCAGGTGGCGGCCAAGCAGGCCGCCGAGGCCGGGCACGGCGCGCAGGACGAGCTGGAGCTGCTGTGCACCCACGGCATCCTGCACCTGCTCGGCTACGACCACGCCGAGCCCGAGGAACACGCCGAGATGTTCGGTCTGCAGGACGAACTGCTCAGTGCGTGGCGGGAGGTGCGGCGTAAGCCGTGAACGACGGCTGGCTGCTCTCCGCTGTCTTCCTGATCGTGGCCGGCGGCCTGCTGGCGAGCGCGGAGACGGCGCTGACCCGCATCTCCAGAGTGCGCGCGGAGGAGTTCGTCAAGGAGGGGCGGCGCGGCGCGGTGCGGCTGCAGGCGATCGTCGCCGACCCGCCGCGCTATCTCAACCTGGTGCTCCTGCTGCGTCTGAGCTGTGAGCTCGTCGCGACGGTGATCACCACGCTGCTGTTCATCGACTGGCTCGGCGACCGCGGGCAGGCGTACACCCTGGCGGCCGTGGTGATGATCCTGGTGAGCTACGTCATCGTCGGGGTCATGCCGCGTACGCTCGGCCGCCAGCACGCCGAGCCGGTGGCACTGGCGGGCGCGCCCATCGTGTACGGCCTGACCCGGATCTTCGGCCCGCTGCCCGAGCTGCTGATCCTGCTGGGCAACGCGCTCACCCCGGGCAAGGGCTTCCGCGAGGGCCCGTTCACCTCCGAGGCCGAGCTGCGCGACCTCGTCGACCTGGCCGAGCAGCGCAGGGTCATCGAGCCCGACGAGCGGGAGATGATCCACTCGGTCTTCGAGCTCGGCGACACGCTGGTGCGCGAGGTCATGGTGCCGCGCACCGACATGGTCTTCATAGAGCGCGGCAAGACGCTGCACCAGGCGCTCTCGCTGGCCCTGCGCAGCGGGTTCTCCCGCATCCCGGTGGCGGGCGAGAACGAGGACGACGTGGTCGGCATCGCCTACCTCAAGGACATCGTCCGCCGGATTCAGGACACCGGCGACGGCGGCGTGCGGGTGGACGAGCTCATGCGGCCCGCGACGTACGTGCCGGAGAGCAAGCCGATCGACGAACTGCTGCGTGAGATGCAGGCGCGGCAGATCCACCTCGCCATCGTCATCGACGAGTACGGCGGGACCGCCGGCCTCGTCACCATCGAGGACGTCATCGAGGAGATCGTCGGCGAGATCGCCGACGAGTACGACCAGGAGGCCCCGCGGGTCGAATGGCTGGACGAAGGGGCGGTGCGGGTGACCGCGCGGCTGCCGGTCGACGAGCTCGGCGAGCTGTTCGACGCGGAGATCGAGGTCGAGGACGTCGACACGGTCGGCGGCCTGCTGGCGCACGCCCTGGGCCGGGTGCCGATCGCGGGTTCCGAGGCGGTGGTCGGCGGCCTGCGCCTGACGGCCGAGAACCTGGCGGGGCGCCGCAACCGGATCAGCACGGTCGTCGTGCGCCGTGAGGAGCTCGCGACGGGCGACGAGGTCGTGGCCGCCGGCGCCGACCACGAGTGACCCGTCGCCGGGGACTGCAAGCGTTTTTCAACCGAGCTGCAAGCGCCCCCGGCCACTGTTGTCCCAGGCGCTCAGAAGGGGTTCGGGGCGTCTCGTCGGGGAGTCCGGCGCGTCGGGAGGGGGTTCGCGGCGCACCGGAGCCTCCCGTGGGGGATCCGTATTCAGTGCGGGGCTCTCACCCGGCTCGGGCTCGGGTGAGGGCCCTGTATTGATTACGCAAAGTGATTACCCGCTCGCGGTCGGGGGAAGGAAACCTCCGGCAAAGCGGGGAGGCGGGTATGCGCATCGTCTACACGGCCGTCGCGGGCTGCCTGGTCCTGGTCACCGGTGCCTGCGGCACGGGCGAGGTCACGTACGCCGCCGTCCGGGCAGCCGGCAAGGCGGCGGACGCGAACCGCCCGCGGACGGTGCTCGGCAAGATGGACGGCCTTCCCGAGGGGTTCTTCAGCCACGCGCGGGCGCCCTGGCGTCCGCCGTTCCGTCCCCGCGCCCGCGCGTGCCGCCTGCTGTTCGACGCGGCCGCGGGCAAACCCCCGAGTGAGGGGCTCAGCGGCACGACCGCCGCCACCTACCAGGGCGCGCACGCGGGTGAGCTCGCCGGGGTCGCGGTCGCCGTCTACGACGGCGGAGAGGCGGCCGGGCATCTCGCCGCGCTCCGCGACGCACTCTCCCACTGCGCGACGGCCGACGGCGGCACGCCGTACGACCGCCTGGCGGCCGCGCGGACGCCGCTGCCCGGCGTCGGCGGACCGGACGCGGCGGGACGGGCCCTGTCCGGGAGGGTCGGCGGCTACCCCTACCGCATGCACGTGGTCGTCGCCCGCTCCGGCCACGCCCTGATCGCGCTCGTGCACGCGGGCCTGACCCCGCCCGACCCGGCCCGGACGGCCGAACTGGCACGGCTGCTCGTCCGTGAGGTCGGTACCCTTGACGCGTGACACAGACGCTGGACCCCGAGGACAACAAGATCATCACGCTGGCCAGGTCGGCGCGGGCGCGCGGCGGCACCTCCGAGGGCGCCGCGGTGCGCGACGAGACGGGCCGGACGTACGCCGCGACCACGGTGGCGCTGCCCTCGCTCCGGCTCTCCGCCCTCCAGGCGGCCGTGGCCATGGCCGTGTCCAGCGGAGCGAAGTGCCTGGAGGCGGCGGCGATCGTCTCCGAGGCCGACGACCCGGCCGAGCAGGACCTGGCGGTCGTCGAGGACATGGGCAACGGCACGCTGTTCCTGGCCGCCCCGGACGGTTCACTGAAGGGCCGGTACATCTGACATGGACGCCGAATCGAGCGGTTTCCGTGCGGGTTTCGCCTGCTTCGTCGGCCGGCCCAACGTCGGCAAGTCCACGCTGATGAACGCCCTGGTCGGCACCAAGGTGGCGATCACCTCGTCCAAGCCGCAGACCACGCGGCGCGCCATCCGCGGCATCGTCCATCGGCCGGACGCCCAGCTGGTGATCGTGGACACCCCCGGACTCCACCGCCCCCGCACGCTCCTGGGGGAGCGGCTGGACAGCCTGGTGCTGTCCACGCTCACCGAGGTCGACGTGATCGGGTTCTGCGTCCCGGCCAACGAGCCGATCGGCAAGGGCGACCGGTTCATCGTCGACAAGCTCACCGCCGTCAAGAAGACCCCGGTGGTGGCGGTCGTCACCAAGTGCGACCTGGCCACCCGCGAGCAGGTCGCGCACCAGCTTCTCGCGGTGTCCGCGCTGGCCGAGTTCGCGGAGATCGTCCCGGTGTCCGCGCAGGGTGGCGAGCAGCTGGACGTCCTCGCCGACGTGCTCGTCAAGCGGCTGCCGGAGTCGCCCCCGCTGTACGTCGGCGGGGAGCTGACCGACGAGCCGGAGCAGGTGCTGGTCGCCGAGTTCATCCGGGAGGCGGCGCTGGAGGGCGTGCGCGACGAGCTGCCCCACTCGATCGCCGTGGTCGTGGAGGAGATGAACCCACGGGAGGGCCGCGACGACCTCCTCGACGTGTACGCCCACATGTTCGTCGAGCGCCCCTCGCAGAAGGCGATCGTGATCGGCCCGGGCGGCGCGAGGCTCAAGGACGTGGGCACCCGCGCCCGGCAGCAGATCGAGGCGCTGCTCGGCACCCGGGTCTACCTCGACCTGCGGGTCAAGGTCGCCAAGGAGTGGCAGCGCGATCCCAAGCAGCTGCGGCGTCTCGGCTTCTACGACTGACGGCCGTCACCGGCGGCGCAGCAGCGCGGCGGCGGCCAGGACGGCCAGCGCGACCGAGGCCAGCAGGCCGGCGAACCAGCCGTACTGGATCGTCGGATGCACCCGCAGCAGCCCGGAGACCTGAAAGTCGAGCCGCCCCACGAGGTCGCGCGGGTCGGCGAGGAACATGGCCAGTGCGAAGGCGGCCACCGCTCCGGGCAGGATCGCCAGCCCGGTGAACAGCCAGCTCCGCGCCGCGCCGAGCACGCCGAGCAGCATCGCGGTGATGCCGGCGCCCAGCACGAACCAGCCGGCGCCGGCGTCCACGCCGCGCACGGCGTGGGTGAGCGACGCGTCGAGGATGCCGAACTCGGCGGTGAGGCCCGCCCACGGGAGCAGCGCGGTCACGGCCAGCGCGAACCCCGCGACGAACACGCCGGTGGCCCGCAGGACACCGGCCGCGCTGGTGCCTCGCCGCGGCCTGCCGGGATGCTGCGTGGGTTCCGACACGATCACCAGGCTACGGCCCGAGGCGGCCGGTTTCAGCCCTTGCCGTGCCCCGGAACCCGGGTCTGGGCCGGTCCGAGCCGATCAGGGCCGGGTCAGGGCCGGTGAGGGCCGGTTGGCGGCGCTCCAGGAGCCGGGGCGGTCGCGGCCTCCTCGCCGTGCCGCAGCCGCTCCCTGAGCTGGACCGCGTCCACGCCGAGCGCGCAGACCTGCACGCCCGGACCGGCCAGCGGCAGCGCCGCCCAGCCGTCCCCCAGCACGGCCCGCCGCTCGCGCTTGACGTCCGGCACGGCGGGCGGGGCCCAGGCGGGTCCCGCGATGAGGGTCGAGCCGACGCACCGGGCGTCCCCGTGGACGGCCGGACTGCCGTCCACCGTCTCCTCGCCCACCAGGAGGTCCTGGCGGAGCAGGGGCCGCCCGGCCACGGTCGCGTCGAACCGCGCGTGGCCGCGTCCCGGCCGTTCGCCGTGCCGCCCGAAGACGATCTCCTCCCGCCAGAAGACCGTGGCGTCCTCGGCCAGCGAGAGCCGTACGACGAGGCGATGGGCGCACCCGGCGGCGAGGACGGTCGGCTCGGGGGAGAAGTGCAAAGTGGCGCCCGCGCCGACCCGCGCCCGCACGACCATGACCGAGGGGGCGTCGGCGAGACCCGGCAGCACCAGCGTGGCGCCCACCGAGCGGACCTCCAGCGAGGTGCCGGGGGCGACGTCCACGCCGAGTTCGAGGTGGTCGCCGCGCAGCGGGCCGGCGCCCGTCGAGACGAGGTGGACCCGCCGCGGGCCGGTCTGCCGCAGCGTCAGCGGAGGATCGGACCGCAGCGTCTCCAGCCGGGTCCGGCCTCCGCCCGCGGCCTCCGTCCTGATCAGCGCACGCGCGGTGACGGTCGTCATGCCGGTCAGGACGCCGGAGCCTGCTGGGCGGCCTGCTCGGTGGCGTTGCGGGCGGTGTGGTGGGCGGCGTGGTGGTGCGGCTCGCCGTGCTCGCGCTGCCAGGCGTCGACCATGTGCGTCGCCCACTCCGCCACGCTGTGAGCGCCTCTGTCCTCCCTGATCGACGTGAACAGCACCGGCTTGCCGTCCCGTACGGCCGCGGCGTCGCGGGACATCACGGTCAGGTCGGCGCCGACCATCGGCGCGAGGTCGGTCTTGTTGACCACGAGCAGGTCGGCCGAGGTCACCCCCGGCCCGCCCTTGCGCGGCACCTTGTCGCCGCCCGACACGTCGAGCACGAAGATCTGCCGGTCGGCCAGGCCCCGGCTGAACGTGGCGGTGAGGTTGTCGCCCCCGCTTTCGACGATCACGAGGTCGAGCGGCCCGAACCGCTCCTCCAGCGTCTCGACGGCGTCCAGGTTGGCCGCGATGTCGTCGCGGATGGCGGTGTGCGGGCAGCAGCCGGTCTGCACGGCGAGGATCCGCTCCGGGTCGATGACCCCCGCGCGCCGCAGGAAGTCGGCGTCCTCGGTGGTGTAGATGTCGTTGGTCACGACCGCGAGCCGCAAAGACGGCCCGAGACTGCGGCACAGCGCCGCCACCAGGGCGGTCTTGCCGCTGCCGACCGGCCCGCCGATGCCGAGGCGGAGCGCCCGCCCGTGTGGCTCGGCCGCGTCGTGGAGGTCGTCGTGGTAAGCGCCCATGCTGGGTACCTGCTCTTTCTCTGCGGTGGCCGGTGCGGAGCGTCAGGAGACGAAAAGCTTCATCGGGTTGGTCAGGTGTCCCTCCGCCAGGAGGTCGAGCGCGGGCGCGCTGTGCCCCGGCAGCGCGTGCCATCGTGCGTGCCATCGCGCCTGCCACGCGGCGTGCCCAGCCGGGGGCCGTCCGGGCTGGTGTCCCTGGTGGCCGCACTCCTCCGGCTCGTCGTCCTCCGGGATCGCGTCGTCGAGCGACGCGCAGGCGGCGCGGGCCGTGTCGTCGAGCGCGGTGGCGAGATCGGCGAGCAGGCGGTGCACGGTGACCGGGTCGAGGCCGAGGAGCCGCACGGCCGCCGTGGCCGGGCCGGTGACCGAGGTGTACGCGGCGGCCAGCGCGGCCTGGCGGGGAGCGCAGCCCGCCGAGGCCGCCGCCGCGCCGAGTGCGACGGGATGGTGCGGTCCCTCCGGCACGGCCCGTGCGAGCGTGTCGAGGGCGGCCGACGGCCACATCCGGCGGGCCGTACGCAGCAGGAGCCGCCCCTGTAGGCGGGCGGCTTCCCGCTGGGCGGGCGAGGCGGTCCGGGCGTCGGCCTCGGCGTCCAGCCGCCGCCACAGCGAGACGCCGTCCGCGGGGTCGCCCGCGGCGGCCAGTTCGCACGCGGCGGCGGCGAGGGCGGCGGTGACGAGGCCGGCGGTGGCGAGTCTGCCGCGCAGGAACCGCGCCAGGTCCCCGGCGCCGGTGACCGCGCCCCGTCGCACGGCCTCCTCCACGCCGCCCGAGTGGGCGTGCCCGCCGGCCGGGAGCCGGGAGTCGGCAAGCAGCAGCAGCGCCGCGTCCCCGTTCACGTCAGAAGAGGAAGTAGCGCTGCGCCATCGGCAGCGACTCGGCCGGGGCGGGCTCGATCAGCTCGCCGTCCACGTGGACGGCGAAGGTGTCTGGGTCCACCCGGATGTCCGGCAGGGCGTCGTTGAGGGGCATGGCGTCCTTGCGCCGGGCGCGTACGTCGGCCACGGGGACCAGCCGTCTGCGCACGGCCAGGCGGTCCGCCAGGCCGTCCTCCAGCGCGAGCGGCGCGACGAAGTGCAGCGAGGTCGCCGCGGCGGTGGCGGGGGCGGCGCCGAACATCGGCCGGGGGAGCACGGGCTGCGGCGTCGGGATCGACGCGTTCGCGTCGCCCATCTGCGCGTAGGCGATGACGCCGCCCTTGACGACGAGGTCCGGCTTGACCCCGAAGAAGGCCGGGCTCCACAGGACGAGGTCGGCGAGCTTGCCGGGCTCCACCGAGCCGATCTCCGCGTCCAGGCCGTGCGCGATCGCGGGGTTGATCGTGTACTTGGCGACGTAGCGGCGGGCGCGGAGGTTGTCGGCCGGGCCGTCGCCCGGCAGCGCCCCGCGGCGCCGCTTCATCACGTGCGCCGTCTGCCACGTGCGGATGATGGTCTCGCCGACCCGGCCCATGGCCTGGGAGTCCGAGCCGATCATCGAGATCGCGCCCATGTCGTGCAGGACGTCCTCGGCCGCCATCGTCGTCGGCCGGATCCGCGACTCGGCGAAGGCCAGGTCCTCCGGGATGGCGGGGTTGAGGTGGTGGCACACCATGAGCATGTCCAGGTGCTCGTGGTGGGTGTTGACGGTGTGCGGCCGGGTCGGGTTGGTGGACGAGGGCAGCACGTTGGCGTGGGAGGCCACCGTGATGATGTCCGGAGCGTGGCCGCCTCCGGCACCCTCGGTGTGGTAGGCGTGGATCGCCCGGCCGCCGATGGCCCGCAGGGTCGACTCCACGAACCCCGCCTCGTTGAGCGTGTCGGTGTGGATGGCGACCTGCACCCCTGTGGCGTCGCACACCCGCAGGCACGCGTCGATGGCGGCCGGGGTGGTGCCCCAGTCCTCGTGCAGTTTGAAGCCCGACGCCCCGGCTCTGAGCTGTTCGAGCAGCCCCTCCTCGCCGACCGTGTTGCCCTTGCCGAGCAGGGCCACGTTGACCGGGTAGCCGTCCAGCGACTCCAGCATCCGGCCGAGATACCAGGTGCCGGTCACGGTGGTGGCCTTCGTGCCCTCGGCGGGGCCGGTGCCGCCGCCGACGATCGTGGTGACGCCCGAGGCGAGCGCCTCGTCGAGGATCTGCGGGCAGATCAGGTGGACGTGGGAGTCGACGGCGCCCGCCGTGACGATCTTGCCGTTGGCCGCGAGGATCTCGGTGGACGGGCCGATGACGAGGTCCGGGTGGACGCCGTCCATGGTGTCGGGGTTGCCGGCCTTGCCGATGGCGGCGATCCGGCCGTCGCGCACGCCGATGTCGGCCTTGACCACACCCCAGTGGTCGAGGATCACCGCGCCGGTGATGACAAGGTCGGCGGCCCCCTCGGCCCTCGTCGTGCGCGCCTGCCCCATCGACTCGCGGATGACCTTGCCGCCGCCGAACACGGCCTCGTCGCCGGCCCCGGCGGACCCCATCGACAGGTCCTCGGTCACCTCGACGTACAGGTCGGTGTCGGCCAGGCGCACCCGGTCGCCGGTGGTAGGGCCGTACAGCGCGGCGTAGCGGGCGCGTTCGAGGCTAGACATCGGTCCTCCCGTCGAGGGGTCCGGCCCACTCGGGGCGAAGGCCGGGTACGACGCGGTTCCCCGCGAGCGGGACCAGCGTGACGTCGCGCTCCACCCCGGGCTCGAACCTGATCGCGGTTCCCGCGGGGATGTCGAGGCGGGTGCCCCAGGCCGCCTCGCGGTCGAACTCCAGGCCGGGGTTGGCGGCGGCGAAGTGGTAGTGCGACCCGACCTGCACGGGCCGGTCGGCGGTGTTGACGACTCTCAGGGTGATCCGCTCCCTGCCGGGGTTCAGCGGCACGTCGCCGTCGCCGCACAGGATCTCGCCCGGAACGCCCTCGAAGCTCGGCGTGCTCATCAAGAGCTTCCGAGGAAAGCCCCGCCTTCCGGCGGGGGAGGAATCGGACCCCTGCGGAGCAGGACAGGGGTAGGCGAGTCGCCGTACGGCGAACCGCCGTTTCGAACAATCGCGCGATCCTTGCCTGATCGTGCGGTAAAACGAGAGGCATGGCGCAGCTGGTGAAGCGGGCCTACAAGTACCGCTTCTATCCGACCCCCGAGCAGGCCGCAGAGCTTGCACGGACGTTCGGCTGCGTGCGCCTGGTCTATAACAAGGCCCTGGAGGAACGGACCCGCGCCTACACCCACGAGGGTCGCCGCGTTTTCTATGGAGAGACTTCTGCGATGCTCACGGCGTGGAAGCGCAGCGGTGAGTACGACTTTTTGTCGCAGGTGTCGTCGGTGCCGTTGCAGCAGGCGTTGCGGCACCTGCAAGCGGCGTTCGCGAACTTCTTCGCCAAGCGAGCGAAGTATCCGACCTTCAAGTCCCGGAAGAAGTCCCGCGCCAGCGCGGAGTACACCCGATCGGCGTTCCGCTGGCGCGATGGCATGCTGACGCTGGCGAAGATGAGCGCGCCCTTGCGCATCGTGTGGTCGCGTCCCCTCCCCGAGGGAGCAGTGCCGTCCACCGTAACCGTGAGCCGGGATGCGGCCGGGCGCTGGTTCGTGTCCATCCTCGTGGAGGAGACCATCGGCCCCCTCCCGCCGGTTGAGGGCGTGGTAGGTGTGGATGCCGGGATCACCGCCCTGGTGACCCTGTCCACCGGGGAGAAGATCACCAATCCTCGGCATGAACGGGCCGACCGGCGGAAGCTCGCCAAGGCGCAGCGGGCTCTGGCCCGCAAGGCCAAGGGCGGCGCGAACCGGGCCAAGGCCCGCGTGACGGTCGCCCGGGTGTACGCGCGGCTCGCCGACCGCCGCCGCGACTTCCTGCACAAGGTCACCACACGGCTTGTTCGCGAGAACCAAGTGATCGCCGTGGAAGACCTGACCGTCCGCACCATGGTGAAGAACCACTCCCTCGCCCGCGCTGTGTCGGATGCGAGCTGGCGGGAGCTCCGCTCGATGCTGGAATACAAAGCCCAGTGGTACGGACGAAAGGTGATCGCCGTCGACCGGTGGTTCCCCAGCTCGAAGCTGTGCTCGGCATGCGGCAGCCTGCAAGAGAAGATGCCGCTGAACGTCCGGACCTGGATATGCGTATGCGGAGTGACCCATGACCGGGATGTGAATGCTGCCAAGAACATTCTCGCCGCCGGGCTGGCGGAGAGGTGAAACGCCTGTGGAGCTGGTGTAAGACCTCAACGAGAGTCCTCTCTGAGGGGCGACCGGCAGCGAAGCAGGAAGATCCGACCGGCGACGGTTGGAATCCCTTCCATTGGGGGGGAGGAAGTCAAGCGATCGGGTTGTGGACGGTGACGAGCTTGGTGCCGTCGGGGAAGGTCGCCTCGATCTGCACGGACTCCAGCATCTCGGGCACGCCCTCCATGACGTCCTCGCGCCGCAGGACCTTGCGGCCGGCGTCCATCAGGTCGGCGACGCTGCGGCCGTCGCGGGCGCCTTCCAGGAGGAAGGACGCGATGAGGGCCGTCGCCTCCGGATGGTTGAGGCGAAGGCCACGCTCCTTGCGCTCGCGGGCCACGCCCGCGGCGACGTGGATGAGGAGCCGTTCGGATTCGTGTGGAGTGAGCCGCATGGCGGGACGATAAGTACCCGCCGTTTCCCCTGCGTTACCCGCTGATTTCGTACGCGTATCCGGACGGCGGTGATCCTTCGCTAATGAGTTGTTAACGGCCGGGATTTCGGCGGGAAATACCGCGCGCTCACCTTGACGGCAGACGGATCGGCGCGGGGACCGTAGCGGCAAGGGAGAGGCATTTGCGTAACTCATTATGGCGCACCGGAGCGGCGTTCACGCTCGCGGCCGCGACGCTCGCGGCCTGTGCCGGGCAATCCTCCACGAATGACACGGCCGCCTCGTCCGGCGGCTCTGACACCATCAAAGTGGGCATCCTTCACTCGCTCAGCGGCACGATGGCCATCAGCGAGGTCACGGTCAGGGACGCGGAACTGCTCGCGATCGAGGAGATCAACGCGGCCGGCGGCGTGCTCGGCAAGAAGCTGGAGCCCGTCGTCGAGGACGGCGCGTCCGACTGGCCGACGTTCGCGGAGAAGGCCACCAAGCTCATCGCGCAGGACAAGGTCGCCACCGTCTTCGGCGGCTGGACGTCGGCGAGCCGCAAGGCGATGCTCCCCGTCTTCGAAAAGCGCAAGGCGCTGCTGTGGTACCCCGTCCAGTACGAGGGACTGGAAAGCTCGCCGTACATCTTCTACACGGGCGCGACGACCAACCAGCAGATCGTTCCCGGGCTCGACTATCTGAAGGAGAAGGGCAAGAAGAAGCTCTTCCTCGTGGGCAGCGACTACGTCTTCCCGAGAACCGCGAACAAAATCATCAAGGCGTACGCCGCGGCCAACGGGATGGAGGTCCTCGGCGAGGAGTACACCCCACTCGGGCACACCGAGTACAGCACGCTCGTCAACAAGATCGTCGAGGCGAAGCCGGACGCGGTCTTCAACACCCTGAACGGCGACAGCAACGTCGCCTTCTTCAAGCAGCTCAAGAGCGCCGGGATCAGCGCCGACCAGATGCCGGTCATGTCGGTGTCCGTGGCCGAGGAGGAGGTCAGAGGCATCGGAGTCGACAACGTCGCCGGGCACCTGGTGGCCTGGAACTACTACCAGACGACCGACACCCCGGCCAACGAGAAGTTCGTCGCCGCGTTCAAGGCGAAGTACGGCGCGGACAAGGTGACCTCCGACCCGATGGAGGCCGGATACAACGCGGTCTACCTGTGGGCCGAGGCCGTCAAGAAGGCCGGGACCAGCGAGGTGGAGGCCGTCAAGAAGGCCGCCGGCGGCGTGTCCCTGGACCGCCCCGAGGGCAGGGTCACCATCGACGGCGACAACCAGCACGTCTACAAGACCGCGCGCATCGGGGTCGTCCAGCCGGACGGCCAGATCAAGGAGGTCTGGAACTCCGGCGAACCGATCAAGCCGGATCCCTACCTCAAGACGTACTCCTGGGCCGGCGGCCTGGTCTGACGCCGACATGGAGGGAGTGCTCAACCAGCTGCCGATCGGGCTGTCGATCGGAGCGGTCCTGCTGCTCATCGCGCTCGGCCTGACGTTCACGTTCGGGCAGATGGGCGTGGTCAACATGGCCCACGGCGAGTTCATCATGGCGGGGGCCTACACGGCCTACCTGCTCCAGGGCGTGGGTTTCCTGATCGCCCTCCCGGCCGCGTTCGTGGTCGCCGGGCTCATGGGCCTGGTCCTGGAACGCACGCTGATCCGACGCTTCTACGGCCGCCCGCTCGACACGCTGCTGCTCACCTGGGGCGTCAGCCTGCTGCTGCAGCAACTGGCCAGGGACCTGTTCGGGGCGCCCAACGTGCAGGTCGCCTCGCCCGCCTGGCTGCGCGGCGGCATCGGGATCCTGCCGTACAACCGGCTGTTCATCATGGCGCTCGCCGCGGCGTCGGTGCTCGCGATCTGGGCGTACATGAACAGGACCGGGCAGGGGCGGCGCATGCGGGCGGTGATGCAGAACAGGAGGCTCGCGGCGACGAGCGGCATCGACACCGGGCGGGTCGACCAGCGGACGTTCTTCATCGGCTCCGGGCTCGCCGGGGTCGCGGGGGTCGCCCTCACGCTGATCGGGCCGGTCGGCCCGACGCTCGGGACCTACTACATCGTGGACGCGTTCCTCGTGGTCGTCGCGGGCGGCCTGGGCCAGCTTCGCGGCGCGGTGCTGGCCGCGGCCGGCCTCGGCCTGCTGAACTCCTACGCCGAGTTCTGGAGCGACGCCAGCCTCGCCAAGGTGGTGGTCTTCGTGGCGATCATCGGCTTCCTGCAGGTCCGGCCGCAGGGGTTGTTCTTCGTCCGGTCGCGGGCGCTGTCATGACGGCGCCGGAGCGGTCCGTACGCCGATGGCAGGGCCCGGCGGTGTTCACGGCCGTGGCGGTGCTCGCCCTGGTGGCGGCGCCGCTGCTGCTGGAGCCGTTCCGCCTCGGGCTGCTGGCCAAGTATCTCTGCTACGCGATCGTGGCGCTGGGCATCGGCCTCGCGTGGGGGCAGGGCGGCATGCTCACGCTCGGGCAGGGGGTGTTCTTCGGCCTCGGCGGCTACGCGATGGGCATGTATCTCAAGCTCAATGACGCCGGCGGGGACCTGCCCGACTTCATGGTCTGGAGCGGCGTGGAGAAGCTGCCGGCGCTGTGGACGCCGTTCGGCAACCCGGTCTTCGCGCTGGCCATGGTCGTCGTGCTGCCGGTCGCGGTCGCGCTGCTCCTCGGCGCGCTGGTGTTCCGCCAGCGCGTACGCGGGGCGTACTTCGCGATCCTCACCCAGGCGCTGGCGGCGGCGCTGGTGATCCTGCTGGTCGGGCAGCAGGGGCTGACCGGCGGCACGAACGGCCTGACCAACTTCTTCGACTTCTTCGGCCGCGACGTGGCGGCCGACGAGACCCAGCGCGGCCTCTACCTGCTCGTCGCGGTCGTGCTCGGGGCGCTCTACCTGGGCGCGAGGCAACTCGTCCGCAGCCGGTTCGGGCGGCTGCTGCTGGCGGTCAGGGACGGCGAGGACCGCGTGCGCTTCCTCGGCTACAACCCGGCCACCGTGAAGACACTGACCTTCGCCGTCTCGGCGGGCATGGCCGGCATCGCGGGGGCGCTGTTCGTGCCGGTGGTCGGCATCATCTCGCCGGCCCTGCTCGGTGTCGTCCCCTCGCTCGAACTGGTCGTCGCGGTCGCGGTCGGCGGCCGGTTCGCGCTGGCCGGCGCGGTGCTCGGCGCGGTCGTCATGGGATACGCGCGGACGTACTTCAGCGAGGAGCTTCCGGACGCCTGGCTCTATCTGCAGGGCGCCCTGTTCGTGCTCGTCATGGCGCTGGCGCCCAAGGGCATCGCGGGCCTGGCCGCCAATCTCGTACGACGAAGGGAGGCGCGGGCGTGACCGAGGCATTGCCGGAGACCGCGTTGCCGGAGACCGCGTTACTGGAGATTCGCGGGCTGGAGGTCGCCTTCGACGGCTTCCGGGCGCTCGACGGCGTGGACCTGACCGTCGGCCGGGGCGAGCTGCGCTTCCTCATCGGGCCGAACGGCGCGGGGAAGACCACCCTCATCGACGTGATCACGGGTCTGACCAGGCCCACCGGGGGCTCGGTGCGGTTCGAGGGGCACGATCTCGTGGGCCGCAGGGAGCACGAGATCGTCCGGCTCGGCGTGGGCCGCACCTTCCAGACCTCGGTGGTCTTCGAGGAGCTCACCGTGCTGGAGAACATCGACCTGGCCGCGTCGTTCCGCCGCCCGCTGTGGTCGCTGCTGCGGCGCAGGCGCGGGGTGTCGGAGGAGGTCACCGCGGCGCTGGAGACGACCGGCCTGGCCGGGCTGGCGGGCAGCAGAGCCGGGGTGCTGTCCCACGGGCAGCGGCAGTGGCTGGAGATCGGCATGCTGATCGTCCAGCGGCCCCGGCTGCTGCTGCTCGACGAGCCGGTCGCCGGCATGTCCTCCGGCGAGCGTGAGCGCACCGGCGAGTTGCTCACGGAGGTCGCCCGCGACCACACCGTGGTCGCGGTCGAGCACGACATGGACTTCCTGCGCCGCTACGCCTCCCAGGTCACCGTGCTGCACGAGGGCAGGGTGCTGACAGAGGGCTCGGTCGAGCAGGTGCGGGCCGACCCGCGCGTACAGGAGATCTACTTGGGACGGGCGCGGGAGGGTGCCGAGGATGCTGTCCGTTGAGGGAGTGGAGTCGGGATACGGCCGGGCCCGGGTGCTCTTCGGCGTCTCGCTGGAGGTGCCGGCCGGTCGCCTCGTCTGTGTGATGGGCCGCAACGGGGTCGGCAAGACGACCCTGCTCGACACCGTCATGGGCGTGATCCCGGCGACCGGCGGGAGGGTGACGTTCGAGGGCAGGGACGTCACCCGGCTGCGCCCGGACCAGCGCGTACGGCTCGGGATGGGCTACGTGCCGCAGGGGCACGACACGTTTCCCCAGCTCAGCGTGGTGGACAACCTCCTGGTCACGCTGGAGGCGTCCGCACACCAGGACCGGGCGGCGCTGGAGGAGGCCCTGGAGGTCTTCCCCCGGCTCAAGCCGCTGCTCAAACGGCCGGCGGGCTTCCTGTCCGGCGGCCAGCAGCAGCAGCTCGCGATGGCCCGGGCCCTGGTCACCCGGCCGAAGCTGCTGATCCTGGACGAGCCGACCGAGGGCATCCAGCCGTCGATCATCCTGGAGATCGAGGAGGCCGTCGAGCGCCTGCACGCGACCGGTCTCGCGATCCTGCTGGTGGAGCAGTATCTGGACCTCGCGCTGCGGCTGGCCGACGGGTTCGTGATCCTCGACGCCGGGCGGGTCGTCAGGTCCGGCCCGGCACAGGAGCTCCAGGACGAGGAGGTCCACCGGCTGTTGTCCGTCTGACCCCTGTCGCCGGTCGCGGCCCGGCGCCTACCCTGGAAGGGAGGAAGCGATCGCACGTGTGAACGCCTTCGGCCGCGCCGGAGGCTCCGCACCGCCGGATCGGTGGGGGCCGTCCGGACCCGGCACTGCGCACGGCCGACCGCTTCCTCCGTCGTCTCCGCCCCCGCGGAACCGGAGCGGTGAGCGCCTCACCGGCGCCGGAACGGATCCGTCGGCTGAGAGTGCGCACCGGTGCCGGTCAGCCACCCCGCCCCGCCTCGGCCCGGACGCGCCGGACGTGGTCGAGTATCACCCTGACGACCAGCTCCGGCCGGTCCCGGTGGATGTGGTGCCCCGCATGCTCCGCGACGACGTGTTCGGCGTTCGCGGACAGCCGCACCAGGTCGGCCTGGAGCGGAGACCAGACGGAGTAGAAGCGGCGCTGTTCGGCGGCCGCCTTTTCGTCACTGCCCGGTGGTTCGTCGGGGCCGGCGGAGACGACGGTGAGCGGAATCGCCCCCAGGCTCGGTGCTCGGCGGCGAACTTGCCAGGGATTGAGGGTGATCGCGGCCGCCGCCTCACGCAGCTCCGCGCGGCGTTGCCGGTCGCTGAGGTCGAAGGCGATCCTGGTGGACAGGAGCGTCGACGGCAGGCGACGGGCCTCGGCTTCGCGGCGGGCGCGGTCGCTCCATCCCACGTCGAAGGCCAGGCGCCGAAGCCCCAGCGGCGTCAGGCGCGAGCGCAGCATTTCCCGGGCGATGGCGACTCTCGTCCCGTGCAGCAGGCGGATCTGCTCGGGATGGCTGGAATCGACGAGGACGATCGCTGCCACGGCGCCGGGCCTTTCGGCCGCGAACAGCCGGGCGATGTTCCCCCCGGCCGAATGCCCCACCAGCACGTACGGCGGAGCGATCCCCGCCTTGTCCAGCGCGCGCCGCAGGTCGCGGGCGGCTCCTCGTGCCGTTCCCGCTAACGGGGACGGGTCGCTCCACCCGAGACCGGCGCGGTCGTACAGGACGACCGACGACTCCACGGCCAGTTCGGGTAACAGCGCCGCCCAGTTCAGACCCGGCTCGCCCAGCCCGGGGACGATGACGACGGCCGGCGAGCCCGTGCCCGCGGTCCACAGGTGGATCCGGCGGCCGCCGACGTCGACCATCCGCCCGGGGGGCGGAAACCGGCGGCGATCACGCCGGGCTCCGTAGGTCTGGTAGACGGCGCTCATGGCGGCACCGGCGATCGCTCCTGCGACGAGCCCGGTCAGGGCCTTGACGATGATCCCCCTGCTGCGGGTCCAGCGGTTCATCACCCTCCACCTGCGCCGGCTCTTCGCTGATTCCTGTCGGAGGGACGAGAGCGGCGATCGCGTCCTGGATCACCTTGACTCCGCTATTCGTACAGCGGATTCCGGCACCGAATCAATGACGGGTGGAAGGGCGGACGCCCGACGCGGTCGTGGCGCGCAGGCGCCGGCCGCCGCGGACCAGGCGGACGGCGGCCGTATCCGTGCTCAGATGTCGAGCTGCCACTGGTGCCAGGTGTCGAAGACCTCGAAGCCCATCGCCTCGTTGATCGCCCGCATGTGGGGATTCGCGACGGAGATCCACGTGATCACACGCTCGGCGGACGGCTCGCACGCACGGAACCAGGTGATGTTGGCGAGCTTGAGCACCAGGCCGAGCCGCCGGCCGCGGTGCGGCGCGAGGACGGTGGTCGAGCTCTGGCGGGCCCATCCCTCCGGCCGCTCGGCGTCCACCACGAGCTGGGTGAACCCCGCCGGCTCTCCGCTGGCCGTGTGCCGGGCGATCATCGTGTATGTCCGCTGGCCCGCCCGCGCGAGCATCTCCTCGCGGGCGCGCACGCGGCCGGCGCTCCACCGCTGGTCCTCCATCGCGAGGTCGCCCAGCGGCTCGTCGTTCATGCCCTCCGTCAGGCTGGCCATGTCGCCGAGCAGGTCGTCGGGGGTCGGCCCGGCCCACCGTTCGAGCGAGTAGCACGTGGCGTGCCGTACGGCCCGGGCGCGGAGGAGTTCGAGGCCGGACCAGTCGGCCGTGCGCAGGTCGAGCACCAGCCGGGTCTCCGTGGAGGCGGGGGAGAATCCGCGGGCCTTGGCGAACGCCGTGCCCGGACCGTCCGCGGCGGCCTCGGCGATCAGGACGCGCCTGCCCTCGTCGCGCGCGCGGCCGATCGCGTGGTCGAGCAGCGCGCCGCCGATTCCCTCGCGCCTGCGGTCCGGATGCGTCATCAGCCGGAGCAGGGCGAGGTGGGTGTTGTCGTCCTGCGGGAAGTGAAGGATGTGGCCACCGGCGACCTGGTCAGCGCCGGCGACCTGGTTGCCGGCGACCTGGCTGTCGATGATCTGTCTGCGCTCGCCTTGGCCGCCGCTGGTTCGGCCGCCGTCGCACGCCACCCACGCCTCGCCCCGCTCGCCGCCGGACCCGCTCAGGACGCTCGCCGTGAAGTGCCGCCACGACATCGCCGGACCCGGAAGGTCGCAGGCGCGCGCGATGCCGTACAGACCGGCCAGAGGGGAGCGCCCCGCCGGGCCGTCCGGATCGTCTTCCCCCGGCTCGGCGTCGTTCTCGACAGGGGCGACGCGCGTTATTTGCATGCCGACAAGAATTTCGCACCACTTGTCAGGAGCGCGACTGATTTTCACATCGTGGAACGGCGGTGGGTGAGGGCTTTATTGCATGTAGTTCTCTACCTCGTCGACGGGACGGGGGGCGGCGAAGTCGGGGTCCTCGCCCACGTCGCGCCGGGCGCGGCGCTGGCGCAGCAGATCCCAGCAGCGGTCGAGCTGCTCCTCCAGCGAGGCGATCCTGCCGTGCTCCTCCTGCGAGGTCAGCTCGCCCGCGACGAGCCGTTCCCGCAGGGAGTGCTCCTCGTCCACCAGCTCGTTGATGCGCTTGAGGATGTCGTCGTCCTTCATCTGGCCTCCTTCGCCCTTCGTCACGAGTCACCCTAACCTGGAGCTCCGTCTCGACATGTGATCGGGTGTCTCGGCCGCTCGAAGGCGTCTGCTAGGGTGCTTGACATGCTGCGCGGACTCCTTCTTATCCGCCGCGGCGAGGGCCTGTAAGAGGCCGGCTCCCTCGTCGCGGTGCGAGAGGCATGCGCGTCGGCCGCCCTGGTTTCTTCCAACGGCGCCCCCTTCCCAAGAATTCGACGGCAACGTCGTACCCGGGGTTCGCCGTGCGCCCGACGAGGAGCGATACATGAATCAGCAGCAGCCCAGCCCGATGCCCTTCCATCGCTACACGCCGTTCGAGCCCGTACGGCTGACCGACCGCACCTGGCCCGACAAGGTCATCACCGAGGCGCCCCGCTGGTGCGCCGTGGACCTGCGCGACGGCAACCAGGCGCTGATCGACCCGATGGACGCCGACCGCAAGCTGAAGATGTTCGACCTGCTGGTCCGGATGGGTTACAAGGAGATCGAGGTCGGCTTCCCGGCGGCGTCGCAGACCGACTACGACTTCGTCCGCCAGATCATCGAGGAGGAGCGCATCCCCTCCGACGTGGTCATCCAGGTGCTGACGCAGGCCCGGCCCGAGCTGATCGAGCGGACCTTCGAGTCGCTGCGCGGGGCCCGCCAGGCGATCGTCCACCTGTACAACTCCACCTCCACTCTCCAGCGCCGGGTCGTGTTCGGCCAGGACAGGGACGGCATCACGGCGATCGCCGTCGAGGGCGCCAAGCTGTGCAAGAAGCTGGCGGCCGAGACGGAGGGCACGGAGATCTACTTCCAGTACTCGCCCGAGTCCTTCACCGGCACCGAGCTGGAGTACGCCGTCGAGGTCTGCAACGCCGTCAACGACGTGTGGCAGCCCACCCCCGACCACAAGGTGATCCTCAACCTGCCGGCGACGGTCGAGATGGCCACCCCCAACGTGTACGCCGACCAGATCGAGTGGATGCACCGCAACCTGGCCTACCGGGACTCGATCGTGCTGTCCCTCCACCCGCACAACGACCGCGGCACCGCCGTCGCCGCCGCCGAGCTGGGCTACATGGCCGGCGCCGACCGCATCGAGGGCTGCCTGTTCGGCAACGGCGAGCGGACCGGCAACGTCTGCCTGGTCACGCTGGGGATGAACCTCTTCTCGCAGGGCATCGACCCGGAGATCGACTTCTCGGACATGGACGAGATCCGGCGCGTGGTCGAACACTGCAACCAGCTCCCCGTGCACCCCCGCCACCCGTGGGGCGGCGAGCTGGTCTACACGGCCTTCTCCGGCTCCCACCAGGACGCCATCAAGAAGGGCCTGGAGCACCTGGAGCGCGACGCGGCCGCCGCGGGCGTGCCGGTCGACGAGTTCACCTGGGCCGTGCCGTACCTGCCGATCGACCCCAAGGACATCGGCCGCACGTACGAGGCCGTGATCCGCGTCAACAGCCAGTCGGGCAAGGGCGGCGTCGCCTACATCATGAAGGCCGACCACCAGCTCGACCTGCCGCGCCGCCTGCAGATCGAGTTCTCCCGCGTCATCCAGGCCCGTACGGACGCCCAAGGCGGAGAGGTCACGGCCGGCGAGATGTGGGAGCGGTTCGCCGACGAGTACCTGCCGAACCCGGCGAGCCCCTGGGGCCGCCTGGGCCTGCTGGCCCACCGGCACACCTCCGCCGTGGACGACAAGGACGCGATCAACGCCGACGTGCGGGTCGACGGCCAGATCCGGGAGATCGAGGGCGTCGGCAACGGCCCCATCTCCGCCTTCTGCGACGCGCTGGAGGGCATCGGGGTGCCCGTGCGGGTCCTCGACTACACCGAGCACGCGATGAGCGCGGGCGCCGATGCCAAGGCCGCGTCGTACGTGGAGTGCGAGGTCGGCGGGCCGGACGGCACGCAGGTCCTGTGGGGCGTCGGCATCGACGCGAACACGACGAGCGCCTCGCTCAAGGCCATCATCTCCGCCGTCAACCGCGCCACCCGCCCCTGACAGCCTCTGAATCTCGCGGTGGTGCCGCAGGACCTGCGGTCTCACTGCCCGTGACCTTGCACAAAAGCGCAAGCGTCCACCCAGACCAGCCCAAAAGGCTGTTGTGAATATGCGGAAGGCGGCACCCGGGAGATCCCCGACTGCCGCCTTTCGCATGTCCACCCCTCGACGGCGACGTGGGCGAGGCCATCCGGGACCGGCGGGGACGGCCACGCCTTCCGCCGACCTCAGGACGTCAGTGGCCGCCGGTGAGCTGCCCGGCCAGGGTCTTGTGGAGTTCGGCGCTGGGCTTGTTGAGCCCGACGACGGTGACCTTCTTGCCGCGCGCGGCGTACTTGTTCTCCACCGCGTCGAGGGCGGCGACCGAGGAGGCGTCCCAGATGTGCGCGTCGGTCAGGTCGATGACGACGTCGCCGGGATCGCCGCTGTAGTCGAACTGGTAGACCAGGTCGTTGCTGGAGGCGAAGAACAGTTCGCCGGTGACGGCGTAGACGACCTGCTTGCCGTCCGGGTCGAGGCAGGCGGTGACGTTGGCCAGGTGTGCCACCCGCCGTGCGAAGATCACCATCGCGGCGATGCTGCCGACGACGACGCCGATCGCCAGGTTGTGGGTGGCGACGACGACGGCGACCGTCGTCACCATGACGATGGTCTCGCCGTACGGCATGCGCCGCAGCGTGGCCGGGGCGATCGAGTGCCAGTCGAAGGTGCCGAACGACACGAGGACCATCACCGCGACGAGAGCGGCCATCGGGATCTTCGAGACCCAGGGACCGAAGGCGATGCAGAGCACCATGAGGAAGACGCCGGCGGCGAAGGTCGACAGCCGGGTGCGGGCGCCGCCGTTCTTTACGTTGATCATCGTTTGACCGATCATCGCGCAGCCGCCCATGCCGCCGAACAGTCCGGTGACGATGTTGGCGATGCCCTGCCCGATGGACTCGCGGGTCTTGCCGGAGCGGGTGTCGGTGATGTCGTCGACCAGCTTGGCGGTCATGAGCGACTCCATCAGGCCGACCAGCGCGAAGGCGAGCGCGTAGGGCGCGATGAGGGTGAGCGTGCCGAGCGTGAAGGGCACGTCGGGCAGACCGGGGACGGGGAGCGAGGACGGCAGGCTGCCCTTGTCTCCGACGGTGGGCACGGCCAGACCGGCGCCCAGGGTGACGGCGGTGAGGATCACGATGGACACCAGCGGCGCGGGAACCACCCGGGTGATCCTCGGGAACAGGACCATCAGCACCAGGCCACCGGCGACCAGCGGGTAGACCGCCCACGGCACGTCGACCAACTCGGGCACCTGGGCCATGAAGATGAGGACGGCCAGGGCGTTGACGAAGCCGACCATCACGCTGCGCGGCACGAACCGCATCAGCCGGGCCACCCCGAGCGCGCCGAGCACGACCTGGAACAGGCCGCCGAGGATGACGGTGGCGATCAGGTAGCCCAGCCCGTGCTCCCGCGCGAGCGGGGCGACGACCAGGGCGATCGCGCCGGTGGCGGCCGAGATCATCGCCGGGCGGCCGCCGACCACGGCGATCGTGACCGCCATGGTGAACGACGCGAACAGGCCGATACGGGGGTCGACGCCGGCGATGACCGAGAACGAGATCGCCTCGGGGATCAGGGCGAGCGCGACGACCAGGCCGGAGAGCAGCTCGGTGCGCAGGACCCGGGGGGTGAACGCGCGAAGCGCGTCGCGGGGGTCGAGACGGCCGGCGACCGCCCAGGGGTGAAGAGACAAGACAGTGCCAATCCAGGACAAAAGGTCAGGTGCACACAGGCGTGCAGCAAAGCAAGGGGGTCGTCGCGCGCTGAGACGGGATCAGACGTGGCGCGCGGCAGGAGTGGCGGCGCCCTGTCGCGACGACGGGTGCCGCGGAGGGCTACCGGGCGCCGTCCAGGCCGGCGTACGGACGGACAAGCTGGACGCGCACGATCGGATCCCCCGGAAGGAACGTGAGTGAGGAGACCTGGCACTGCCATGAGCCAGGGGACGCGGCCCACGTCGAGGCTGTGAGCACGTCCGTCCAACTTACAGTTACGTGAGGTGAGCCTCTTGCGCGCAGGAGGCGTGAGAAAGATCTCACCCTCCGAACCGGCCCTCGACGCCGGCGGACGTCCGGCTGCCGGAGGCCGCCTACTCGGGCAGGCCCAGGAGGCGGGCGAGGCAGGTCATGTTGTGGTCGAACAGCTCGGCGCGGTGGGTGATCGTGTTGTTGAACTGACCGAAGAGCTCGAAGCTGACCATCCCGAACAGGCCCGTCCAGGCGACGATCGCCCGCGTGACCACGTCGTCCGGCACGTCCGGGATCAGTGACCGCACGACCTCGGCGTCCTCCGCCATGATCGCGGGCGGCGGCGGGCAGATCGGGGGAGGGGTGAGCCTGCCCGCTCGGTGGGCCTCGGCGATGATCCGTCCGTACACGGCCGTGTCCCGCACCGCCGCCGCGACGGTGTCCTGCGGGGCGGCGTAGCCCGGCACGGGTGAGCCGTACAGCAGGGCGTACTCGTGCGGATGGGCCAGGGCCCATGTGCGCACTGCCCGGCACACGGCGAGCCAGCGTCCGGTGAAGTCGTCGCGCGCGCAGGCGGCGTCGGCGTGCTCGACGGCCTCCCCGAGGGCGTTGTACCCATCGATGATCAGCGCTGTCAGCAGGTCGTCGCGACTGGGGAAATAGCGGTAGATCGCCGAGGAGACCATCCCCATCTCCCGGGCCACCGCCCGCAGGGACAGGCCCACGGCCCCCTCGGTCGCCAGCTGCCGCCGGGCGATGTCCGTGATCTCCCTGATCAGCTCCGCTCTCACCCGCTCCCGCGCGGTACGGCTCGCGTTCATGCGGCCAGATTATCAGAGCACCTGAGCGATTAGAGAGCGGTGCTCTTGACGAATGATGCTCCAATGAGAGAGCATCGCTCTCATAGCGGAGCGATGAACGCAAGGAGTGCCGATGCTCACCGTGATCAAGGGAACGGCCGCCGCAGCGATGTTCTTCCTGGAGCTGGGTGTGCTGATCTCCCTGGCCTACTGGGGGTTCACCCGGGAGGCGCATCTCCTGGTCAGGATCATGGTGGGGCTCGGCACGCCCGCGGTGTTCGCGACGCTCTGGGGGTTGTTCATGGCGGGCGGCAAGGCGCCGCACCAGTTGCACGGGCTCGCCCGGGCGGCCTTCGAGGTCGTGTGGTTCGGGGCGGGGGCGGCCGCGCTGGTGGCCTCCGGGCTCGTCACCGCGGGCGTCGTGTTCGCGGTGGTGTACGTCGTGGACGCCCTGCTGCGGTTGCTGACGGATCAGGTCTGAAGGAGAAGTGATGGGCAAGCATGTGATCGTCGGAGCGGGACAGGTCGGCGGCGGGCTCGCCGAGACGCTGGCGGAGCGCGGGCACGAGGTGACCCTCGTCACCCGCTCGGGCTCGGGCCCGAAGCGTCCGGGAATCTCACCGGTCGCGGCGGACGCGGGCGACGCGTCCGCGATGCGGCGGCTCGCCGAAGGGGCCGACGCGCTCTACAACTGTGCCAACCCGCGCTACCACCGGTGGCCCGTGGACTGGCCGCCGATCGCGGCCTCGCTGCTGGCCGCCGCCGAGTCGTCCGGGGCCGTCCTGGTCACCCTGGGCAACCTGTACGGGTACGGCCCGGTGGACGGGCCGATGACCGAGGATCTGCCGCTCGCCGCGGCGGGCACGAAGGGCAGGGTCAGGGCGCGGATGTGGGAGCAGATGCGCGCCGCGCACGAGGCCGGCCGGGTGCGGGTCACGGAGGTGCGCGGCTCGGACTACTACGGGCCGCGGTCGTCCGACCAGTCGTACGTGGGGCCGCGGCTCCTGGAGCCCCTGTTCGCGGGCAAGCCCGCCCTCGTCCTGAGCGACCCCGGCATCCCGCACAGCTGGACGTACCTGCCCGATGTGGTGCGGGCGCTGGCGGCGGCCGCGGAGGAGGAGCGCGCGTGGGGCAGGCCCTGGCATGTGCCGACCGCGCCGCCCGTCACCATCCGGGAGTTCGCCGAGATGGTGTGCGAGGCGGGTGGCCTCCCGGCGCCGCGCCTGCGGCGGCTGCCGTCGTGGATGCTGAAGGCGGCAGGCCTCGTATCGCCGTTCCTGCGCGCGCTGGGGGAGACTCGTTATCAGTTCGACCGGCCGTACATGCTCGACTCCTCCGCCTCCCAGGCCGTCCTCGGGTTCGGGCCGACACCGGTCGAGGACGGGGTGAAGGAGACGGTGGCGTGGTGGCGGGGGCGCTGACAGGCGCCGGAGCGGCGGCGATAGTCTCCCCGGCATGAAAGTCGCAATCATCGGCCTGGGAGACATCGCGGAAAAGGCGTACCTGCCGGTGCTGGCGGCGACGCCGGGCGTCGAGCCGCTGCTGTGCACGCGCGACCGGGCGGTTCTCGACCGGCTCGGCGACGCGTACCGGGTCGGCGCGCGCTTCACCTCCGTGGACGCACTCGCCGAGGCCGAGGTCGACGCGGCCTTCGTGCACGCGGCCACCGCCGCGCACGTCCCGATCGTGACCACGCTGCTGGAGGCGGGCGTGCACGTCTACGTGGACAAGCCGCTCGCCTACGACGCCGCCGCCTCGGCCGGGCTCGTACGGCTGGCCCGCGAGCGCGGCAGGTCGCTGATGGTCGGGTTCAACCGCAGGCACGCCCCCGCGTACGCGGCCCTGCGCGGCCTGCCGCGCGACGTGGTCGTGATGCAGAAGAACCGGCGCGGCCTGCCCGCCGACCCGCGGACCGTGATCTTCGACGACTTCATCCACGTGGCCGACACGCTGCGCTTCCTCGCCCCCGGGCCGGTCACCGACACCGCGATCAGGACCAGGGTGCGGGATGGCCTGCTCGAACACGTGGTGCTGACGCTCGGCGGCGACGGGTTCACCGCCGTCGGAGTGATGAGCCGCACCAGCGGCGCGGCCGAGGAGACCTGCGAGGTCATGGGAGGCGGCGGGAAGCGGCGGGTCGTCAACCTCGGCGATGTGGTCGAATTCGGCGGGGACGAAACCCTTGTGAGGCGTGGCGACTGGGTGCCGGCCACCCGGCAGCGCGGCATCGAGCAGACCTGCGGGGAGTTCCTCGCCGCGGTCCGCGAGGGCCGGATCCTCACGGCCGACGACGCCCTGGCGACCCACGAGCTGTGCGAGCGGATCGTGCTGGCCGCCACGGAAACAGCGGAGACCGCCGAGACGGCGGCGACGGCCTGACCGCCTCCCGGAAGCCGCATATTCCCGGGAGGCGGTCGTCATCGCCGTCTCTATAGGGGGCGTCAGGGGTAGAGGCCCCGCATCCGGTGGGCCTCGGCCACCCGCCCCACCCCGATCGCGTGGGCGGCCTGGCGGAGCGTGAGGTCACGCTCCGCGGCCAGGTCCGCGACCGCCCGGTAGGCGTTCTCCATCAGGTCGCGGAGCTTCACCTCGACCTCCCCGGCGCTCCAGGAGTACGCCTGGGTGTTCTGCACCCACTCCAGGTAGGACACGATCACCCCGCCCGCGTTGGCCAGGATGTCGGGCACCACCGTGACCCCGTTGCCGGCCAGGATCAGGTCGGCCTCGGGCGTGGTGGGCCCGTTGGCGCCCTCCACGACCAGGCGGGCCCGTACGCGCGGCGCGTTGTCCGCCGTGATCACGCCTTCGAGCGCGGCCGGCACCAGCACGTCCACGTCGAGTTCGAGCAGTTCGTCGTGGGAGAGCGGGTCGGCGTCGCGGTAGCCGTGGACCGACCCGGTCTCGGCGGCGTGGGCGCGCAGCGCGGCGACGTCGAGGCCGGAGGGCCGGACGACCGCGCCGCCCGCATCGGAGACGGCCACGACGCGGCAGCCGGCGTCGGCGAGGTACTGGGCGGCGAGCGCGCCCACCTTGCCGAAGCCCTGCACCGCGACGGCCGTGCCCTCGGGGGAGCGGGCCCCGTCTGTCCGGGCCAGCGCCCGCAGCGCGGCGATCTGCACCCCGCGCGAGGTCGCGCCCGCGCGGCCCAGCGAGCCGCCGAGCGCCGTGGGCTTGCCGGTCACCACGCCGGGCACGGAGTAGCCCGCGTTGGCGCTGTAGGTGTCCATGATCCAGGCCATGGTCTGCTCGTCGGTGCCCACGTCGGGCGCGGGGATGTCCTTCTCCGGGCCGATGAGCGGCAGGATCTCGTTGACGTAGCGCCGGGTGACGCGTTCGAGCTCGCGGGTGGTCAGCGTGGCCGGGTCCACCGCGACGCCGCCCTTGGCCCCGCCGTACGGGATGCCGACGAGGGCGCACTTCCACGTCATCCACATGGCGAGGGCGGTGACCTCGGCGAGATCGGTGGCGGGATGGAAGCGGATGCCGCCCTTGGCCGGCCCGCGCGACAGGTTGTGCTGCACGCGGTGGCCCTGCACCACCTCCAGGCGGCCGTCCTCGCGCCGTACGGGCACGGACACCGTCAGCGAGCGGCGGGGCGTGGCGAGCATGTCGTGCAGGCCGTCGTCGAGGCCGAGGAAGCGGGACGCCTCGGTGAGCTGGAATCGGGCGGCGGCCAGGGCGCGCTCACCCGGTGAGGGGACGGGGAGATCGGGGATCGGGGACCGAACCCCCGACGCCGTTGTCGGGAAGTCCGTGACGGTCATTCTGATGTTCTCCTTCGGAAAGGCCGGTCGTCCCCCCGGACCTCGCGCGCCGTCGTCGTTGACGGGTGCGAAAGGCGGACCGGATGAGCGACATCTGGATCAAACCGTGCGCCGGGTGATCGCGATATAGGCCAATACGGAGATCGACGGGCGGGATTTCGCCGTTCCGGCGTACAGGCCGTGCGCGAACGGTGAACGACATGGGACGGATGGACACAAGTCGCGCTTTGCCGTCCTTTTGCAGTAGACAGGTCTCGTGCCGGAACTTGTGCTTGGCCCGTTGCTGCGCCACGTGGACGCGTCCGCCGCGACCGTCTGGGTGGAGACCTCCGAACCCTGCACCGTCCGAGTGCGGGCCGGTGACGCCTGCTCGGAGGAGCGCACCTTCACCGCGCACGGCCACCACTACGCCCTGCTCGACGTCGGCATCGAGGGCCCGGTGGCCTACGAGGTGGAGCTCGACGACCGGCGGGTGTGGCCGGAAGAGGGCCTGCCGCCGAGCGTGATCCGCCCGCTGACCAGCCTCGACCGGCTGATCTTCGGCTCCTGCCGCACCAGCGTCCCGCACGAGGAGCCGTACGTGCGCACGCACGGCCCGGACGTCCTGCGGGCCTACGGCCTGCGCCTGATGGAGTCGCCGGACGAGCGGCCCGACCTGATCCTGCTGCTGGGCGACCAGGTGTACGCCGACGAGCTCACGCCGGGCATGAAGGAGTTCATCGCCGGGCGCAGGGACGAGGGCCCCGAGGAGGTCGTCGACTTCGAGGAGTACGCCGAGCTGTACCGGCAGGCGTGGTCCGATCCTGCGGTCCGCTGGCTGATGGCCACGGTCCCCACCCTGATGATCTTCGATGACCACGACGTCAGGGACGACTGGAACACCTCGAACGTCTGGCGCGAGCAGATGGCCGAGGTGCCCTGGTGGGAGCGGCGCATCGTCTCCGCGCTCGGCTCGTACTACGTCTACCAGCACCTGGGGAACCTGCCCCCGGCGGAGCGGGCGGCCGATCCCGTGCTCGCCGCGCTGAAGGCCGGCGGCGGCGACGAGGTGCTCGACACCTTCGCCCGGCGGGCCGACCGGGATCCCGACTCGGTGCGCTGGAGCTACCACCGGGACCTGGGCGGCACCCGGCTGATCGTGCTGGACAGCCGCAGCGCCCGGGTGCTGGAGCCGGGACGCCGGCGGATGCTCGACCCCGGGGAGTGGGAGTGGTTCGACAAGCACGCCACCGGCGACTTCGACCACCTGCTCGTCGGCTCCTCGCTGCCGATCCTGCTGCCCTCCGGGATCCACCACGTGGAGAGCTGGAACGAGGCGGTCTGCGACGGCATCTGGGGCCGCAGGGCGGCGCGGTGGGGCGAGCGGGTGCGGCAGTTCCTCGACCTGGAGCACTGGGGGGCCTTCCGCCGGTCGTTCGAGGAGCTCGCGCAGGTGGTGCTGGAGGTCGCCTCGGGCGTTCGGGGGAGGCCGCCCGCGAGCGTCCTGCTGCTGTCGGGCGACGTCCACTACTCCTACATGGCGTCCGTACGGCGCCGGGGCGGCGGGCGGGTCCACCAGATCGTCTGCTCACCGATCCGCAACCCGCTGAGCCGCACGCTGCGCTTCGCCAACATCGTGGCGTCGTTCGGGCTCGCGGGCGTGCTCGGTGGGGTGCTGGCCAGGGCCGGGGGCCTTCCCCGGCCGCCGTTGCGGTGGCGCATCACCAAGGGACCCTGGTTCCCCAACATGATGACCGCCATCGAGCTGGCGCCCGGGGAGGCCGCGGTGACCTGGTTCACCGACACCGGCGATCAGGACTCGGTGCGGATCAGGCCCGAGCCTCCCGCAGCACCGCGCTGAGCTGGTCCACCGCCCAGTCCAGGTCGTCCCGGGAGACGACGAGGGGCGGCGCGAGGCGGATCGTCGAACCGTGCGTGTCCTTGACGAGCACGCCGCGGCGCATGAGCGCCTCGCTGATCTGCCGGCCGGTGCCGAGCGAGGGGTCGATGTCGATGCCCGCCCACAGCCCGCGCCCGCGCACGGCCACCACACCGTGTTCCTGGCGGCCGAGGTCCGCCAGCCGCGCGTGCAGGAACGCGCCGAGCTCGCGGGCCCTGGCCTGGTACTCGCCGGTCCGCAGCAGCCCGATCACCGCGTCGCCGACGGCGCACGCCAGCGGGTTGCCGCCGAAGGTGGACCCGTGCTGGCCGGGCCCGATCACGCCCATGACATCGGCGTCGGCGACGACCGCGGAGACCGGGACCACGCCGCCGCCGAGGGCCTTGCCCAGGACGTACAGGTCGGGGACGACGCGTTCGTGGTCGCAGGCGAACGTCTCGCCGGTGCGGCCGAGGCCCGACTGGATCTCGTCGGCCACCATCAGCACGTTGTTGCCGGTGCAGATCTCCCTGACCGCGGCGAGGTAGCCGTCCGGCGGGACCAGCACGCCGGCCTCGCCCTGGATGGGCTCCAGCAGCACGGCCACCGTGTTCTCGTCGATCGCCTCCCTGACCGCTTCGGCCGAGCCGTACTTGACGACCCGGAAGCCGGGGGAGAAGGGACCGAAGCCGTCGCGCGACTCGGGGTCGGTGGAGAAGCCCACGATGGTCGTGGTGCGGCCGTGGAAGTTGTCCTCCATCACGACGATGTTGGCCTGGCCGGGGGCGACGCCCTTGACCTCGTAGCCCCACTTGCGGGCGACCTTGATCGCGGTCTCGACGGCCTCCGCGCCGGTGTTCATCGGCAGGACCATGTCCTTGCCGCACAGCTCGGAAAGGCCGGTCACGAACTCGGCGAACCGGTCGTGGTAGAACGCCCGGCTGGTCAGCGTCAGCCGGTCGAGCTGCTCGCGGGCGGCGGTGAGGATCTCCGGGTTGCTGTGGCCGAAGTTCAGCGAGGAGTAGCCGGCCAGGCAGTCGAGATACCGCTTGCCCTCCACGTCGGTGACCCAGGCGCCCTCGGCCGAGCTGATCACGACGGGCAGCGGGTGGTAGTTGTGCGCGCTGCGGCTCTCGCTGAGCCGGATCAGTTCCTCGCTGTTCATCGAATCTCCCTGTTCGGCCGGATCTCGAGGGTGCAGCACTTGGGCCCGCCGCCGGCCTTGCGCAGCTCGCCGAGGTCCACCGGGACGACCTCGTAGCCGCGGCGCTTGAGTTCCAGGGCCAGCTCGGTCGCCTCGGCGTTGACGACGACGTTGCGGCCGTCGCTCACCGCGTTGAGGCCCAGCACCTCCGCGTCCGCGGACGTGGCGATCACGGCGTCGGGGAACAGCCGCCGCAGCACCTTCCTGCTGCCTTCGCTGAACGCCTCCGGATAGTACGCGACGTTGTGGCCGTCCAGCGGGAACAGGGCGGTGTCGAGGTGGTAGAACCTCGGGTCGACCAGGCGCAGCGTGACGACTGGCCGGCCGAGGAACTCCTGGGCCTCCATGTGCGCCGCCACGTCGGTGCGGAAGCCCGTCCCGGCCAGGATCATCTCGTCGAGCGTCAGGTAGTCGCCCTCGCCCTCGTTGGTGAAGGACGCATCCAGTGTCTCGTATCCCTGTTCGGCGAACCACCGCAGGTAGGCGGGGCCCTCGGCGGCGCGCTCCGGGTGCGCGAACCTTGCCCCGTAGACCCGTCCGTCCACGACCAGCGCGCCGTTCGCGGCGAACACCATGTCCGGCAGGCCCTCGATCGGGTCGATCAAACTCACGGTGTGGCCCAGGCTCTCGTACGCCTGCCGGAGGGTGTCCCACTGCCGCAACGCCCTGGTCGTGTCGGTGTCCCTCTCGGGATGCATCCAGGGGTTGATGGAATACGAGACCGTGAAGAACTCGGGCCGGCACATCAGGAAATGCCGGACCGTTCCCGTACGACCACTGTCGGTGGTCTCGGTGGCTGGCGCGAGCGTCATCGTCGACTCCAAGCGGAAAACCGGGTGAACGGGACTTCAGCGTAGGAATCGGAAGCCGACAATCCAATGCGCCCACGTTGCGATCACGTGTGGATCGGTTGCGTCCTTCACCCGTTTTGCAGCGATCCGTTAATCAGCCGCGACAGCACGATCGAACTCTTGGTGCGCACCACGAAAGGTTCGGCCGCCAGGCGCTCGATCACCCGCTCGACGTGCCGCACGTCGGTCGCGCGGATGTGCAGCAGCGCGTCGGCCTCGCCGGTCACCGTGCAGGCGGAGACGACCTCCGGGTGCCGGGACACGGCCATGCCGATCTCCGCCGGTGAGGTCTTGCCCCGGCAGTACAGCTCGACGTACGCCTCGGTGGTCCAGCCGAGGGCCGAGGGTTCCACTCTGGCGCTGAATCCGGTGATCGCGCCGCTGGCGACGAGCCGGTCGACCCGCCTCTTCACGGCCGGAGCCGACAGCCCCACCTGAGCGCCTATCTCGGCGTAGGTCGCCCGGGCGTCCTCGACAAGGGCCCGGATTATGGCGCGGTCAAGCTCGTCCAACCTCACGTGGACCTGTATACAGCCGCGGGACCCGGCCTGCTCCCACGCCCGCCCCGCGCCGTGCCTGCTCCCGCGCTCGCGCCGTGGCTGCTCCCGAGCCCGTGCCGGGGCACGCGCAGGGCGCGGACCCCCTCGCCAGGCCCGCGCCCCGTGCCGACGGCGGGTGGTCAGGCCGCCTCGCAGATCAGCTCGGCCGCCCTGGCCAGCAGATCCGTGTAGACGGTCGGGTCATCGGCGTCGATGACCGGGAACCCCACGCCGAAGTCGCCGTTGACCCACCGTGCCCGCACGCCGGGATTGGCGACGTCGGTCCCGTCGTACAGGAACACGTGGGGGCTGCAGTTGACCCGGCCGTGCCGGGCCGTCTCGAACTGATCCATCACCGCCCGCCGGGCACGGCCGTCGTCGAGCGCCTCGGCCAGCGCGGCGACGTCGACCACCCCGGTGGAGGCCGCGACGTCGAGAATCTCGTGCCGCAGCGAGATGCACCGGCCCTCGGCCCAGAAGGCCCGGCGCAGCCCCAGGTCGAGCTGTTCCGAGGCGTGCAGGCTCTGCGCCTTCGCCGCCTGCACGGCCTCCAGGGGCGGCAGCATCGTGACCGGATAGGTCCAGTCGGGCCCCTGCCACAGCCGCCAGCCGGCGCCGGGGTCGAGCGCGCCGACCACCGACACCTCCGAGTCCACCCCCGGACGCTCGTTCACCGTCCGGTTGAACAGCTCCAGCGGGAAGCAGCGGTGATCGAACCACAGCCGTCCCTCCAGGCCGAGCCGCCGGCGCGCCTCGTGCAGGCGGTAGACGGCCAGGTGGGCGAAGGAGCAGTTGAGGTCGGAGAAGACCACGATCGTGTCGAGCGAGTCGGGCAGCCGCGGATCCCTGTTCATCTCGTATCACCTCCGGTCGGTACGGCCGTCCGCTCGGGGAACAGCCGGCACAGCACGGCGTAGAGCAGCGCCGCCGTGCAGAACGGCACCAGGCAGCTCAGGTCCACCCCGCCCGCCAGGCGGGCGAACGGGCCGGTGTAGATCGTGTTGTCCACGAACAGCAGCCCGAGGACCACCGCGGGCGCGAACGCCCCAAGGGCCCGGAGGTTGAACCCCCCGGTGAACCAGTACCTGCCCCGGTCGGCGGGCCGGGCGAAGCCGTACAGGTCATCGGGGTGGTACCGGCCCCGACGCAGGGCGAGCCCGACCAGCATGATCGCGGTCCACGGCGAGACGAGGACGAGCAGGATCAGCACGAACGTCGAGATCGACTCGATGGCGTCGAAGACGATCGCCCCGACGTAGAGGGTGGCGACGCCGAGCGCCCACATCAGCCACGTCGCGGCGGCGCGGGGGAGCCGCCACAGGAGGGAGTTGGCCGACAGCCCCGCCGCGTACAGGCACAGTGCCGCCTGCGGCAGCGTGCCGGCGAACCCGAAGGCGATCACCACGACCGCGAACCAGCGGGGCACGGCGTCGGCCACCCCGAGGATCCAGGGCGCTGAGCCGTCCGTCAGCATCGTCGTGACGTAGGCGCCGCCGACAAGGGCGATCGCGTTGCTCACGTACATCGCCGCGCCGTTGTACACCACCGCCGTCCGGTCGCGGACCTGGGGCGACAGGTAGCGGCTGTAGTCGCCCTGGAACGTCGAGTACGACACCGGCAGCGTGGCGCTGAAGGACACGGCCAGCAGCCAGGTCCGCCAGAAGTCGCCCAGCGCGTACTGCCCGCCCGCGTACGCCGGGTCGAAGTCGGGCAGCAGCACCACGACCAGCGCCAGCAGCACCAGTCCGCCGATCACCGTCATGACCTTGTACGTCGCCAGCAGCGCGCCGTATCCGAACACCGCGACCACCACGACGGCCAGTGCCATCAGCGGCATCGTGACGGCCAGCCCGGCCGGGCCGGCCGGGGTGCCGAGCACCCGCTGGGCGGCCGCGAGGATGGCCGTCGCGCCCGTCCACACCGCGATCGAGAAGAACCCGATCGCGACCACGATCGTGATGACGTTGGCGACGACCCGGCCGCGCACGCCGAAGTGGGCGCCGCTGGACACCGCGTCGTTGGCGCCGGTGCGCTTGCCGAACAGCACGAGCGGTGCGAACACCGCCGTGCCGATCAGCAGCCCCACCAGGATCGCGGTGACGGAGGCCGTCCAGCTCAGGCCGAAGCTCACCGGCACCGAGCCGAGCACCACCGTGCCGAAGGAGAACTGGGCCGAGTGCCAGATCCACAGGAACTCGCGCGGCGAGGCGGTCCGCTCGCCGTCCGGGATCCGGCCGACGCCGTGCGTCTCCACCCGCGTGCTCTGCCCGGTGACCGGGGCGGGCAGCTCGCGGGTGGTCACGGAGCACCCGCCTCGGGCAGGACGGCCTCGGCGTACGCCGCCGCCTCCGCCGCCGACCGAGGAGACGCGGCGTCCTCGGGCAGTAGCGTGACGCGCAGCGATCCGCACGGCGGCCCGGCCACCTGCTGCCCGGTGAGCAGGTCGAACGTGGAGTGGTGCAGCGGGCAGGTGATCCGCAGCGTCCGCCCGTTGAGGTAGCCGTAGCGCAGCCGCCCCCTGCGGTGGGGACACTCCGCCTGGGTCAGCACCCGCCTGCCCGCCACCTCGATGAGCAGGAGGTCGGGCGCGATCTGGCGCAGCGAGACGGGCCGGCCCGTGTCCTGGGTCATGCGGGCACCTTCCTCGCCCTGCCCACCGCGGCCTCCGTCGCCTCCGCGATGACGGCGCTGGTCAGCGTGACGCCGGTCCACACCTTGGCCAGGTCGACCTCGCGGTGCTCGCCCAGCGCCCGTATCGCGGTCTGCATCTGCTTGGAGTGGAAGCTGTCGATGTACAGATGTTCTGTGTAATAGCGGTCGTTGCTGATGCCGAGCCGTTTCGCCGCGGCCGCGAAGGGCTTGAAGGCGTACAGCACGCTGGCCTCGAAGTAGGCGTACGCGCCGAGGAAGTACTCCGGCTCCGGCGCCCGATCGGCCAGCCAGTGGAACAGGTTGACGTACGCGAAGCTGGCCTCCCCGGCCCGGTCCACATAGTGCTGTAGATCGGCGGGCATGCCCAGCTCGGTCACGAGGTCGCGGTAGAGCCGCGAGTGCTCCATGTCGTCGTTGCCGCAGCCGAACTCGTCGATGAGCACGCGCAGCACGGCCATGCGCGCCTTCGACGGCAGACGCCGCAGGATCCCGATGTGGGACTGCGACTCCACCAGGCCGTCGACGGCGAACTCCGCGACCACCGTCTTGAACTGGTCGAGGGTGGCCTCCTCCGCCAGGAAGCGCTCGTCGCCGGAGGGGTTGGCCTGCTCCTTGCCCAGCAGGTCGTGGAGCGCGTCGATCAGCTCGATGCGGAACCCGAAGCGGGGAGCGCGCTCCTCGTGCTCGGCGGCGAGGGGCACCACCCAGTCGCGCTCGATCTCGCACAGCTCGGCGTACCTCTCGGGGGTGAGGACCGAGCGGTTGTAGACGTAGAGCCGCTTCTGGACGGAGTCTCCGGGCCGGACCTCCAACATCCCGCTCACCCCGCTTCCTCGACGACCGCATCGGTGTCGATGACCCCGCGGCGGTGCAGTTCCTTCTTCAGGTGCCGGTACCAGTCGTCGTGGAACAGGCCGTACTGCTCGCAGGTCGCGTCGATCTCCCGCTGCCGCTCCGTGGACGGCTGGGCCAGCATGGCGTTGGCGAGGCCGGGCTCCAGGTTGGCCAGGGGACCGATGAAGCCGGCGACGCCGCCGGGTCCCGTCACCTCGTGCAGGAGGTTCTCCCAGCCCTCGAACACCGGGATCTCGGGGACCGCGGCGACGAGCTTCCTGGTGAACTCGGCCGACCCGCTGGACTCCTTGATGCCGACGACGCCGGGCAGGGCGCAGACGCGCACCAGAGTGTCCAGTTCGATCTGGTTGCCCGACAGCGCCTTCTCGTTGTAGATGAACAGCGGGACCGGCACGGCCTCCCGGATCGCCCGGTAGTGCTCGTAGATCGCCTCCTGCGCCAGGTCCGGCGAGAAGGGGGTGGTGACGGCGATGGCCGCGACGCCGAGGGCCTGGGCCTCCTTCGCCCTGGCGATCACCTCCTCGGTGGTCGGCGACTGCACGCCGGCCAGGACGGGCAGCCCGTCCGCGTGGCGGACGGTGTAGGCGACCACGTCCTGCCACTGCCGATCCGACAGCTTCCACCCCTCGCCGGTGGACAGGGCGGGCATCAGCCCGGTGACCTCGCTCCTGAGAGACCCGACGAGCCGCCGTACGCTCTGCTCGGACACCTCGCCCGCCTCGGTCAGGGGCGTGACCATGGGGACGATCGTCCCCGAGTGCTTTGCTGGATACACGGGTCACCTCACAGGTCGTCGACGTCGACTCGCAGGGCCAAGGACCGCTCGTAGAGCCGTTCGAGCGGCGCCGGGAACACCGGTTCGTCGTCGGCCGGCTTCACGGGCTCCACCGGCAGGACCGGCAGGTCGGGGCGCAGGCTCAGCCGGGGGCTGGCCGTGACCACGACAGTGTCGCGGCGCATCGCCATCGCCACGAGCAGCCGCTCGTGCAGCGGAAGGCCCGACAGCACCCCGGCATCGAGGGCCAGGCGCAGGTCCTGCTCGTCGTAGCCGATGCGGTCGATGGCCATGTCGGAGTGCAGGTTGTCCATGAACGGGTAGTACTCGTCCTGCACCTGGCGGGGGTACCGCCAGACCAGGTCGTCGCACCGCCCCACGTGCTCCAGGCTCATCAGGACGTGGCCGCCGGACAGCCGCTCGGTGAAGAAGCGCTTGCACCCCCGCCGGACCTCGTCGTCGCGGTTGTGCATGCCCATGAACAGGGCGGCGTCGAGGAAGGGCTCACCGCTCATAGCCGAGCAGCACCTCACGCATCCGGTGCATGGCGCAGGAGAAGGTGCCGGGCCGGCGGGCGAGGGCGACGCGGATGTAGCGCTCGCCCTTCGCGGGGTCGTTCCAGTAGAAGTACGTGCCGGGCAGCACGTAGACCTCGTCCTGCAGCAGCCGCTCCTGCAGCTCGCTCGCGGTGAGGTCCTCCGGCTTGATGCGGAACCACGCGACGCTCGTGTTCACCACGGGCTCGACGTACTCGAGGATGGTGCCCTGGACGGCCTTGACGGCCATCGCCCGGTTGTCGGTGATCACGTCGCGTACCGAGGCGAAGTTGTCCTCGATCGAGTCCTCGACGTACTGCGTGAGGAAGTTGAGGACGAACGGCGAGACGTTCAGCAGGACGGCCGTCTGGATGTTGTAGACCTCCTCCTTGATGTCGTCGCTGACCGTGAGCATCGCGCACTTGGCGTCCTGCACCGGCCAGGTCTTGCCGGTGTCCTCCAGCGCCATGTAGGAGACGCCCGACTCCTCCAGCAGCTTGTAGATGTCGATGCGCCCGATCTTCTCGTCGCACAGCGCGAACGAGGCGAAGCACAGGTCGAGCATCAGCAGCTTGCCGTGGTCCTTGCAGTAGCGGATGACCTCGCGGAACCCGTCCATCCCGTACTGCAGGAGGCTGAATCCGGTCGGGTTGTTCGGGTCGACCAGATAGAGCGCGTCTGTTTCCAGCGTGCTCAGGTTCGCGTAAATGCGCGCCGGATCGGCGAGTGACTCCTCAGGCAGTGCGGTGAGCTCGACCTTCATGTGCTTGAGCAGGTCGACGAGATTGTCGAAGCACGGCTCGATGAGGCCGACCGACATGTTCCGCTGCATCAGGTACATGGCGGCGACCATTGTGGACACGCTGGCCGAATACGACAGCCAGGTTTTGCCGGCGGCGGCCGCGGTGGGCTGCTTGTGCAGGCGGAAGAAGGCGTCGATGAATCGGCGCTCGAAATACGCCTGCTGGTTTTCCTCGGACTCGTACCACAGGTCGGGGAGACGGGCGACGATCTTGTCCTGGCCGGCCGACTGACGCTGGTGGGTGTGGGCGTCGGCGAGGTTCCATCGAGTTTTCAGGGCCTGGATCTCGTGCTGGGTGAGGTCGACGAACCCGGCCACATCCGGTGCCGTACCGGACGCGCTGAGGGGCGTCTCTTCGATTTCCGAACCGACATTGTTCATGACAGATCCCTTCACTGGTGCGGAACATGGAGTAGCGCAAGAGTGGTGCGGGAAGACATGCGTCAGAGGCGGCGGCTTCGCCGCGAGCTCCTTCTTACGGAGAAGCAGGGAGGGGATTCACTCCCGTGTTTTGCCCGTGCTGGGGTGCCGGGCGATTGCGTTAGAAAGGTACGTTCTCACTCACAGTGGAGTCAACGGTGAGACGGGAAATCAATCTTTCTGGATTTCCGGAATTGCTTCGGTTCGGCGTCATCGGACGCTGACTGTGAGTAATGGAAATTCGCGTTGAATATCTCGGTAATGGGGGTCGTCCATAAAGAATCGGCGCGCGTCGACGTCCCGGCGCGCGCCGACGAAAAAACCGGTCGCGTGCTGCGCCGGCGGGCCGTCCGGGTCCGCCGGCGTCTGTGCCCCCATGAGAGGACCGTTTCATACGTCGGGAATAAGGCTGCTATGTGCCCCCGCGATGCTCTGTGCCCCAGTAGAGGGGTGTTCTGTGTTTTCGGAAGAGAGGTGTTCTGTATCCCCGGGAGAGGGCTTCGGTCAGGCGGCCGCGCGCTTGAGGATGTCCTCGTACACGCTCGGATCGTCGGAGGAGACGACGGGCCAGCCGATGCCGTACGAACCCACCCAGCCGACCTCGATTCCGGGGTTGGGGTGGTCGGTGCCGTCCGGCAGGAACAGGTGCGGGCTGCAGTTCACCCGGTCGGTCGCCGAGATGGCGGCCTGTTCGGACAGCGTCCTGCGTGCCCGGCCGTCGTCGAGCGCGGCCGCCAGGGCGTCCACGTCCACCACGCCGGTGGACGCGGCGGCGTCCAGGATGACCTTGCGATGGCTGATGCACCGGGACTCGGCCCAGAATGCCTTCCGCAGCGCCAGGTCGAGCTGCTCCGACGCCGTGAATCCCTGCTCCTTGGCCGCCTGGACGGCCTCCAGCGCGGGCAGCGTGGTGGACGGGTAGAGCCAGTCCTTCGCCTGCCACAGCTGCCACCCCGCGTCGGGCTCCAGCGCGGCCATCCGGCCCACCTCGCTGTCGGTCCCCGGCCGGGGACTGGGCGCGTCGTTGAGGAGCTCCAGCGGGAAGGCGCGGTGGTCGAACCGGACCCGGTCGGTCAGGCCCAGCCGCTCCCGGGTCCTGTGGAGCCGGTGTACGGCTATGTGCGCGAAGGAGCACCAGATATCCGAGAAGATAACGATGGTGCCGGGTTCCGGGGTCAGTGTCGTCGTCATCGACGTTCTCCTTGTGTCGTGCCTCGTGTCGCTCAGGCCGCGCCGGCGCTGAGCGTCGCCCCCTCGTGCTTGGCGAGCACGGCCTCCACCAGCACGTCCTCATCCGGCAGCCACGGGGTCATGGACGGCACCTCACGCAGCGTCTTCACGAGCGTCTCGGTGCCCTCCACGACGGTGGCGCCGTGTGAGCTGAGGATGTGCCGGGGGGCGAGCCGGAGCAGGTCGTCGAGCACGATGTCGAACTTGGCCGGGTCGGCCAGTGCGGTCCAGGGGGCGTTGGCCCTGGTGAACAGGGCCATCCCGGCGAGGTAGTCGCTCTCCGGGATGTCCTGGGCGTCCTCCGCCAGTGTCGGCAGGATCGCGCCGAAGCTGTCCGCGCTGAACAGCGAACGGGTGGCGTGATCGTAGAGGGCGAGAGTTGAGGGGGAGTCGTAGGCGGGCGGGCGCAGCAGGGAGACGATCCTGCCCCCCAGGTCGAGCGTGCGGCCGGGGTTGACCTGCAGGACGCGGTTCGGGGGCACGTCCCACTCCTCGCCGAGCCGCGCGACGGCCAGGCCGTTCGTGATGACCTTGGCCTGCGGCGCCGCCATGAGGACTTCCTTGAGGTTGCCCGCGTGGTCCCTGTCGTCGTGCGTGAGCACGATCCAGCGCAGGTCGGCCGGGTCGACCAGGGACCACAGGGCCTGCTCGAAGTAGCCGCGGTCGATCGCCATGCCGGTGTCGACGAGGATCGGCTGCGGGCCGCGGATCAGGTAGGCGTTCACCGGCAGCAGGCCGGCGCCGTTGATCGGGAGGGACGACGGCAGCGTGGTGATGCCGGGTGTCGCCTCATATGAGTTGCGCAGATAGGAGGTCATGGAGGGGGGTCCTTTCCGCGGAGAGCTGACTCAGGTGAGGTGAATCAGGTGAGCTGGACCAGCACCGAGCCGACGATGAGCAGGGCGAGACCGGACAGGCGCGGCGCGTTGAGCGGGCGGCGGGGCAGTCGCAGGAAGCCGTAGTTGTCGATCACCGCCGAGGCGACCTGCTGGCCGGTCACGGTCAGCGCCACGGTGGTGGCGGCGCCGATCGTCGGGATGAGCGTGAAGGTCGCGGTGACGTACGCCGCGGCGCAGGCGCCGCCGAGCCAGCCCCACCAGGGCATCGTGCGCAGCCCGCCGAGCTGCGGCCGGGGGGTGCGGCGCGTCGCCAGCAGGACGAGCAGCACCACGGCGATGGTGATCGTGGCCACGATGAAGCTGATCATCGCGGTGGTCACCGGCTCGTGGATGTCCTTGCGCAGCTCGGCGTTGACCGCTCCCTGCACCGGCAGGACCGCACCGGCCACGATGCCCAGCAGGATCCAGCCGCTCTGGCCGAGGCTCCCGCTGCTGCGTACGGCCGCAGGCGCCGCGGCGGTGACGGTGGCCGTCCCGCCACGGGCGGCCGTGCCGGCCGCGCCGCCGGGCGCCGGTCCCGCCGCGGGCGGCGACTGGGCCGGGCGCTGTCCCCGGATGATGACCGTGATGCCGGCGAGGACCGCGAGCGCGCCGAGCGCGATGCCGACGCTGAGCGGCTTGCGCGTGATGCCGAACAGGCCGAACAGGTCGAGCCCCAGCGACGCGAACATCTGGCCGGTCACGAACAGGCCCGCCGCGGCCAGCGCGCCGAGGCGGGGGAAGAGCAGGATCCCGCTGGTGATGTAGAGCGGGCTGGCCAGACCCCCGAGCAGGTGCCAGAGGGGTACGCCGGGAACGAAGCGGACCGCGCCGATCGCGCCGACGGCGACCGCGAGGAGGGCCAGCAGGGCCGTCGCCACGCCCAACTGCAGGGTCGAGGCGCCGTACGGCGTCCCCACGGCCTTGTTGAGCTGGAGATTCACCGAGGCTTGCACTGCTAGTAAGCAGCCGACCAGCAGCGCCGAGGCGAGGAACAGGGCATGCATCGCGATCCCTCTTCTAGAGAACCGGATTTCGAGAAGCCGGATCAGAACCGGACATGGTGTCCGGATGAGCGTAAGACAAAGTGGACGCGATGTCCACATAGTTCTGGCAGGGGGCTACCATGGCCTCATGGCCAACGGGTTGATGGATCCCGGCGGGAATCGGAGGAACGGCCGCGTTCCGTCGGAGGGGACCATCCCGGCCGGCGCCGGCCGGGAACTGCCCGTGCTCGACCTCGAACCGGGTCCCCCGGCGCCGGTACGGGAACGGGCCGACGCCGCGCGCAACCGCATGCGCGTGCTGAAGGCGGCCGAACAGCTCTTCGCGACGAGGGACGCGCGGCACGTCACGATGGACGAGATCGCCAAGGCGGCGGGGGTGGGACGGGCCACGCTCTACCGGCGCTATCCGGACCCCGCGTCGATTGCGACGGCTCTCCTCGACGAGCACGAGCGGCAGGTGCAGGGACACATCCTGAACGGCCCGCCGCCGCTCGGCCCGGGGGCCTGCCCGGCCGACCGGCTGGCCGCGTTCTATGTCGCCATGATCGACCTACTGGAGCGTCACCTGCACCTCGTGCTGGGAGCCGAGATCGGGAGCGCGCGGTTCGGCACCGGCGCCTACCGCTTCTGGCGCGCGCACGTGCGGATGCTGATGACCGAGGCGCGGGTGCCGGACCCGGAGGGGATGGCGGACGCCGCGCTGGCGCCGCTCGCGCCCGAGGTCTACCAGTTCCAGCGGCACACCTTGGGCCTGTCGCAGGCCCGCATCACCGAGGCGCTGGTGTGGAGCGCTCGGCGGCTCGCGGGAGGCTGAGCGTTCCCGGCTCGGGCCGCGGGCAGTAGCCGCCGACCCCGCGCTCCAGGAGGTCGAAGGCGCGCTCGGCGTGCTCCCTGACGTCCGCCCTGATCAGCGCCGCGTCCTCGCCCGCCGTCTGCCGCATGGCGAAGTGGCGGGTCAGCGTGCGGACGGCGGCGCAGATCTGCGCCGCCACCAGACGGGGGGTCAGGTCGTCGGGATCGGCGTCGGTCTCCTCGGCGAGCGTCCGGGCCAGCCGGTCCTCCCGGTTGACATCGAGCATGCGCACCCGTGACTGGAGCGCCAGGCTTTCCCGCACCCGCTGCGTGAACAGGTCCAGGCCCTCGCTCATCCCGTAACGCCAGTCGCCGGCGTCGAGGGCCTCGAAGAAGTCGCGCCGCACCGCCTCGACCGCCGTCTCGCCCGCGCGGCGCTCGCGCACGGCCCGGGCCAGCATGTCCTCGCTCTCCTCGCCGCGGTCGAGGAACAGGTCCTCCTTGGTGCGGAAGTAGTTGAACACCGTGTTGAC
This sequence comes from Microbispora bryophytorum, assembly GCF_043197435.1. Lineage (NCBI taxonomy): Bacteria > Bacillati > Actinomycetota > Actinomycetes > Streptosporangiales > Streptosporangiaceae > Microbispora > Microbispora bryophytorum. The sequence goes on along the minus strand of NZ_JBICTF010000001.1, from coordinate 733,362 downwards.
CGACACGTCGGCGGCTCTGGCCACCTCGGCCACCGTGACGTTGTCGAACCCGCGTTGCAGGAACAGCCCCATCGCCACGTCGGCGATCCGCTGCCGGGTCTCCCGCTTCTTCCGCTCCCGCAGGCCCTCTTCCACGCCTCGATTGTAAGGGCGAGCACAAACTTTAAGTGACACCAAATTTGGTGTTACTCTACCCGGCATGATTCATGCCAGAGGGCTCACCAAGACCTTCGGCCCGGTCGAGGCCGTCCGGGGGATCGATCTCGACGTCTCCGCGGGGGAGATCGTCGGCTTCCTCGGACCGAACGGCGCGGGCAAGACCACCACGCTGCGCATGCTGACCACGCTGCTGCGCCCCACGTCCGGCACCGCCACGGTCGCCGGCGCCGACCTGTTCGCCGACCCCACGGCCGTACGCCGCCGCATCGGCTACGTCGCCCAGGGCGGCGCGTTCGCGCCGTTCTCCCCCGTGGGGCAGGAGCTCGTGCTTCAGGCCCGTCTGTACGGCCTGAACAGACAGCAGGCCCGCGAACGGGTGGCCACCCTGCTCGCCGAGCTGGACCTGCCTGAGGTCGAGGAGCGTACGACGGCCACGATGTCGGGCGGCCAGAAGCGCCGGCTGGACATCGCGATCGGCCTGCTCCACCGGCCCGAGCTGCTCTTCCTCGACGAGCCCACGACCGGGCTCGACCCGCAGAGCCGCGCCAACCTGTGGGAGCACGTGCGGCGGCTGCGCGAGCGGGACGGCCTGACGGTCTTCCTCACGACCCACTACCTGGAGGAGGCCGACGCACTCTGCGACCGCGTCCTGATCATCGATCACGGCAGGATCGTCGCCGAGGGCACCCCGGACGAGCTGAAGTCCGAGCACGGCGCGCGCACGCTCGACGACGTCTTCCTCGCCGTCACCGGCCGCGAGCTGCGCGAGGGGGCCGCCGCATGACCGCCCTCGCCGCCCTGACGGGGCATTACCTGCGTGTCTCCTTCGGCAGCAAGTTCGGCTTGGTCTTCAGCGCCCTGCAGCCGTTCCTCTACCTCGTGTTGTTCGGCCCGCTGTTCGACCGGAGCGGCGTGGGCTCGTGGGCCGTCCTCGTGCCCGGCCTGCTGGTGCAGCTCGGGCTGACAAGCGCGGGAATGTCGGGCTTCAGCATCGTCTTCGACCAGCGGTTCGGCGTGCTCGAACGGCTGCGGGTCACGCCGGTGAGCAGGGTGACGCTGCTGCTCGGCCGGGTGCTCAGGGACAGCGTCGTGCTGCTGGTCCAGGCGGTGGCCATCATCGTGGCCGCGTACGCGCTGGGCCTGCGGGCGCCGTTCGCCGGGGTGCTGACGGCGCTGCTGCTGACCACCGTGCTGTCGGTCGGCATGGCGTCGCTGTCGTACACGGCGGCTCTCACGCTGCGACAGGAGCTGTTCGCGCCCGTGATGTCCACGCTGGTGGTCCCCCTGATGCTGCTGTCGGGCGCACTGCTGCCGATGTCGCTCGCCCCCGCCTGGCTCGACGTGGTGTCGCGGCTCACGCCGTTCCGCTACGCGGTCGAGGGGCTGCGCGCGCTTTTCGCCGGTTCCTACGCCTCGCCGGCCCTGTTGTGGGGGGTCATCGTGTCCCTGGCCTTCGCCGTCCTGGGCGTTACCCTGGGCACCAGGCGTTTCCAAAAGGAAAACGCCTGATCAGGGGTAGGAAAAGGCATTCGAAGTTGATACCCGTTTGCGGGGGCCGCCGGACACGGGGACGGTCACAATGGGTGCGTGGCGGACGTCAACTTCACCCTCGTCCAGCTGCGTTACTTCGTAACCGCGGCCGAGCTCGGCAGCATGACCGCGGCCAGCAGGGAACTCATGGTGGCGCAGTCGGCGATCTCGGCCGCCATCGCCCAGGTGGAGCGGGAGCTGGGCGTCCAGCTCCTGATCCGCCACCACGCCCGCGGCCTGTCGCTGACCCGCGCGGGCGAGCGCTTCCTCGTCGAGGCCAGGGAGTTCCTGTCCCACGCCGCGGCGCTCGCCCAGTCGGCGCGCGGCCTCGCGGGATCGCTGACCGGTGAGCTCGCCGTCGGCTGCCTGACCACGCTCGCGCCGTTCTACCTGTCCCGGCTGCTGCGCGAGTTCGCCGAGAAGTATCCCGGGGTGCGGGTCAGCGTCGCGGAGGGCGAGATATCCGCCATGGAGTCGGCCCTGCTCGACGGGCGGTGCGAGGTCGCGCTCGTCTACGCCATCGACCTCGCCCTCGACCTCGACATCCGGACGCTCACCCGGGCCAGGCCGTACGCGTTGCTGCCGCCTGAGCATCCCCTGGCCCGGGCGGAGGCGGTGTCGCTGACGGACCTGGCGGGCGAGCCGATGATCCTGCTGGACCTGCCGCGCAGCCGTGACTACTTCCGGGCCATCTACCCCACCGAGCCGCGCGTGCGGTTCCGCACGTCGAGCTACGAGACGGCGCGCTCGCTGGTGGCGGGCGGGCACGGCTACTCGATACTCAACCAGCGGGCCGACAACGACCAGACCTACGACGGCGGCCGGGTCGCGTGCGTCCCGATCAGCGACGACGTGCCCACGCTCGACGTCGTGCTCGCCTCGGTGCGCGGCGTGCGGCCCACCGCCCGGGCGGTCGCCTTCGCCGAGACCTGCCAGGCGTTCTTCTCCAGGAGGTAGCTCACCCGAGGTCGGCGAGCAGCGTCTCCAGGAACGCGCCGGTCTGCGTGGCCGGTCGGGCGTCCACACACACCGCGTTCATCACCTGCGTGTACGCCTCGGTGTCCTCGGGCTTGTCCAGATAGAGGGCGCTGGTGAGCTGCTCCAGGTAGACGACGTCGGGCAGCTCGGGCGCTTCGAAGCGCAGGATCGTGAAGGGCCCTCCGCACGTGGCGTGCCCGCCGTGGTCGAACGGCACGATCTGCAGCGTGATGTTCGGCTGCTTCGTCACCTCGACGAGGTGTTCCAGCTGGGCCCGCATCACCTTCCGGCCGCCGATCGGACGGCGCAGCGCCCCCTCGTCCATCACGGCCCACAGGGTCGCCGCCTCGGGCCCGGTCAGCCGCTCCTGCCGACGCATCCGCAGGTCCACGCGCCGGTCGACGTCGTCGGAGGACCGGCCCGCGTTGCTCCGCAGGACGAGGGCCCGCGCGTACTCGGGCGTCTGCAGCAGCGTGGGCACGAACTGCAGCTCATAGCAGCGGATGACGGACGCCGCCTCCTCCAGCCCGACGTAGAACTCGAACCAGCCCGGCAGCACGTCGCTGTACTTGTGCCACCAGCCGGGGATGTTCGCCTGCCGCGCCAGGTCGAGCAGCACGGCACGGTCGTCGGGGTCGGTGAGGCCGTAGAGGGTGAGCAGGTCGGCGACGTCCCGCTCCTTGAAGCCGACCCGGCCGAGCTCGAGCCTGCTGATCTTGGCGTGCGACCCGCGGATGGCACGGGCCGCCTTCTCCGGGGTGATGCCGCTCTCCCGGCGCAGCCGCCTGAGCTGGGCCCCGAGCAGGAGTCGCAGGGCCGTCGGGCCGCCGCGCGCGGTCCCGGCGGGTACGGGGGCGGTGTGGTCCGCCTGTGCGTTCACGATCGCTCCATTGGCGGCGCTCCCGGAAGGATTCCTGGTGAACCAATCGGATTGATCATCCTACCGGACCGGGGGGAGGCCGTCTTTTCTGGGAACTTCCACGGAAAGTCGGGGGACGCGCGACATTTGCACGTGCACGCGTGCTTGCATCCGCAAGGCACAGGGCAAGATACACGACGGCAGGGAAATTCACATCATGTAATGAGTGAGACCTGAGGGATCGGCGATGACAGCAGACCTGGCGGGCCCGGGAGCCGCGACAGCGCCTCCGTGGTTGACCTCGATGTTCGAGCGGGACGACGTCGCCGGTTCGTCCCTGCCTCCGCCGGCCACGTGCACCTTTCAGGGGCGGGCCGCGTCCGCCGCCGCGGCACGTGACTTCACCGCCAGGACGTTGTGCGGCTGGGGCGTCCCCGGCCTCGTGCCGGACGTGCAGATTGTGGTGTCCGAGTTGGTGACCAACGCGTTGCGGCACGTTCCCGGTGACCCCGCGGACGCCCCGCCGATCCGGCTGAGGCTGGTGAAGCACCGGTTTCATATCGGCTGCGGCGTGAGCGACGCCAGCGAGCGGGTGCCCGCGGTCTCGCCCTGGAACGATCTGTCGGAGTCGGGCCGGGGGCTGCACCTGGTCGAGGCATTGACCGCGGCGTGGGGCTGGATCCTCACCCGGGGTGGCGGCGGCAAAGTGGTCTGGGCGCTGTTCGACACCTCGCGCGCCTCGTGACGGGCCCCCGATCCGTCGCCGGCCGGGCGCGGGCGGAGCGAGCGCCTGCTGGCCGGAGTGCGCCACCACTGTCATCGCGTTCGGCGTCGCGAAGACAGCGGTGGCGGTCCTGCCGCAGCGCGGGGCCTGACGCGGCGCGCCCGGCTCAGCCCGGCTCAGCCCTGCTCGGCCTCGCCGGTGACCTGCTCGGCGGCCTCCTCGGGCGACTGCTCCAGATCCTGGTCGGCCTGGGCCTGCGCGGAGGCCTTGTCCAGCCGGACCCAGCTCGTGATGCTCTCGATCGCGAACAGCACCAGCAGGTACGCCGTGAGGACGGCCGCCACGGGGGTCAGCCATCCGGCGGCGGCGCCCACCCCCAGGATCAGCAGGCGGACCTCCCAGCCCAGCCCAGCCTGGTACAGCCAGGCAGGGGGCCAGATGCCCTGCCGGGTGCGGTAGACGGTGTCGTACGTGTGGTAACCGATCACGTAGAGCAGCACGAACAGCAGCCACTTGGGCGTGTCCTCGGCCAGCCCGAGCAGGATGATCGTCCCGAACTCGGCCGCACGCAGCAGCGGGGGAGTGAGCCAGTCGAAGCGGCCCAGGTGGTCGCGGCCGGCGGTGGGCAGGACCAGCACGAGCAGCACGGCGACGGGCACGAACAGGATCGGGCCGTCGGTGAGGGTGCCGGCGACGGCCAGCGCCACGATCGCGATCAGCGCCACCACGGTCGCGGGCACGGGCGGCAGCAGCCGGCCCAGGGAGCCCTTCAGCGCACCGGCGAGCGGGCCGTCGTCGCGGTAGGCGAGCAGGCGCGCGGTCTGGACGCGGCGGCGCTCCTCGTCCGGGTCAGGCAGTGGCGTGATGGTCTGCGGCTGAGTGATCATGCGAGCGACCTCAGGAGACGTCCGGTGAGGGTGTAGGTGGCCGCGATTCCGCCCCAGACGATCAGCGTGAGGAACGTCACCCGGGGGTTGAAGAACGCGGCGGTGATCGCGATCGCGGCGAAGCGCTCGCCGATGGGGAACACGATCATCTTGCGGGCCCAGTGGACCAGGCGGAACTTGCCGGCCTTGGTCCAGAGCTTCAGCAGCCCGCGCACGCCGGTGTTCCGGCTCGCCCTGCGCTGCTCCAGCGCCTCCCGCAACGGACGGTCGTCGGCGACCGTCAGGTCCAGCGTCGGCAGCGGCACGGGCGCCTTGCGCCTGTTGGCCGCGCCGAACGAGAAGTCCAGCAGATGCTTGACCGACTGGAGGGCGACCGCGACCAGCGCCAGCGTCCAGACGCCCTCACCGTCGCCGAACTGCCCGGACACCGTCGCGCCGACCGCCAGGCCGACGAAGACGGCGTATTCCTTGAACCGGTCGAACGTGGCGTCCAGCCAGGCGCCGAGCACGCCGAACTTGCGCGCGTAGCGGGCGACCTGGCCGTCCACGCAGTCGAAGACGAACGCGAAGTAGATGAGCACCGCCCCGGCCACCGCCCCCCAGCGGGTGCCGGTGGCGAACGCGCCGGCCGACAGCAGACCGAGGGCGATCGAGATCAGCGTCACCTGGTTGGGCGTGAGCCCGCGGCGGGCCGCCCAGCGGGCGATGAAGCGCGAGTAGGTGCTGACGAAGAACGTGGTGAAGAAGCCGTCGGCGCCCTTCACGGCGTTGTTCAGCCGGGCCCGGTCCTCGTTGTACCCCGCCATCTCCGCCAGCGCCTCGTCGGCCTCGGCCTGGCTGCGGATGCGGCGGAAGAACAGGTCACGGCGGCCCCGCCGGCCCACCGACACACCGCGGCGGATCAGGCCGAGCACGAGAAGCTCGGTCACGTCGTCCTCGGGGCCGAACAGGTGGGCCATGTCCGCCAGTTCGCGGGCGACCTCGGCGAGGGTCGGCAGGTGCCGCTGGTGGAGGTGGAGCGGCCCGAGCAGTGCCGCGTTCGGCCGGGTCACCGCGTGGTAGGCGGTGCCGACCGAGACGATCCGGCTCCGGCCGATGCGCGTGCGCTGGGGAAGCCCCTCGATGACCTTTTCGCCGATCTCGGGCTCCGCCTCCTCGATCGGCACCTCCTCCGTCTCCTCCGCCGGCGGCGCGTTCTCGTCCACTTCCTCGCGCTGCTGGCGGACGACCAGTGCGATGGCCCCCCGCTTGGCCTTGGTGATCTGGTAGATCAGCTCGTCGTGCACCAGCGAGTCGGCCGGGAGGATCAGCAGGTTCTCCTCGGCGCCCTCGACCGCGTCGGCCAGCGCGCGCAGGTCGCCGGCGACGTCACGGCTCTGCACCACCCGGCCGTACGGCCTCTGGTAGGCGGCGGCGTCCCCCGGCCGGGCGATCGTCGTCGGCTCGGGGTCCAGAGCGGCGGCCTGCGCGAGCAGCCTGTCGTACGCGGAGGGGGCCCCGGGCAGCGATTGCAGCGTGATGTCCGCGGGCAGGGCGGGCTGACCGCCGAGCGGCGGGGGACTGATCGGGCCGGGCGGGGCGCCCAGCAGGACCACGCGGGTCATGGCAACCTTTCACGCAACGGGGGGAGATCAGGCCCTCAGGCTTGACCGGCGCGGGGAAGTCCGCCGGAGGCCAAAGCTTAGTGACCTTTCGGTTGAACCGATGCATCCCAGGTTTACCGTACGGTCCCTGGATGTACAGCTTGGGTGGGGTTCGTCACCCGGCATCGTCGCCGGATCATTACCGAATTTTCACCATTCATGCTCCTCGACGGGGTGAATGACCGACTGGCCGGGCGACCGCTCGCGCGCACCCATACGATGGCGGGGTGAGCCTCTACCGGGACGAGGGCGTCGTGCTGCGCACCCAGAAGCTGGGTGAGGCCGACCGCATCATCACGATCCTCACCCGGCGCACCGGCAAGGTCCGCGGCGTGGCCAAGGGCGTGCGCAGGACCATGTCGCGCTTCGGCGCGCGGCTGGAGCCGTTCTCCCATGTCGACCTGCAACTCCACAGCGGCAGGTCGCTCGACGTGATCACCCAGGTCGAGACCCTGCGTCCGTACGGCGGGCCGATCGTGGCCGACTACGCCAAGTACACCGCGGGGACCGCGATGCTGGAGACGGCCGACCGGCTGACGGTGGGCGAGAAGGAGCCGGCGCTGCGGCAGTTCCTGCTGCTGGTGGGCGGACTGCGTACGCTCGCCGAGGACGGTCACGAGGCTCGGCTGGTGCTCGACGCGTTCTTCCTGCGCTCACTGGCCGTCGCGGGCTACGCCCCCGCGCTGTCGGAGTGCGCGCGATGCGGCGCGGAGGCCGTGCGCGCCTTCGCGATCGTCGCCGGCGGCGTGGTGTGCGGCGCGTGCCGCCCGGCCGGCGCCGCGGTGCCCGCCGCGGAGACGATCGCGCTGATGATCGCCCTGCTGCGCGGTGACTGGACGGCCGCCGACGCCTCCGAGCCCCGGCACCGCACCGAGTGCAGCGGCCTGGTCGCCGCATACCTGCAGTGGCACCTGGAGCACGGCATCCGCTCGCTGCGTCATGTGGAACGGGAGTGGCCGGGCCAGATGACCGCAGGCGAAGCGAGGATCATCTGACCGGCCTCGCGGGGTGCGTCTGCGGGGTGCGTCTGCGGGGGTGCGTCGGCGTGACGCGGGGGACGCACGGAATGCGCACGCGATGCGCACGGGATCCGCACATCTCCCGCGCCTGAGGACCGGTTCGGACGCAATACCCTCGGTACATGGTCCGTCCTCCCTCGCCGCACCCGTCCGGAGCCACCCCGCCCGCCATCCCGCGCGACCTGCTGCCGCGACACGTGGCGATCGTCATGGATGGCAACGGCCGCTGGGCCAAGTCGCGCGGGCTGCCCAGGACCGAGGGGCACAAGATGGGCGAGGCGTCGCTGTTCGACGTCATCGAGGGCGCCATCGAGATCGGCGTCCCCTACCTGTCGGCGTACGCCTTCTCCACGGAGAACTGGAGACGCTCGCCCGACGAGGTGCGCTTCCTCATGGGGTTCAACCGTGACGTCATCCGCCGGCGGCGCGACCAGCTCAACGCGATGGGCGTACGGGTCCGCTGGGCCGGACGTCCCGGGCGGCTCTGGAAGAGTGTGATCAAGGAGCTTGAGGACGCCGAGCGGATGACGGTCGGCAACAGCACGCTGACCCTCCAGTTCTGCGTGAACTACGGCGGCCGCGCGGAGATCGTGGACGCGGCGGTGCGGCTCGCCCGCGACATCGCCGCGGGCCGGGTCAAGGCCGACAAGGTCTCGGAGAAGACCTTCGCCCGCTATCTGGACGAGCCGGAGATCCCGGACGTGGACCTGTTCCTGCGTTCGTCCGGCGAGCAGCGCACCTCGAACTTCCTGCTCTGGCAGTCCGCGTACGCCGAGATGGTCTTCCTCAACCAGCTGTGGCCCGACTTCGACCGGCGCGACCTGTGGGAGGCGTGCGATATCTACGCCAAGCGCGACCGCAGATACGGCGGGGCCATTCCGAACGAGGCGGCCCAGAACGTCGGCCCGGAACTCCGGCACGGCACTGAATCACGGCACTGACTCACGGCGCTGAATCACGGCACCGAGCTTCGGCACTGAATCACGGCACCGATTCCCCAGCACCGAGTCCCCGGCGCGGCGCCGAGTCGCGGCGCCGGCGGGCCCGGTGTCAGGAGGCGTCTCGGCGGCGGGCCCGATACGCGGCGACGTGCATGCGGTTCCCGCAGGTGCGGCTGTCGCAGTAGACGCGGGAGCGGTTCCTCGACTCGTCCACGAAGACGTTGGAGCAGTCGGGGGCCGCGCACGTCCGCAGGCGATCCCGCTCGTTCTCCACGAGCACGTGCGCGAGGGCGACGCCGCAGTCGGCGGCCAGGTGCTCGGCGACCGACGCGCCCGGCGCGAAGTAGTGGACGTGGAGGGGGTGGCCGTCGTGCTCGGCGAGGTGCGGCGTGATGCGGGTGCGCTGCAGCAGCGTGTTGAGCAGGCCGACCGCCGCCGACTGGTCCGGCGCGGTGAAAACGGCGTGGAACTCCTCGCGCAGGGCCCGGACCTCGCCGAGGTCACGCGAGGTCACCGCCTCGACTCCGCTGACCTCCCGCCGGCGGACGAACTCCTCCAGGTCGCCGACCTCGGCCAGCCCGTCGGGCTCGTCGGCGCCGGTGTTGATGAGGTCCACCACCGTCGCCAGCGAGTACACCATGTCATGGCTGAACGGCACGCCATCTCCCTTTTGTCGCGGCGGTCCCTGTGGCGGCGCAGGCAGCGTACCTCTCGGGCAGCCCGCGCGGGGTGGGGTCAGCTCTTTCCGGCCGCCTCGGCGCGGGACCTGGCCGCCTCCGCGCACGAGGAACAGGTGCCGAAGATTTCCACGGTGTGGGTGACGTCGATGAAGCCGTGCTCGGCTCCGACGACCTCGGCCCAGCGCTCCACGTCCGGCCCGGCCACCTCGATGGTGCGCCCGCACTCCCGGCACACGAGGTGGTGGTGATGCGTGTCGGTCTGACAGGCCCGGTAGACCGACTCGCCCTCGTCGGTGCGCAGAACGTCGACCCGGCCGGCGTCGGAGAGGGACTGGAGCGCTCGGTACACGGTCGTCAGGCCGATCTTCGAGCCGACCGCGCGCATCTCGGCGAACACGTCCTGCGCGCTGCGGAACCCCCGGCTCTGGCAGAGGATCTCGTGAACGGCGTCGCGGCTCTTCGTCATCAGGACTCCTGTGTACGGCTTCGCCCTACGACCTACCAGAGTAAGTCGGTCTGCGTCAGATCAGGCCGAAACGGGTGGCGGCGAGGAGGACCAGGAACGTCATGACCGCCACGCGCAGCACCCGGCCCACCGGACGCAGCGAGGGCCACGACAGGTAGGCCAGGCAGCCGATGAACGCGAGCACCGGAAGCACGGCCAGCCCGCCACGCCAGTCGGGCACCACCAGCCCGGCGATCAGCAGGGCCACCATGACCAGAGGGACCACCCAGCGGGGCAGCTGGAACAGGAAGACCAGCGGCGCGGCGCTCCTGCGCTCGAACGCCGCGCGCAGCCCGGTGGCGCCGGGCGTGAAGAACTGCTCGCCCGGCGGCAGCGGCCGCCGCACCCGCGGGGCCGCCGCGTTCCCCCCGGCGGGAGGCTTCCTCGCCAGAGGGTGGGTCGGCACCTGACGGCGCGGCGGTTCGGTTTCGCTTCCCACGCGTTCGAGCCTAGTGCCCATCCCGCCAATCTTCGCCCCGTCTGTTCGCCCGGCCCGTTCGCCCTGTCGCGTCGCCCTGCCTGTTCGCCCGGCCTGTTCGCCCTGTCGCGCCGTCCGAGCGGCGCCTCCCCGCGTTGCCCCGCCCGCCCCTCCCCGGCACTGCGTACGCGAGGGGTGGCATGCTGGGCGGCATGCTCGCCGTGATCCGTTACTCGGTGCCGGGCGCCCGCGCCGACGAGTTCGCCGCCCAGGCGCGCGCCATCCTCGATCTGCTTGCCGCGCAGCCGGGATACCTGCGCGGGCAGATCGGCCGGTCGGTGGACGAGCCGGCCCTGTGGGCGGTGGTCAGCGAATGGGAGGGCGCGGGCTACTATCGGCGCGCCCTGTCGGCGGCCCGCATGGTCATGTATCCCCTGATGACCCTTATGATCAACGAGCCCAGCGCCTTCGAGGCCGTCTACGCGCTGCCGGGTGAAGGGGCGAGCGCGGGGACCGTGGGCAAGGCTTGAGCGCGGGGGCGCCGGATTCCCCTAAGCTTGAGCACGGATCCGGGCAGGTGGCCGGACGTCCCGCGGCCGCGGCACGCGGCAGGGCCGGCCCGCCCGCTTCAGCGAGCATCGCACCGCTGACCCCGATCTCAACGCCGACACCCAGCCGGATGGAGTTCCACTGATGGCACGTCGCACCGACGTCTTGGAAACGATCGTCAGCCTCGCCAAGCGCCGCGGGCTCGTCTTTCCGTCGAGCGAGATCTACGGAGGCCTGCGGGCGTCCTGGGACTACGGCCCCCTCGGTGTCGAGCTCAAGAACAACGTGAAGCGCGAGTGGTGGAAGGCCATGGTGCAGGGCCGCGACGACGTCGTCGGCCTCGACTCCTGCGTCATCCTCGCCCGCGAGGTCTGGCAGGCCAGCGGCCACGTCGAGACCTTCACCGACCCGCTCACCGAGTGCCAGTCGTGTCACAAGCGCTACCGCGCCGACCACCTCGTCGAGGCGTACGAGGCCAAGCACGGCAGTGAGCCGGCGGGCGGCCTGGCCGACATCACCTGCCCGAACTGCGGCAACAAGGGCGCCTTCACCCAGCCCAAGCAGTTCAGCGGCCTGCTGAAGACGTTCCTCGGCCCGGTCGAGGACGAGTCGGGCCTGGCGTACCTGCGGCCGGAGACCGCCCAGGGCATCTTCATCAACTACCTCAACGTCCAGCAGTCGGCCCGCAGGAAGGTCCCGTTCGGCATCGGCCAGGTCGGAAAGTCGTTCCGCAACGAGATCACCCCGGGCAACTTCATCTTCCGCACCCGCGAGTTCGAGCAGATGGAGATGGAGTTCTTCGTCAAGCCCGGCACGGACGAGGAGTGGCACCAGTACTGGATCGACGAGCGCCTGCGCTGGTACGTGGACCTCGGCATCAACAAGGACAACCTCCGGCTCTACGAGCACCCGAAGGAGAAGCTGTCCCACTACGCGAAGCGGACCGTGGACATCGAGTACCGCTTCAACTTCGCCGGCGGCGAGTGGGGTGAGCTGGAGGGCATCGCCAACCGCACCGACTTCGACCTCACCGCGCACGGCAAGGCGTCCGGCACCGACCTGTCGTTCTTCGAGCAGGAGTCGGGCGAGCGCTACGTGCCGTACGTCATCGAGCCGGCGGCCGGTGTGGACCGCGCGACGCTGACCTTCCTTCTCGACGCCTACACGGTCGACGAGGCGCCCAACGCCAAGGGCGTGATGGAGGAGCGGACCGTGATGCGCCTCGACCACCGCCTCGCTCCGGTCAAGGTCGCGGTGCTGCCGCTGTCGCGCAACGCCGACCTGTCGCCGAAGGCCCGGGACCTCGCGGCCCGGCTGCGCCGCCGGTGGAACGTGGACTTCGACGACGCGGGGGCCATCGGCCGCCGCTACCGCCGCCAGGACGAGATCGGCACGCCGTTCGCGATCACGGTCGACTTCGACACCCTGGAGGACCAGGCCGTGACGATCCGCGAGCGGGACACCATGGCCCAGCAGCGGGTCGCGCTCGACCAGGTCGAGTCGTACCTGCGCCAGCACCTCAACGACTGATCATCGCGACAAGGCGCCTGTCCGGAAATTTCCGGACAGGCGCCTTTTGTGTGAGCGTCTGGGGCCGTCCGACCACGGCAACGATCTGCATGCGCCGCCGGGCGCGGAGCGTGTGCGACCGCACGCCCGCGCCTGCTGGGGGAGCGGTTCGCTCGTCGGGCGAGCCATGGTGGGTTGCGGCATCCGATCAATTCTGGGCCGGATGTCCCTGTGAACACGCTAGTTTCGGTATGTCCAGATAAGTAAACAGGGGGCGTCGCGAGTTGCCTTCCTGCACTGGGGCCTGTGCGGCTCCGGGAACGGAGCCACGCCGTATTGGCCGACCAGCACCAGCGAGCCGTGACACATGCTGCGGATATGCGAACCAAGCGGCGGGGAAAACCCATGCTCGTCGCCGCTCTGGCCGTCCTGGCCGTATTAGCCGTTGGCGGGTGGGCCGCATGGTCTTTCCTCATGCCCATGTATCAGGGGCGTGACGACCCGTACGCCGTGCTTCCCCGGAGCGAGGCCCTCCTCACCAGCGGGGACCAAGGGATCGACCGACTGAAGCGCTTCGTGAGCAAGCAGGCCGGGCTGCACTTGCCCGACAGCAGTTGGGCGCGGTGGGCTTCGAACGACATAGGCGCCGACATCCAACTGGACGTGAAGTACGAGCTGCGCACTGCGACTTCCCAGAGCTCGGGGCAGGAGGCCGCCGCGGCCTGGCTGGACGAGATGGCCCACCCCAAGAACCCTTCTATGAAGGTCACCAAGCTTCCTGACATCGGGGACGAGGCGGTGGAGAGGCAAGCGCCGTCGGGGTACGTGGTGTTCGTCCGTGCGGGGAACGCGACGATCACCGTGGATTACTCCGTCTACGGGACGGAAGGCGCCAAGGAAGCGGAACAGGTCCAGAAAACGGCTCGCCGAATGGCCGCTCTCGCTGTCGAGCACATCGAGAAGGCGAATTCCAGGGCCGCCTGACAACACGCTCCGCTTCTGCCGTAGTGGGACGCACTCGACGTCCTCACGGAGGGTCCCTCAGCCCTCGGCGAGCCGGGGCCTGTATGAACTGCGCGCCGCTATCGCCGACCGGCTGTTCCGCTTCTCCGACCGATGCGCCGCCTCCGGCCTGGCCGAAGTCGAACGCCTGGCGAGCACGGTCGAGACCTGGTGGACCCGAGATCCTCGCGTTCATCCACACCGGCATCACCGACGCAGGCTTCCGAGGGCGCCAACCGCGTGATCGAGACCGTCGCCCGCGACGCGTCAGCGGCACAACCTCATCCTGGCAAGCTCGCGCCTGGCACGCCGGTGTCGGCGAAGATGGGTGCGATCTCTGAAGAACCAAGAGGGAGTCGACGCGATGACGAACTATCTGATCTCGTTTCCGAGCGCCGCCATGGTCCTTTCCGACGAGGAGCTGCAGGCGGCCGCGGACGCGGCGCACGCCGTGGTGCAGGAGGCGAAGGACGCCGGCGTCTGGGTGTTCGGCGGAGGCATCGACGAAAGCGTTCCGCCTGTCATGGTGGACGGGGACGGGGCCGTGACCGAGGGCACATACCCTCAGACGCGGCAGATCGAAGGCGGCTACACCGTTTTGGAGCTACCGTCCCGCGAGGCGGCACTGGAGTGGGCGGCGAAGATCGCGGTCGCGTGCCGGTGCGCGCAGGAGGTCCGCGCGTTCCAGTACGACCCTGCCGGCTGACGGGCCTCGGCCTCGCCGGGAGTCGTATTCGGTCTCGGCCACCGGATAGGCGCGAAAGATCGAGGCTGACGGCGCGGAATATGCTTGTAGCGTAATTTGCCCATGGCGAAAATGTGCTGACAGTGAAATAGACAGTCCTCTTCCCGGGTTCCGGGACTAATGTCGCGGCATAACCCGACTATCGAAACAGGGAGACCAGATGGACCACCACGCGCGCTCAGGCGGCCCCGCCGGCGACCGGTTCGGCTCCGGCGATCTTGGCCGCAAGCTGCTGGAACGGCGCATCCTCGTGCTCGGCCAGGAGGTCGACGACGACATCGCCAACCGGATCTGCGCGCAACTGCTGCTGCTGACCGCGGAGGACTCCGCGCGGGACATCAGCCTTTACATCAATTCCCCCGGTGGCTCCGTGTCGGCCGGTCTGGCGATTTACGACGTCATGCAGTACGTGCCGAACGACGTCGTCACCGTGGGCATGGGCCTTGCCGCCTCGATGGGACAGTTCCTGCTGTGCGCCGGCGCGCCGGGCAAGCGGTACGCCCTGCCGCACGCGCGCGTCATGATGCACCAGCCGCTCGGCGGCATCGGCGGCACGGCGGCCGACATCGCGATCCAGGCCGAGCAGATGCTGCACACGAAGAAGACCCTGGCCGAGCGCATCGCCTTCCACACCGGCCAGCCGCTCGAACGCATCGAGGCGGACTCAGACCGCGACCGGTGGTTCACCGCCGCGGAGGCCAGGGAGTACGGCATCGTCGACCACGTGGTTGCCGGGCTCGGCGCCCTGCGTACGGCAGGGTGAGCGCTGGGCGAGCGACGGAGCGAGCCGCACGCTGAGCCGCCCCCTGAGCCGTCCCCCGAGCCACGCAGCGGCGTCGTCGATGGCGCCGTGAACGGGCGGGGGAGCGCGCTCAGCCGCAGCGCGTCCCCTTGGCCGGGACCGTCCCCTCCAGCAGGTAGGCGTTGACCTTGTCGTCGATGCACTGGTTCTGGCCGTACGCGCCGTGGCCCTCGCCGTTCAGCGTCAGCAGCACGGCCGTGCGCAGCTGCTCGGTCAGCCGCGGTGCCCACTGGTACGGCGTCGCCGGGTCGTTCGTGACGCCGACCACCAGGATGGGATTGGACCCGGTGGCGTCGACGTGCCTGGCCGCGTCGTCTCCGCGCACCGGCCAGACGCTGCACGATCCCGCGCTGATCGCGGTCGAGGCGAAGATCGGGCTCTTCTTCTCCAGCCGCCGGGCCAGCTCCTCGGCCTGGGCGACCGAGGGGCGGTCGGTGCTGTCGACGCACAGCACCGACGGCAGCGAGAACTGCAGGGTCGAGTAGGTGCCGTTCGGCTGCCGCCCGGCATACTGGTCGGCCAGTGCGAGCAGGCCGTCGTACTTGCCCTTGCTGCCTTCGCTCAGCGCCTCGGTCAGCAGCGGCCAGGTGTACTTGCTGTAGAGCGCCTGGGTGATGCCCGCCCTCGCGATGTCCTCGGTGACCGTGCGGGAGCCCACCTTGCCAGGCGTGCGGGCCAGGGTGTCGAGAAGCTTCAGCACGGTCGCGTTCGCGGCGGCGGAGTCGGCGCCGAGCGGGCAACTCGTCCGCGTCTTGGTGCAGTCGGCCAGATAGTCCTCGTACGCCTTCTGGAAGCCGAGGGCCTGCGTCTTGGCCATGTCGAGCATGGTGACCGAGGGATCGACGGCCGAGTCGAGCACCATCCGCCCCACCTTCTTCGGGAACTGCGTGGCGTACACCGCCCCGAGGTGGGTGCCGTAGGAGAAGCCGAGGTAGTTGAGGCGCGGGTCGCCGAGGGCCGCCCGCAGCGACTCCATGTCGCGTGCCGCGTTGACGGTGCCGACGTAGGGCAGGATCCAGCCCGCGTTGCGCTCGCACCCCTGGGCGAATCCCTTGACGAGCGTGGTCTCGGTCGCGAGGGTCTCGCTGGGCTCCCTGCTCATGTACTGGTCCATCTGAGGGCCGCTGAGACAGCGGATGCCGCTGCTGCGCTCCACGCCGCGCGGGTCGAAGCTGACGAGGTCGTAGCGGCTGTTCAGAGCGGAGAACGCGTGGGCCGCGTTGATGAGCGTCGTGACGCCGGAGCCGCCGGGACCGCCGAAGTTGAAGACCAGGGAGCCGATCCGCCGGCTCTGGTCGGTGGCCCGCAGCCGGACCAGGGCGATGCCGATCTTCTTGCCCTCCGGCTTGGCGTAGTCGAGGGGCACCTGGAGTGTGGCGCACTCGAAGCCGGAGGAGGAGGCCGTCTCCTCGCAGGCCTTCCAGGACAGGGAGGGCGTGCTCGACGCGTACCCCTCCGGGGTGACTCGCGCGCCCCCGCAGCCGGCGGTCGCCGCCATCGCACCGAGCCCGGCGACCGCCACCGCCATCACCGGCCAGACCCTACGCGCGGCCGTTCCCCGCACCGCCCGCATCCACGCGGGCGTTCCCTGCGGCGTACCGCTCCGCGCGGACGTTCCCCGCGCCGCCACTCGCGCCGATATCGCTCGCTCCGGAACCTCACGCGACAACGCTCGCGACACTGACAACCCTCCGTGTTCGACTGTATTCGGAGGGTGTCTCGTTTATATCGCATGTCGTCGCGACCGCACGGCCGACTCACCGGAACTCCGCCTTGCCGCATAATGGTCTAAACCATTTCCCCTCGCGTAATGCGAAACCTGGCCGGCCGTCCTTGGCGGCGAATTGGTTTATACCAGTGCGCGATCGTCGAGAAGATGGCCGTTGTTTAATTGGATTAGACCTCTCCCATGCCTTCCACCTGCTTAGACGCCATATGTGGCGAAGGGTGAGGTTTGGTGCTGCTTTTCCCAGGTACAGTCCGTTTGCGGGCCGCGTTCGCGGTTTTATTGAAGTCGGCGAAGGAGCGTCGCATGCCCAAGTACGTTTACGACTTCACCGAGGGCAACAAGGACCTCAAGGACCTACTCGGTGGCAAGGGCGCCAATCTGGCGGAAATGACCAACCTCGGTCTCCCCGTGCCTCCCGGCTTCACGATCACCGCCGAGGCGTGCCGCCACTACCTGCGGCACGGCGGCACGCCCGACGGGCTGGAGGGGGAGATCGGCGAGCACCTCGCCGTCCTTGAGGCGCGGATGGGCAAGCGCCTCGGTCAGGCGGACGACCCGCTGCTGGTCAGCGTGAGGTCGGGGGCGAAGTTCTCGATGCCCGGGATGATGGAGACGGTCCTCGACATCGGCCTCAACGACGACTCCGTCCTGGGCCTGGCCAAGCAGTCGGGCAACGACCGTTTCGCGTGGGACTCCTACCGCCGGCTCATCCAGATGTTCGGCAAGACCGTCCTGGGCATCGACGGCGAGCTGTTCGAGGACGCGATGGACGAGCTCAAGGGCGAGCGGGACGACACCGACCTCGACGCCGCCGACCTCCAGCGGGTGGTCGAGACCTTCAAGGGCATCGTCCGGGAGCGGGCGGGCCGCGACTTCCCCGCCGACCCCCGGGAGCAGATGGACCTCGCCGTCAGGGCGGTCTTCGACTCCTGGAACGCCCCGCGCGCGATCCTCTACCGCCGCCAGGAGCGCATCCCCGCCGACCTCGGCACGGCCGTCAACGTCGTCGCCATGGTGTTCGGCAACATGGGCCCGGACTCCGGCACCGGAGTCGCCTTCACCCGCGACCCCGGCTCGGGACGCCAGGGCGTCTACGGCGACTACCTGCGCAACGCCCAGGGCGAGGACGTCGTCGCCGGCATCCGCAACACCGTCCCCCTGCAGGAGCTGGAGACCATCAACCCGGGGGCCTACCGCGAGCTCCTCGGCATCATGGCGACGCTGGAGCGGCACTACCGCGACCTGTGCGACATCGAGTTCACGATCGAGCGCGGCAAGCTGTGGATGCTGCAGACCCGGGTCGGCAAGCGCACGGCCGCCGCCGCCTTCTGCATGGCCACCCAGCTGGTGGACGAGGGCCTGATCGACATGGACGAGGCGGTCACCCGGGTCACCGGTGACCAGCTCGCCCAGCTCATGTTCCCCCGCTTCGCCGCGACGGCGGGCAACCGCAGGCTGACCACCGGCATGAACGCCTCGCCCGGCGCCGCCGCGGGCAGGGCCGTCTTCAGCTCCGAGCGGGCGGTCGAGCTGGCCGCGCGAGGGGAGGCGGTCATCCTCGTGCGGCGGGAGACCAACCCCGACGACCTGGCCGGGATGATCGCGGCTCACGGCGTGCTCACCTCCAGGGGCGGCAAGACCTCCCACGCCGCCGTGGTGGCGCGCGGCATGGGCAAGACCTGCGTGTGCGGGGCCGAGGAACTGGAGGTCGATCCGCACGCCCGCCGGTTCACCGCGCCCGGCGGGGTCGTCGTCGACGAGGGCGACGTCATCTCGATCGACGGCGGCACCGGAGCCGTGTACCTCGGTGAGGTTCCCGTCACCGCCTCGCCGGTGGCGAAGTATTTCGAGGGCGAGCCCGCCGAGGACGAGCTGGTGCGGGCCGTCGACCGGATCATGCGCCACGCCGACTCCGCGCGCCGCCTCGCCGTACGGGCCAACGCCGACACCCCCGAGGACGCCGACCGCGCCCGCCGCTACGGCGCCGAGGGCATCGGGCTGTGCCGTACGGAGCACATGTTCCTGGGGGAGCGGCGGCGGCTCGTCGAGGACCTGATCCTGGCCACGACGCCGGAGGCCCGGCAGGCCGCGCTCGACGCGCTCGAACCGCTGCAGACCGGCGACTTCACCGGCATCTTCACGGCCATGCGCGGGCTGCCGGTGACGATCCGGCTGATCGACCCGCCGCTGCACGAGTTCCTGCCCGACCTCACCGACCTGGCCGTGAAGGTGGCCCTCGCGGGGGACAGGACGGGGGTCAGGCCGGAGGACGGGGCGGACGAGCGGGACCGCAGGCTCCTCGACGCGGTCAAGCGGCTGCACGAGCAGAACCCCATGCTCGGCCTGCGCGGCGTGCGGCTCGGCCTGACGATCCCCGGCCTGTTCGCCATGCAGGTGCGGGCCATCGCCGCGGCGGCCCGCCGGGTGGAGGGCGCGCGGGCGGAGATCATGATGCCGCTGGTCGGCGCCGTGCAGGAGCTGGAGATCGTCAGGGATGAAGCGGAGCGGATCCTCGCCGAGGCGGGCGTGGCGGCGGCGATCGGCACGATGATCGAGGTGCCGAGGGCGGCGCTGACGGCCGGGCAGATCGCCGAGGCCGCCGAGTTCTTCTCGTTCGGCACCAACGACCTCACCCAGATGACCTGGGGCTTCTCCCGCGACGACGTGGAGAGCGCCTTCTTCGGCGCCTACCTCGACCTGGGCGTCTTCGGGGTCTCGCCGTTCGAGTCCATCGACCGCGAGGGCGTCGGCCGTCTGATGCGGACCGCGGTCGAGGAGGGCAGGCGGACCCGGCCCGGCCTCAAGCTCGGCATCTGCGGCGAGCACGGCGGGGATCCCGATTCGGTGCACTTCTGCCACGAGATCGGCCTCGACTACGTCTCCTGCTCGCCGTTCCGCATTCCGGTCGCCCGGCTGGAGGCGGGCCGCGCCGCACTGGCCTGCGCGCGGTCCGGCACGGGATGCTGACGCGCCGGGCGGGAGAACCCGGGCGTCACTCGCGGCTGCTTACCAGGTAAGGGGGCAAT
The DNA here is from genome assembly GCF_043197435.1 of Microbispora bryophytorum. Lineage (NCBI taxonomy): Bacteria > Bacillati > Actinomycetota > Actinomycetes > Streptosporangiales > Streptosporangiaceae > Microbispora > Microbispora bryophytorum. The sequence continues at coordinate 713,657 of NZ_JBICTF010000001.1, read as the reverse complement.
CTCCCATCGGATAACCGGATCTGTCGTGAAACCGGACCTTCGCGGGTACGCTCCATTCCCCGCTGCCACGGGGCTTGCCACAGGGAAGGGGGATGGATGGCCCGCTACGACGAGCACGACCAGGCACGGTGGGTGCCGGAGCCGCCGGGCAACCCCGAGCGGAGCGCGTTCGAGCGGGACCGGGCACGCGTGCTCCACAGCGCCTCGCTGCGCAGGCTCGCCGCCAAGACGCAGGTGGTGGCCCCCGCCGACTGCACCGGCCTGCACAGCCCCCGCACACGGCTGACCCACTCCCTGGAGTGCGCGCAGATCGGCCGGGAGATGGGCAGGGTCCTCGGCTGCGACCCCGACCTGGTGGAGACCGCCTGCCTCGCCCACGACCTCGGCCATCCCCCGTTCGGCCACAACGGGGAGGCCGCCCTCGACGAACTGGCCGCGCCGTGCGGCGGGTTCCAGGGCAACGCGCAGAACCTGCGCCTGCTGACCCGGCTGGAGGCCAAGGTCATCACCGAGGACGGCCGCAGCGCCGGGCTCAACCTCACCCGGGCCGCGCTCGACTCGGTCTGCAAGTATCCCTGGGCCGGGTCCTCCTGCCGGGTCCCCGGCGTCCCGCTCGCCGCCGAGGGCCGGCCGTACTGCGTCTACCCCGACGACCTGGCGGTCTTCCGCTGGGTGCGGGAGGGGGCGCCCGACTACGCGGTCGGCTTCGAGGCGCAGATCATGGACTGGGCCGACGACGTGGCCTACTCGGTGCACGACCTGGAGGACGCGCTGACGTGCGGCCACGTCACGATGGCGGCCCTGCGCGACCCGGAGGAGCGGCTGGAGGTGTGCCGCCTCACGAGGGAGTGGCACGCGCCCGACGCGGGCGTGGAGGAACTGTCGGAGACCTTCTCCCGGCTGCTCGCCGAGCCGCTGTGGCCGGCCGCCTTCGACGCCGGACTCGCCGATCTCGCCGCGCTCAAGCGGCTCACCAGCGCGCTCATCGGCCGGCTGTGCCGCTCGGCCCAGAACGCCACGCGCGAGGCGTACGGCTGCCACCCCACGCCGGGAGGCGGGGCGGGCAGGGAGGGCGCGGGCGGCCGCAACCGGTACGACGCCGACCTGGTGGTGCCGAGGACGACCCGCCTGGAGTGCGCGCTGCTCAAGGGAGTGACGGGCCGCTACGTGATGTCCAGGGAGGCCCACCACGCCGTCCAGGCCCGGCAGCGCGAGATCATCGCAGAGCTGGGCGACCTCATCCTGCGCGGCGCCCCGGCGACGCTGGAGCCCGCCCTGCGGCCACAGTTCGAGCAGGCCGCCGACGACGCGGGACGACTGCGCGCGGTGGTCGACCAGATCGCCTCACTGACCGACTCCTCCGCCATGGGCCTGCACCGCCGCCTGTCGACGGCCACGCGCCGCCTCAGGGCCGGCTGACCCGCCGCGCCACCTCAGAACCGTCCTCTGATCCGCCGGGTCGCCTCGAAACCGGCTGACCCGCCGGTCGGCTCAGGGCCGGCTGAGACGCGCCGCCTCCGCAGCGGCCCGCACGAAGGCGGCCAGCGCCCGCGACCGCGTGTCCTGCGGCCAGGCGAGGACCAGTGTCGTCGGCGGCGCGTCGGCCACGTGCACGCCGACGACGTCGTGACGCAGGTTCGCCCGGATCGACTCGGGGACGACCGCCACGGCCCGGCCGAGCGCGACGAGATGCATGAGCTGGCCGCTCTCGGCGATCCGGGAGAAACCCTCGGGGACGGCACTCGGCCACCGCGGCAGCGGCTCGCCGTCGAGGTCCGCCATCGACAGCTCCGCGCGTCCGGCGAGCCGGTGCCCGCGCGGCAGCACCGCCACCTGGCTCTCCACCAGGAGCTCCTCGACCGCGAGGCCGGTCAGATCCTCGCGGGGGGCGTGCAGCAGGGCGGCGTCGGCCCGGCCGTCCCGCACCATCGCGCCCCGCTCCCGTGCGCTGAAGACGATGTCGACGGGCAGCGCGCCCGGCGTGGCGGCGTACGCCGCGAGGATCTCGGGCAGCAGATCCGCGTCTCCGCCCGGTTTGGCGGCGAGCACGAGCGAGGGCTCGCTCCGGCCGGCCCGCCGGGTCCTGCGCACGGCCGCCGAAACTGCGGCGAGCGCGGTGTGGCCCTCCCGCAGCAGCGTCGCACCCGCGTCCGTCAGCGTCACCGTGCGGTGGTCGCGCTCCAGCAGCCGCACGCCGAGGCGGCGTTCGAGCTGCTGGATCGCCCGTGACAGCGGCGGCTGCGCGATGCCGAGCCGCCGGGCGGCCCGCCCGAAGTGCAGCTCCTCGGCCACCGCCACGAAATAGGCCAGCTCCCGCGTCTCCACGGTGTCGTCACCGGGGGTCATACCGCGAGGGTATCGCCCGTGACCGAGACGGTGTTGGGCGTGGCGGGGACGCGGTGATGGGCTTGACCCATGCAAAGCACAGACAGCACAGACAGCACAGACAGCACAGACAGCACAGACAGCACTGCCGGCACTGGCACCGCCGCCGGCAGCGGCAGCACTGGCACCGTCGCCCTCGTCACGGGGGCGAACAAGGGAATCGGCTATGAGATCGCCAGGCAGCTCGGCGAGCTCGGCATGACCGTGCTGCTCGGGGCGCGCGACCCGGGACGCCGGGACGAGGCGACCGCGAAGCTGCGGGCGGAGGGTCTGGAGGTCCACCCGCTGACGATCGACGTCACCGGCGAGGAGAGCGTGCGGGCGGCGGTGGCGCGGGTGGAGGAGAGGTTCGGCCGCCTCGACGTGCTCGTCAACAACGCCGGCATCTCGGGCGGGACGCGGCAGACGCCCGGCTCGGTCGACCTCGGCGTCGTGCGCGAGGTGTTCGAGACCAACCTCTTCGGCGTCATCCGGGTGACCGACGCGACGCTGCCGCTGCTGCGGCGGTCGGCGGCGGGCCGGATCGTCAACGTGTCCAGCGGCACGGGGTCGATGACGCACATGACCGACCCCGGCCACTACTTCACCGGCAGTCCGAGTTTCGCGGCCTATCCGCCGTCGAAGGCCGCGCTCAACATGCTCACCGTGCAGTACGCCAAGCAGCTGCGCCCGCTCGGCATCCTGGTCAACGCCATCGCCCCCGGGCCGTGCGACACCGACTTCGCCAGGGATCTCGGCAGGTCCCTGCCGCGTACGGCGGCGCAGGGCGCGGCGGTCGCGGTCACGCTCGCGACGCTCGGAGCGGACGGACCGTCGGGCGGGTTCTTCGACGAGGACGGACCGGTGCCGTGGTGACCGTCCCGCTCAGAGCGGGATGATCACCACGTCGTCGTCGCCGCCGCCTCCGTTCTTCTTCTTTTTCTTCGTCGGCGGCTTGGTCTCGTCCGGGGTGGGCGTGGGCTGCTGGGACGAGTTGGACGCGCACAGTTGCGTGCAGGGCGGGGTCGCCCCCATCTTCTTGCGCAGCGTGAGCATGGCCTTGCGCGGCGAGACGGTGCGGTTGCCGTCGTCCCAGGCGTCCAGATAGGTCCACGGCGGCACCACGCCCCGCCGCACCCACCAGTACTGGGGCTCGACCGGCCACGAGATGGCGAAGTAGAGGTTGCTCGCGGTGTCGCGCGCGTTGCCCGTGTTGCCCACCCGGCCGAGCAGCTGCCCGGCCTTGACCTTGGTGCCCGGAGTGATGTCCTGCTCCACGGAGTCGAGGTGGCCGCCGAGGTACAGCACGCCGTCCTCGCCCTTGACCGTGACGAACCGCCCCTCCCGGTCGGCGCCCCGGTTGGTCGAGGGCGACCAGAGGTTCTTGACGTTGACCTCCTGGACCACCCCGTCGACCGGTGACACGAACGCGCATCCCTTGGCCGCCCAGATGGTGGTCTTGGGAAGCACGAGCAGTTTGCGGGAGTACGACACCTTGCAGCCCTTGATGGGGAAGGCGTACGTGTAGGAGGACATCTTCGGCGGCGGGACCCGCACCGGCTCGTCTCCGGGCGGAGGCACGATGTGGCCGGGCTCGGAGTCGTCCATGGCGGCCGTTATCCCACCTCCCGGCGGCGGTGAGGGCGGCAGCGTGCTCACTCCCGCGACCCCGGCGGGCGCGCCGCAGGACGCCGCGACGAACGCGGCGCCGGCGAGGGCGGCCAGTCTCCCCGATCGCATGATCTCCACCTGGTCGACGTTACCGAACCTTTCCTTTCTAACGGACCAAGCCGCACATCACGACCAGTTCCGGAAAGTCGTGACATGTCCTCGACGATCCGCGATGGGGCGTCCGGGCTGTCGGGGGCAGGCCCTAGACTCGCCAGCGTGGCAGGGCGAAGCGGTCGGATCAGTGACGAGGACATCGCGCTCGTGCGGGAGCGCTCGCCGATCGCCGACGTCGTCGGCGAGCACATCCAGCTCCGCAACGCCGGCGGGGGCAACCTGAAGGGGCTGTGCCCGTTCCACGACGAGAAGTCGCCCTCGTTCAACGTCACCCCGGCCCGGGGTTACTACTACTGCTTCGGCTGCGCCGAGGGCGGCGACGTCATCACGTTCGTCCGCAAGATCGAGAACCTGACGTTCACCGAGGCCGTCGAGCGGCTGGCCCAGCGCGCCGGCATCCAGCTCCGCTACGAGCAGGGCGGCTACGTGCCCGGTCGCGAGCAGGGCGAGCGGCTGCGGCTGATCGAGGCGCACCGCGCCGCCGCCGAGTTCTACGCCGAGCGGCTGTCCAGCCCGGAGGCGGCACCGGGGCGGCGCTTCCTGTCCGAGCGCGGCTTCGAGCGGGCCGACGCCGAGCACTTCGGCGTCGGCTACGCCCCCGACGAGTGGGAGGCGCTGGCGCGGCATCTGATGGCCCGCGGGTTCACCTCCCAGGAGCTGATCAAGGGAGGCCTGGCCCGGGAGGGCAGGCGCGGTCCCGTCGACCGGTTCCGCGGCCGGCTGATCTGGCCGATCCGCGACATCACGGGCGACGTCATCGGCTTCGGCGCGCGCAAGCTGCTCGACTCCGATGACGGCCCCAAGTACCTGAACACCCCCGAGAGCCCGATCTACCACAAGAGCTCCGTGCTGTACGGCGTGGACCTCGCCAAGCGGGAGATCGCCAAGCGGTCCCAGGCCGTCATCGTGGAGGGCTACACCGACGTCATGGCCTGCCATCTGGCCGGCGTGCCGACCGCGGTGGCCACCTGCGGCACCTCCTTCGGGGAGGACCACATCAAGGTCCTACGCCGGCTGCTGCTCGACCAGGCCGAGTTCCGGGGTGAGGTGATCTTCACCTTCGACGGCGACTCGGCGGGGCAGAAGGCCGCCCTGCGCGCGTTCCAGGACGAGCAGAAGTTCGTCACGCAGACCTTCGTCGCCGTGCAGCCCGACGGCCTCGACCCCTGCGACCTGCGGGTCAAGCAGGGCGACGGCGCGGTGCGCGACCTGGTCGCCAGCCGCGAGCCGCTGTTCGCCTTCGCGATCCGCAGCACTCTGTCGCGCTACGACCTCAACACCAACGAGGGGCGCCTGGCCGCGCTCGACGCCGCCGCGCCCGTCGTGGCCGCGATCAAGGACCCGGGTCTGCGCAAGACCTACGTGGTGGACCTCGACCGCTGGATCGGCTTCATGGACGAGGGCTTCGTCATCCAGCGCGTGCAGCAGGTCGTGGGGCGGACGCAGGAGGGCGCGCAGGGTCCCGGACGCCGGCAGGCGGCGCGCGCAGGCGCGCCCGCGCGGTCCGCCCCGGTGCGTCAGGAGCCCATGGACCCCGCCGTCCGCCTGGAGGCGGAGGCGCTCAAGCTCGCCGTCCAGCGGCCCGCGCTGCTCGGGCCGGAGTTCGACGCGCTCGGCGCGGCGACGTTCACCCTGCCCGAGCACGTCGCGCTCTACGAGGTCATCGTGGCGGCGGGGGGCACCGCCGCCGGGGGGCCGGGCGGGCGCGAGTGGGTCGACCGGCTGCTGGAGCAGGCCGACGCGGCGGCGCCCGGCGAGACCGGCGTCGACCTGAGGTCGCTCGTCACACGCTTCGCGGTCGAGGCTATGCGCGCCGACAACGACGTCGAGGAGCGGTACGGCGCGGCCGTCCTGGCCAAGATCCAGGAGGTCGCGGTCGGCCGGGCCGTCGCTCAGGTGAAGTCGCGCCTGCAGCGGCTCAACCCGGTCGAAGAGCAGCAGGAGTACAACCGGCTGTTCGGCGAACTCGTGGCGCTGGAACAGCAGCGACGGGTGTTGCGGGAACGCGCCAGCGGGGCCTGAATAAACGTCCATTTCCAGATCTCACAGTCGCCAAACATATGTTTTGATCTCGATTCGGTATTGACTTCCGCCTTACCTTGGGTGACAAAAATAGGCCTGCCATTTGGTGGTGCCTTTACTGCACACTGTGTTGCGTGGGTGCATCGGTGCTGCCAAGCAGGCCGCCATCGGTAGACCAGGTGGCGGACCTCGTCGCTAAGGGAAGGGAACGCGGGAGTGTCACGGTTGACGACGTGGCCGCCGCGCTCGACCGATCCGAGTTGCCCGCCGACGCGCTGGAGCGCGTCGTGCGGATGCTCGCCGAGAACGGGGTTGAGGTCCTCGAGCCGCAAGGCGACGAGGAGCCCAGCAAGCCGGACGAGGAGGATATCGGCAAACGCGCTCCGACCAGCGACCTGGTCAGGATCTATCTCAGGGAGATCGGCAGGGTTCCGCTGCTCACCGCCGAGGAGGAGGTGGAACTGGCCAAGGCGATCGAGGCCGGCCTGTTCGCGGAGGACAAGCTCTGCGAGAGCCTCGCCGCCAGGTTCGCCCGGCCGGAGCTGGAAGACCTGGTCTGGGAGGGCGTCCGCGCCAAGCAGCGGCTCATCGAGGCCAACCTCAGGCTCGTGGTCTCCATCGCCAAGCGCTATGTGGGGCGCGGAATGCTGTTCCTGGATCTCATTCAGGAAGGCAATCTCGGCCTCATCCGCGCGGTGGAGAAATTCGACTACACCAAGGGATACAAGTTCTCGACCTATGCGACCTGGTGGATTCGCCAGGCGATCACTCGGGCGATCGCCGACCAGGCGAGAACGATCCGGATTCCCGTGCACATGGTCGAGACGATCAACAAATTGGTCCGTGTGCAGCGGCAGCTTCACCAGGATCTCGGCCGGGAGCCCGCCCCCGAGGAGATCGCCGCCGAGATGGATCTGCCGATCGACCGTGTGGTGGAGATCCAGCGCATCGCGCAGGAGCCGGTCTCGCTCCAGGCGCCCATCGGCGAGGAGGACTCCGACCTCGGCGACTTCATCGAGGACGCCGACGCCGTGGTGCCGATGGAGGCCGCGGCCTTCATCATGCTGCAGGACCAGCTCGAAGACATCCTGGCCACGTTGTCGGAGCGCGAGCAGCGGATCATCCAGTTGCGGTTCGGCCTCGCCGACGGCCACCCCCGCACGCTGGAGGAGGTCGGCCGGGAGTTCGGCGTGACGCGTGAGCGCATCCGCCAGATCGAGTCCAAGACGCTGGCCAAGCTGCGCCATCCCACCAGGGCCCAGATGCTCCGGGACTATCTGGACTGACGCCTCGACCGCGGACGAGCGCCTCCCGCCCCCCGGGGAGGCGCTCGTCGCGTTTCCGCGCCGTCGCGGGCCCGCCCCGATGCGCGGCCCGGTCGCCGCGGCGGCCCGGGTCGTCAGGCCGGCGACGACCTCGTCGGCGCCGCCAGTGCCCCCGTGCTGCCAGGGCCGCCAGGGCCGCCAGCGCCCCGGGTGCCACGGTGCCCCCGGTGAACGGTGACGTCCGGTCAGGCGGAGCCGGGTCTCTGGAGCGATCCATATGCGAGGTCCGCCGGGGAGTGTAACCATCGCCGGGCGACCCGGAAGGTGGATGACGTGAGTGAGCCCGCGGTTCGGCCGAACGAGACGACGGTGCCGTTGATGCCGTGTGCGTCAGTGGAGGAGACCCTGGCGTTCTACGAGGCCCTGGGATTCGAGGCGACCTACAAACAGAGCAAGCCCTATGTCTATCTGGCGCTGCGGTGGAGCGGCTTCGAGCTGCACTTCGGTTCCGCGCCCAAGGGCCTGGATCCGGTCCGGGAGGAGTCCGGAGGCTGCCTGGTCATGGTCGACGCCGTGGCGCCCTACCATGCGGCGTTCGTCGCGGCGATGCGCCGGGTTTACGGGAAGGTGCTGAGCTCCGGCCTTCCGAGGATCACCCGCTACCGGCCCGGTGCGTCCCGGTTCACGCTGATCGATCCGTCCGGCAACTCGATCATCTTCATCCAGCGCGACGAGCCGGCCGAGTTGGAGTACGGCGGCTCGAAGAAGCTGACGGGCCTGGACAGGGCGCTCGACAACGCCCGGATCCTGCGTGAGTTCAAGAACGACGACCTTCAGGCCTTCCGCGCGCTCAAATCCGCGCTGCGCAGGCACGGCTCGACCGCCTCGCCGGTCGAGCGGGCCATCGCCCTGTGCCACCTTGTCGACGTGGCCACGATCCTCGGTGAGCCCGCTGATCCCTGGCTCGCCGACCTGCGTGGTCTGGAGCTCACCGTCGACGACAGGCAGCGCGTCGAATCGGAACTCGGGCATCTCGCCGGACTTCAGGAGTGGCTCGCCTGAGATGTGAAGCGGGCCCGCTCCGGGCCCGCTCTGAGCTTGCACTGGGCCCGTTCCGCGCCCGCTCTGAGTTTGCTATGGGCCCGCTCGTGGGGGGAGCGAAGCCGGGACGCGGGCGGCGGATAGCCTCGGGGGTGTTAACGGTCGACGACGCTGGCGGTGCTCCCTTGACCTCTCAGAAGCCTTCACTGTCCCGCTTTTTCGGCTCCCGGCTGCCCCGTGAGGTCCGTACGGCTCTCGCCCTGGAGAGCGGCGAGCGTCCGATCAGCCACGCGCCGACACCGGAGGGCGGCCACATCGTCGCCACCACCCGGGCGCTGCACCTGCCCGACGGGCCGCGCCTGCCCTGGCACCTGATGGACAAGGCCGTGTGGGACGAGGAGGGGGTGACGGTCACGATGACGGACGGGGCCGTCCACCGGGTCCTCCTGCCCGAGCCGGGCAGGCTGCCGGAGACGATCCGCGAGCGGGTGACCTCGACGATCGTCGCGAGCCGCCATGTGACCATCGACGGACGCGGGGGAGTGCGCCTCGTCGCCCGCCGGATCCCCGGCTACGACACCCCGCGCTGGGAGTTCATCTTCGACCCCGGCCTCGACGCGAAGGACCCGGGCCTGCGCGCGCACGCCGAGCAGGCGCTCGAAGAGGTACGCCGCAGCCTCGGCGTCTGACAGCGCCGGGCCCCCGGCGTGACACCGGGGGCCCGCCGACGGCGCGTCACACACCGTCCGGGCCGGTCCTCCATGGGGAGACGGGGCCGGACCGGCGTCCGCCCGGTCTCGGGACGGGCGTCTGCCCGGTCGCGGGCCGCCGATGAACGTGCCCGGCCTCAGGGTCAGGGGTCGGTTCAGGGGATCTGCTCGGCGCCGGCCGGCCAGCCGGTGGCGGTGCCGACCCGGTCGGTCCTGTCGGCCTGCTCCCAGGTCTCGGTCTTCTTGAGGAACGGCACCTTGTCGCCCGCGAAGTCCTTGGCCTTGCCCGCCACCTTCGAGGCCTGGGCGCCGACCAGCCCTGCCGCCTCCTGCACCGTGGGGCTGTCCGCGAACCGCTGCGCGAAACGCTTGATCTGCTCGTAGCGCTCACGCCCGGCCCGCGTTCCGAGGACGTAGCCGACGGCCAGCCCGGTGGCGAACATCGCCTTGTATCGCATCTTCCACCTCCGCGCTCGTGTTCCCCGCCCCCCTACCCCGAGGGCCTGTCTCTATCCAACAGCAGCCGGTCCGGCCCCGCCCGGGCGGGCCTCCGGGGCGTCCGGGCGCTCTTTGCCGTATGCCGATCAAGACCCGACGACTCGCGGACGGAATCGATGTGACAGACACCCCCCGGAGTGCGCTAATCTAGTTCCGCGCCGCAAGGAAAGCCGAAAGGCCGGAACGAGCGGAGCAGGGCAGTAACAGCAGTACACAGCACGATCCCGTGTAGCTCAATCGGCAGAGCAGCCGGCTGTTAACCGGCAGGTTATAGGTTCGAGTCCTATCGCGGGAGCATTTCACCCCGGGGCGGTGGTCACAGACCATCGCCCCGGGGTTTTTCATGTCTACGTGCGAGTCACCGCAGCAGCGGTCGCGTCCTTCGAGACACGGGGCCGATCAGGCAAGCGGTGAGTCGCACACCGCCTCTGCTTGCCGTCCGGGGGGCCGGGTGGGGGACGCTTCGGATGCGCCGGTGTGGGGATTTGGCGGACAAATCCCGGGACATCGCGGAAAATGTGATCGCCGTGGCCGTACGAGTCGCGGCTGCCGCGGACCACGGACGGCGCAGTGGGGTGAGGGCCACTGCGGGGAGGGTGTCGCCGCCGGCCCGGAACCGGCGCGGGGTGCCCGTGAGCGCGAAGTGTGTGACGGTCGTGCTGACTTGGCGGAAATCGAAAAGGACCCTCGCACCCGTACGGGAGCGCGGGGAGGAGATCGACAGGCGGGAGGCCGAGAACTTCATCCGGCTCCACCACGCGGAGAACCCGGTGGCGGGCCCGGTGGAGCGGCGCCTCCGGGAGGTCTTCGCGGAGATCGACCGGACGGGGACCTACACGCACACCACGGGCGAGCTGACCTTCGGCGCGCGGGTGGCGTGGCGCAACAGCAACAAGTGCATCGGGCGCCTCTACTGGCGGTCGCTGCAGGTCCGTGACCGGCGGCACGTGGACACCGGCGACGGTGTGGCCGAGGAGTGCGTCGAGCACCTCAGGGCGGCCACCGGGAGAGGCAGGATCCGCCCCACCATCACGGTGCTCGCCCCCGACCGGCCGGGGGAGCGGGCGCCGCGAATTCTCAACGACCAGCTCATCCGGTATGCGGGGTACACCCGCGAGGACGGCTCGGTCCACGGCGACCCGGCGAACGCGGAGATCACCCGGCGCGCCCTGCGGTCGGGCTGGCGGGGGGAGGGCACGAGGTTCGACGTCCTGCCGCTGCTCGTGGAGGCCAAGGGCGCCCTGGTCCTGCGGGAGGTGCCGCGCGAGGTGGTCCTGGAGGTGCCGTTGCGGCACCCGGCCTTCCCGTGGTTCGCCGACCTGGGGCTCAAATGGCACGCCGTGCCGGCGATCTCCAACATGTCGCTGGAGATCGGCGGGGTCGCCTATCCGTGCGCGCCGTTCAACGGCTGGTACATGGGCACCGAGATCGGCGCGCGCAACCTCGCCGACCACGACCGCTACGACCAGCTTCCGGTGGTCGCCGAGCGGCTCGGTCTCGACACCTCCCACGACCGGACGCTCTGGCGGGACCAGGCGCTGGTGGAGCTCAACGTCGCCGTGCTGCACTCCTTCGCGGAGGACGGCGTCACGATCACCGACCACCACACCGAGGCGCGGCGGTTCCTGACCCATCTGGAGCGGGAGGAGCGCAGCGGGCGCGTCTGTCCTGCCGACTGGTCCTGGATCGTGCCGCCCCTGTCCGGCGCCGCGACACCGGTCTTCCACCGCTACTACGAGGACGTACGGCTCACGCCTGCCTATGTTCACCGCCCTCCCGTGGTGTAGAACATAGTTCGGGTCAAGGCCCGTCGGTCAAGGTCCGTGGCGTCAAGATCTGTGGTGCGGTGGAGGAGGGCGACGACGGTGGTGCTGTCCGAGGACGACGGCGGTGTGCGGATCCTGACGTTCAACCGGCCGGAACGGCTGAACGCCTGGACCGCCGAGATGGGACGGCGCTACTTCGACCTGCTGGAGGAGGCCGACCGCGACCCGTCCGTACGGGCGATCGTGGTCACCGGCGCGGGCAAGGGTTTCTGCGCCGGGGCCGACTTCGCGGACCTGACGGCCCTGCAGGCGGGAACCTACGCCGACGAGCGGGATCCCCGGCCCACCACCTTTCCCACCACCCTGCGGACGCCGGTCGTCGCCGCGGTCAACGGCGCGTGCGCCGGGCTGGGGATGGTCCACGCGCTCGTGTGCGACGTGGTCCTCACCGCCGGCGACGCCAAGTGGACGACCGCGTTCTCCCGGCGCGGGCTCGTCGCGGAGTACGGCCTCGGCTGGATCCTGCCCCGGCTGGCCGGGCAGGCGCGCGCGATGGACCTGCTGCTGTCCGGCCGGGTCTTCACCGGCGAGCAGGCGTGCGCCATGGGCCTCGCCGTACGGGCGGTGCCGGGGGAGCGGCTGCTCACCGAGGCCGTCGGGTACGCGAAGGAGCTGGCCACCCAGTGCTCGCCCGCCTCGATGGCGGTCATCAAGCGGCAGATCTGGGACGGCTGGCAGGAAGGGCTCGACGAGGCCGAAGCCGAGGCCGTACGGCTGATGACGGACTCGTTCCGGCGGCCGGACTTCGCCGAGGGAGTGTCGAGCTTCCTCGAACGTCGGCCGCCGGACTTCCCGCCTCTGGGGTGAGAGGTGGGCGGCCTCGCCCGATGCCGTGCGCCGGGCGGGCGGCTCTCCCGTCTGTGGGGTGGTGTGTCAGCGGAGGCGGTGGGCGCCGGCCGCCGGGGTGGCCGGCAGGAACGTCGGCGCTCCCCAGCCCCGCTCGGCGTAGGCCTGCTCCACGGTGGTGCGCACCCGGTCCACCCGGTCGTCGGCGACGAGCGCGATGGCCGAGCCGCCGAAGCCGCCGCCGGTCATCCGCGCACCGCGCGCCCCGCCTCGGATGGCGGCCTCGACCGCCACGTCCAGTTCCGGGCAGGAGACCTGGTACTGGTCCCGGAGAGACAGGTGGGAGGCGTTCAGCAGCGCGCCGATCTCCTGCACGGCGCCCGCCCGCAGCAGCCCGATGACGGCCTCCACCCGGTGGTTCTCGGTGACGACGTGCTGGGTGCGGGCCCGCTCGTCGCCACTGAGCCTCGACAGGGCCGCGGCGAGGTCGGTGACGTCCCGCAGCGACGGGACGCCGAGGTGCTTGGCCGCGTTCTCGCAGTCCTGGCGCCGCTTGGCATACTGCCCGTCGGCCAGTTCGTGGTGGACGCCGGTGTTGATGATGAGGATCTGCAGGCCGTACGCCGACAGGTCGAACGGCACGGCGCGGCCGGCCAGCGAGCGGCAGTCGAGGAACAGCGCGTGCCCCTGCTTGCTCAGCGTCGAAGCCGCCTGGTCCATGATCCCGCACGGCATGCCGACGAAGTCGTTCTCGGCCTTCTGACACAGCTTGGCCAGCGCCATCGGCTCCAGGTCGAGACCGTAGAGGTCGTTCAGGGCCAGTCCGACGGACACCTCCAGCGCCGCGCTGGAGGACAGCCCCGCCCCCTTGGGCACGTCGCCGTCGATCACTATGTCCGCGCCGCGCACCGGCAGCCCGGCGCCGCGCAGGATCGAGACGACTCCGGCGGGGTAGCGGGCCCAGCCCTCGGCTCGCTCGACGTCCTCCAGCACCTGCTCCTCGCCGGGGGCCTGCAGCGAGGAGATCCGGACGGTGAGGTCCTCGCGGGGGCTCACGGCCGCGGTGACGCCCCACGGCACCGCGAACGGCAGCACGAATCCGTCGTTGTAGTCGGTGTGCTCCCCGATCAGGTTGACCCTGCCGGGTGCGTGCCAGACCCCGGTGGGCTCGCCGCCGTACGCCTGCCGGAAAGCATCAACAACCCGCATAGTCGCACACTCCTCAACAACGCAGCCTCCCCGTAGGGTAGCGGCCCAGGCGGGTGCGGACGTGCCAGGGCTCGGCTCGGAAATCCGGGCCGGGCCCTGACCGCACGGCGACCTCACATCGCGGGCACCGTCGCCCGCTCGTCGGGGACGCAGTGCGTCATCTTCAGGCCGGAGACGTCGCGCGTGCCGTTCTTGCCGAGGTTGGACAGGCGATCCCTGTCCTCGTCGGTCAGGTCCTGGCTCGCCAGCGGTTCCAGGTGCTTGACGTCGTCGGGTGTGATGCCGAGCCCCTCGCCGACGCGCAGCCCGAGGTCGTCCTCGACCAGCAGGAAGTGCCAGACCATGCGCTCCTGGATCGGCCGGTCGCACTCCGACAGCATGGCGACGAAGTTCTCCACCAGGTCGTCGCGCTCCCACTGCTCCATGAGCAGGTAGCGCTGGCCCGCCTGCTTGTAGTCGTTGGTCCGCGGGATGCGCTTGCGGGTGACCCTGCCGACGATCTGCGGGCCCTGCTCGTCGTGCGTCGGGAACTGCCCCTCGCGCAGCCCGCCGCTGATCGAGGGCTCGTAGTTGACGTGCGGATTCTCGCCTGCCCGGTCCTGCCGGTAGGTCATGAGGCCGTCGCGCTGGTTGGTCCGCACGTCGGCGTTCTTGGCCTGGTTGACCGGCAGTTGCAGGTAGTTCGGCCCGACGCGGTAGCGCTGGGTGTCGCTGTAGGAGAACGTGCGGCCCACCAGCATCTTGTCGTCGGAGAAGTCCAGCCCGTCGACGAGGACGCCGGTGCCGAACGAGATCTGCTCGTTCTCGGCGAAGACGTTGTCCACGGTCCGGTCCAGGACCATCCGGCCGACCGGCTTGGCCGGGAAGAGGTCCTCCGGCCAGACCTTGGTGTCGTCGAGCGGGTCGAAGTCCAGCTCGGGGTGCTCGTCGTCGCTCATCATCTGGACGAGCAGCTCCCACTCCGGGTGGTCGCCCCGCTCGATGGCGTCGCGCAGGTCCTTCGTGGCGTGGCCCAGCTCGTGGGCCTGGATGCGTGCGGCGTCCTCGGCCGTCATGCTCCTGACCCCCTGCCTGGGCATCCAGTGGTACTTCACGAGCACGGTCTCACCCTGCTCGTTGACCCACTTGTAGGTGTTCACCCCGAAGCCCTGCATGTGCCGGTAGTCCGCCGGGATGCCGCGCGGGCTGAACACGTTGACGATCATGTGCATCGTCTCGGGGCTCTGCGACATGAAGTCGAAGATCCGGTTCGGCTCCTGCCGGAAGGTGACCGGGTCCGGCTTGAGCGCGTGGATCACGTCGGGGAACTTGATGGCGTCGCGGATGAAGAACACCGCGAGGTTGTTTCCGACGAGGTCCCAGTTGCCGTCCTCGGTGTAGAACTTCACGGCGAACCCGCGCGGGTCGCGGGCGCACTCGGACGAGTCACGTCCCCCGATCACGGTCGAGAACCGCACCGCCACGTCGGTGCGCTTGCCGGCCTCCTGGAACAGCTTCGCCCTCGTGAACCGGGCGATCGGCTCGTCGCCCCACATGCCGTACGCCTCGAAGAAGCCGTACGACGTCGTGCCGCGCGCGTGCACCACCCTTTCCGGGATGCGCTCCCGGTCGAAGTGGCTGATCTTCTCAAGGAACTGGTAGTTCTCGAGAGTGGCCGGGCCGCGTGCGCCGACCGTCCGCTGGTTCTGGTTGTCGTAGACCGGGTGCCCTTGACGGTTGGTCAGCACCGGACGCTCGTCCCCGGGCTCCGGTCCCTTGCTCGACACGTCCGTCATGGGACGGCTCCTCTCGCTATGTGATCTCATTTGAGCTGTTTATCCTCTGCAATACCCCCCTTTCCGGTTTTTGTCGGGGTATTCGTCCTGGCGCCCTCAGGAGAGGAGATCCTGGATAACGCCGGGAGCACGCGGGGGCGGGCCGGCGGCACGATCGCGCCCCGCGTGGCTCGGTGGTGACGGCGGTGAGCACCGCACGTCCCGCGCTCCGCCGAAATGACGGCGGGGAATCGTCTACCTCACCCCGCGGGGGCCGCCTTCCGCGGCTCGCCGCGGTAGGTGCCGAACGACCAGAGGTTGTCCTCCGGATCGCGGACGGCGAACTCGCGGGAGCCGTAGTCGGTGTCGTACGGCTCCTGGACGACCCGCGCCCCCGCGGCGGTCGCCCGCGCGAACAGCGCGTCGGGGTCGTCGGTCACGGCGTACGCGCCGAACGAGCCGGGGGTGAGGCGCCACTTGTCGTCCGGCGTGTCCCGGACACTGCCCAGCATGATCCCGCCGCCGTGCGGCCAGGAGAGCTGGGCGTGGTCGACGCGGTCGCCCTCGCCGTACACGGCGGTCTCCTCGAAGCCGAACGCCTCGACGAGGAAGGCGATCAGTGCGCGTGCGTCCCCGGCCCGCAGGGTGGGCCATACCTGAGGTGCTGGTGTGGTGTCGTTCATGCCGTCGAGTCTGGCGAGCCGTCCCCCGCCCCGGCTTGGACGTTTCGGAACAGCTCGCCGCCGTGGCCGCCCTCCTCGGCCAGCCACCGGCTGGGCGAGCACCCGGCGAGGCCGCCGAACTCGCGGGCGAGGTGCGCCTGGTCGTAGAACCCGCACTCGGCGGCCGCGTCGGCCAGCGTGAGCCGCCGCCCGGACGCCGCCGCGCCCTGGAGCAGGCGGCGGACCCGGTCGAACCGCACCACCCGGGCGGCCTCCTTGGGGGACAGGCCGATCTCCTCCCGGAACCGGCCGTTCAGGTGCCTGGTGCTCCAGCCGGCCTCGCAGGCGAGGTCGGACACGGTGACCTGCCCGCCGGCGGTCAGCGTCCGCTGCCACGCCCGCGCCACCTCGGCCGGGTGGGCCCGCGTGGGGCGGGCGTGCCGGGACAGGACCCCGTCGAGGACCGCGAAGCGCTCGTCCCAGCCCTGCGCCTCCAGCAGGCGCTCGCGCAGCTCGCCCGCCAGCCGGCCGAGCACCTCGGCGCCGTCGACGTCGAGCCCTGACAGCTCCCCGGCGGGCAGCCCGAGCAGGGCCCGCGCGCCGAGCGGCGTCAGCGCGAGCTGCACGCCCGACTGCCGCCCGTCATGCGTGATCAGCGCGGGGGTGGTGTGCAGCCCGCCGACCAGCGTGTCGTACGACCCGGGCGGGGTGCGCGGATCGGGGTGCTCCGCGACGACGAGCGGATCGTCGAGCGTGACGATCATCGTCAGGTAGGGCGACGGCAGGCCGCGGTGCGTGGCCGGCGGGACCCCGGCCTCGCGGTAGCCGCTGTACCACGCGACCAGCGGACGCAGCGCGGGAGCGGGCCGCCGGCGCAGGTAGCGTGCCTCGTCGCGCTCGTCGCGCTCGTCGCGCTCGTCGCGCTCGTCGCGCTCGTCGCGCTCGTCGCGCTCGTCGCGCTCGTCCGCGTCCGTCGTCCGCCGTGTTTGTGTCGCCATCGGCCGGTCCTCCCTCCCGCCCTCCCAGTCTCCCCGAAGGAGCGCACGGCGGCCATCGTCGCGGGCGACGACGGCCGCGGGGGCGGGGTGCGGGGGCCGGGGGCCGGGTGCGGGGTGCGGGGGCAGGGTGCGGTGAGGCCATGGCGAGGCGGGCGGGGTGGCCGGGTGTTCCCGTGTCCGCGGCCGGCGGTCAGGCGGCCCCTTCGGCTCCTTCGGCGTCCAGGTCGCGGGACAGCAGGTCCGCGAGGGCGGCGAGGGCCTCCTCCGCTCCCGGGCCGTCGGCCTCCAGGGTGACCTCGGTGCCGTGCCCGACCCCGAGGGTGAGCACGCCCAGCATGCTGTTGGCGGGGACGGCCTTTCCGTCGCCCACGCGGATGCGCACGGGCACCGCCTGCCGCGCCGATGCCTCGACGAAGATCTTCGCGGGGCGGGCGTGCAGGCCGGAGCGCGAGGCGACCGCCAGTGTCCTTTCCGGCATCGGGTTCCTCTCAGGGCTCGAATCGGGGGCTCGAATTCAGGGCTCGGTTCAGGGCTCGGTTTCAGGGTTCGATGGTGACCTTGATGGCGGCGCCGCGGGCGACGACGTCGACGGCGTCCATGACCTCGTCCAGGCCGAGGCGATGGGTGATCAGGTCGGCCACCGGCACCGCTCCGTCGGCGATGAGCCGCAGGGCGCGGGCGTTGTGCGCGGGGCTCGACCCGTTGGCGCCGACGATGGTCAGCTCCCGGTAGTGCACCAGGTTGGAGTCGCAGGCGATGACCGGGTCGTCCTTCGGCAACCCGCCGAAGAAGCTGATCCGGCCCTGTCGCGCGGCCATCTGCAACGCCTGCTGCTGGGCCGCGCCGGAGGCCGCCGCCGTGATCACCACGTCGGCGCCCCGGCCTCCGGTCAGCTTGAGCACCTCGTCGACGAGGTCGGTCTCGCCCGAGCAGATCGCCGCGTCCGGCGCTACGAGGGCGGCGGCCATCGCGAGGCGTTCGGCGTTCAGGTCGGCGAGGAACACCCGGGCCGCGCCGCGCGAGCGGGCCAGCCGCACGTGCAGGCAGCCGATCGGGCCCGAGCCGACGACGACCACGTCGTCGCCCTCGCCGACGCGGGCCAGCTCCTGCCCGTTGAGCACGCAGGCGAGCGGCTCGGCGAGGGACGCCTCGGCGAAGCCCACCCCGTCGGGGATGCGGTTGAGCCCGTCCACGGCGAGAACCTTGGCCGGCACGACCATGTACTGCGCGAAGCCGCCGTCGTAGTGGTAGCCCATCGACTCCTGGTTGGGGCAGACCGTGAGGTGGCCCCGGCGGCACTCCTCGCACCGGCCGCACGGGATCGCGGCGATCACCTGCACCCGGTCGCCCGGGCTCCAGCCGGTGACGCCCTCACCGACCTCCACGATTCCCCGGCGATCTCGTGGCCCATCACGCGGGGCGGCCTGATGTGGTGGTGCCCGAACCGGTAGATCTTGACGTCCGTGCCGCACGTCGAACAGTTGCGTACGCGGATCTTGACCTCGCCGGAGTGGGCGACGGGCTCGGGCACCTCCTCCAGGCGGATGTCCCCGGGAGCATGGAAACGGGCGACTTTCACTCGGAGTCTTCCTCTTCGTCCGGTTGCAGCAGATGGATGACCTCGTCGACCTCGGTGGCCGCGCGCAGGGCCGCGGCGCGTTCCGGGTCGAGCAGGATCTGGGCGAGCTGCGACAGCAGCCGCAGGTGGCCGTCGCCGCGGGCCGCGATGCCGACGCACACCGTCACCCGCTCGCCGTGCCAGTCGACGCCCTCGGGGAGGAGCAGCACGCAGATGGCGTCGTGCCGGACCGCCTCCTTCGAGGCCAGCGTGCCGTGGGGGATGGCGACGCCCTCGCCGACGTACGTGGAGATCGACCGCTCGCGTTCGAGCATGGCCTCGGTGTAGCTCCGGTCCACCGCGCCGATCTCCTGGAGGACCGCTCCGCACTGCCGGACGGCGTCTTCGACGTCCGAGGCGGTCACGGCCGTCCGTACGGCGCGGGGATCGAGGGGGAGCGGGGCCGTGCCGGCCCGGTCAGCCATCGATCGTGCCCCCGTTCTTGATTGCGGTGACGATCCGCGCCACGGCCGGGTCACCGATGAAGACCTGGAACGGCACGAGCACGACGCCGGGGGCGCTCGCCCTGGCCCGGTCGGCCAGCCCGGTGTGGCACACGACCACGTCGGCGTCCCCGGGGATCGAGTTGACCGGGGTGTGCTCCACGCTGACCGGGGTGCCCTTGAGCTGCCTGCGCAGTGTGCTCGCCAGCATGACACTGCTGCCCATGCCCGCGTCGCAGGCCACGATGAGCTTGCGAACGTCCTTGCCCTCGATGCTCGACACGGTTCTACGCCTCCTTGGTGGCGGGCACGCTCTCGGCCGCCGTCTCGCCGGTGGTGTCGCGATTGTCGTCGTTCGTGCTGGTGGTGGTGTCGTCGGTGTCGTGCGGGACGGCGTCCTGCGCCGGGTCGTCCGCCTTGTCGCCGTTGGCGCGGCCGAAGCCCAGCAGCGCGGCGGCGACGGCGAAGGAGACGGCCGTCGCGACCACGATCCCGGCGATCACTCCGAACCAGCCGCCCTTCGGGGTCACCGCCATGTAGGCGAAGATGCTGCCCGGCGACGGAGTCGCGACCAGGCCCGCCCCGGTGACCAGGAAGGTGAGCACGCCCGAGGCGCCGCCGGCGACCACCGCGAGGATCAGGCGCGGCTTCATCAGCACGTACGGGAAGTAGATCTCGTGGATGCCGCCGAAGAAATGAATGATCATGGCGGCGGGGGTGCTGGGACGCAGCGACCTCGGGCCGAACAGCAGGTAGGCGATCAGCAGGCCGAGGCCGGGGCCCGGGTTGGACTCCAGCATGAACAGGATCGACTTGCCGTGCTTGACCGACTCGGCGACGCCCAGCGGCCCGAGCACTCCGTGGTTGATCGCGTTGTTGAGGAACAGCACCTTGGCCGGCTCGATGATGACCGAGGCGATCGGCAGGAGGGAGTGGGCGATGAGCCACTCGACGCCGCTGCCCGCCACGTCGGTGAACTTCTCCACCACCGGGCCGATGGCGAGGACGCCGGCGATCGCCGTGACCGCGCCGACGATGCCGGCGGTGAAGTTGTCGACCAGCATCTCGAAGCCGGCCCGGGTCCGCTCGGAGGTAAACCTGTCGACGTACTTGAGGATCAGCGCGGCCAGCGGACCGATGATCATCGCGCCGAGGAACATCGGAACGTCCGCCCCGACGACCACGCCCATCGTGGCGACGGCGCCGACGACCGCGCCGCGCTGCGCGTGGACCATCCGGCCGCCGGTGTAGCCGATGAGCACGGGGAGCAGGACCTTGATGATCGGGTCGACCAGTTCGGCGAGTGCCTTGTTCGGCATCCACCCGGTCGGGATGAACAGGGCCGTGATGAGGCCCCAGGCGATGAAGGCGCCGATGTTGGGCATGATCATCCCGGCGAGATGGCCGCCGAAGCGCTGGATCGTGGCCCGCACACCGGTGCCGTGGACGGTGGGGGTATAGGGCGTGGCCATTGACGTGCTCCTTTTGGGGGGCGACCGGCCTGGCTGGCCGGGTTGTGAGGGGGTGGACCGCTGTCATCCCCCGGGTTATGAGCGAGCGGACCGGATGTGTCGTGTGACGCGGAGCGGACGGAGCGGGTGAATCGTTCGAGCCGGAGCGGGTGAGTCCGAGCCGGCAGCGGGCTGGGGGAGGGCGAGTGAGCCGGCGGGCGCCGTGTGGCGCGCTCAGATGCCCCCTGGCGCCGGGCGAGGGGGCGGCGTGAGCGGCCGGGCCGGGTCGGGGGGGCCGATCCGGACGTGTGTGCGATCGATGTCGGCCGGGCGGGGCATCCGGCTGCCGGGCAGCCCCACGGCCGCGCCGGCCCAGGCGAGGCCCTCGGCGAGGGCCGTCGCGCCACGGGCTCCCGCGGCGAGGAAGCCGGCCAGGAGGGCGTCGCCCGCGCCCACGCTGCTGCGCGGCTCCTCGACCACGCATTCGCCGTACCAGACCTGTTCGTCGTGCTCGACCAGCAGCGCGCCGTCCGCCCCGAGACTGGTCAGGACCGACCGCGCGCCCATGGCGCGCAGCTTGCCGACCGCGTCGAGCACGTCGCCGACACAGGCGATCGACGTGCCGGTGGCTTCGGCGAGCTCGTCGCGGTTCGGTTTGACCAGCGCGGGGCCGGCGTTCACGGCGGACACGAGGGCGGGGCCGCTCGTGTCGACCGCCAGGTTGATGCCGGCGTCGGCGAACCGGCGGCACAGTCCGGCGTAGACGTCCACCGGCGCGCCGGGCGGGAGGCTGCCCGAGGCGACCACCCAGCCGGCCGACCGCGCGGCGTCGAGCACGGCGCCCGCCAGTGTGTCCAGCTCGGCGGGGGTCAGCGCGGTGCCCGGCTCGTTCACCTTGGTGACGGTGCCATCCGGCTCGGCGATCGCGACGTTGGACCGGGTGGGGCCCTCCACCGGCACGGGGATCATGTCGATGCCCTCCGCCGACAGCAGGTCGAGGAGCCGGCGTCCCTCGCTGCCGCCGTACGGGATG
Source organism: Microbispora bryophytorum (assembly GCF_043197435.1). NCBI lineage: Bacteria > Bacillati > Actinomycetota > Actinomycetes > Streptosporangiales > Streptosporangiaceae > Microbispora > Microbispora bryophytorum. The sequence goes on along the minus strand of NZ_JBICTF010000001.1, from coordinate 692,192 downwards.
ACCGCGCACGACCGGACGTCGTTGGCCAGCAGGGCCCGCGTCACGTTGACGCCCTTGCCGCCCGGGTCGAGGTGGGTGGCGGCCGCCCGGATGACGGCCCCGCGGGTGAGCGCGCCGACCTCGATCGTCCGGTCGAGGCTCGGGTTCAGGGTCAGGGTCAGGATCATGCGCGGACCACCTCGGGCCCGGCGGCGGCCAGCGCGGCGGCCTGGTCGGGGTCGAGCCCGGCGTCGGTGATGACGACGTCGATCTCGCCGAGCGTCGCGAAGCGCGCCAGGTAGGTGCCGGAGAATTTCGTGTGGTCGGCCAGCAGGACGGCGCGGTCGGCGCAGGCGATCATCGCCCGCTTGATCGCCGCCTCGGCCGGGTCGGGGGTGGTCAGGCCCTTGGCGACCGAACAGCCGTTGGTGGCCATGAAGGCCACGTCGACGTTGAGCTGCGACAGCTGCTGGATGGCCCAGTCCTCCACGGTCGCCAGCGTCCGGCCGCGCACCCGGCCGCCCAGCATGAGCACGGTCAGGTTGGGGCGGGCCGCCAGCACCGTGGCCAGCGGGGGTGAGTTCACGACGACGGTGAGCTCCCGGTCGGCGGGCAGCGCCTGGACGAGCCGGCTCGTCGTGGAGCCCGCGTCGACGACCACGGAGCCGTCCTCGGGGAGCTCGGCCAGGGCGGCCTTGGCGATGCGCTCCTTCTCGGCCGTCATCACCTCGTCCCTGGCGGCCAGGGCGGGCTCGAACCCCAGGCGTTCGACCGGGATCGCGCCGCCGTGCACGCGCCTCAGGACGCCCGCGCGCTCCAGTGCGGTCAGGTCGCGGCGGATCGTCTCCGTCGTGACGCCGAACCGCTCGGCCAGCGTCACCACGTCGACCCGGCCGGCGTCGCGGGCCGCCCGCAGGATCTCCTGCTGCCGCTCCTCGGCGTACATCGTGTTGGTTCACCGCCATTTCGATGTTGTTTCGTATGTGTTTATACCCGTCTATGTTGGAGGGTCAAGGGCGGTGAACGTAACAAAACGGGCAAGGTGCACGTAGCGCCCGGGTGTCCGTAATTCCCGGCGGCCCCGCGCCCCGGCGCCTCCGTGTCACGTCTCGAACCTCCGGCGCGTCTCTATAGGGGAGGCGGAGACAAGGAGGCCAGATGCCCGCGGTGACCGATGGGCAGCCCACACCAGTCGCCAGTTTCGAGAGCAGCCGGGATCTGCTGTTCGGGGTGGCCTACCGGGTGCTGGGCAGCGTGACCGACGCCGAGGACATCGTGCAGGAGGCATGGCTGCGATGGGACCGCGTCGACCACTCCGGGATCGCCGATCCCCGGTCCTTCCTCGTCCGGGTCACGACCAGGCTCGCCCTCGACCGCCTGCGCTGGGCGAAGGCCCGCAGGGAGGCGTACGTGGGGCAGTGGCTGCCCGAACCGCTGCCGACCGGGCCCGCGATCGAGGAGGGCGCCGAGACGGCGGACTCGGTCTCCATGGCCATGCTCGTGGTGATGGAGACCCTCTCCCCGCTGGAGCGGGTCGTGTTCGTGCTGCGGGAGGCGTTCGAGTTCTCCTTCGCCGACATCGCGGCGGTGGTCGGCCGGTCCGAGACCGCGGTCCGGCAGCTCGCCCGCCGCGCCCGCTCGCACGTGGGTGAGCGGCGGCCCCGGTTCCGGCAGGACCGCGAGGTCCGCAGGCGGGTGACCGAACGCTTCCTGGCCGCCTGCCTGGGCGGTGACCTGCGGGCGCTGCTCGACCTGCTCGCCCCGGAGGTCACCTTGTCCATCGACGGGAACGGCCGCCGCGGCGTGGCGAGGAACCCGGTCGGGGGCGCGGCGAAGGTCGGCCGCCTGCTCGTATGCGGCCTGCGCCGGGTGCTGCGTCCAGCGGGCATCGCGGCCGCGGAGACCGACGACATCGGCGGCGGATCAATCCTGGACGTCAACGGCGGGCCCGCGGCGCTCATCACCGCCGGGGGCGAGCCGATCGCCGTCATCGTGGTCGACGTCGATCGCGCCGCCGACCTCGTCACGCGCATCTGGATCATCGCCAACCAGGACAAGCTCAGGGGCGTCGGCGCGGGCCGGCGACCCGGGAGGAACAGACATATCCGTGCCGCGGGCTGACCGGCCGCGAGAGAAGCGACTTTCGTCATGACAGACAACGAGCACGAGACCGGGCGGCCGGAGCGGCGGAGACCCGCGCGCGTCATCGGCACCCCCTTATCCGACACCCCCTTCTCCGACACCCCCTTCTCCGGGACTCCCTTCTCCGAGACCGTGGCGTCCGGGATCCCGGACGCCGGCGACGTGGACCGCGGCGTTCCCGCCGTCCCCGGCGTCGTTCCGCAGGACGAACGGAAGGCGCGCAGGGCGGAGCGGATCGCGGCGCTGTGCTTCACGCTCGCGTTCGCCGCCCTCGTGGCCTTCCTCGTGGCCTACGTCCGGTTCCAGGTCGGCGGCCTGAGCGCGACGGGCGCCTCGCACGTCGCGCTCGGCGGCACGCTGACACTGGCGCTGCTGGCGCTGGCCGCGGGGATCGTGATCTGGGTGCGCCAGATCATGCCGAAGTACGAGCTGGTCCAGCAGCGCCACCCCATGGCCTCACCCGAGGACGTACGGGCCGAGGTCGCGGCCACGTTCGTGCGCGGCACCGGGGAGAGCGGCATCGTCAAGCGCCGGCTGTTGCGCCGCACGCTGCTGCTCGCGGCGGCGCCGCTGGGCCTGGCACCGCTGGTGCTGCTGCGCGACCTCGACTCCAGCGGTGTGCCCGCCGCGCAGCTCCACCGGCGGCTCGGCCACACGGTCTGGGGTGAGAAGACCAAGGACGGCAGACCGCTTCGGCTCGTCGTCGAGGGCACCGGCCAGCCGATCCGCGCCGCCGACTTCAACTCACCCGGAGGCATCCTGTCGGTCGTCCCGCAGGGATACGAACACGACCTGAACGTGCTGGCCAAGGCGACGGTGATCCTCGTCAAGTTCCGTCCGGAGGAGCTCAGAGCCGGCACGAAGCCGAACTGGACGCACGACGGGATCGTCGCCTACTCCAAGATCTGCACCCACGTGGGCTGCCCCGCCGCGCTGTACGAGCAGACCACCCACCACATCCTGTGCCCATGCCACCAGTCCACCTTCGACGCCGCGGACGGAGCCAGGGTCGTCTTCGGCCCCGCCGCCCGGCCGCTGCCGCAGCTGCCGATCGGCGTCGACGAACAGGGCTACCTCATCGCGCTGGGCGACTTCCCCGCCCCGGTCGGTCCCAGCTACTGGGAGCGCGGCGACGCGGAGGCGCGGGCCAGGGAGAACGGAGGCCACTCTTGAGCGAACCGAGAACCGTGCCCGAGCGCATCGCCGGGCCGGCCACATTCCTGGACGACCGCCTGGGCGCGGGCGGCTTCGTCAGGCGCAACATCCGCAAGGTCTTCCCCGACCACTGGTCCTTCCTCCTCGGCGAGATCGCGCTGTACTCGTTCGTCATCCTGCTGCTGACGGGCACCTTCCTGACGTTCTGGTTCAAGCCGAGCATGGGGGAGATCGTCTACAACGGCACGTACGCCCCGCTCAGGGGCGTGACGATGTCCGAGGCGTACGCGTCCTCGCTGCAGATCAGCTTCGAGGTCCGCGGCGGCCTGCTCATCCGGCAGATACACCACTGGGCCGCCCTGGTCTTCATCGCCGGCATGATGGCGCACGCGCTGCGGGTCTTCTTCACCGGCGCCTACCGCAAGCCGCGCGAGCTCAACTGGCTCATTGGCGTGGTGATCCTGTCCATCGCGCTGTTCGAGGGCCTGACCGGCTACTCCCTGCCCGACGACCTGTTGTCCGGCGCCGGCCTCCGGGTCACCCAGGGCGTGGTCATCGGGCTGCCCGTGGTCGGCACCTACCTCAACTTCTTCCTGTTCGGAGGCGAGTACCCGGGCGGGGACGTCATCTCCCGCTTCTACTCGATCCACATCCTGCTCCTGCCCGGCCTGATCCTGGCACTGGTCACCGCGCACCTGATCCTCATGTGGATGCAGAAGCACACCCAGTTCCCGGGCAAGGGCCGGACCAACCGCAACGTGGTCGGCGCGCCCTTCTACCCGGCCTTCATGGCGAAGTCGGGAGCGTTCTTCCTGTTCACGTTCGCCGTTATCGCCGCGCTCGGCACGTTCGCACAGATCAACCCCGTCTGGCTGTACGGGCCGTACTCGCCCGCCGACATCTCGGCCGGCTCGCAGCCCGACTTCTACCTGGCCTTCCTCGAAGGGGCGCTGCGCATCATGCCCGCCTGGGAGATCAACCTCTTCGGCACCTCCCAGGTGGGCACGATCCCGCTCAGCGTGGTCATCCCCGCGCTGGTGCCACTGGGCGTCATCGTCGTCGGAATGGCGCTCTACCCGTTCCTGGAACGCTGGCTCACCGGTGACAACCGCGAGCACCACCTCGCGGACCGGCCGCGCAACAACCCGCACCGCACCTCGATCGGCATGGCGGCCGTCGCCTTCTACGGCGTGCTCTGGCTGTTCGGCGGCAACGACCTCATCTCGGCGAACTTCCGCATCAGCCTCTACACGACCACCTGGGCCGGACGGATCCTCGTGTTCGTCGCGCCCGCCCTGGCCTACGCGATCACCTACCGCGTCTGCCTGGGCCTGCAGCGCTCCGACGTCGCGGTGCTCGCGCACGGCGTGGAGTCGGGGGTGATCAAGCGGCTGCCGAACGGCGGGTACGTCGAAGTCCACTCGCGGCCGGCGGAGGACATCGAGGCACACCTGCGCGGCAAGGAACCGGTGCCGGTGCTGCCGTACGACGAGACCGTCCCTCCCAAGGGGCTCCGCGGACCGCTCGGCAGGCTGCGCCTGCGGATGTCCAGGGCGTACGGCGGGGAGAAGGTTCCGCCGGTCAACGGTCATCCGCACAACGAGGACGGGCAGGCCGCACTTCAGGAGGGACAGAACCGCGCGCTGACGCGCTGACCCCTCTCGCGGCGGGCGGGCCCGGAGGCGTTCCTCCGGGCCCGCGCCGTCGTGCCGCGCCATCGGTGGTCCGGGCCTGCCCGGCCCGGATCACCGGCCCACCGCCCTAGTCACCGGCCCCACTGCTCGGGCTCCGGCCACTGCGCATCCTGCGGGTCGGCGGGACGGATCTCGGTGAAGAGTTTGAGCGTCACGGGCCGCAGCCGCTGCCATGCCTCGACCGGCCAGCGCAGGCTGACCGAGGGGAACACGGTCTCCAGCACGATCTTCAGATAGGGGCGGCCGGATTGGCCGACCGGAACCTCCGTGCACAGGCCGGACACGGCCGCGGAGATCTCCCGCCTGCCCAGCCGCAGCCGGGCGTTCCCCTGGACCTGGTTCGGGGCGTCCTCGGCCTCCAGGTCGACGGACTCCCAGAAGAGCACGGGCGCCTCGTCCTCCCGCAGCCACGACGGGTAGACCGGCAGCGGCAGCTGCAGCGTGAACCCCGCCAGGAGCCCGACGGGGCTCACATAGAAGGAGCCGTGGAAACAGGGGAGTTCGTGCAGGAGCCGCGGCCCCTTCGACGTCGTCATCGACAGCGTTCCCTCACTGGCGTCCATGGCGATCCGCCACGCGCTGGGATCGGTGTAGGAGGCGTCCGGGACGAAGACCATCAGATGCTCACCTCGATGTGCGGACTGGGGGAGGCGGCGACGGTGTGGAGCGGGTGGGGCTTCCGCTGATTCCGGCCGCCAAAAGAAAGACGTTCCCAGGGGGCCGGAACGTGACATCCGGATTGCATCGAGAATTGACCGGCCGCTCCTGTGTCACATTACGGAGGCCGAATTCGTCTTAACGGGAAAGGCGAGAGGAGGTGTCGCGCGGGGATCGCGGCGAAAGAGAGCAAAATGAATCTGGGCGCAACCGTTCCCGGGGTGTAAATTGCGGGCCAGGAAGAAACAGTTGAATCGTGGGGCGAGGGCGCGTCGGCGCCGTTCCTGTAGGTGTTCCCGGCGAGTGGTGAGGGCCTGTTACCGGAACTGGGGGCTTCGTCCGGACGCCGGGCCACGACTACGAGGAGAGTGTATGGAGCGTAATCCGGATCGGTCGGCCGAGGGGGACTGCGCATCCGAGGCATCCCGGGCATCCCAGGGATCCCAGGGATCCCAGGGATCCCAGGCGTTCGAGGCGTCCCAGGCGTTCGAGGAACACGCCGCGCTGCTCCACGAGGTGGCCCGCAGCATGCTCGGCGACGGTGGGGAGGCCGCGCGCGTGGTCGAGGAGACCCGGTCCCGCTGGCTGGCCGGTCAGGGTGACCGCTCTGCGGGCTCTCCGAACGCGCTCATCGGGCTGGTCTCCGTGCTGGCGCTCACGCGCCTGCGGGTCGCCCAGGCCAACGGTGAGGAGCACATCGGTCCCTGGATGCCGGAGCCCCTGCGGGGGGAGCCCGATCTGCAGATGGCCGAGTCGGTCTCCGCGGCCCTTTCGACCGTCCTCGGCGTGCTGGACCAGGACGAGCGGACGGTGTTCATGCTGCACCACGGGTTCGGGCTCGCGTACGCCGACATCGCCTCGGTGACCGGGCTCACCGAGGAGCGGGTGCGCGGAATCGACGCCAGGGCCACGGCGCAGGTGCGCTGCGAGGTGCTCCATCTCGGACGGGCCGGCGGCACCGAGGAAGCGGGCGGGGTGTGCATCTGAGGAAAGCACGCAGTTGACCACCCGCGCCCCGGTGACTCATGCGGCTCAGCGGCCCCGCTCCGTCAGCCCGTACAGGTTGCCGTCGTGGCCGCGGATCTGCGCCCACCGGCCCTCTTCCCGCCAGGGGGCGGCCTGCGGCGCCACGACGATCTCGACTCCCCGCGCCCGCAGGTCCAGGCAGGTGGCGTCGAGATCGTCACAGTCGAACCAGCCGTGGGCCATCCGCCCCACGCGGGCGTGAAGCGCCTCCAGGATCTCGGGCTCGACGGTCGCGAGCACCACGCAGGTCTGCGCGCCGGGCGGGCGCACCTCCACCCAGCGCCGCCCCTCCCCCAGGGGGACGTCGGCCGCGAGCTCGAAGCCGAGCGTCCCGGTGAGGAACTCCAGGGTCCTGCCCTGGTCGCCGACGTAGAGCACGGCGAGCCGCGGATTCACGATCATGACGCCTCCCGGTGCCCCTCGGTTCTCACGCGCCCTGCACGGACAGCCTGCGCGGCCCGGCCGCCGGCGACGGGACGTCGGTTAGGCCGAGCCGGACCCCCTTCAGGCGGGCGGGATCGCCGATGACGTCGATGGACGCGATTCGATCGCCGACGATGCCGATCTCGAGGACGAGCCGCAGGCGCCCATACGGGGCGACCACCGCCCCCACGGCACCGTTGACGAGAGCGGGCCAGGCGAAGCGGGCCCTGCGGATGTTGGTGCGCGTCTCCTCGGCGACGGCGCGCGCGCCGCGCACCTCCGCCGGCACCTTGGCCTGCCCGCGCAGGGCCGCGTAATCCGCCCGCCGGACGACGTCGGGAGCCAGCACCGCCAGCAGGGCGTCGATGTCGCCCGCCCTGGAGGCGGCCAGGAAGGCGTCCACCACCGCACGCTGCCTGGCGAGGTCGGAGGAGGGAATGTCTGGCGTGCCGTGCACCCGGCGACGGGCGCGGCTCGCCAGCTTCTTCGCGGCCGCCGGCGAGCGTTCCACGATCACGGCGATCTCGTCGAACGGCACGGCGAACAGGTCGTGCAGCACGAAGGCGGCGCGCTCGGCGGGGCCGAGCGTGTCGAGGACCACGAGCAGGGCGAGACCGACGGAGTCGGCGAGCACCGCCTCGTCCGCCGGGTCGGCGGTCTCGTCGTGGGGAGCCAGCATGTCGAGTTCGGTCAGGTCGGCGAGGTCCTCACGCCGGCGGCTGCGCGAGCGCAACATGTCGAGACAGACCCGTCCGGTGATCGTCGTCAGCCAGGCGGTCAGGTTGTCGACGGAGCCGGAGTCGGCGCGGCAGGCGCGCAGCCAGGTCTCCTGCACCGCGTCGTCAGCCTCGTCCGCGCTGCCCAGCATGCGGAACGCGACTCCTCGCAGATGCCCTCGGGATCGGTCGAAGTGCTCGGCCAATTGGCCCTGGTCGCTCATCGGTCACCTTTCACCGTCGCGGTTCGTCATAAGAGTGGGAGAGGAAGAACGCAGGTTTGACAAGGAGCCGTCAGTGCCCGTACTGATTATTGTTGCCGGTTCGTTTGAACCGACGTGACGGGGAGACGCACCTAACGGTGCCTCTCCGGCAGTGAAGCGTATCGGCGGGCCGCCGTCCGAGGTGCATTCTATCCTCGCAGCGGCCGCTCATAGTTTCTCGCCGTTCCGAAAATCGACGGCGGCGACCGAAATAGGCCTCCGGTGAGGCGCTGAAAGGTGCGTGCGGGGCCCGGTCGCGTCGTCCGGGTCCATGGGCTCGGCTCGTACGGATCCGCCCGCACGATCGCCCGCTGAGCTGGGTGATGACTCTGTGAAGTAGGCGGCCGACGCCGTCCGGCGCATTTCGCCGCAAGTCGCGATCATGGCATGTGAACGGCGTGTCATGGTCCCGCCCGGGGCGATAAGGCCGATATTGAATTTATGGGTAACTTGCCATGAATGGGCCCCCGCTGCTCTGGTTTCGCAATTACCCCGAACATAAGCTGAGCCGCAGTTGAGCTCCTGTGAAGAAAGCGCCCCTGCCCTTGTTCCTTCATAGGAAGGTCCCGCAGTGTCACTTCACACCGCAGCCGACGCTGATCGCGAACTCGGAACTCGCCTCCCCGATGTGGCGGACCTCCGGCATCTGGCGTGGGAGATCGTGCCCGTCCGCGACCTGACGTCCTCGCTCTCGCCGCGGAAGCGACGTGAGGACCCGGCGCATGTCCGGCTGCTCGCGGAGACGGATCGCCCCTTCGATCCGCTCCTCGTGCACCGGCCGACGATGCGTGTCATCGACGGTGTGCACCGGTTGCGCGCGGCCGTGCTGAGGGGCAGGAGCGAGATCGCGGTCCGGTTCTTCGACGGAAGCGAGGCCGACGCGTTCGTCCTGTCGGTCCGGCTCAACGTCGGCCACGGGTTGCCGCTGACGCTCGACGAGCGGAAGGAGGCGGCCCGGCGGATCATCACCTCCCATCCGCAGTGGTCGGACAGGGGGGTGGCCGAGAGCACGGGGCTGAGCGCCAAGACGGTCGCCGGTGTGCGCCGGCGGCTCGGCGGACCGGGGGAGCTCCAGCACAGCCGGGTGGGCAGGGACGGCAGGGCCAGGCCGCTCAGCAGCGTCGAAGGGCGTCGCAGTGCCGCGGCCCTGCTGGCGGCCAACTCGGAGATCTCCCTCCGTGAGCTGTCGAGGAAAACCGGGCTCTCGGTGGGGACCGTCCGGGACGTGCGCGAGCGGCTCGACCGCGGTCAGGATCCGATCCCGGATCGCCTGCGCGCCAGGGAGGGGAGCGGTGCCGGGCCGCGGAGCACGGCGACGTCGGCTCGGGACGGGGCCGCGCCCCGGACCGGGGCCGTCCGGCGTGCGGGGCAGACCCGCCGTCCGCGCGACGGGAGCCGGAGCAGGGGCGAGACCAGGCCACCGGGACACGCGGCGGGGGAGGCCGTGGAAACGGCGTCCGTGCTGCGCAAGCTCGCGCGCGATCCGTCTCTGCGGGCGACCGAGTCCGGGCGGCTGCTGCTGCGGATACTCCTGGCGACGGAGGTGGGGCCGGCTCAGTGGAAGGAGATCGCCGAGGCGATTCCGGCCCATTGCCTGCCGCTCATCCGCGCCGTCGTGCTCAAGCGATCAGAGGAATGGAAACGACTGGCGAGCATGGTTCCGGACGGTTTCCCGGGGTGACCGGAAACGGGTTTCCCCAAGGCGGCCGGAAAGGAACGGAGGCGCTTCTGGAGTACGAAGACTCAGGGTGAAATATCGCCATTAATCGGGATTCGTTGGAGGGTTCATCGTGTCAGAGACGACTCACTTTCCGGGAAGCGACGAGGAGACCGAACTTCGGAGGACCAACCGGGCGACGGTCGAGCGGTACATGAACACCAGAGGCGAGGAACGGCTGCGGCGGCACCTGCTGTTCACCGAGGACGGCGTCGGCGGCCTGTGGACCAACGACACCGGGCAGCCGATCGCGATCCGCGGGCGCGACCGTCTCGGTGAGCACGCCGTCTGGTCGCTGAAGTGCTTCCCCGACTGGGTCTGGACCAACATCCAGATCTTCGAGACCGACGACCCGAACTTCTTCTGGGTGGAGTGCGACGGCGAAGGCGCGATCCGCTTCCCGGGCTACCCCGAGGGCCACTACAGGAACCACTTCCTGCACTCCTTCCAGTTGGAGGACGGGAAGATCAAGCTGCAGCGCGAGTTCATGAACCCCTTCGAGCAACTGCGCGCGCTGAACATCCCCGTGCCCGAGATCAGGCGTGAGGGGATCCCCACCTAGGTCCCGGCCGCGACTGCCGCCTGGTCGGCGGCGGTCGCCAGGCAACCCCAGCCTCACCGGCCAGGCGACCCCAGCCTCACCGGCCAGGCGACCCCAGCCTCACCGGCCGGGCGACGACGACGACGGCGCCGAGAGCGCCTCGACCCCATGGAGAACCGTGGATGACGTGATGCCCGCCATCCGGCTGAGCGCTGCGCTGCAGCAGCCGGAGTGGAGCGACGTTTCGCAGGTCCAGCGCGTCAAGGAAGTGCTCGCCTCCCGGCCCTCGCTCGTCAGGCCCGCGGACGTGCGCACCCTGCGTGCCCTCCTGGCGGAGGTAGCCGCAGGAAACTCCCTGGTCGTACAGGCCGGGGACTGCGCGGAGAACCCGGAGGAATGCACGCCGGAGCACGTGAGCCGCAAGTCCGCGGCGCTGGACGTGCTGGCCGGCGCGCTCAAGATGATCACACACAAGCCCGTGCTGAGGGCCGGCCGCATCGGCGGCCAGTTCTCCAAGCCGCGCTCCAGCCCCACCGAGCAGGTCGGCGACCTCACCCTCCCGGCGTTCCGCGGGCACCTGGTCAACGGCCCGGAGCCGACGGCGGACAGCAGGCAGCCCGATCCGCTGCGGATACTCACCGGATACATGGCGGCCAGCGACATCATGGAACACCTCGGCTGGCGCGGATCGTCCGTCCGGTCCCCGATAGACCCGCCCGTGTGGACCAGCCACGAGGCGCTGCTCCTCGACTACGAGGTTCCCATGCTCCGCAGGGACGCGTCGGGGAGGCTGATCCTCGGCTCCACGCACTGGCCCTGGATCGGCGAGCGGACGCGGCAGGTGGACGGCGCGCACATCGCCCTGCTGTCCGAGGTCGCCAACCCGGTCGCCTGCAAGGTGGGCCCGAAGACGAGCAAGGACGAGCTGCTCGCCCTGTGCGAGCGGCTCGACCCCGAACGCGAGCCCGGCAGGCTCACCCTGATCTCCCGGATGGGCGCCGACCAGGTCGCCTACGCCCTGCCGCCGCTCGTCGAGGCCGTCAGGTCCGCCGGCCACCCCGTCGTCTGGCTCTGCGATCCCATGCACGGCAACACGCTGGTCACTCCGTCGGGGCACAAGACCCGCCTCGTGCCGACGCTGCAACGCGAGGTCCGCGAGTTCGTGACCGCGGTCGAGAGCGCGGACGGGGTCCCCGGCGGCCTCCATCTGGAGATCACCCCCGACGACGTCACCGAATGCGTCGCCGACGAGAGCGGCTTCGGCCAGGTCGGCGACCGGTACACGAGCTTCTGCGACCCCCGGCTGACCCTCTGGCAGGCGGTCTCGGTCATCTCGGCGTGGGGCGGCTGACGCGCCGGCAACCAGAAAGGACTTCTATGTCCGGCATACCCGCAATCAAGCCCTACCTCCTTCCGGCCGCGGGCGACCTGCCTCCCAACCCCGCCGGTTGGACGCCTGACCCCGCTCGTGCCGTGCTCCTGATCCACGACATGCAGCGCTACTTCGTCAGGCCGTTCCCCGGCTCGACCAGGCACGAACTCATCCGGAACATCGCGCTGCTGCGTGACCGGAGCGCGGCGCTCGGCGTTCCCGTCGGCTACACGGCTCAACCCGGTGACATGAGCGAAGAGCAACGCGGGCTCCTCAAGGACTTCTGGGGACCGGGCATGCGCCGTGCCCCCGAGGACCGGCTCGTCGTCGACGAACTCGCTCCCGCACCGGGGGACTGGTTGTTCACCAAGCTGCGTTACAGCGCCTTCTTCCGCTCCGACCTGCTGGAGCGCATGCGGCGCAGCGGCCGCGACCAGCTCGTCGTCTGCGGCGTGTACGCGCACGTCGGGGTGTTGATGACGGCCGTCGAGGCCTTCACCAACGATCTGGAGACCTTCCTGGTCGCCGACGCCGTCGCCGACTTCACCGCCGACTACCACCGCATGGCGGTCGAGTACGCGGCCGAACGCTGCGCGGTCGTCCTGACGGCCAAGGAGGTGTTCTCGTGAGCGGACCGGACACCGGTGGGGGCGACCTGCTCGACGCCGTGCTGGAGCTCCGGGCGCCGGCCTTCGCGCTGCTGCACCGGCCCGAGGCGAACGGGCCGGGCCTGCTGGACGTGTTGACAGGTGAGGTCGCGCCCCTTCGCGAGCTCGCGGACATCCCGCTGCCCGGCCAACGGGAGCCGGTGGCGGGCGGCCGGCACCACGCGCTCGTCGTCGTCCCCTATCGGCAGGTCCGCGAGCGGGGCTTCGCCTGCGCCGACGACGGCGCCCCGCTCCTCGCGATGACGGTGACGCGACAGGGCACGGTTCCGGTCGCCGAGGCGCTGGACCGGATCCCCGACCTGCCCTTCGCGGTCTCGGGCGGGCACTTCGACGTGAGCGACGACGAGTACGCCGAGATCGTCTGCAGAGTCGTCAAGGAGGCGATAGGCGAGGGGGAGGGGGCGAACTTCGTCATCAAGAGGTCCTTCGTCGCCGACATCGGGAACTACACGCCGCGCTCCGCCCTGGCCTTTTTCCGGCGCCTGCTGGAGGTCGAGTCCGGCGCGTACTGGACCTTCGTGGTCCACACCGGCGGGCGGACGTTCGTGGGCGCCACCCCGGAGCGGCATGTGACACTGCGGAACGGCGTCGCCACCATGAACCCGATCAGCGGCACGTACCGGTACCCGGCGTCCGGCCCGTCCCTGCACGGGGTGATGGATTTCCTCGCCGACCGCAAGGAGTCCGACGAGCTCTACATGGTCCTGGACGAGGAACTCAAGATGATGGCCAGGATCTGCGAGCCCGGCGTCCGCGTGACCGGTCCCCGGCTCAAGGAGATGGCGCGGCTCGCGCACACCGAGTACTTCATCGAGGGCGACACCGGCTGGGACGTGCGAGACATCCTGCGCGAGACGATGTTCGCGCCGACCGTCACCGGCAGCCCGGTGGAGAACGCCTGCCGGGTCATCGACCGGCACGAGCCGCACGGCCGGGGGTACTACAGCGGGGTCGTCGCCCTCATCGGGAGTGACGAGGACGGCCGGCAGACCCTCGACTCCTCCATCCTCATCCGGACCGCCGACATCGATCGCGCGGGCCGGGCGCGCATGGGCGTCGGCGCCACCCTCGTACGCCACTCCGACCCGATGTCGGAGGTGGCCGAGACCCGGGCGAAGGCCGCCGGCCTGCTCGCGGCGCTCGACACCGGCGACAGCGGCCGGCTCAGGACCCGCCCGGAGGTTCGCGAGGCACTGGAGCGGCGCAACGCGAACATCGCCGGCTTCTGGCTGGGCAGAGCCACCGCCGGCACCGCCGCCCACCCCCGCCTGATCGGGGTGCGGACGCTCATCGTCGACGCCGAGGACACCTTCACGTCGATGCTGGACCACCAGATGCGCAGCCTGGGCATGTCGGTGACCGTGCGCCGCCACGACGACGCTCCCTCGCTGGACGGGTACGACCTCGTCGTGCTGGGGCCCGGCCCCGGCGACCCCGGCGACGGCGCCCACCCCAAGATCGCTTACCTGGGCGCCGCGGCGGACGCCCTCCTCTCCGCGCGGCGCCCCTTCCTGGCCGTATGCCTCAGCCATCAGATTCTGTCCGCACGGCTCGGGTTCCCCCTGCACCGCCGTGACGTGCCCAACCAGGGGGTGCAGAAGGAGATCAGCCTGTTCGGCGCGCGGGAGCGCGTCGGGTTCTACAACACCTTCGCCGCCCGGGCGGTAGCGGACCGGGCCGAGATCGACGGTTTCGGCACGGTGGAGGTCTGCCGCGATCCGGTGACAGGCGAGGTGCACGCGTTGCGCGGCCCGCACTTCTCCTCCATCCAGTTCCACGCCGAGTCGGTGCTCACCGAGAACGGCCCGCGCATCCTGGGCTCCTTGATGAAAGGACTGCTGCCGTGACGATGGCTGAACAGTCCGTGCTGGAGGGGGCGCGTCCGTACGTGGTCGTCGACGCGTTCACCGACACGCCGCTGCAGGGCAATCCGGTCGCCGTCTTCTTCGAGGCCGAGGACCTCTCCGACGAGCGCATGCAGCGCATCGCCAGGGAGATGAACCTGTCGGAGGTCACCTTCGTTCTCCCGCCCCGGCAGGGAGGCGACGTCCGCATCCGCATCTTCACGCCGGTGAACGAGCTCCCGTTCGCCGGGCATCCGCTCCTGGGCACCGCCGTCGCGCTGGGCGAGGGGCGCAGAAACGACCGGCTCAGGCTGGAGACGGCGATGGGAGTCATCGCCTTCGACCTGGAGCGCGTGAACGGGAGGGTCGTCGCCGCCGAGATGGAGCAGCCCGTCCCGACCTGGGCGGAGTTCGACCGTGCCGAGGAGCTGCTCGCGGCGCTCGGCCTGACCTCCTCGGCGCTGCCCGTCGTGATCTACCACAACGGTCCGCGGCACGTCTTCGTCGGGCTGGAGAGCCTGGCGGCGCTGTCCCGGGTCGACCCGGACCAGCGTGCGCTGGCCGCCTTCCCCGACATGGCGACCAACTGCTTCGCCGGTTCCGGCTCGACCTGGCGCAGCCGGATGTTCTCGCCCGCGTACGGAGTGGCCGAGGACGCGGCCACAGGATCGGCGGCGGGCCCGCTGGCGGTCCACCTCGCCCGGCACGGGCGCATCGGGTTCGGGCAGTGGATCGACATCCAACAGGGCGTCGAGATGGGCCGGCCCTCGCTCATGCGGGCCCGCGCCGACGGCGCCGCGGAGCACATCACATCCGTACGGGTCGGCGGCTCGGCCGTGACCGTCGCCCGCGGCGTGATCTACGCCTGAACGGCGCGGACCGGCCGGCCCGGACGTCGCCGCACCCCCTTCCCACGCATGCGGCGCCCGCCCAAGCGATCGGGGCGATCCGCGCCTCGCGGATCGCCCGCCCCCCCTCACAGCTCCGGAGGCGACAGTGAGCAGCAGGTTCGAGAGTCTGACCGGCGCCATCGACCCGGCGTTCCCCGAGTACGACATGCCGCCCGCCGAGCCGATGGACCTGGTGCGGCGATGGATCTCCGGGGCGGTGGAGGCCGGGGTGCGCGAACCGCTGGCCCTCGCGCTCGCGACCGCCGACCGCGGCGGCCGGGCCTCCACCCGCATGGTCGCCGTCATCGACGTCGGCGACCGGGGCCTGGCCTTCACCAGCCACAGCACCAGCAGGAAGGGCCGGGAGATCGCCGAGACCGGCTGGGCCTCCGGCCTGCTCTACTGGCGCGAGACCGCCCGGCAACTGAGCTTCTCCGGCCCGGTGGTCATGCTGCCCGAGCCCGAGGCGGAACGGCTGTGGAACGCCCGGCCGGTGCCGCTGCACGCGATGTCGGCGGTCTCCCGGCAGAGCGAACCCCTGGAGGACGTCGCCCGGCTGAAGGCGGAGGCGGAGCGGCTGTCGTCCTACGGAATCCCCTTGCCGCGCCCGGCGCGCTTCGCCGGATACCGCCTGGAGCCTGCCGCCGTCGAGTTCTGGTCGGCCGACGCCGACCGGCTGCACCGGCGGCTGCGTTACGACCGGACTCCCTCCGGTTGGCACATCTCACGGCTGCAGCCGTGACCCCCTCCCCGCAGGGACAGGAAACACGAAGGAGTGCAACCTTGACCGACACGACAAACACCGACTTCGACGCGATCGTCGTCGGCACCGGCTTCGCCGGAATCTACATGCTCCACAAGCTCCGCAACGAGCTCGGCTTACGGACACGGGCCTTCGACAGGGCCGGTGGCGTGGGCGGCACCTGGTACTGGAACCGCTACCCCGGCGCCATGTCGGACGTCGAGGGCTTCGTCTACCGGTACTCCTTCGACAAGCAGATGCTCCAGGAGTGGAACTGGACCACCAACTACACCCCCCAGCGGGAGCTCCTCGCCTATCTCGAGGCGGTCGTCGCCAAGCACGACCTGGGCAGGGACATCCAGCTGAACACCGGCATCGTCAGTGCGGTGTTCGACGAGTCCCGGGGGGTCTGGACCGTCGGCACCGACACAGGTGAGAGCTTCACCGCACGGTACGTCGTCACCGCGCTCGGGCCGCTGTCGACGGCGAACATCCCCGAGATCGAGGGCCGCGACCGCTTCCAGGGCAGGATCGTCCACACCGGTGCCTGGCCCGACGACCTGACGATCGAAGGCAAGCGCGTCGGCGTCGTCGGCACGGGATCCACCGGCACCCAGTTCGCCTGCGCCGCCGCCAAGGTGGCCGAGCATCTGACGGTGTTCCAGCGCTCGGCGCAGTATTGCGTCCCGTCCGGCCACGGCCCGGTCACCGAGGAGTACGTCGCGGAGGTGCGCGCCGGTTACGACCGCATCTGGGAGCAGGTGCGCGGCTCCCGCGTCGCCTGTGGATTCGAGGAGAGCGACGTCCCCGCGATGAGCGTCTCCGAGGAGGAGCGCCGGCGCGTGTTCCAGGAGTACTGGGACAAGGGGAACGGCTTCCGCTTCATGTTCGGCACGTTCTCCGACATCGCGACCGATCCGGCGGCCAACGAGGCCGCCGCGGAGTTCATCCGGTCGAAGATCCGCGAGATCGTGAAGGATCCGGAGACGGCGCGCAAGCTGACGCCGAGCGACCTCTACGCCAAGCGCCCCATCTGCAACCCCGACTACTACGAGATCTTCAACCGCGACAACGTCGAGCTGGTCAGCATCAAGGAGAACCCGATCAAGGAGATCACTCCCACGGGAGTGGTCACCGAGGACGGAGTGGAGCACGAGCTCGACGTCCTGGTCTTCGCCACGGGCTTCGACGCCGTGGACGGCAGCTACAAGCGAATGGACATCCGCGGCCGGAGCGGCGTGACGATCCGGGAGCACTGGGAGGACGGGCCCACCAGCTATCTCGGCGTCGCCACCCACGGCTTCCCCAACCTGTTCATGGTCCTCGGCCCGAACAGCGCCTTCAGCAACCTCCCGCCCGGCATCGAGACACAGGTCGAATGGATCGGCGACCTGATCCGCACCGCGGAGGAGAACGGCACGACCGTGATCGAGGCCACCGGGAACGCCGAGGACGAGTGGACCGAGACCTGCAGGCAACTCGCGGACTACACGCTCTTCCCCAAGGTCAAGTCGTGGATCTTCGGCGCCAACATTCCCGGCAAGAAGAACAGGGTCATGTTCTACTTCGCGGGGCTCGCGTCGTACCGGCTCAAGCTCGACGAGGTGGCTGAGGCGGGCTACAAGGGATTCGACCTGCACGCCAGCCCCTCGCTGACGGCGGCCTGAGGCCGGCAGGGGTACGCCCGCCGGGGTCCGTGACAGGACCCCGGCGGGTTCCGGGTGGGTCCGGCGCGAACGCCGGCGCGGCATCGCGACGCCGGACCCACCCACCGGGCTCGCATGGCCTCGCACCGGGCTCGCATGGCCTCGCACCGGCCTCGCGCTGGCGTCGCACCGGCTCGCACCGGGCTCGCTCCCTCGGGGCGGCGAGCGGCAGCGTCCGGACCTCGCATGCCCGCTTGCGATAAGCGGTATTTCCTGCTCTGCGTACGAGATATTCGGAGAGACTCTCGTGTTCGGAATCCCGATTGGATTAACAAACGGGCTTGACTCTATTGGTTCTTTGTCGGATACGATGAAGTCATGAGTGAGACAGTGATTCGGGTCGGCGATCAGGTCGCAACATTCATCAACGTCTTCGACGTCGACCCCTCGCAGCAGCAGGAACTAATCGCCATTCTCGATGAGGGCGCCGAGAAGGTCATGCGGCACCGGCCCGGCTTCATCTCGGTGAACGTTCTCGCCAGCGTGGACGGCACCCGGGTCGTGAACCTCGCCCAGTGGCGCAGCCCGGACGACATCAAGGCGACCGCGGGCGACCCCGAGGCGCAGGTCTTCGCGAAGAGGGCGGCGGAGATCGCCAAGGCGGTGCCGCAGGCCTACAAGGTCGTCTCCGTCCACCACGCCTGACCAGGAACTTCCGCGTCGGGATCCAGAAGCCGGCCCGGGCCCCGGTACGGCACGCTCCGCCCCGCCTCTCGGCATCGGCGGGACGGGGCCTCGCCCGCACTCCGTAAGCGGGCTCGTATCCGGGGCCCGGCCCCTACCACACCGCTGCGGCACCGACTGAAGTCACGAAGAGTAGCCATCCCCGGCCCAGGGAGCGCGACGCCATGACGACCGCCAACACCGCCGACATCGTGATCGCAGGTGCGGGGATAGGAGGGCTGGCCACCGCGCTCGCCCTGCACGCCAGGGGAATCGACGCGGTCGTGCTGGAGGCCGCGGCCGAGCTTCGGCCGCTCGGAGTGGGAATCAACATCCAGCCGGCCGCGATCGGCGCGCTGACCGGGCTCGGGCTCGGCGAGGCGCTGGCGGCCACCGGCATCCGCACCCGCGAGCACCGCTACCTCGACCACAGGGGGGCCACTCTGTGGACCGAGCCCCGGGGCGTCGCCGCGGGTCACGAGCACCCCCAATACTCCATTCACCGCGGTGAGCTGCAGATGCTCCTGCTCGCGGCCGTCCGGGACCGGCTCGGCCCCGACGCGGTGCGGACCGGGCTCCGCGTCGACCGCTTCCGGCAGACGGCCTCGGGCGTCCGCGTCCTCGCGTACGACGAGGCGGGCGGAGCGGTCGAGTTCGAGGCCGCCGCGCTGGTCGGCGCCGACGGGATGCACTCGTCGGTCAGGTCTCAGCTCCACCCCGGCCACGGCCCGCTGTCCCCGGCGGGAGTCGACATGTGGCGGGGCCTGTCCGAGCTGGACGAGTTCCTCGACGGGCGCACGATGATCCTGGTCAACGACGAGCAGGCCACCCGGCTGATCGCCTATCCGATCTCCAGGCGTCACGCGGAGCGCGGCAAGGCGTTGGTGAACTGGGTCTGCATGGTCGCCGCTCCCTCGAAGAGCCTGTCCGACGGCGCGGGATGGAACCGCCCCGGACTGATCGAAGAGGTGCTGCCGCACCTGGCCGAGTGGAACTTCGGCTGGCTGAACCCCGCCGTCCTGGTCGCTCGCAGCGAACGCATCCTGCGTTACCCGATGGCCGATCGCGACCCCCTTCCGCATTGGGGTGAGGGCAGGGTCACGCTGCTCGGGGACGCCGCTCACCTGATGTACCCGATCGGCGCCAACGGTGCCTCGCAGGCAGTCATCGACGGCGTCACGCTCGCTGCCGAACTCACGCGAGGCGAGGACGTGGCCGCCGCCCTGGAGCGGTACGAAGCCGCCAGGCGCCCCGCCACGACGGCCATCATCCTCGCCAACCGGAACATGGACGGCGCCGAGCGCGCCATCGCCGGTCGTGCCGAACACGACAAGGCCACCGAACTCGCGACGATCACTCACCGTTACCGGATGACCGTGGAGCAGCGGCAGTCACTCGCCTGAGCAGACGGACCGCCCCGGCTGTAGCCGCTCTCGTCGCCGGGGCGGTCACTCCCGGCGGAAGTGACCTGCGGACCGTATGCCGAGCCGGCAGCGGATCGCCGCGACCGAGGGAAACCTCGCCGGTGAATTGCGGAAACCGTGGGATCTTCCGGCGTCACGACGATATGAATTCGCGGACGTCGCCCGATCGATTTCGATAATCGCGCACAAGGGCCAGGCATTCTGACAACGTATTTACAGAATGCCGACTGACTGCCCTCGCGATGCGGCCCGATGCGGCTCGGCGGGGCCCGGCGCGGCTTCGAATGCCGGACGCCGGCGGTGCGGAACGGTCTCCTGTTCGTTCGTGTCCCTGCTCCTCGTCCTTAAGACGAATCGCGCCGTGGAAAGGTGACATCGGCCCTGCGGGTGGTGTCCGCCGACGGGCGGACACCACCTCTCATCCGTGGCTGTCACGGGCCGGGCCGAGCGGCCGGTTCGGGCGGCCGGTTCGGGCGGCAGCCGGACCCGGCCCGGCAGTGCGGGGACCTCACCGCATGCGGGCCGCCGTCCCGCTGCCCGCCGGCCGGCGGGCCAGCTCGGACACAGCGGTCCGCGCCGCGGCCAGCGAGTTCGCCGCCAGAGGCTTGAAGTGGGCAAGGGCGGGCACGTCCGACGCCCGGGTCATCTCGGCGTGGACGAAGCGCAGGTTCTCCGGCGCCACGCCCAACTCGGTGAAGTACGCCCTCAGGTAGGGCGTCTGGAAGTCGAAGTCCTCCCGTGGCGTGCCCGGTGCGTAGCAGCCCCCGCGAGCGGAGATCACCACCACGCTCGTTCCCCGCAGTAGGCGGTCCCCCGTGCCGGGGTCGAGGAACGCCCCGGGGAAGGTCACCCGGTCGATCCACGCCTTGAGGGACGCGGGCACGGAGAAGTTGTACATGGGGACGCCGACCAGCACGGTCTCCGCGGCGCGCATCTCCGCGATCAGCGGAAGGGTCAGCGCCCACTCGCGCTCCTCGGCGGGGCTGTCGGCCATCTCCGCCACCTTTGGCAGCGGAACCGCCCCGTGCCTCTCCACCCGGATACCGAGGGAGACGAAGGCGGGGGAGACCAGCGGGACCGGCTCGGCGGCGAGGTCGCGGTGGCGGTACCCGGCGCTCCCGTGGAGACGTCGCCACGTGTCCGCGTAGAGCGCCGTCAACTGCCTGGTGACCGAGTCACCGCAGTCGCTGGCGCTGGAGTCCAAGTGAAGCAGGGACGTCACGGGCTCACCCCCTGTCGTCGCGTGTGCATCGCGAGCTCCTCTCTGAATACTTTCCGTCACTGTCTATGACGCTGCGTAGTCGAAAGAGGTGACAGGGTCACGATGCGAGGGCGCTCGGTCCGGGCGCGGGGTGGGGAACCGCGCCTGTGAGTAGGGTGCTGAGCCCGTGACAGGGCATTCGTATCCGCGTGGGCGTCCCTCAGGACCGGAATGGACCGAGGTGCGGCGGCGCCTGGACGGGCGTCGGCACGAGCTGGCCGTGGCGGCGGATCGGCTCTATCCCGGGACGCCCAGGGCCGGATCGACCCGTCTGCTCACCCGGGACGGCTGGATCCCGGCCACGCCGCTCGACCTGCGCGAGGTGCGGCTCGGCTGGGTGGAGGACGCTCCCGCCCCCGCCGTCACGGGCCGCGAACCGGAGGCGGCGGCCCTGCTCCCGGAGGGCGCCGTCGCCTACCCGGACGCGCTGGGGGCGCTCGCCGGCCCCCGGCTCTTCGAGGACCGCACCTGCTACCGGCTGCTGGAGGTCGCCTGGCCGGAGCTGACCTTCACCCGCGCACGCTACTCACGCTGCGCCACGACCCCCGTACGGGGGAGACGTCGTTCGTCGTGCACTGGCGCGACTCGGCCCGGGTGGCGCACGGCGGCGGGCTGTTCCAGGTCATGCCGGTCGGGGTGTTCCAGCCCGCGCACGAGTCCGCGGGCGCGGAGAGGACCGGCCTCGACCTGTGGACGTGCATGGTCCGCGAGTACGCCGAAGAGTTCCTCGGACGGGGAGAGGAGTACGGCGACGGCTTCGACTACGAGAGCTGGCCGTTCTACCGGCTGCTGACCGACGCCCGCGAGGACGGGCGGGCCCGCTCCCTCGTGCTGGGCGTGGGGGTCGATCCGCTGACCTTCGCCACCGACGTCCTCACGGTGACCGTGCTGGAGGCGGAGACGTTCGACGCCGTCTTCGGCGAGGTCGCCGCGTCCAACAGCGAGGGACGGGTCGTCGGCAGTGTCCCGTTCGACGCGGAGACGGTGCGGCGGTACGTCCGCGACGAGCCGATGCAGGCGGCGGGCGCGGCCGTGCTGGACCTCGCCTGGCGGCACCGCGAGGCTCTGCTGTAGTCACACGCACGCCGTGCCCGCGGTCACACGCGCGCCGTCCCTGCGGTCAGACGCGCCGTCCCCGCCGGCCGATCAGGCCGACGGGGACGGGGTGCGGCGAGGAACGACGGTCAGCTCTCCGGGGTGAGCGCGCCGGCGCCGCCCACGATCGGCAGCGTCACCGTGCTCTTCGTCGTGTCGAGGTGCAGCCGCGCGCCGGGGGCGGGCCGGATGGTGTACTCGTAGTCGCTCGACAGCAGCACGACCCCGATCCGGTGCCCCGCCGGGAAGATGTAGTCGTGCGGCTGAAGGTCGAAGTCGAGGCGGTAGGGCGTGCCCGGCTTGACCGGCTCGGTCTGGGAGATCGACTTGCGGTTCTGCGGGTCCGTCCAGCCCCGGGTAATGATCTTCGCCTTGCCGCTCTGGTCGTAGTCGACGAGCAGCGCCGTGACGTTCGCCGCAGGCTGGTCGAAGGACATCCGCAGCGACACCCGCGGGGTGCCGCTGAGCCTGGCCGCCGCGGTCAGCGCCTCCGACTTGTACGCCAGGCGGTTGGGCGAGGTGGCGGCGTCGGCGAGGGTCTGCGCCCGCTGGGTGGCGTCGTCGACGATCGTCTCGGTCACCGGCTTGCCCTTCCGGGTCCGGTCGGGAGTGAGGACGCCGGCCGCGCCGCCGGCGCCGGGGGCCAGGTTGAGCTCGGTGTTCGCGGCGGCCGGGTCGGGCCACTCGGCGTACTGCACCAGCGTCTTGTCCTCACGCTGCACCAGGGCGCGGGGGTCGTTCTCCACGCCGTTCTGGTAATCCCACAGATAGCGGGTGAACCAGCGGTTGAGGACGTCGACGCTGGGGGAGCCGCCGTGGCCGCCCTGGTGCAGGTAGATCTTGTGCGGCACCCCGCGCGCCTTGAGCGCCTCGTACCACTGCGCGGCCTGCTTGGTCTTGACGTTCCAGTCGTTGAGGCCGTGCGCGACCAGCACCGCGGCGTGGACCTTGCCCACGTCGTTCATGTAGTTGCGCTCGTCCCAGAAGGCGTTGTAGTCGCCGGTGACGCGGTCCTGCGCCTTCGCGAGCTCCTCGATGACGCTCCGGCAGATTTGCCTGTCCGCGCGCGTGTAGACGTACTCCGCGAGCACGTCGGTGTCCTCGCCCTGGTAGCCGCCGGCGGCCACGACGGCGCCGTTCGCGCGGTAGTAGTCATACCAGCTGGAGATCGCCGAGATCGGCACGATGGCCTCCAGCCCTTCGACGCCGGTGCTCGCGACCGCGTTGGGCAGGGTGCCGTTGTAGGAGGTGCCGATCATGCCGACCTTGCCGGTCGACCACGTCGCACCGACCTCCCGCCCGGAGGCGTCGTACGCCTTCGCGCGGCCGTTCAGCCAGTCGACGACGGACTTGGCGCCGATGGTCTCGTTGCGCCCGCCGGTGGTCGGGCAGCCGTCGGACTGGCCGCTGCCCAGCGACTCGGCGTGGACCACCGCGAAACCGCGGGGCAGCCAGTTGGACTCCTGGCTGGTGCTGATGACCGGCTGCGGGCCGCTCGCCGCGAGGGAAGCGTCGGCGCCGCCGGCCCCGGAGCCGTCCGCCGCCGCCGCGGACAGGCGCTCGTCGGCGGCGGGGTCGAGCAGCTTGCCGCCGCGGTTCAGCCAGCCCTTGCCCGGGCGGACCGCCTGGTTGAGCTCGTGGTCCACATCGTGGTTGGCGACGTCGTTGCCGCCGGCGTAGTAGGGGCTGACCTCGTACACGACGGGCGACTTGAGGCCGTCCGTCTCGGTCTCCCGCAGGCGGGTGACCTCGGCGTGCACCCGGTCGTTCCGTCCGTCGCCGTCGCTGTCGACCGGGGTCTCGACCCACACCTCCTCGCGGATCCAGTCGTTCCTGTTGGACGAGAACACCGGCTGGGCCATGCCGTCCTGGATCACCGGCCCGACGGGTACGGCGGCGCCCGCGGGGGCCGAGTTCACGGTGAGACCCGTGACGGTCGTGGCGACGGCGAGACCCAGCGCCGCCGCGCCCCGTCGTGCGGCTCCCGTACGGCGTGACGCGGCTGACGGGACGGGACCAGGCGTCACCCGGCGCGATGAGGACATCGGCAAACCTTCCAAGAACGATCGGGGGGCATGGGGGGACATGGGGGGGACATCGGAGGGATGCGGGCCGGAGGATTCGGCCCAGGGGCGATGCTAGGGACGCACGTGCCGAATGTCTTCGTACGACCGTTCTGTCTTGATCGCGGCGTTTTTCGACAAATGTAGAAATCTGTCGCAATGCGACGCGCACGCCCGGCGGCGGCTACCGCCGTCCGCCCCGTCCGCCGCCACCTGGCTGCCGGTTGCCCGCGCGTTGTGCCGGCACGCGCCCCGGAAGGGCGTCAGTAGCCGTAGCGGCTCTTCAGGTGCCTCCAGACGTCGCGCAACATCCATGCGTCGAACTCCGTGATCGACGTGGCGGAGCCCGCCTTCATGAGGAAGCAGCACTGCCCGGCCGGGGTCCAGTCGTAGAAGTCGACCAGGCCGAAACCGTGCCCGATCTCGTGGAGGAGGATGTGGATGTCGTCGCTGCCGAGGTTGTCCACCAGATACTCGCTGCCGACGCGCTGCCCCCAGGCGCCTCCCATGCCGCCGACCATGCCCTCGGTGAGCCACAGTGACATGTCGTAGTGGTGGGCGGCGCCGCCCGGGCAGCCCGAGTAGGCGCCCGACTGGTCGAACAGGCGCCCGCACGGCTCGGCGCACTGCGGCGCGTTCTCGCGCATGTCACCGACGTAGACGTCCACCGAGTCGTCGTTCCACTGCAGCGTGGCGCGGTCGCGTACGGCCCAGCCGACCACCTTCACCGGCACGTCCGCGTACGGCCAGCCGTTGTGGCCCGCCATCACGTCCATCCACTTCTTGAACGACCTGGCCAGCGCGGCCTGGATCTTGTCGCGCAGCTCCGCGGAGACCGGGGCGCTGGAGTCCCAGCGGACGCAGTAGTTGACGCTGCCGCCGTTGGCCATGATCTGGTCCCAGCCGTAGTTGCGATAGCCGTACAGGTCGGGGTTCGTGGACTCGACGTGTCGCCAGACCTCGTCGAGCGGCGCGACCAGGTCGGCGGGCGGGGTCCAGCCGCTCGGCCGGCCCGCGGCGTCGGCGAGCGCCCTGATCTCCAGCAGCCCGACCGACGCCTGGCCGCTTTGCAGGACGACGCGCAGCCGGGTGGTGGTGACGGCGGGGAACGTGACGGTGTTGTAGGTGTCGGCCGCGGTGGGGTAGGAGGCGGCGATGTCCGCGTACGCGTCGCCGTCCCAGCTCTGGAGCTTCCACGAGGCCGGCAGCCGGACGCCGCCTCCGTCGTCGAAGAAGTAGACCTGCACCGAGGAGATCGTCTGGGCGGACGGCCAGGTCAGCTGGGCCCACTGTTCGCCGGCTTCGGGCCAGGTGCCCCATCGGCGGTTCCGCGTTTCATCGGACCGAGTCGGTTCGACGCCGTCGTTGACCGCGGCCACGCTCTCCCAGGGAGAGGTGTAGGAGGCGGAGGCGGTGGCGGACGGGGCCACGTCCGCCACGGCGGCGTCAGCCCGCGCGGGCGCCAGCAGAAAGCCTGCGACCAGCGCGAAAACGGCGAACAATCGCCTCATGCCTGTCTCCTTCGCGGCCGAGCGCTCACCGGCCGCTGTTGGGGGAGTGCTGTGGAGCGGGAGCGTTCCGAGTTTTTTCCGTCACAAAAGGGGTGTCAAGCCCCCAACCGGAACAATGTGACGGACGGGATCGCGAGCCGGCAGGGTTGCCGCTCTGGGTGACCCGGTGGATTTCGGAATAAGCGCCTGATTTTAGGATGAACCGACCGTTTAAGGCCGACGAGGTGGGTTCCGGGATGGCAACGCGTGAATGACCGGGCGGTTGGTAACCCTCTGGTTCCGCATGACGGGGTGGTTCGGCATGAGCCGGTGGTTCGGGACGAGGTGGCGGTTCGGGACGAGGCGCTTCGGGACAAAGAGGTTCAGGACGAGGCGGTTCAGGCCAAAGAGGGTCTGGCCAAAGAGGGTCTGGACAGAGCGGCGGCCCAGCACGAGGTGGCGGTTCAGTACGAGGCCGCGCCGAAGGCCGAGGTAGCGCGGCGGAGCCCGGTGAGTCAGCGGCAGGGCCGCGCCCGGTCCGCCACGTGGACGCGCCGCCTGGCGGTCGCCGCACTGGTGCTGGCCGCGCTCAACCTCAGGCCCCTCGTCACCAGTATCGGACCCGTGCTCGAAGAGGCCCGCGCCGCCCTCGGGATGAGCGCCGCCGTCGCCGGGCTGCTCGCGTCCGTACCGGCGGTGTGCTTCGCGCTGGTCGGCTCGACCGCACCCCGGCTGGCCCGCCGTCACGGACCGGAGGGCGTCGTCCTCGCCGGGATGGCGGCGGTCGCGCTGGGGCTCGCGCTGCGTCCGCTCGCCGGCGGCACCCCGGTCTTCCTCACGCTGAGCGGCCTCGCACTGGCCGGGATCGCGGTCGCCAACGTGCTGTTGCCGGTCGTGGTCAAGCAACGCTTCCCGGACAGGGTCGGCATGATGACCGGCCTCTACTCCATGGCTCTCAACCTCGGCGCCTCGGCCGCCGCCGCCGTCACCGTCCCGCTCGCGGGCGCGTTCGGCGGTGACTGGCGTGCCGGTCTCGGCGCCTGGGCCGTCCTCGCCGCCGTCGCGGTGCCGCCCTGGGTCGCCCTCGCCCGCGACGGCCGGCGGCTGACCGAGGGGCTGACCGAGCAGCAGGCCGAGCAGCAGGCCGGGCATCAGGCCGGGCGGGCGGCGGGCGGGGACGCCGCCGCGGGGGCCGGAGCGCACGTGCGGGTCGCCCGCAGTCCCATGGCCTGGGCGCTCGCGGTCTTCTTCGGCCTGCAGTCCAGCTCCGCGTACGTCATCATGGGTTGGCTGCCCCAGGTCTTCCGGGACGCCGGGTTGTCCGCCGAGACCGCCGGCCTGCTGTTCGCCGTCACCTCGGTGCTCGGAGTGCCACTGTCCTTCGTGCTGGCCGCCGTCGCCGGACGGCTGCGGAGCCAGAGCGGCATCGCGGCCCTGCTCGGAGCGTTCGGGCTCGCCGGGTACGCAGGGCTGTGGGCGGCTCCCGCCGCCGCTCCCTGGCTGTGGGCGGTGCTCCTCGGCGTGGCCAACTGCTCCTTCCCGCTGGCGCTCACGATGATCGCCATGCGCGGCCGGGACGGCGCGACGGTGATCCGGCTGTCCGCCTTCGCGCAGAGCGTCGGCTACGTGCTGTCGGTCCCCGGTCCCATCCTGGTCGGGGCGCTCTACCAGCACACCGGCGGCTGGCGGGGGCCGCTGGCCTTCGCGGTGTGCCTCATGGTGCCGCAGATCGCCGCCGGATACCTCGCGGGCCGCGACCGGCAGATTTGATCTCCTTGAACTTTCCGGGGGGAAAATCGCTGGACAGTGCCGTACGTCGATGGTGATCGTGGGGAACATGCGGCAGGAGGAGATCTGGAACACCGACGTCGCCCGGCACTACGACACACCGGGCGCCGGGATGTTCGCGCCCGAGGTCCTCGGCCCGGCCGTCGATCGCCTCGCCGATCTCGCGGGCGACGGGCGGGCGCTCGAGTTCGCCATCGGAACCGGCCGTGTGGCCGTTCCGCTCGCCGAGCGTGGCGTGCCCGTCACCGGCATCGAGCTGTCGCGTCCGATGATCGACCAGCTACGCACGAAGATGGACGAAACGAAGATCCCGGTCGTCGTCGGCGACATGGCGACCGCCGTGGCTCCGGGGGAGTATTCACTCGTCTACCTCGTCTACAACACGATCTCCAATCTGCTCACCCAGGCCGAGCAGGTCGCGTGCTTCCGCAACGCGGCGCGGCACCTGACGCCCGGCGGCCGCTTCGTGATCGAGCTCTGGGTGCCCGAGCTCCGCAAGCTCCCACCGGGCCAGGAGGCGGTGGTGTGGCATTGCGAGCCCGGCCACATCGGCCTGGACACCTACGATTTCCTGCGGCAACACCTCGTGTCGCACCATTTCAGGTTCAACGAGAGCGGACAGGCCGAGCTGTTCCGCAGCCCCCACCGATACATCTGGCCGGCCGAGCTCGATCTCATGGCTCAAATGTCCGGGTTCGAACTGGAGGCCAGGCATGCGGACTGGATCGGAACCGAGTTCACCGCCGAGTCGCGTTCGCACGTGTCTGTTTACCGCATCCCGTCCGGCCGAACCACGTCGTAATAAGGCCGACGCTCTCGCCGGCCTGAATCGCGCTAATCGCGGGGCGTGACAATTCGTTTTCGCGGCGACGGGCTTGAAATGCGGGGGAGCGGGCCGTGCCGCCGTCTGCTGCAAAGGGAGAGCCCCACGAGGCGGCCGCCTCGCGGGGCAGGAGGGTCCAGCAGGTTCGATGTGCGGTTATCCCGTCCTTGCAGCTGCCTCGCTCTCCCTGCTGCTGATGCCGCTACCGCGGTCCGCGTTCCTCGAACCGGCTCCGGTCGCGTCCGCGCTCTTCGAAGCGCCCGCGATCTTCCATGCGCCCGCGCTCGCGTCCGCGCTCCTCGAACCGTCCGCGATCTTCCATGCGCCCGCGCTCGCGTCCGCGTTCCTCGAAGCGCCCGCGATCTTCCATGCGCCCGCGCTCACGGCCGCGTTCCTCGAACCGTCCGCGATCTTCCATGCGCCCGCGCTCACGGCCGCGTTCCTCGAACCGTCCGCGCTCGCGTCCGCGCTCCTCGAATCGGCCCCGCTCACGGCCGCGTTCGCGACCGTATTGGCCGTACGGCCGCTGGCGCTCACGGCCACGGCATCTGCCTCCGGGGCAGGGCTGTGTCGGGTTCTGCATGACCTGTGCGGTGGTGCCGGCCGCATTGACCGGTTGCGTCTGCATCGTCATCGGGACGATGAGGGCCGACGCCGTGATCGCGCCAGCAGCCAGTGCTTCTTTGAGCATGAGTATCACTCCGTCGGCTCCGTGACTGTCGCCGGGAACACCCGGACACACGAAGCGCAAATCGATCCATCGAACCGTGGATCCAGACCCTGATTCTCACGCTAGAGGTAACGAAAGGCCCCGTCACCCAGCAATGCGCAAACAACCGCTTTTCGCAACAGAAAACAAATGCAATCGAAGATGCTGTCGGTCCGTTTCTCTGTGCCGACAATTCCTTTGCGCGGGCGGCTGGATTCCTTCCGTATCCTTGAGGCGCATTGGTTGTGATCGCACGTACTCGGCCGGATTCCCGTCTCCGGCCCCTTCCGAGTTATTACGGTGAGCCGCTGACCGAAACCGCGCGGGCTCTGGAGGTTGCCGTGACCGCCGTCGAGGAAGCCGGGACCGGCGCGCGCTCCGTTGCCGCGCACCGGCTCGCAGCCGTCATGATCCTGCGGTCATGGGCGCTCCCTTGCCTCTCACGCCTCTGACACCGCTGCCGCCGATGGCCGAAGTGGGGCGCACACTGCTGCCGCCCGTCTGGTCGACCAGAACCATGTCTGGGCCGTGGTGCGGCAGCCGCGAGATGGCGCGGCACGGCCGGCTACTCCGGTTCGGGGACCAATTCGGGGCTGCCGTGCTCCGCCGGCGTCGCTGCGCTCGTACGCGGAAGGACGGCGAAGGCGATGAGGACGGCACCGATCAGGAGCGCCGCGCCGAGCGTCATGCCGAACGCGTAGCCCTCGGTGAGGCCCTCGATCGTGGTGCTCCGGCCGGTGCGCGCGTGGGCGGCGGTGCCGAGAGCGGCCAGTCCGAGCGATGCGCCGATCTGGCGTGAGCTGGAGAGCAGGCCGGAGGCGGCGCCGGTCTCGCCCGGCGCGACGCCCGCGGTGGCGGCCGAGACGACCGGTCCGAGGCAGAGCCCGAATCCGACGCTGGCGACGAGCGACGGGCCCAGGACGTCGGTGAGGAAAGAGCCGTCGGCACTGATCAGGCCTAACCAGGCGAACCCGGCCGCGGTCACCGATCCGCCGATGATCAGCATGGTGCGGAGCGGGAGACGGTAGCCGAGTTTGATGGCGACCGCGGCGCCGGCGATCACACCGAACGCGAAGGGCAGCAGCTGGATCCCGGCCATGGTCGGACTGGCGTCGAGCACTTGCTGGAGGTAGAGGGAGGCGAAGTAGAAGGATGACGCCATGGCGGCGCCGAGGAGGAGGTTGTAGGAGTTGGCGCCGGCGACCGAGCGGTTCGTCAGCAGGCCGAGCCGGATCAGCGGATCGCAGGTGGTGGTCCGCTCGACGTAGACGAACGCGGTCAGCAACGCGACGGCGATAGCCAGGGTCGCCAGGGTGACCGGCGAGGTCCACGCGTACTGGTCGGTGCGGACGACGCCGAACACGAGCAGGGACATCCCCGCCGTGGCCAGGACGGCGCCCAGCATGTCCGGGCGGCCACCGGAAGCCGTGGTCGGAGCGGCGGCGACGCCCCGCCAGGCCAGGACCAGCGCGATGGCGGCCATCGGGACACTGACGAACATCACCCAGCGCCAGCCCGCGTACTGGGTGAGCACACCCCCGATCAGGACGCCGAGGGCGCCGCCGGCGGCGTTCACCGCGCTCCATATGCCGTAGGCCCGGACCCGGGCCTTGCCGGAGGGGAAGGTGACGGCCAGCAGCGCCAGCGCGGCCGGAGACAGCGCGGCGGCCCCGATGCCCTGCAGGGCGCGGCCGGCCACGAGATGGCCGGGCTCCTGCGCGAAGCCGCCGGCGAGCGAGGCGAGGCCGAAGACGGCGAGCCCGAGCAGCAGGACCCGTTTGTGACCGTAGCGGTCGGCGACCTTGCCGCCCAGCAGGAGCAGCCCGCCGAAGGTGAGGGCGTAGGCGTGGATCACCCAGGTCAGGCCCACTGCGCTGAAGCCGAGGCCGGCGGCGATCCGCGGGAGTCCGAGGTTCACGACCGACAGGTCCACCGACACCATGAACTGCACGACAGCCACCGCGGCAAGGGTGAGCGCTGGCCGGGCGGCCATGTGAGCGACCGGGTGTCCGCTTGCTGATCTCGCGTCTGTCACCGTTCCTCCATCCTCTGGCCGGTCCTCGGGGGACATTTCTCGTACGCGTACTGAAAGTACAGCGGTAGCGGCCGGGTGTCGACAGCCGAAGCCCCGGTTGGCGGAAGGGAGTGGCCGGGCGGAATGATGGGACGGTGTCTCCACGCGATGCTGCGCCCGGCCGCACCGGCCGTCCACCGGTGACCTCCCGGGCGCAGATCCTGGATGCGGCTCGTCGGCTCATCGGCCGGGACGGCTGGGACAAGCTGAGCATTCGTCGGCTGGCCGCGGAGCTCGGTATCGGGACGATGACCCTGTATCACCATGTGCGCGACAAAGAGGACTTGCAGCTTCTGCTGATCACCGAATACGCGGACCAGATCCCGCGACCCGACCTGCCCGGCGAGCCGCGAGAGCGCATCATCGCGACCGCCACCCTGATCCACGACGCCCTCGCGGCCTGGCCGTGGGCCGCGGAGGTCCTCACGGCCGACGGGTTCGTCGGCCGGCTCGGCGAATCGGTGTGGATGGTCGAATCCATCGTGGCCGGAGCCATCGACCACGGATGCACACCCGAACAGGCCGTGCACGTCTTCCGCCACATCTGGTACTACACGGTCGGCGAGATCCTCGTCCGCGCGCACTCCGCTCAGCAACCGGCGGACGCCGCGCGACCCGCAGACCGCGAACCCCTCTTCAGCGGCCTCGACGAGTCGCGGATGCCACGCCTGGTCGCCGTCGGCGATCAGTGGCGAACGCTGTCCGCACAGGACACCTACTCCCAGGGGCTGCGGGCTCTCGTCGACGGGCTGCTCGCACAGGCCACGCCGGAAACGTGACGTAAGCCCCGGTCGATACGATCGTGATCATGGTGGACTGGAGACTCCGGCCTGCTTCGACGGCGGACGTCGAGGCGGTGGCCGAGCTGCGGGCCGTGGTGCTTCGAGCGGATCTCGAGCGGCTCGGCCGGTACGACGAGCAGCGCGTACGCCAGCGGCTGCGCGACGGATTCGCGCCGGCGCACACCTGGACGATCGAGGTGAGCGGTATCTTGGCCGGCTGCGTGGCGCTGCGACCGGCCGAGGGCGCCTACTGGCTGGAGCACTTCTACCTGGCCCCGGAGCTGCAGGGCAGGGGCGTGGGCTCCGCCGTGCTGGGCAGGCTGCTGGAACGGTGCGACCGAGAAGGCGCCCTGATCCGGCTGAACGTCCTGCAGGGCAGTCCGGCCCGGCGGCTATACGAGCGGCACAGGTTCACGGTCGAGACCGAGGACGAGGTGGACGTGTTCATGGTGCGCGATCCGGACCCTGCCCGTCGCTGACCGGCGCCTGTAGCTGATCCATCGACCACGCACCGCCGGCCTCATACGGTCACGCCCAGAGGGGGCCTCGGCGGCCTGTCTGCCCTAAGGTTCTTCTCATGCGTCACGGCCGGATGCGTACCACTTCGCTCGGCCTTTCCGCCGTGCTCGCCGGCGTCCTGCTCCTCCCGGCCTGTGGATCGGAGGGGATCGCCGCATGGAGCGACGGATCGCGGCGGACCCAGGGACCCGACTCGGCCGAGCGGCGCGGGGACCCCGAATGCGGCGCCCCGTCCACCGGTACGCCGCCCACCTCCGGCACTTCGGTCCTTCCTGGCGGCTCCGGGGGCCTGGAGAAGGACGGCGTGGAGATAACCGGCCTGGGCGGACGGGCCCGCAACTGCGGCCTCTCCCCGTTCTCCGCCGAGTTTCAGGTCACCAACCACGAAACCGAACCCTTCACGTACACCGTCACCTTCACGTTCGTGTCCCGTTCCGGACAGGTGCTGGCAGGTGCGGAACAGACGGTTCCAGCGGTCGAGCCCGGTCAGACGGTGAGGCGCACAGTCGCCGTGGACGAGCTTCCCCCGAAGGTGCCCCCCACAGTGGGTGCGCGAATCGCCAAGGTCAGGCGCGTCCCGGCGGACGAGGCGCCCGCCCCGGCGGGCTCCTGCCCGCCTTCCGGCATCCGCGTCACGCTGGGCAACGGCGACGCCGCCATGGGGCTCCGCGTCGTGGGGCTCCATCTGGAGAACTGCTCAACCCGCGCCTACCACACCAACGGCTACCCGCAACTCCAGCTCCTCGACGAGGGCAGACAGCCCGTCACCGGTGTCGAGATCCTGCACGGGGGTGGCGACATCTCCACCGTGACCGGCTTCGACGACCCGCCCCAGCCGGTGACGCTGAAGCCGGGCCAGACCGCGTCCGCCGGCCTGATGTGGCGCAACACCGTCACTGCCGGCGTCGGCGCTTCCGTGAACGTGCCGTACGTCAGGGTGAACGCCAAGGCCGGTGCTCGTCCCGTGATGGTGACGCCGGAGCTCGATCTCGGCACCACCGAGAAACTCGGCGTCAGCCCGTGGAAGAAGGACGAGGCTCCGTAGACCCTGTCGGCGTGCCGGTTTCCACGTCGGGTTGCTCTGTCACGCGTTCAGATACCGATGAGCCGGACGCGGTTGCCGCACAAGCGGATCATGTCGTCCACATCGGAGGTCAGCATGGCCACCGGGCCCGGTTGGCGCAACGCCGTCTCGGCGACCGTCGCGTCGACCGCGTGCTTGTGGCCGTGCAGGCCTGTGGCCTTGAGTAGTTCAGCGGACCTCTTCGCTGCGCTCTCGGTCAACGGTTCGACCTTCACACGGGACAGCACCCACTGCAGCCGTGGCATGTCCACTCGCGTGTGGCTGACCTCCACAATGGTGTTGGCGCCGATGACGAAATCGGCACCCATGGAATGAAACACGTGGAACATGGCGAGGATCTTGCGGTCCTGCGCGATCCAGGCGGAGAGCCCCTGGGAGTCGAGGACGACGGTTTCGACATGCTCGATCACGCCGCACTCGCCGAGCCGCCGGAACCCGCCGTCCCGAAGATGCTGGCGCGGGCCTCGGCCAGCTCCTCATCGGTGAACTCGCCATGCTCCTCCTGGTGCCGCAGCAGGTCGGCGGCCAGGAGTTGGTGCCGCAGCTGGCGTGCCACCGCCTCGGCGACATAACCCGAGACGTTGTCGGTCAGCTTCTTGAGTTCGGCGACCTGATCAGTCGGCAGTGTCACCGTGATGCGCGTCGTGTCGGCCACAGGGAAATCATACTGCGGTATGCGCTTGCCGTGAGGTGAGACGCACAATCGATCTTCAGTAGAGTGACCCGGAGCGATCTCTTCTGGATCAAGCTGCTTGAGTGGCAGGCCCCCTGTAGTACATCTCCGAGCATGAGCCGGAAGAATTCGAGCCGTTCGACCTTGGGGAGACTGGCGTTTCCTGGTCGGTTCGCGTGCTGACCAGAGTCATGACCAACACCGAGGAGCCGGACTTCCGGCGCGACATTTACCAGGTCCAGCTCTACCGCCTGCAACTATGGCGCCCGGCCTGACGCCTGCGCGGCTGATCATCCTGGAGCCGGAGCGCCCACGCCGGAGGCGTTGGGTGTCAGTTGCTTGTGTTGGTCCTCCATTCGGTGGCAAGGATGCTGAATATCGCGGAGTCTCGCCAGCCGTCACGCAGCTCCATGGTGTGGCGGAGGTGGCCTTCATGCGTCATCCCGAGTTTGTTCAGGACGGCTGCGGAGGCGGCGTTTCGGGGGTCGCAGGTGGCGTAGATGCGGTGCATTCCGTGTTGGTGGAAACCGATGTGCAGCAGTTGCCGACCGATGGCGGTGCCCAGGCCCTGGCCCCAGAGACGGGGGTGGGTGACGTACTGGATCTCTCCTTGGGCGTGCGTGAGGCTGCGGATGTGGAACTCGCCCATTCCTATGACCTCGTTGTCCAGGAGAGCTGCGTAGGGGAAGCGTGTCTGTGGTTCTTCATGCCATGCGGCTGCGGCTTCCGCCACGAAGGCGCGCGTTTGCGCGAGGGAGTTGGGTCCCCATGCCTGGTACCGGCAGACCTCGGGGAGGCTGGCCCAGGAGTGGACGGCTTCGACGTCGGTGGGTTGGAGCTGTCGGAGTCGGGCTTCGGGACGGGTCATGATCCGAATCATGACGGGTGAAGCAATGGATGAGGTTCCACGGTTTCTGGTGTCGGCTGCTCGGGCCGACCGGCGAGCGGGCGCGGGGCCGCGAGGCGGCGCGGAGCGCCGCCCGTCACTTCTGCCATGCCATTTCGCAGACGGACGAATTCAGCGTTGTCCTGTCCCGGGACGTGCTTGACACATCAGTCCCAGGACATGTTCGACAGGTGCCGTTGTCGGCCGATCTTCGTGTGTCACGGTTACGTCTTGCGGTTCGCGGCCGCGATCGAGGCGCGGAGTTTGGTGAGGAGTCGTTCGAGGGTCTGGACTTCGGCGGCGGCCCAGCCATCGGTGAACAGCATCCAGCGTTGCAGGCCCATGCGTTCCAGGGTCGCGAGTTCGGCGCGGCCCTTCTCGGTGATGGTGATGGTGTTCGCCCGGCGGTCGTCCGGGTCGGTGAGGACCTGAACCTTGCCCTCTTCGGTGAGGGCTTGGACCTGGCGGGTGGCCGATGACTGGTGGACACCGAGTTCTTTGGCCAGGTCGGAGGTGCGGACGGGCTGTGTGGTGGCGATGAGTTGCAGCATGCGCAGCAGGCCTGCATTGGGTCGTCGCCTGCGGGTGCGTTCGATGCCGTCGCTGATCAGGAGGAGGGCGTCAACCATGCGTTGAACGTCCTGTTCGTCGGGTTTCTCGTGGTCGTGCACGAGTTCACTCTAAGGTGATTGCATGCCGCATGCAATTAAACTAGTGTCATGGCCATGACAAAGAACGCATTGATCAAGCGGCTCGCCTACGCCATCGCGGGCCTCGGCGTCGGCATGTTCCTGCTCACGATGGCCGTCGCGGCCTTCGGTCAGGAACCGGCGAACAACGTGTGGACCAAGGCCGGCGGCATCCTCGCGGGGTCGGTGATCTGTCTGATCCTGACCAAGCGCGTCCTCGCGGGGTCGAAGGGCACCTATGACCGGCTCCGGATCATCTCCCTCGTCGCCTGCGCCCTGGTCGCGGTCAACGTCGCCCTCCCCGGTGTCATCCCGGTCTGGTTCCGCGCCGAACAGGTCGTTCACGGCCTCCTTCTCGCGACCCTCGCCTGGGCCCTGTGGTCGCCCGAGATGCGGGAGTCCTTCCGCGTCACCGCACGCTGAACCTGATCCCTCGGGCCGCCACCCCGCCCGTCGGTCCAGCCGATCACCGTGCAGTGGGTAGCCGGCAACAGCGGCGTCATCATGGTGGCCAAGCAGAAGGTCGCCCTGGGCCGCATCCACGCCCGCGCGATCGTCACCGTGGACGTCAGCGACACCACACTGACCATCGAACTGCCCGACGACACCCGTTCGTGGTCTGCGCCATCCGGCGTATATCCCGTGACTGGCGACAAGCGGCGGCTCTCGGTGGCCTGCGGGTGCATGCCCGGTAATCATGATCCATGGAGGAACCGCAGCTCAGGCAGGGTTTCCCTGATCAAACGTGGTAGGGCGGGTGGGACTTGAACCCACGACCCACGGATTATGAGTCCGATGCTCTGACCGGCTGAGCTACCGCCCCGCAATGGTGGAGTCTCTCACAACTTAGCGGGCGAGGGGATCTGTGCGCGGAGGTGAGCGGCGACCTTCGGCCCTGGGCGTAATCCCGGCCCAATCGCCCTGTCGTGATCGTCACGCACTGGGGCGTGGCTGCCCCGAGAAGAGTTGTGGGGCTTATGTCCGGGTATGTGACTGTTGAGGAGACTCGCTCCACAAGACGGCTCTGCGAAACGTGGCTACGCAACGAATCGGGGGTGCCCTGTGGGGAGACGACTGACGGGCGTCTGCGTGCTTCTCCTGATGTCCCTTCCATCCTGCGGGCAGGGTGGGCGGCAGCCGGGAGCGGAACTCGGAGCGGTCGGCGACGCGCGGGAGGGCTTCACCGTCGGCCTGCTGCTCCCCGGCGAGGGACCCGACCGGCCTCTGTTCACGCGGGCCCTGACGTCCCTCTGCCCGCGCTGCCACGTCCAGTACGCCGACGCCGCGGGCGATCAGGCCAGGCAGGGGCGGCAGATCGGCCGGATGCTGGCCGACGGCGTGCGGGTGCTGGTGCTGGGTGCGGTGGATCCCGGGGCCGCCGCCCCTTGGGTGGCCAGGGCCAAACTGTCCGGGGCCAAGGTCGTCGCGTACGACCGGCTGGCGAACGGGCCGGTGGACGCCTACGTGGCGACGGACCCGGCGCGCGTCGGGCGGGAGCAGGCACTGGCCCTGCTCGGTGCCATGAAGGTCGCGGGGCCGGTGCTGCTCTTGAACGGCCCCGCCACGGATCCGTACGCAGCGACGGTGAAGCGGGGCCTGCACGCCGTGCTCGACGGCCGCGTGACGATCGGCTGGGAACGGGACCTGACGCGGCCCGACGAGGCGGCCCGCGAGGTGGCGGCGGCCGTCGCCGCGCTCGGCGGGGCCACGAAGGTGGGGGGCGTGTGCTGCGCGAGCGACGCGGTGGCGGAGGCCGTCGCGGCCGAGTTGGCGAGGGCCGGGATGGCCGGGGTGCCGCTGATCGGGCATGGCGGGCGGCCCGCGGCGCTGGGGCGGGTCAGGGCCGGCACGCAGACCGCCACGGTCCGCACCGATGTCGCGGCCGAGGCGTCGGCCGCCGCCAGGCTGGCGGTCGCGGTCGCGGGCGGCCGGACCGTGTACGGCACGGCCATCGTGTCCAACGGGACGACGGTTTCGATCCCGGCGGTGCTGGTTCCGCCCGCCGTGGTCACGAAGGGCACCCCTCCCGGGGCGCCCGCCCCCGGGGCCGCCCGCGGGCAGGGCACGCGATCACACTGACGCGCCGGTTCACTCCTGTTCGTCGGAGGGGGAGGGGGCGTCGGACGGGCGCAGGCGCTCCCAGAGCAGGAACGCCCCGCCGACGACGAGCATCGCGATGCCCGCCCACAGGTTGATGCGGATGCCCTCCGCCTTCTGGATCTCCTGGGCGCCGTCGAACAGCCCGGTGACCGTGAGGATCAGTCCGTACGCCAGGAACAGACCACCGATCACGCGGCGGATGTCGAAGAGCCGTTGCGGGGCGGCCATGCAAACCTCCTACAGGAAGGGCAGGTAGAACGCGGCGGCGAGGACAACCGCGCCCGCGCCGAGGACAAGGGGGGAGCGATACCAGGCGGCGTCGCCTGCCAGCGCGTCGTCGGAGACGGACGCGTCGCTCAGGCCGTAGACGAGCCCGCGCAGCTCGCTGTCCGGCTTGGGGGTGGTGGCGAGCGTGACCACGACGGAGACGATCGCGTCGACCACGAAGGCGATGCCGGCGCCCCAGAAGCTCGCGTTCAGCTCGGTGCCGAAGTCGACCACGCCCGCCTTGTAGAGGATGTACGAGGCGAAGGCGCACACGGTGCCGCTCAGCAGGCCCCAGAAACCCGCCCAGGCGGTCATCCGGCGCCAGAACAGGCCGATGATGAACGTCGCGAACAGCGGGGCGTTGAAGAACGAGAACAGCGACTGCAGGTAGTTCATGATGTTGCCGAACCCGGCGGCGATGAACGCCGTGCCTATTCCGGCGAGGACGCCGACGACGGTGGCGATGCGGCCGAGCCGCACGTACCACTCGTCGGGGTGGTCGCCGTTGATGTGCGCCTTCCAGATGTCCTGGGTGAAGACCGTGTTGAACCCGCTGATGTTGGCGGCCATGCCGGCCATGAACGACGCGAGCAGGCCGGTCACCGCGACGCCGAGCACGCCGTTGGGCAGGAACTCGTTCATGAGCAGCGGGATCGCCTCGTTGTACGTCGGCCCGCCGTCCTTGCCGAGGTTGCCGAACAGCACGACCGCGATGAGACCGGGGATGACGGTGACGACCGGGATCACGAGCTTCGGGTAGGCCGCGACGATCGGGGTCAGCCGGGCGGCGGTGGTGTTGCGCGCCGACAGCGCGCGCTGCACCTCGGCGAAGTTCGTGGTCCAGTAGCCGAAGGACAGCACGAAGCCGAGGCCGAAGACCAAGCCGATCCAGTTGGCGTTGAGCGGGTTGTCGGTGCCGGCGGTGTGCGCCCAGGTGTGCAGCCCGCCCTCGCCGAGCACGCTCTGCTTGACCTTCTCACCGAGGCCGGAGAAGCCGCCGACTCGGGTCAGCCCGATGATCACCACAGGCACGAGCCCGGCGACGATCACGAAGAACTGCATGACCTCGTTGTAGATCGCCGAGGACAGGCCGCCGAGCGTGATGTACGCCAGCACGATCGCGGCCGACACGAGGACGGACAGCCACAGCGGCCAGCCGAGCATGGCGTCCATGATGAGCGCCAGCGCGTACAGGTTGATCCCGGCGATGAGGATCTGCGCGACGGCGAAGGTCCCGGCGTTGAGCAGCTGGGTCGCCCCGTTGAAGCGGCGGCGCATGAACTCCGGGACGCTGTGCACCTTGGACCGGTAGTAGAACGGCATCATCACGACGCCGAGGAACACCATGGCGGGGACCGCGCCGATCCAGTAGTAGTGCAGGGTCATCGCGCCGTACTGCGCGCCGTTCGCCGCCATACCGAGGACCTCGGTCGCGCCCAGGTTGGCGGACATGAAGGCCAGGCCGGTGATCCATGCGGGAAGCGCGCGGCCCGAGAGGAAGAAGTCCAGACT
Source organism: Microbispora bryophytorum (assembly GCF_043197435.1). Taxonomy (NCBI): domain Bacteria; kingdom Bacillati; phylum Actinomycetota; class Actinomycetes; order Streptosporangiales; family Streptosporangiaceae; genus Microbispora; species Microbispora bryophytorum. Next base: position 652,755 of record NZ_JBICTF010000001.1, on the reverse strand, counting down.
CGTCCGTACGGCCCGTTTCGCGGCGAAGCCGATTCCCAGGACCACGAGGAAGTACAGAGCGAGGATCGCGTAGTCCAGAACGTTGACGTCGAGCCGCAGATCCTGTGCGGCCAGCAATTGGGCATCAGGCACGCAATGCCAGCTACCCGCGCGTCTCCCCGTCTCACAAAGGCGGCCCCCGTATACCCAATCGTGACAAAAGTGCAGGTAAGCGCAGGTCAGGTTCGGCGATCGGCGTCACTCGGCGCCCGCCGTCACCTTCGCGCCGTGGTCCCGGGCGACGTCGGGGACCGACCGGAAGTGCCCGCGGGAGACCATCGCCGTCAGCCACACCCCGGCGAGCTGCGAGGTGATGATCGACAAGATGACCAGCGCGGTGAAGAACGCCTCGTTGATCACGCCCGCGCTGAACGTGGTCGACGCGAGCACGATGCCGGGGCCGCCCCTCGCGTTCATCGCCGTCGCGAGGTTCGTGGCCGAGCTGCGGTCCTCCCCGGCCAGCCGGGCGCCGACCCACACGCTGCCCCACTTGACCACACAGGCGACGGCGAAGAACCAGGCGAAGAACGCCAGGGGGAAGTTGTGGATCAGATCCAGCTTGAGACCGACGATCGCGAAGTACACCGGCACGAAGAAGGCCAGCGAGATGCCCTTGATGGTCTTGTGCGCCGCCGCCGCGCGCTCCGTCGGGAGCCGCCCGACGCTGAATCCGACCATCAGCGCCCCGAAGACGGGGTCGATACCCAGCCCCACGCACAGCACGCAGAGCAGGAAGATGACGGCGATGAGGAACGCCACCGGGCTGCGCGTCTCGATGATGTTCAGCCGGCTGGCGGAAAGGCGGTCCAGGATCCGCGGGCCCAGCCACAGGAGAAATCCCAGGAAGACGAGCGAGGCCAGGATGTAGTACGCGATCGTGAGCGCCGCCGAGTCGACTCCGGTCAGCGCCCACAGCCCGTACGCCTCGCTCGCCCTGATCTGCGCCATCGCCAGGATCAGGGAGAGGATGACGTACAGCACGACGTCCTCGAGAACGGCCACGGAGAGCACGACCCGCGCGAAACGCGTCCGCATGATGCCGATGTCGAGCATGATCCGGGAGATGACCGGGATGCTCGTCACCGCGATGGCCGTCCCGAAGACCAGGCTCAGCGTGGCGGGGGAGCCCAGTGGGCCGGCGAGCGCGGTCATGTCCGCCGACCGGGCGATGAGCAGTCCCGAGGCGAACGGCACCGCCAGCCCGGCCACCGTGATCCAGACGACGGTCCGCCGCTCCGCCCCGGCCCTGGTGCCGCCCAGCTCGAAGCCGATGAGGTAGACGAGGAGGAACAGCCCGAGATGGTAGAACGCGCCCATCACGGACGTGGTCGGCCCCTCCGCCGGGAACACCCACTGCCCGGCCCCGGGGAGGAGATAGCCGAGCACGGTCGGCCCCAGGAGAAGGCCGCCCGCTATCTCGCCGATCACGGGCGGCTGGCGTAGGCGTCTGAAGAGCTCGGCGCCGGCGTGCGCCGCGAGGACGAGGATCGTCAGAGCCAGCAGGACGTGCATGACGTCAGCGGTCTTCAGTGTCACGGTCGGAGGCCTCTTTCGTGTCCGATGAATAGCCGTACCGAGGAGCCGTGCCGGAAAGAGGGGAGGACGGAGTGGCGTCAGCCGACGCCGGACCAGCGGCGGATCGGGTCGTGCGATCACCCGTGCCGATCACCCGTGCCGATCACCCGTGCCGATCACCCGTGCGGCGTCACCGCTGCCGCCCGGCGGGATCGGCGGCGGAGCCGCCCGCCAGCCGGACGGTCAGGACGTGCGCGGGCGCCGGTCCGGCGTCGCCGGAGGCCTCGGCCTTCCGCAGGTACTCCTCCGCGGCCGAGGCGACCTGTTTCATCGTCCTGACCGACTCGACCGGATGGGCTCCCACCGCGGTCTCACCGGAGAGCATGACACCGGCCGCGCCGGCGAGGACGGCGTTGGTGATGTCGAGGATCTCGGCCTTCGTCGGATACGGCCTTTCGATCATGCTGTCCAGCATCTCGGTCGCGACGATGACGGGCTTGTCGAACTCCGCCGACCGGGCCAGGATCTCCTTCTGCAGCAACCCGATCTGCTTGACGTCCGTCTCGATCGACAGGTCGCCGCGATCGATCATGATCGCGTCAGCGCTGTCGATGATCTCCTCCAGGTTGCGTACGGCCCGGGGAGTCTCGATCTTGGCGACGATGCCGGCGTGGCCGCCGGACAGCTCCTGCCTGACCAGCCCGACATGCCCGGCCGACTCGACGAAGCTGATCCCCACCAGGTCGACGCCGGTCTCGCGGGCGAAGGCGAGCATCTCACGGTCGCGTTCGCCGACGAGTTCGCCGCCGAGGTCCACGCCGGGGGCGTTGATGCCCTTCCTGCTGCGCAGCCGGCCCGCCACCTCGGCCCGGCAGTGCAGGTCGGGGCCCCTGACATCGACGACGGTGAACCGCAACTTGCCGTCGTCGGCCAGCAGCGTGTCGCCCGCGGACACGTCCAGGTGCAGCCGGCGTGAGCTGATCGGCACCTTCCGGCCGCCGTCGTCACCGGTCTGCGTGGTGAGGATGATCGTGTCTCCGACGCCGAACACGGGCTCCGACGCGAGGTTCGCGGTGCGGATCTTCCGCCCGGGCACGTCGAGGAGGATCGGTGTCGCGGGGAGCACCCGACGGACCAGTGCGATCGTGTCCCGGTGCCAGTCCAGGGTGTTGTGCGAGGCGTTGAGCCGCACCAGGTTCATCCCGGCTCGGGCCAGGCGCGCGAGCGTTTCCGCGGACCTCGTCGCCGGCCCGATGGTGGCGATGACGCGGGTATGGCTCATGCGCTCTCCTCCTCGATGAACAACTGCCCGGCGCCGCGCACGGCGGCCACCACTTCCCGCCGCATGACGTGGGTGGGGGGCATGGTCTCGGACTGCAGCATCCGCCTCATCCAGGTCCCGCTGATCTCCGTCGTCGCGGCCGTGCCGCCGTGGCGGCATGTCCGTTCCGTCACGATCCCGTCGCAGATCTCGCAGTGATACGGGCCGTGCAGCCGCATGATCCGGATGCCCAGCTCGCCGTCGAACCGCCTGGTCAGCTCGTGGGCGGCGTACTTGCCGTACCAGTCGCCCACGCCGGCGTGGTCGCGGCCGACGATGAAGTGCGTGCAGCCGTAGTTGCGCCGGATGACGGCGTGGAAGACCGCCTCCCGGGGACCGGCGTACCACATGGAGACCGTGATGGGCGACAGCAGGACGCGGTCCTTCGGATAGACGTGGTCGAGCAGGGCCCGATAACCCCGCAGCACCGCGTCGGGCGCGAAATCACCAGGCTTCTTGCGTCCCACGAGCGGCTGGACGAGGAGCCCGTCCACGTGCTCAAGGGCGACGCGTTGCAGATATTCGTGCGCACGGTGGGGCGGGTTGCGGGTCTGGAACCCGGCGACCGTCTCCCATCCGTTCTCGGCGAACACGCGCCGGCTCTCGGCGGGCGTCAGCTCCGCGAGGCCGTCCTCGGCCGGGGCGCGCTCGAAGTCGACGACCCGGCCGCCGATGAAGAAGCCCGGCAGGCCGAGGAAGGCTTTCACCCCGGCATGGTCCGGGCGATCCGTTCCGAAGATCTCACGGGCGTCGGCCCGCAGATCCCGCCGGAAGACGTCGCTCACGGCCACCTCGGCCACACGCGCGCCCCGGTAGGTCAGCGTCACCCGCGCCGTCCCCTCCACCTGCCGTGCCAGGGCGGAGTCCACGTCCAGAGCGATCGGGAGCGGAAACAGCTCACCGTCCGGCAGCCGCATGGTCTCCACGACACTTTTCCACTCGCGCCGGTCCATGAATCCTGTCACCGGTGAAAATGCGCCCAGTGCGAGTTTCTCCAAATCCAGATACTGACGTCGTCCGAGTGCGAGCGCGGTCATTCACATCCTCCCCGACGGTGCCGTTTCCGGCATGCTGAAAACGTGCCCCGCTCAGGGGCGGGCACGAATACGTCAATTGGTCGCGATCAGTGCGGCCATGAGTGCGAACGTGGCCGCGAACAGGCACCACAGCCCGATTCCCCGCTGCTTCGGCACGCGCAGTGAGGAGAGGTTCAATACGACGAGCGCGATAATGGTGGCGTACACCGTGTATACGCCCAGCCATCGCGCCAGAAGCACGGCGCCGGCCACGGCGAGGGGGTTGTAATAGACGGGCAGTCCCCGGAAGTGGTCGCCGCCCGCGCTGTGGACGTTGAAGTAGCTGAGCCTGAGCACGCCCGCGACGGCGATCAGGATCGCCCCGGGCAGGAACACCGCCTGACGGCCGCCCATGACCAGCAGCAGCATCCCGGGAACGACGGCCGAGGTCACGATGTCGACGAGTGAGTCGAGTTGCACCCCGATCCGCCCGTGGTCGGGCGTGCGCCCCGGCGTCCTGCGGGCGATCTGACCGTCGAGGAGGTCGCAGGCGACCGCGGCCAGCAGCGCCACCGTCGCCCAGTGAATCCGCTCGTGAAGCAGCAGGTAGAGCGCGACGACGGCGAGGGACAGCCCGATGACGGTGCAGATGTTGGCCGGGTCGCGGATGTAGTACAGAATCGCCGGAGCCGCGTCACTGTCCGTCGGCGAGGTCCCGCTCGCCGCCTGTTTCGGCGCGGTCACAGGACGACCGGCGTTTCCGGGCGCATGGCCGGTTCGCCCCGCGTTCCCGAGCCTGCGGCCTGTTCACGCCGCGGTCCGATGTCGTTCGCCGCGCCCGTGCCCGGCCGTGAACGGTTTCCCGGAATCGACGCGGCTCGCCACGGCCGCGCCGCCGCGTGCGGTTCCCATGACAGGACTCGTATTTCGAGCACGAGTTGCCCCCTAAAATTCCCCGATCCCGCCGAAAGGAGATCCCCTCTCTCCGGAGGCAATGTTTACCGTTGGTTCACCGTGAGTCAAGAGGGAGTTTGACGGTCTCGGCGGGAGAGGATCGATGTTCTTGGCGGAGGGTGATGTTCCGGTTTCGGTAGGCGATCACGATGGAAATTCGTCTCACCAATCGAGATGTGCGACAAGGGTCGTCCAGGATCGCCATTATCGGGTGTGCCCGAACCGGCGAGGGCGGGTGCCCGCCCTCGTGGGGATTTCCCGGCGGAAAGACGTACGCTCGAAACGGCCGGGCGGCCACGCTATTCGCGGGCCAAGAAAACCGTCGCACCGAATCGGACAGGGAAAGGCCAATCAATGATCAGCTTGAGCGCGGTCCTCGGGATCGCGGCCATCGCCCTCGGTCTCGTCCTCTCGCCGGGCCCCAACATGATCTATCTGGTCTCACGGTCGATCCTCCAGGGCCGCAGGGCCGGGCTGTACTCCCTGGCGGGCATCGGGGCCGGCTTCCTGGTCTACCTCACCGCGGTCACCGCGGGACTCATCGCGGTCTTCACCGTCGTGCCGCCGCTCTACCTGGCGATCAAGCTGGCGGGTGCGGCCTATCTCCTCTGGCTCGCCTGGAACGCGCTCAAGCCGGGGGGCGAGTCGGCCTTCACGCCCCGTCCGCTGCCGCCCGATCCGCCACGCAAGCTGTTCACCATGGGGCTGCTCACCTGCCTGCTCAATCCCAAGCTCGCGATCCTCTATGTGTCCCTGCTGCCGCAGTTCGTCGACCCCGCGCGCGGTCATGTCGCCGAGCAGAGCCTGCTGCTCGGGCTCACCCAGATCGTCATCGCCCTGACCGTCAACGGCGCCATCGTCATCACCGCCGGCACCGTCGCCGCCTTCCTCAACAAGCGCCCGGCCTGGCTGAGGGTGCAGCGTTATCTGATGGGCACGGTGCTGGCCGGGCTCGCCGTCCACATCGTCACGCAGCAGACCGCCAACGCCTGACCGGCCCCGCGCCGCGCCGTTCCCGTGTGGTGCGGGAGAGAGGGGGTACGCGAGGGAGAACAGGACGAACACCGACGAAGGGGGGCATGTCATGGCCGACGCACCGAACCCGATCCAGATGCAGAAGCACCTGAAGGGCGTGGACTATCCGGCCGGCAAGTCGGACCTGATCCGCACGGCCCGTGACCAGGGGGCGGACGACGACGTCATCGACGCGCTCGATCGCATCCCCGACCGGCAGTACGACGGCCCCAACGCGGTCAGCAAGGCGGTCGCCGAGACCCGGTAGGAAAGGGCCCGGTGAGATACCGGTCCCGGCGCCGGGCGGCCGGCGCGGGAGCGTTCCCGCGCCGGCCGCCGGTGTGACGCCAGCCGTGTGACGCCAGCCGTGTGACGCCAGCCGTGTGACGCCGCCCGTCGTACGGGCGGGGCGGCGGGCAGGCCCGGGGGTCAGGACCAGACGGCGGCGATCGGCTCGGCGAGGGCGGCGGCCTGGTCGATCCCGGCCGCGAAGGCCGGTCCCCACAGGGCCGGGTCGAGGACGTTCTGGCCGAACACCGCGACCGACGCGGTGTCGGGGTGGACGACGTACGACGTGGGCGCGCCCGCCTTCGCCATCTCGGCGTCGAGCACGGCCCGGGGGGTCAGGGTGCCGAGCGGTTCGAGCACCACGAGCGCGCGGGCGCCCTCCGCGAGGTCGGCGTTGGTCGCGGAGCGGACGCCGCCGTCCACGTACCTGCGGCCGTTGATCTCCACGGGCGGGAAGACCATCGGCACGGCGCAACTCGACGCGACGGCGAGCACCAGCGGCGCGCCGGAGGAACGGTCCCATACGACGAACTCGCCGGTGGCCGCGTCCACGCTGGTGATCAGCAGCTCGCGCTCGGGCCACTCCTTCACCGGCAGCCGCTCGCCGACCGCCGCGAGCCGATCGGCGTAGTGGTCGACCCTGGCCGCCAGGGCCATCTGGCCGACCCTGCGCCGGGCCTCCCGCCGGTCGAGGGTCGGGTCGAACATGATGGCGAACGCCTGCATCACCTCGTCCATGTGGTCGACGGCCGGAGGCGGGCCGGTGTCCACCACGGCCTGGTGGGCGATCGCCTCCTCCAGGTCGGCGCCGGTGGCCACGAGTGTTCCGACGACCGAGCCGGCCGAGGTGCCGATGATCCGGTCCGCCGTCCCCAGGTCGACGCCGAGGCGGCGCAGGCCGGTGACGATCCCCGCCTCCCAGGCGATGCCGGCGACTCCTCCGCCGCCGAGCACGAGAGCAGTAGTCATAACCAGAATTATGTTCCACGGGAGCGTGTGCTCGGGCCATTAGTGAAACCGGTTCCAATTAGTCTGGACGCCAAACTATTGACGGCGCTTCCGCCGATGTGTGAACCTTCCCTTCAGATTTCCATGCACGTGGGAGAAGGACGGTCAGGGTCCCCGCCTGGTCGTGCATGGCCGGTTGTCCGTGCTCGGAGGGAAACCGTCCATGCGAAGATTCGCAGCCCTGCTCGTGGTCGCCGCCGTGGCGCTGGTCACGGCCGTGATCAGAATGTCCCCGGTGTCGGCCGTCGCCGCCGACTCCTACACGTTCAAGAACGTGCAGATCCTCGGAGGCGGCTTCGTCCCCGGGATCGTCTTCAGTCCCGCCCAGAAGGACCTGATCTACGCGCGCACCGACATCGGCGGCGCGTACCGCTGGAACCAGTCGTCCCAGGCCTGGACGCCGCTGCTCGACTGGGTCGGGCAGTCCAACTGGGGCTACAACGGCGTCGTCGGCATCGCCCCCGACCCGGTGGACGCCAACAAGGTGTACGCCGCCGTCGGCATGTACACCAACAGCTGGGACCCCAACAACGGCGCCATCCTGCGCTCGTCGAACAAGGGCGACACCTGGCAGGTGAGCCCCCTGCCGTTCAAGCTGGGCGGCAACATGCCCGGCCGCGGCATGGGCGAGCGCCTCGCGGTGGACCCGAACAAGAACAGCATCCTCTACTTCGGCGCGCCCAGCGGCAACGGCCTGTGGCGGAGCACCGACTCCGGCGCCACCTGGTCGAAGGTGACCAACTTCCCCAACGCCGGCAACTACGTCGCCAGCCCCGGGGACGCGTACAACGGTGACAACCAGGGCGTCGTCTGGGTGACCTTCGACAAGCGGACCGGCACCTCGGGCAACGCCACCCAGACCGTCTACGTGGGCGTGGCCGACAAGGCCAACACCGTCTACCGCACGACCAACGGCGGCACCTCCTGGGAGCGGGTGTCCGGGCAGCCCACCGGCTACATCGCCCACAAGGGCGTGATCGACACGGCCAACGGCTACCTCTACATCGCCACCAGCGACACCGGCGGCCCGTACGACGGCGCCAAGGGCGACGTGTGGCGCTACGCCACCGCCACCGGCGCCTGGACCCAGATCAGCCCGATCCCGTCCAGCAGCGGCGACGACTACTTCGGCTACAGCGGCCTGACCGTCGACCGCCAGCACCCCGGCACGATCATGGTCGCCACCCAGGTCTCCTGGTGGCCCGACGCGATCTTCTTCAGGAGCACCGACAGCGGCGCGACCTGGACCCGCATCTGGGACTGGACGTCGTACCCGGACCGCAGCTTCCGCTACAAGATGGACATCTCCGCCGCTCCGTGGCTGACCTTCGGCACGAACCCCCAGCCGCCCGAGGTCACTCCCAAGCTCGGCTGGATGAACGAGTCGGTGGAGATCGACCCGTTCAACTCCGACCGGATGATGTACGGCACCGGCGCGACGATCTACGGCACCACCGACCTCACGAAGTGGGACTCGGGCGGCCAGTTCACGATCAAGCCGATGGTGAAGGGCCTGGAGGAGACCGCCGTCCTCGACCTGATCAGCCCGCCGAGCGGCGCCCCGCTGGTCAGCGCCCTGGGCGACATCGGCGGCTTCCGGCACACCAACCTCGACGCCGTGCCGTCCATGATGTTCACCCAGCCCGTCTTCACCTCCACGACCTCGCTCGACTACGCCGAGACCAACCCGAGCGTGATGGTGCGGGCCGGTAACTTCACCGACTCCGACCGGCCGAACGACAGCCACGTGGCCTTCTCCACCGACGGCGGGGCCAACTGGTTCCAGGGCACCGAGCCGGGCGGGATCAACAACGGCGGCACGGTCGCCGCGGCGGCCGACGGCAGCCGCTTCGTCTGGTCGCCCGCCGACCCCGGCATCCAGGTCGTCTACTCCGTCGGCTTCGGCAACAGCTGGAGCGCCTCCACCGGTGTTCCGGCCAACGCGATCGTCGAGTCCGACCGGGTGAACGCGCAGAAGTTCTACGCCTTCTCCGGCGGCAAGTTCTACGTGAGCACCAACGGCGGTGCGAGCTTCGGCGCCACGGCGGCGACCGGGCTGCCCACGACCGGCGTGCACTTCAAGGCGCTGCCGGGCAAGGAGGGCGACGTCTGGCTGGCCGGCGAGGGCGGCCTGTGGCACTCCACCAACTCGGGGGCCTCGTTCACCAAGCTGTCGAACGTCGGCAGCTCGATCAACATCGGCTTCGGCAAGGCGGCGCCCGGCAAGACGTACCAGGCCCTCTACCTGGCCGGCACCGTGGACGGCGTGCAGGGCCTGTTCCGGTCCGACGACACCGGCGCGAGCTGGGTGCGCATCAACGACGACCAGCACCAGTACGGCAACATGGGCGAGGCCCTGACCGGCGACCCGCGGATCTACGGCCGGGTCTACCTCGGCACCAACGGCCGGGGCATCATCTACGGCGACCGCGACGGCGGGTCCTCCCCGTCGCCGTCGCCGTCCGCTTCGCCCTCGGCGTCCCCGTCGCCGTCGCCGTCCGCTTCGCCCTCGGCGTCCCCGTCGAAGTCGCCGTCGCCGTCCCGGAGCCCGTCGCCCAGTCCGTCGGCCAGCCCGTCGCGCTCGCCCAGCCCGTCCCCGAGCCCGTCACCCTCGGCGAGCCCGTCGGGCGGCAAGGGGTGCTCGGCGACGTACACCGTGGTCAACCAGTGGCCGGGCGGCTTCCAGGGCGAGGTCACGGTGAAGAACACCGGCAGCGCCTCGATCAGCGGCTGGAACGTCAAGTGGGCCTTCGCCAACGGCCAGACGGTCAGCCAGTTCTGGAACGGCACGGTCAGCCAGTCCGGGGCGAACGTCACGGTCACGAACGTGAGCTACAACGGCTCGGTCGGCTCCGGGGCGTCCACCACGTTCGGGTTCCAGGCGAGCTGGAACGGGACCAACGCCGTCCCGTCGCCGGTGACCTGCACCGCCTCGTGAGATAACACCACAACGGCCGTACGGATGCGCCGCCCCGGCGGCGCATCCGGACGGCCTCTTGCCTGTCTCGATGAGAACGGCCTGGGTCTTCTCCGGGATCCCGTCCCGTCCTCCGATTCATGACGCGGGCATCAGGATGTCAACCTGAAGTAACGGCCCATGTACAGGGAGTCATGTGCGTATGTGGACGAGTCCATGCGTCTCGAAGAGGGTCTTTACGTGCTGGCCGCTGTCGCCGTCCCTGTCGATCGTGCCGCTGAATACCGTGCGGTCCTGCGTGGCCTCCTGCTGACCAAGCAGCCGCGGCTGCACTGGCGAGACGAAGACCGGAAGCGGCGCCTGGTGATCGCTCGTGCCGTCGCAGCCCTGTCGCCGACCTTGAACATCGTGATCGGCGCCGGGCTCCTGCCTGCGAAGCAAAGGCGAGCTCGGCGTAAGTGCCTGGAGCGGCTGCTGTGGCAGTTGGCGTCCAATGACATACGGCACGTGGTCATGGAACGTAGGAACGCCGCAGGCGACAAAGAGGACCTTGACTTGGTCAACGCCCTTCGCGCTCGGCAAGCGCTGCCGCACGACATGCATGTTCAGTGGGGCGATCCTCTCGCCGAGGAACTCCTCTGGCTGCCCGATGTGGTCGCGGGAATAGTTGCCAGAGCGGAGGCGGGGGATGACTGAATGTGGCGTCTGCTGCGCGGCGAGCGCATGACCGAGCGCGTGATCTGCGAATGATCGCGCATAACCGGGAATGATCCCGAGAACGCGAAGCCCGGGTTCCCGTCAATTCCGGCGGTAAGCCCGGGCTCACTTCCTCTCCCCCTCGCAGGGGGCGGCATCTGGAAGCATATCTGGGAAGACGGCTCCGCGCATCACCGTGTGTGACGTTCGCATGACCTGACGCAATTATCGAACCGTCCGCGAGCGACCTGACCGTGCTCGTCGGAAATTCGCGTGCACTCCGAGGGCGGCCGGTGTTGCATGAATCCGATGACCGACGATCCGCTGGAACGACTGCGCGCCGCCGCCCGGCGCACGCGTGAACTCGCCCTCAACCGGGCGGGCACCGGCCTGGGCCATGAGGACGCCGACGACGACGTCGGCACGATCGGCACGGACGGCGCCCTCGGATTCGACCCGTTTCCCCTGCTCGAAGCCCTCCACCGCCATGGCGTCCGGGCCGTGGTGATCGGGCAGGTCGCCGGCATCATGCACGGATCCGCCGAGCTGACCGGCGATCTGGATCTGCTCTGGGACGGCGAACCGGTCCACGCTCCGGCCCTGGCGGCCGCCTTCTTGTCCGTCGACGCCCGGCTCTTCGACGAAACGGGCACCCCCATGGCGACTCATCCGGATGCTCTGCTCCGTGCCAAAGTGCAGTTCACCGCGCCCGGAGCGAGCGGCGACTGCTGCACCCCCGCGCTCCCCTGGGGCGACCTGCGGCTCCGGGAGATCCTCGACAGGGCGGTCACGGCACACGGCCCGGGCGGCCTGGAAGTCCACTACGTGTCCCGCGAGGACCTCATCCGGATGCGGCGGGCCATGGGCCGCCCCAAGGACCTCCGGCGAGCAGCCGAGCTCGACGGTCTCGCGTGTGACGAAGTGAGACAGCAGACCGATCATGGCGGGCAGCGCTGCGCTGCGAACTCGTCTGGGCGACCACCACACACGTGAGGACCAGTGGTTCGGGCTCTGCTGGAAGACCCGGACTCTGGTGAGCTGGGCGGGCGGACGCCCGTTCGCCTGGGTAGACGACGAGATCACCGACGCCGACAGGGACTGGGTCTCCGCGCGCCATGGCGGTCGGGCTCTCCTTCACCGCGTGGAGTCATACAGGGGGCTCACCGACGAAGACTTCGCAGCCCTCGATCAATGGCTTCGAGCCTTGTGAATCATCCGGGAAGCATTCGTTCGACCTGTCCGCGCCCGGCTTCGAAGCCAGGGACGGAAAAGGGTTGGGCTGGGACGGCGCACAGGTGATCTATTGGAGCGGTGACGGGACTGTCGGATGAGTGGGGCGGGGCGGGATGGGACAGCCAGGCGCGGTTGGTCCGGGGGCGGTGGGTGGAGCGCCGTCCCAGGCGCCCGGAGGTGGCTGCGCGGCTGGTCATGGAGACCCGCCTGATGCCGTGGCTCGCGCAGCGGCTGCCGCTCCCCGTCCCGATCCCTCATGTCCTGCGGCAGGAGCCCTTGGTCGTACGGCACAAGATGGTCGCCGGTGAGTCGCTCGGGATTTTCGAAGCCGCGGGCGGTCGGACGCTGGGCGCGTTCCTGCGGGCCCTGCACACGGTAGATCCCGCGGAAGCCGTACGGCGCGGTGTGCCGTCGCCGCGGGAAGTGCTGAGAGAGCGGGCGGCGACGGTGAAGGACTTCGGCACCCGCGTCATACCGCTCCTGCCGGACGACCGGCGAGCCGTCGCTTCGACGTTGCTGGACGCCGTGGCGGCGTTGCCCGCCCACGCTCTGGTGCATGGCGACCTCGGGCCGGAGCATGTGCTGATGCGGGACGGTGCGGTGAGTGGCGTCATCGACTTCAGCGACGCGCACGTCGGTGATCCGGCGCTCGACCTGGCATGGGCGCTCCACGGCGCCCCGCCGACCTTCGCCCGGGCCGTGGCGGCGGAGTACGGCGCCGCCCCGCAGCTCGCAGAACGGGCACTGCTGTGGCACCGGCTCAGCCCATGGCACGAGGTCACGCACGGCCTCGACACCGGCGACCCGGACACGGCGCGCAGCGGTCTGGAGGGCATCCTCGCCCGCCTCCCGGCCTGAGCAGGCGGCACGAGGGCACTTACGCGCTGTGAGACCGAACGACCAGTGAGGAAAGGCCCTACGGATGTGACGGCCGACTGGTATGCCCGAAGGGCCCTTCGCGTAGCCTTTCTGGGGCGGGCCGTCGGGCCGCGCCTGGACAGGGGTGACTGCGCGATGGCGATCGGGGTTTACGTCGCGGCCGGCGACGCGAGGAGCAACAAGGGCACGATCGCCCTGGGCATGATCGAGCTGCTGACCCGCCAGGTGGGCGCGGTGGGTGTGTTCCGGCCGGTCGTCCGGTCCGGCCGTGAGGACAATCTGATCAACACGGCGCGCAGCCGCTTCGGGATCGGCCTGCCCTACGCCATGTGCACGGGGGCCACCTACGAGGAGGTGCACGCCGACGAGGAGCGCGCGGCCGGGGAGATCCTGGCCCGCTACCGGGCACTCGCCGGGCGGTGCGACGCGGTCGTGGTGATCGGCACCGACTACACCGACGTGGGCGCGCCCACCGAGTTCGTGTTCAACGCCGAGCTCGCCGCCAACCTGGGCACGCCGGTGATGAACGTGGTGACCGGGCTCGACCGCACCCCGGAGGAGATCGCCGCGGCGGTCGAGATGTCGCGCAAGGAACTGGCCGAGCGGCACGCGACCGAGCTGGCCACGGTCGTCACGCGGGTCGCCCCCGGCCTGGTGGACGAGGTCGCCGCCCGCGTCCCCGCCTACGTCCTGCCGGAGGTGCGGCGGCTGTCCGCGCCCACGGTGAGCGACCTGATGGCCGCCTGCGACGGCGAGCTGTTCATGGGCGACGCCGACCAGCTCGGCCGGGAGACGGGCGGGCTGATGATCGGCGCGATGTCGCTGCCGAACATCCTGGAGCGCCTCACCGAGGGCCTGGCGGTCGTCGTCCCCGCCGACCGGGCCGCCGCGCTGGTGCCGGGACTGCTGTCGGCGCACAAGGCCCCCACGTTCCCCGCCCTGTCGGCGATCATCCTCAACGGCGGGCTCGAACTGCCCGACGCGGTCGTCCGCCTGCTGAAGGGCATGGACATCCGGCTGCCGATCATCACGACCGACGGCGGCACGTTCGAGACCGCGACCAGCTTGTCGAGGGCAGAGGGCCGGTTCAGCCCGGACGCCAAGGGCAAGATCGACACGGCGCTCGGGGTCTTCGCCGAGCACGTCGACGCCGGGGCGCTGCTGCGCAATCTGCAGGTCACCAAGGCCGCCGCGATCACCCCGCTCATGTTCGAGTACGACCTGCTGGACCGTGCCCGCACCGACCGCAGGCACATCGTGCTGCCGGAGGGCGCCGAGCCGCGGATCCTGCGCGCCGCCGACAGCCTGCTGCGCCGGGGCGTGGCCGAGCTGACCCTGCTGGGCGACGAGCGGGAGATCCGGCTGGCGGCGGCCACGATGGGCCTGGCCGTCGAGGGCGCCCGCGTGGTCAGCCCGTTCGATCCGGAGCTGCGCGAGCTGTTCGCCGAGGAGTACGCCCGGCTGCGCGCGCACAAGGGTGTGACGGCCGGGCAGGCCCGCGACATCGTCACCGACGTCTCCTACTTCGGCACGATGATGGTCCACCTCGGGCTGGCCGACGGCATGGTCTCCGGCGCCGCCCACACCACGGCCCACACGATCAGGCCCTCGTTCGAGATCATCAAGACCTCGCCGGGCGTCGGCGTGGTGTCCAGCGTCTTCTTCATGTGCCTGGCCGACCGCGTCCTCGTGTACGGCGACTGCGCCGTCGTCCCCGACCCCACGGCCGCCCAGCTCGCCGACATCGCGATCTCGTCGGCCGCCACGGCCGCCAGGTTCGGGGTCGAGCCGCGCGTGGCCATGCTGTCGTACTCGACCGGCGAGTCCGGCGCGGGGCCTGAGGTGGAGAAGGTGCGTGAGGCCACCGCGCGGGTCCGCGAGCTGCGGCCGGATCTGCCGGTCGAGGGCCCGATCCAGTACGACGCCGCGGCCGAGCCGAGCGTGGCGCGCACCAAGATGCCCGGCAGCGCGGTGGCCGGGCGGGCGACGGTGTTCGTGGTGCCCGACCTCAACACGGGCAACAACCTCTACAAGGCCGTGCAGCGCAGCGCCGGCGCGGTCGCGATCGGGCCGGTCCTGCAGGGCCTGCGCAAACCGGTCAACGACCTGTCCCGCGGCGCGACCGTGGGCGACATCGTCAACACCGTCGCGATCACCGCCATCCAGGCGCAGGCGCACGAGGAGGCTCAGTGAGCGCAGGCGCGGTGGGAGACACGGTGAGCGCGCAGGCGCGGTGGGAGACACGGTGAGCGCAGGCGCGATGGAAAGCACAGTGAGCGCGCAGGCGCGGGAGGAGACACGGTGAGCGGGCAGGTCCTCGTCCTGAACACGGGGTCGTCGTCCATCAAGTACCGCCTCATCGACATGGGGACGCGCCGGGCCGTGGCCGGCGGGCTGATCGAGCGCATCGGCGAGGACGAGAGCGTGGTCACCCACGACGGCGTGCGGACCGAGCGCCGGGTGGCCGACCACGAGGAGGGGCTGAAGGCGGTGCTCGCGGCCTTCGCCGAGCACGGGCCGCCGCTCGACGGCGTGACCGCCGTGGGCCACCGGGTCGTCCACGGCGGCAGCCGGTTCGTCACACCGGTGCTGATCGACGACGAGGTCGAGCGGGCCATCGAGGAGATGGCGCCGCTGGCGCCGTTGCACAACCCGGCCAACCTGGAGGGCATCCGGGTCGCCCGGCGGGCCTTCCCCGGCCTGCCGCACGTCGCCGTCTTCGACACCGCCTTCCACGGCACGATCCCGCCCCACGCGCACACCTACGCCGTCCCCCGCGAGTGGACGCGCAAGCTCGGCGTGCGCCGCTACGGCTTCCACGGCACGTCCACGGCGTACGTCTCCCGCCGGGCGGCCGCGCTGCTCGGCCGGCCGTACGACGAGGTGAACTCGATCGTGCTGCATCTCGGCAACGGCGCGAGCGCGACGGCGGTGCGGGGCGGGCGCAGCGTGGACACCTCGATGGGCATCACTCCGCTGGCGGGGCTGGTGATGGGCACCCGTTCCGGGGACGTCGACCCTGCTCTGGGCGCCTACCTCGGCCGGGTCGCCAGCATGGACCTGGCGGGCGTCGACGCCGCGCTGAACAAGGAGAGCGGCCTGCTCGGCATGTGCGGGGCCAACGACATGCGCGAGGTGTGGCGGCTGGCCGACGCGGGGGATGAGGACGCCCGGCTCGCGCTCGACGTCTACGGCTACCGCGTGCGGGCCTATATCGGCGCCTACTACGCCGCGCTCGGCCGCGTTGACGCCCTCGTCTTCACCGGCGGGGTGGGGGAGAACAGCTCCCGTGTCCGCGCGCTCGCGGTGAACGGGCTCACCAGGCTCGGCATCGAGATCGATCCCGAGCGCAACGCCGCCGAGTCGGCGGAGGCCAGGGTGGTCTCCCCGGAGGGCGCCGAGGTGACGGTGCTGGTGGTGCCCACCAACGAGGAACTGGAGATCGCCGAGCAGACGGTCGCCTGCCTCGGGGACGCGTGAGCCCGCCGATCGGCGCGTTCGCGGGCTGGCTATCGTGGGCAGCGAATGGGGGTGAGCCGTGTGGCGACGGCTGAGGACAGTCGTACGGGTGGGAAACGGGACGCCGGCCATACACCGGGCTGGCTGGACCGGATCCGGGCGACTCCGGCGGGCCGGTTGACGCTGCGGATCGTCATCGGGGTGATCGGCACCGCGCTCGTGGTCGCCGGGCTGATCATGGTGCCCTTTCCGGGGCCCGGCTGGCTGGTGGTCTTCGCCGGACTCGCCGTCCTGGCCACGGAGTTCTCCTGGGCGTCCCGGCTGCTGGAGTTCGCCAAGGCGAGGGTCAGGGCGGCGACCGACTGGCTGAAGCGGCAGAACTGGTTCGTCCGCATCGTCGCGGGCGCGCTCACCCTGCTCTGCGCCGCGGCCATCGTCTGGGTGTCGGTCCGGCTGACCCTCGGCGTCGACCTGATCCAGGAGGCCGGCGAGCTCCTGAGCTGACCGTCAGGCGCGGGCCAGCCTGCGGACCGCCAGCTCGCCGAGCAGCCTCGCCCCGTCGGACAGGATGGCGTCGTCGAACTCCGCCTCCGCCGAGTGGTTGGCCGGGGCCGTGGCGAGATCCCTGCCGGGCGGGCAGGCGCCGACCACGAGGAACGCCCCCGGCACCTGCTCCAGCACGTAAGAGAAGTCCTCCGAGCCGGTCGCCGGGGTGGGCAGCGGGAAGTAGCGGTCCTCGCCGAGGGTCTCCCGCACTGTCCGGGCGGCGAACTCCGCCTCGGCGTCGTCGTTCACCGTCACCGGATAGCCGATGCCGAACGCGCAGTCGACGGTGAGTCCGTGTGCCTCGCCGATGCCTCGGGCGAGCCGGACCAGGCCCTCCCTGACGCGGTCGCGCGCGCCTGTCGAGAACGTGCGCACGGTGGCCTCAAAGACGGCCTCCTCCGGGATCACGTTGTCGGTGGTGCCGGCGTGGAAGCTGCCGACGGTCACCACGACCGGGTCGAACACGTCGTAGCCGCGGGTGACGTGGGTCTGCAGGGCCGTCACGATCTCGCAGGCCGCGGGGATCGGGTCGAGGGCGCGGTGCGGGGAGGAGCCGTGGCCGCCCCGGCCGCGCACGGTCACCGTCAGCGTGTCGGCCGCGGCCAGCACGGGCCCGCCCTTGGTCAGGAACAGGCCGCGCGGGATCGTCGTGGAGAAGACGTGCATGCCGTACGCCGCGACGGGCCTCGCCCCGGCCGCGTCGAGCACACCCTCCTCGATCATCAGCCGGGCGCCCTCCTGGCCCTCCTCGCCGGGCTGGAACATCAGCACCACGTCGCCGGCGAGGTCGGCGCGGCGCTCGCTGAGCAGGCGGGCGGCTCCCACCAGCATGGCCGTGTGCAGGTCGTGACCGCAGGCGTGCATGCGGCCGTCGAAACGCGACCGGTAGGGCACGCCGGTCTTCTCGTGCACCGGCAGCGCGTCCATGTCGGCGCGCAGCAGCACGGCGGGGCGGTGATCAGCGGGGCCGGGGCGGCCGCCGCGCAGGACGGCGGTCACCGACGACAGGCGCTCGCCGGTGGTCGTCTCCAGGGGCAGGCCGTCGAGCGCCGCGAGCACCTTCTCCTGAGTGCGGGGCAGGTCGAGGCCGATCTCCGGCTCCCGGTGCAGCGCGCGGCGGAGCTCGACGAGATCATCCTGGAGGGTCATGGTCCACCTTGGCGCGAGGTCGGGAGGTCAGAGGTAGAGGCCGGTGCCGTGGTCGGTCTGCTGCGTCGCCACGGCGTGCAGGTCACGCTCGCGCAGCACCAGATAGAGCTGGCCCTGGACCTCGACCTCGTACTGGTCGTCGGGGTTGAACAGGACCTTGTCGCCGCTCTTGACCGACCTGACGTTCGAGCCGGCGCCGCTCACCTCGCCCCAGACGAGGCGGTTGGCCATCTTGACCGTGGCCGGGATGACGATGCCCGCGCTGCTGCGCCGTTCCTCAAGCTCCCGCTCAACCTTGACCATCACGCGGTCGTGGAGCATCTGGATCTCGAACTTCGGGTCAGCCACGCTGGAAGTGTACGCGCAGCGGCCTCGGGCACCGTCATCGGAGGTTCACCGGCGGCGGGGGCTCACCGGCGGCCCATGGCCAGGTGGTAGCCCGTTCCCGAGTGGCGGTAGACGCCGCCCTTGCCCCACTTCAGCACCTGGAACCGTACGTGGACGGTGTTGGAGGCGACGCCCGTCAGGTCGGCCATCATCTTCTCGGACAGGTCGACGATCGCCGGGATGTCGTGCTGGGCCACGGCCCACTCGGCCGGGCCGAAGTCCTCGACGACGCCGATCGCGCTCTTCCCCTTGTAGGTGATCCGCACCTTGGTGCCGAGGGGCCAGTAGGGGCTGGCGACGGTCCGGTACCGCATCGGCTTGCCGGACGCGGTCTCGCCGTCCCAGAAGGACGTGGCGGTGGAGACGCCGGAGGGCAGGGAGGCGTCCTTCTTCATCTTGGCGTACGCCGTGCGGAGGGCCGCGTTGAAGGCCGCGCCCAGCCCGGCCAGGTCTGTGGGGATCGGGCGGGTGGTGCCGGGGGAGACAGCGGGGGAGGCGGCGGGCGCCGTCCGGGTGAGCGGCGTGGAAGAGGGAGCCTGAGGGATCACCGAGGCGTGCGCGGCGGTGGCCGCACCGGCGACGAGTGTGGTTCCGGCCATCGCCATGGTGACCGCCTGACGGGCTCGCTTGCGCATGAGGTTCCTTTCGTCTCGGTCGCTGGGGGGTGGCCCTCGGGGAAGGGCCTCGCGTCGGCGGGGAGGCCCGGCTGGCCGGCGGGCTCCGCACGCGCGCCCGGGTGTGGCGGAGCGGCCCTCGGAGGGGAGGGAGGGACGGCTCCTGGAAGCGGGTCGCGCGTTCCCTGGGGAAGGGATACGACGGTTTTGCGATATACGGGATTTACGGGGGCAAAAGGTGATGTGAGGCACGAGTATAGGGAAAGAGTAAGTAAAGTGGACAAATCGATCTAAATACCAGGTAGATCGTCCTTGACGCAGTAGGGCGCCAAGGGCTCTCATGGCAAGATCGGTAAAGGCGACGGCAAGGGGCCGCAATGGCGTTCGACGACTTCAGGTGGATCAACGAGCCCGCGGAGTGGTCGCAAACCGGGGACGGCCTGCGGGCCGTCGCCGGCGCGCAGAGCGATCTGTGGCAGAAGACCCACTACGGCTACTCGTACGACACCGCCCACATGTTCGGCCGGCAGGTCACCGGGGACGCGCGCCTGACCGTGACGTTCGACGCCGACTACGCCGAGCAGTACGACCAGGCCGGGGCCGTGCTGCGGATCGACGAGGAGAACTGGATCAAGGCCGGGGTCGAGTTCGTCGACGGCGGCCACCAGCTCAGCGTCGTCGTCACCCGCGGCTTCTCCGACTGGTCCGTCACGCCCGCGCCCGGCGGCCTCGTCTCCGCGACGTTCGACCTCGAACGGGCCGGCGACGCCGTGACGGTCCGGTACGGCGTGAACGGCGCGGAGCCGGAGCACCTGCTGCGCCTGGCCTACTTCCCGCCGCAGGCGCCGGCCCTCGCGGGGGTCATGTGCGCCGCCCCGACCGGCAAGGGCTTCGAGACCCGCTTCAGCCGCGTGTCGCTGGATTCAGGTGGTGTCTGACGAACCATGCCCTGGTGAGCTGGGCCGGCAGTAGATGCGGGTGGTCAGGACGGCCGGGTAGAGCCGGCCGTCGAACCGCGCGTCCCTCGACTGCACGGCCCGTACGCAGTGCTCGCGGTAGAGGTGCATCCCTTTCTGTATGCGTCTCTGTATGCGTCCGGCATCGGCCACGCGGGTGGCCGATGCCGGCGGGAATCCGACACGAAGATCGGCTGACCCGGCGCGCGGTCCGGCCCGGCCGGGGAGCCGGTCCCCGGTGGGTCAGGCGAAGAGTGATCCTGGTCGAGGTCGGCCAGCAGGCCGGGCTCCCGGGGGTGCCAGTCGTAGCGCTCCCGGGTCGCGGTGCTCGACGTCGGGTTGTCGTTGCGGGCGAACCGCAGGATCCACCCGAAGTGGGCGGCCGCCTCCTCCTCGCCGAGGGAGACCACCGGCACGCCGAGGCGGCGGCCGATGACCTCGGCGACGGCCCGCAGCGGTACGCCTTCCTCGGCGGCCGCGTGCAGGACGGCGCCGGCCTCGGCCGACTCCAGGGCCTTGCGGTAGAGCCGGGCGGCGTCGAGGCGGTGCACGGCCGGCCAGGGCCAGCGCGGCCCGCTCCGCCTCGCCCCGGTGGGCGCCGGGCGCCGCCGGGTCCGGGCCGCGGACCGCAGATCGGGCGGTGGGAGTCCTACGACCGGGCGCGGTCGTGCAACGAGTGTGGGAGCAACGGTGCGTGCGCGGCGGAGCCCGAGCCGCATCAGAGGCTCTACGGAACTCGGCGCGGTGCAAGGACCCCGGACATACATAGTCGGCGGAGACGAGGACAAGTGGCATCACGCGCGAGCCGCATGTGCATTTGGCCGCTGGCCGGGGTGGTGGTCCTGGTGACCCTCGCCCTGGCCGCGTGCCAGCCTTACCGGGACGAGATCTTCAACATCGTCAACGAAACTGGCGAGAACGTCGTGGTCACCTGGAACAGGGGCGACCTGTACGCCAGCCTTCCTCCCGGCGGATCCATCGAGAAGATTCCGCCGCCAAACCGCTGCCGGGTCACTCCCCTGCCCGACGACCGGTTCACGGCGACGACGGAGACCGGAAAGCGCTACACCTACGGACGGCCCATGTGCCAGGGAGAGACGTGGCACATCCGCAAGCCTCTTCCATCCTGAAATCGCAGCTCATAGCCGGTGAGCCCATCGATCACCAAGGCCTGGCCGCGCCGACCGCAAGCAGCTCAGCACCTGTTGCGATGCTGGAGTCATGAGCGATCTCGAGCCTGTGGATCTGAAGTTGCTCGCTGGGTTCGCCGCGAAGATTGATCCGTTAATGCAGGGCGTCCTCGTCCGTGGGGATGTGGAGCAGATACGCGGCTTCGTCCTCGAAGCAGCGTGGAACTGTACGGAGCGGCCGTACTTCGAGCACCTGTGGGGGGTAGGCGGGCTCTACCGCGCCTGGATGGAAATCGACGACGTCCTCGACGGCTGGCCCGTCGACTACGGCGCCGGCACCGATGCCCTGGCCGTGCGTGAGTTCAGACTCGCGGCCCAGGAATGGCTGGACATGCCGCGGACGGAGACCGGGTTCCGGGACTACGTGCATCGGTGGGAGAGGCGGGTGGCGGAAGACACCTGGCCCGCACCCGGAGGAGTTCACTGGTGGCAGCGGCTGGCCGCGCCCGGCGATCGCGGCGACTCCCGCCAACCTTGAGATCTTCACAATCTGACGACGCTGGTCAGCACAGATACAGGAAGGCCGGGCTGGCGCTCCCATGCCCGCATCCGGGCGAGGGGAGCGTCCGGTGGGCGGGGAACTCCCGAGGCGTGATGTTCAAGACTCGTGCGGCGTCGGCGACCAGCGTCAACCGTAGTGTTCGCCGAAAGATCGAAGTCATCCAGGGCTCGCTTGATTTGTAGCGGCTGAGGGTCCGGCTGAGTTGCTGCGCTTCCGGTGAGATGGTCACGCGAGGTAGTCTGTCGGTGACGCCGGGAACCGCGGGTTCCTGGAAGCCGTGGGGCCAGGTGACCTGGGGCATGACCGGGAGCCTGGCCTGGCGCGTTTCAGGGTTCGGATCAGAGCACCCTCACGGGGAAGTCGATCACTCTGTCGCCGAGAATCTCCCGGTAGCGAGGGTCGCCCAGCTTCTCGGCGCGGACGGCGCCGGCCATGATGTCGGCGACCCACAGCAGGGCCTCGCCCGCGCCGGGCAGATGATCGATACGGAAGTGAGTGCCCTTGGGCAGGGTGTATCGGGCGTGCTGCACGGTGGTGATGTCCCTGGTGTTGAGCGTTGGCTGGCGAGCCTCCATGAACAGCTGCTCGACTCCGAACCCGTGCAGCTCGAGCACCAGCTGGTGAAGGCAGTAGGCGCGGGCGCGCTCTTGTCTACGCTGGTGGACCGGGGACCCGACCGCAACGACATGCAACCCCTCGATCTCGGCCACCGTGTAGGCCAGCTCCAACCGCTCCTTGTCATCGCGGGCGACCCAGTGCAGCTTGGCCGGGGCGTGCCGGGCCTGCGCCCGCAGCATCTGCGCACGGGCCGACTCCTGTGCGGAAGCAGGGATGATCACGGCAGCGATGATGTAGAAGCCGGTCGTGTCGTCCTCCTGGAACGACTCATCCGCCCACGCGGTGCTCGCCCTCACGCGGCATCGTCCCCCGCGGGCCTCCTCGGGATCGGGCCCGTAGCCGCCTCGTAGTCGGCGATGGCCAGGAACGCCGCATGGTAGACCCCGATCATCACCCGCCGCGTCTTCACGATCGGCTCCCAGCCACGGTTGCCGTGCGACAGGTCCGTGCCGTGCAACTCCGCGGCAGGACAACCCCGTACGCCTGCGCGGCGCCGGCCGCGGCCTTGTCTAACGCGCGTCAGGGAGAGCGACTGGTCGTCCGGGACCAGCAGCGCGACCATGGAGTAGCGGTCGCGGGTGTAGCTCTCATCCACGTACGCCAACAGCACGTCACACAGCGTGACAGACCGCCGACAGCCTCGGGCGGAATCCCAGCGGTCACTCGGCGAACACACCTCGGCGTGACCTGGGATGAAACGGCCACGATCACTGCGAACCGGACTGGCGGATGGATGAGCCGAGGGCCGTGCCGCCGGGAAGCCGTGCTCAGCCGTCCCGCGTCCACAGCCGCAGCTTCTCCGGATTGCGGACCACCCAGATCCGGGTGACGCGGCCGTCGGCGACCTCGAACGAGGCCACGGTCACGACACCGCCGGCATGCTCGGCCACCAGGCCCGGCGCACCGTTGACCGGGCGCTCCAGGAGTTCGAGCCCCGGAGCCGTGCGGGCGATGGCGAGCATGTACCGGGCGATGCGCGTGCCGCCTTCGATCGGGCGCAGGACCGTGCCGGCCACGCCGCCGCCGTCGGCGGTCATCACGGCGGCCGGGTCGAGGAGGTCGACGAGGGCCGCGATGTCCATCGTCTCCCATGCCTTTCTGATCCGCCGCACCGTGTCCCGCACCATGTCGGCCTGGCCCGCCGCCGGCATGGAAGCGCGCGTGCCGCCCACCCGCCGCCGGGCGGAGGCCGCCAGCTGCTTGCAGGCCGCAGGGGTCCGGCCGAGGACTCCGGCGATCTCGGCGAAGGGGTAACGGAAGACGTCGTGCAGGACGAACGCCACCCGCTCGGCGGGCGTCATCGACTCCAGGACGACGAGGAAGGCCATGGCCACCGACTCGTCCAGGACCATCTGGTCGGCGGGGTCGGTGCCAGGGCCGTGGTCCCGCCCGGCGCGCCCGGACAGCGACCCCGACAGCGACTCGGCCAGCGACCCCGACCGCGACCCCGGCAGCGACCCGGGCAGCGGCTCGGGCAGCCACGCGCCGACATAGCGCTCACGCCGGGCCCGCGCCGAGCCGAGCACGTCCAGGCAGATGCGGCCGGTCACCGTCGTCAGCCAGGCGCCAGGAGAGACGATCTCCTCCTGCCGGCTTCGCGGCAGGGCGTACCAGCGCGCGTAGGCCTCCTGCACGGCGTCCTCGGCGTCGGCCAGCGAACCGAGCAACCGGTAGGCGACATTGATCAGCCGGCGCCGCTCACCGGCTGTCTCATCGGTGCTCGTCCCCGCCGTCCCCATGCTCCCGGCGCCTCCTCGCCTTACCTTTCGCGGGCCCGCGTCGTCGGGCTGGTGAGACCTTATCGATCGACTGCCCCCGGGGGCGGAACAGGGGAACACGGCATGGCCACCCAGGCGACGGCACAGCGCGGCTTCTCGTTTCTGCGGATCGCGATCGCCCTGCAGACTCTGACCATCTTCGTTCAGGCGGTCTCCGCCGGACTGCTGCTGACCTCGTCCTACGGACAGACGCTGCACAGTGCCGGAGCCCGCGTGATGTACGGCGCGTCGCTGCTGTACGTGCTCGCCGCGGTGCTGGCGTGGAAGCCGGGCGGCGGCTCGCCCCGGCCCGTCTGGCACGCGTCCGGCTTCCTCGTCCTCGCCTCCGTCCAGGTCGTGCTCGGCATCGCGCACGTGCCGTCGGTCCATCTCCCCCTGGGCGTCCTGATGTTCGGGCTGAGCCTGCTGGCGTTGACGCGGCGCTGACGCGGCGTTGACGCGGCGCCGACGTCCCGGGGCACACCGGGATCAGCCGGAAGGCGCGGTGGAGGGCAGGCTCAGTTCGGCGAAGATCGCCCGGTGGTCGGTCATCGGCAGCCGGTGGACGCTGAACGCCCGGATTGTGACGCGCGGGTCCACCAGGATGTGGTCGAGGGTGACGGGTGGCACCGGCAGGCCGTTGAAGTCCGACGACCTCCGGTAGGGCCAGGTGCCCGCCAGGCCGTTGCCGGTCGCGTCGGCCGAGTCCCGGTAACCCGCGTCGAGCAGGCGCCGGACCCGGGCGTGGTCGAGCGTGGCGTTGAAGTCCCCGGACAGGATCTGCACGCGCTCGCCCGGGTCGGGCAGCGAGGCGAGCGACTTCGACCAGCATTTGAACCGGTAGGCGTAGCGCGGCGCGCACGGGTGCACGGACACGACGGCTACAGGCCCCGCGCCGGGAACATCGATGACGCCCGCCGCCTGCCGGCGGCCGTTGACGGCCGTGAACCCCTCCGGCCGCAGGGGGAACCGCGTGAAGAGCCCGGAGCCGTCCGAGCCCTCCCGGGACCGGTCGTCCGCGTACGGCAGGAGCGCGGTCAGCCCCGCCGCACGCAGGCCCGCCGAGGCCTGCGGGGTCAGCTCCTGCAGCGTCAGGACGTCGGGACGCAGCCGCCGCACGAGGTCCACCAGCACGGCGGGCGGCACGGAGCCGTAGAGCAGGTTGGCCGACAGGACCCGCAGGGCCGGAGTCTGCGTCTTCGATGTGCCCAGGGCGGCGGCGCCGCCCGCGCCCGCGCCGGTCGAGGCCCGCGAGGACGGGTCCGACAGCGCGCGGGGCAGCACGCAGGCCGCCAGCGTCGCGGTGACCGCGAGGCCCGCGACCAGCGCCGCCGGGCGCCGCACGAGCAGCGCGACCAGCGGCGCGACGACCGACGCGAGGGCGACGTACGGCGTGAACGCCACCAGTTGCACCCACCGGAAGCCGACGTCGCCGGGCACCAGCCGCAGCAGCGCCCACAGCGCGAACGGCGCGACCGCCGGCCACGCGAGCAGGCCGCGCCAGACTCCCGGGCGGCCCGCCCAGCCGGCTGTCAGTCTCGCCATCCCCGGACTCCCTCCTGAAAGATCCACCGTACGACGGTCTGCACGTGCATTCGGGGGCTCCACGCCGGTCGGGGCAGGCCGTACAGTCTCCGGCATGGATGTGGAAGCGAGAGTCCTGGACGCCCTCGACGAGGCGGAGACCGTGCGCCTGCTGGCCGATCTGGTCAGGGTGCCGAGCATCACCGGCACCGACGCCGAGTCGGATCTGCAGGACCGGTGCGGCCGCATGCTGACCGAATGGGGCCTCGACGTCGACATGTGGAAGCTCGACCTCGACGATCTCCGTTCCCGCGAGGGGTTCCCCGGCATGGAGGCGGAGCGCGCCGAGGGATACGGCGTCGTCGGCGTCACCGAGGGCGAGGGCACGCCCGCGCTCATCCTCCAGGGACACGCCGACGTCGTGCCGATCGGCGACCCGGGCAAGTGGGAGGGGCAGGACCCGTTCGGCGCCCGCCTCGGCGCGACCACCCTGCACGGGCGGGGCGCCTGCGACATGAAGGCCGGTCTGGCCGCCAACCTCGCCGTGGTGCAGGCGCTGCGCGCGACCGGCGTACGGCTCGCGCGTCCCCTCGCGGTCCACTGCGTCGTCAGCGAGGAGGACGGCGGGCTCGGCGCGTTCGCCACCCTGGCCAGGGGCCACACCGGGGAGGCGGCCGTGATCACCGAGCCGACGAGCGGGAAGCTGATCACCGCCAACGCCGGCGCGCTGACCTTCCGCCTCGAGGTCGCCGGCCGGGCCGCGCACGGCGCCACCCGCTACGAGGGGGTCAACGCCGTCGAGGCGTTCGTGCCGGTGCTCCAGGCCGTCAGGCGGCTCGAACGCGCGCGCAACGCCGATCCCGGCCCCCTGTTCGCGGACAACCCGCTGCCGTACCCGATCGAGATCGGCACCGTGCGCGCGGGCGACTGGGCGAGCACCGTGCCCGACCTGCTCGTGGCCGAGGGACGGCTGGGCGTCCGGCTCGACGAGGACCCGGCCGACGCCCGCGCCGCTCTGGAGACGGCGCTCGCCGATCTGGACGACCCCTGGCTGCGGGACAATCCCGTGCGCGTCACCTGGCCGGGCGGGCAGTTCGCCAGCGGCCGGCTGCCCGAGGGGCACCCGCTGGCGGAGGAGGCGGCCCGGGCGGTGGCCGACGTGACCGGGGCGCGGCCCGGCCGCACCGCCGCGCCGTACGGGAGCGACCTGCGCCTGTACGCGGGCGCGGGCGTGCCGACCCTGCACTACGGGCCGGGCGACGTCCGCT
The DNA here is from genome assembly GCF_043197435.1 of Microbispora bryophytorum. NCBI lineage: Bacteria > Bacillati > Actinomycetota > Actinomycetes > Streptosporangiales > Streptosporangiaceae > Microbispora > Microbispora bryophytorum. The sequence goes on along the minus strand of NZ_JBICTF010000001.1, from coordinate 625,905 downwards.
TCGCGCACGCCCCGCGCGAGCAGGTCGACCTGCGGGAGCTCCGCGACGTCACCCGCGCCCTGGCCCTGCTCGTCCTGCGCCGCTGCGGCGTCCGCTGAGATTTCTGTGACGGCTGTCAGCAGTCGGCGGTGACCGAGGAGATCTCGTTGAGCGGGAACTCCAGGTAGTCGCCGGCCTCCTCGCACCACGCGTCGAGCACGCCGCTGCGCAGTTCGCCGTGGCTCACCGTGGCGGTGACCCCGTCGGCCAGCGTGATCATGGCGCGGACCTCGCGGTCCACGACGAAGCCCAGCAGCGACTGCTGCGCCGCCGGGAGCCGGGTCGCCATGCGCCCGATGACGGCCCATGTCTGGCGGGGCTGGGCCGCGGCCGCCACCGGGCCGCCGCTGACCAGCAGCCGCCTGGCGTGCTCGCGCGGGTCCGGCGGGGGCTCCAGCGGGGGGCCGGGATGTTCGAGCTCGGCGACCCGCCCGCCGGGCAGGAGGATCAGCCGCCCGCCCGGCGGCTCGCGCCGGATGGTGATCTCGCCGGTGTCGTCCACCGGCACGGGGGCGTAGCCCGCCTCCCTGAGGGCGGCCAGCGTGACCGCGGCGGGCGCCGCGCCGGCGAGCACGGTCGGCGCCAGCAGCCGCAGGCCCAGCTTGGCCAGCTTCCGGTGCGCGGCGATCTCGGCGAGCAGCGTGGGGTCGGACCCCTGGACGATGCAGCCGACCGACGACACCGTGACCTCGCCGTGCCGCCGCGCCACGTCCCTGATCAGGTAGGTCAACGGCTGGGGGAGCGTCCCGGCCTCCGACAGGTCGGCGATGAGCGTGTCGGCCGTTTCCCCGCCGTCCAGGGCCCGCCGTACGCTCGCGGGGCCGAACCGCCACACCGACGCCGAGCCCTGCGACTCACGGTCGGCGGCGCGGTCGAGCAGCGCCGCGAGCTCGACCGACGGCGGGCCGGTCACCACGGCGGTGAGGTCGGCGCCGAACAGGGCCGTGCGCCGCGCGCTCGCCATGGCGTGCGTGGTGGCCTTCGCCAGCGCGGGGTCGTGCTCGACCTCGGGCGCGCACTCGCGGCTCTCGTCCCCGGCCGCAGCCGCGAGCGGGGCGAGCGCCCGGCCGAGATCGGTGAGCGCGTCGCAGGCCACGAGCCCGAGCAGGCGGGCCTCCTCAAGCACGGCCGCCGCGCAGCCGTCCAGCAGTTCCCGGTCGAGCAGCGGGGCGCGCCAGTGCACCCGCTGCACGAGCTCCGGCAGCGTCGCGAAGGCCCTGCCCTCGGGGATCTCGGCGAGCGCCGCGAACAGGGCCCACCGGATCCTGGCGATCGTCTCGCCGGCCGGGTCGTCGCCGAGCGCGGCCGGGTGGCGGCCTTCCACCAGGCGCAGCGACGAGCGCTCCATCCGCCACCACGCGGCCAGCAGGACGCGCAGCCGCATGGGCGCCTCCTCCAGCCGCCACGCGTCGTACCGGCCGGCCGGCGTCAGCCCGCCCGCCTCCTCGCTGATCGCGATCAACCGGGCGACCGCGCAGACCTCCAGCAGCAGCCGGGTCTCGTCCTCGGCGCAGCCGGTCTCCCTGGCCAGGCGCTTGATCTCCCGCACGCCGACCCCGCCGTTCTTCAGCAGCGGCAGCGGCGTCTTGTCGGCGTTCTCCAGCAGCGCGGTGGCCCGGTCGAGCACGTGCGGCGCGGCCAGGCACATCGCGTGCTCGACGGCGTCGGCGTCCGCCTCGGCCGTGGCCAGATCGGGCGGGTACGGCGTGAACGGACCGCGGTAGTCGGGGCCGCGCAGCGCCAGCGCGACCTCACGGGGCATCTCGGCCAGGTCCCACTGGGTGCGGAAGAGCAGGCCATGGTCGAGGGCCCACTTCTCCGGCGTGCCCGGCGTGATGAACCGGTTGCCGTTCACGCTGCGGACCGGGCCGTCCCACGCGAAGTCGTCGAGCATGCCGAGCGTGCCGTCGGGGGCGTCGTCGAGCAGCGACCCCAGGCGCTCGCAGTCGCCGAGCAGCGCGGTGATCCTGGCGATCACCTGGCGCCTGCCGCCGTGGGGAGACAGGTCGAGCACGCGGCACATGCGGCGCAGCGCGTCGGTGCTGAGCTTCCACGAGTCGAGGTACGCGCTGAGAGGCTCGCCCAGGCCGCAGGGCGCGGTCCACCAGCGGGCGACGGCCTCGGCCACGCTGATCCTGCCGTCACGCCCGGGCCAGGCGACGGCGTGGTCGTACAGGCGGTCGAGCCAGGGGATCACCGTGGAGGCGCTCACCCCGAGGAAACGGGCCAGTTCGTCCTCCGTGGGACGGCCGCCGATGACCAGGCACGCCTGCAGGAGTTCGAGAGGGGGGAGAGGGAGGCCGCGCATGACCTCCATGACGGCGAAGGTGTCGGTCAGACGCTGGGCGAGGGCGTCCAGGCGCCGGGGCCACGGTGCGGCGATCGCGTCGGGCCGGTTGGCCAGCACGCGGGCGAGCCTGTCTTCGTCGAGGCCGGTCAGCCAGCCGATTAGGTGATCGTCCATAGTTGATCTCTCGGGAGTCCCAGGAAGCCACCGTAGTGCAGATCACGGTCTCGGCCGGGTCCGTGCGCCGGCGAGGAGGGGGCGGTCACGAAGTCCGGAATCACGATATCTCTCCGCCGGCCGGTGAGAAGAGGGCATGCCGATCGGCCGATACGGCCCGATCTCAGCACATCATCGCCTGCCGCGCCTGCATTCGGGGTGTGTTCCGGGGAATCCGGGCCGTCGGCCGGAGGGCGCTCCCATGCATTCCGGGCTGCACGGGAGCGCTCTTCGGCCGACGGACCATACCGGCGTTAGGTAGATCTGGCGATCGGGTTAGGTTTTCCGGCGCCCCCGGCCGGAGAGAGGTCACTGCCCGCGCGGGGCGGCCGAAGCCGACGGCGAAGCGCGTGGCCCCGCCGTCCGGCCGCAGGCCGGTGCTCAGGCCGCCAGTACGGCCCACACCGCCTTGCCCTGCGGGACGAGCGGGCACCATCCCCAGCACACGCTCAGCGACTCCACGATGTGCAGCCCGAGGCCGCCCGGCTCGAACGGCGTCGGCTCCCGCAGCACCGGCGCGGACGATCCCGGATCGGTGATCGCGCAGGTCACGTTGGCCCCCCTCCGGATCAGCGACAGCCGCATGGCCTCCCGCGCGCGGTTGCCGGTGAGCCTCATGCCGTGCCGCAGGGCGTTGGTGACCAGTTCCGAGACGACCAGTTCCATCCCGTCGAGCAGGTCCGCCAGCTGCCACCCCGCCAGGGTCCCGGCGGCGAAGCTGCGCGCCGAGTGGACCGATTCCGCGCGGGGCGGCAGGGCGAAGGTGGCGCTGGCGGTGGCCATCCCGGGTTCGAGGAGATCGCGGGCGGGCTCCGGCCACCAGCCGATAGGCGGCCACCAGTCGAGCGTCGACCACTGGTTCTGGCCACGAGTCAGGTTCGTGGACTGCACGAGATCATGATGAGGGACACTCCCGTGCATGTGCAAGGGCGAATGCACGTGCAAGCGCGTTGTGCAAGCGCTACGGTTACCCCCGACACCACTGGGACGAAGGGGGCGATCTTTGACAGACTGTGAACCAGTCCACAAAGCGGAGGAATAGCACGTGTCCATAGATCCGCCCGGATCCGGTTCCACCGTTCGACGCATCATGCTCGGCGCGAGCCTTCGCCGGCTGCGTGAGCAGCGGGGCCTGACCCGTGAGGTCGCCGGATTCCACATCCGTGCCTCGGAGTCGAAGATCAGCAGGATGGAGCTCGGCCGGGTCGGGTTCAAGACACGTGATGTCGAAGACCTCCTCACGCTGTACGGCGTCCACGACGACGCCGAGCGGCGTGGCCTTCTGGAGATGGTCCGCGAGGCGAACACGCCCGGGTGGTGGCACAAGTTCGGCGAGGTGCTGCCGAACTGGTTCGTCACCTACGTCGGCCTGGAGGAGGCCGCCAGCGTGATCCGCACCTACGAGGTGCAGTTCGTGCCCGGCCTGCTGCAGACGGCGGCGTACGCCCGCTCGGTGATCATGCTCGGTTATCCGGACGCATCGGAGGCCGAGCTCGAACAGCGCGTCCATCTGCGGATGCAGCGGCAGGAGCGGCTCACGCGCAAGGACGGCCCCCGGCTGTGGGCCGTCATCGACGAGGCGGCGCTCAAGCGGCCCATCGGAGGGAGTCCGACGATGCGGGAACAGCTCCAGCACCTGCTGGAGGTGTCCACGCTGCCCAACATCACCCTTCAGGTGATGCCCCTCCGCTACGGGATGCACGCGGCCGAGGGAGGCGCGTTCACCATTCTCCGCTTCCCGGAGTCCGACCTTTCGGACGTGGTCTACGTCGAGCAGCTCTGGGGTGCGCTCTACCTGGACAAACGTGAGGACATCGATCCCTACCTCACGGCCATGGAGCAGCTGTGCGTGGAGAGCACCACGCCCGGCGGCACTGCCGAGATCCTCGGCGAACTTCTCAGAGAGACATAATGCAGACATATAACGGGATGCCCGCAACCGACATCGCCGGGGTCACCTGGCGGAAAAGTGCCCACAGCAACTCGACCGGCAACTGCGTGGAGCTGGCCGAGCTTCCCGACGGCGGCGTGGCCGTCCGGAACTCCCGCTATCCCGACGGGCCGGCGCTCATCTACACCCGCGACGAGATACGGGCTCTGGTGCTCGGGGTGAAGGACGGCGAGTTCGACGGCCTCCTGGTGTGATCGATATGGTCTGACCGGTTCTGGGGCAGCCCCCTGTCCGCCCGCTTCTCATGGGCGTAACAGCGCGACGCGGGAGGCGTAACACGCATCCGGCACAGTTGGTCCCAGGAAAGCTCACAAGGGGGACCCCGTGCTGGACCAGATGACTCTTTACCCGGTGGCCGACGACGTGCTGTTCGCACCCGGAGGCCGCGTGGTGATCCGCACCTACGGAGTGGCGGCACCGGCCGACCCGGCGAGCGGGCGGCCCAGGTCGGTGGCGTACCGGACGTGGGTCACCGGGGTGCGGGAGCAGCCCAGGTACTGGCAGTGGGGGCACTTCGAGGACGCCCGGCGCGGCCACCACAAGGTCCTGGAGTGGCTGACCGGCCGAGGCCCGCAACCCCAGCCGGTCGCCCAGGTGTGACATGTGGCACGTGTCAAGCCGGCACGTTTCAGGCCGGCGCGTTCCAGCGGAGCAGGACGGGCTCGTCGTGCTCGTGGCCGAGGACGGAGTACGTCCCGGTGTCGAGGCGCAGGTGCCTGCCGTGGTCGGCGGGCAGCGACAGCCAGCGGGCCGCCAGCACGCGCAGGATGTGCGCGTGCGCGACGACCAGCACGTCGCCGTCCGCCGAGCGGATCCGGGCGAGGACCTTGTCCGCCCGCTCCCCGACGTGCTCGACGGTCTCACCCGGGTGCGCCTCGTCTCCCGGGATGACGCCGTCGCGCCAGACGTACCAGCCGGGGCGTGATTCGCGGATGCCGGGGGTGGAGATGCCCTCGTAGCCGCCGTAGTCCCACTCCCACAGGTTCGGGTCCACCTCGTACGGCCCGGCGCCGGCCAGTTCGGCGGTGCGCCGGGCCCGCTGCGCGGGACTGACGAGGACCAGTGCGAACGACCGGCCCGCCACCAGGCGGGACAGGGCACGCGCCTCCTCCTCGCCGTGCGGTGTCAGCGGCAGGTCGGTGCGGCCCGTGTGCCGCCCGGCCCTGCTCCACTCGGTCTCGCCGTGTCTCAGCAGGATGACGTTCATAGAGGGTCCATCTTGCCCGCCGGTGTCGAGTTCACGCGCGAAGGCCCCCCTTGACCGCCCGCCCGCGGCCTGCAGTAGGGTCCCCGGCGGGAAGGGGGCGCCATGGAGCCGGTGCGGGTGGGACTCGTCGGCGCGGGACCGTGGGCGGAGATGGTGCACGCGCCCGCCCTCGCGGCCGGGCCGCACACGACGCTGTCCGGGGTGTGGGCGCGCAGGCCCGACGCGGCGCGAGCGCTGGCGGGCGCCCACGGCGCGCCCTCCTTCGAACGGCTGGAGGACCTGTTCGCCGCGTCGGAGGCGGTCGCCTTCTGCGTTCCGCCCGCCGTGCAGGCCGAGCTGGGCGTGCTCGCGGCCCGGGCGGGCAGGGCGCTGCTGCTGGAGAAGCCGCTCGCGGCGGACCTCGACGGCGCCCGGCGCCTGGCCGGGGCGATCGAGGAGGCGGGCGTCGCCTCCCAGATGCTCTTCACGTTCCGCTACTCGGCGGCGACGGCCGGCTTCCTCGACCGGGTCCGGCGGATCGAGCCCTTCGGAGGGCACGCCGCCAACGTCTCCGGAAGCCTGCGCAGCGGCCCCTTCGCCACCCCCTGGCGGCTGGAGCGCGGGGCGGTGCTCGACGTGGGCCCGCACACGATCGACCTGCTCGACGCCGCGCTCGGCCGGGTGGTCGCAGTCAAGGCACACGGCGACCCGCTCCGCTGGGTCGGCCTGCTGCTGGAGCACGAGGGCGGCGCGGTCAGCGAGGCGTCGCTGAGCATGGCCGCCGAGGGCCAGACCCCGCCCAGCCGGATCGACGTGTACGGACGGCTCGGCAGCGCCTCGCTGCTCGGCTCCGAACTCGGCGACGTCTTCCCCGAGGTGGTCCGCCAGTTCGCGGGCACCGTACGCGACGGCGGCGGGCATCCGCTCGACGCCCGCCACGGCCTGCGCATGCAGGAGATCATCGACGACGTGGAGCGGCAACTGCGGGCCGGCTGACCAGGGCCAGGCCCGCGACCAGGGCGAGGGACGCGATCACCGGCGCAGGTCCGGGCGCGAAGCCGGTGATCGTGAGGGTGAGCAGCGCGCCGCCGACGAGCGGGACGGCCACCGGCACGAGCCGGTGTGCGGCGGCGCCCGCGGGGTTCTCGAATCGGCCGAGCATCGCGGTGAGCCCGACCAGGACCGGCGCCAGGGCGGCCAGCCACAGCGGGACGGAGCTCCACCAGGCCGCCGAGCCGGCGCGCGGGGTCGCCAGCCCGAACCCGATGGTCGCCGCACCGGCGACCGCGACGAGCGCGGTCATGTGCCACAGGTAGACGGTCATCATGCGCGGCGCGAGCGCGGTGAGCACCGCCTCGGCCCTCGGCCGGGCGGCCAGCGCGTTCAGGGCGGGGCGCAGCAGCATCGCCAGGCCGAGCTGACCGGCGAACAGCGCGAGCAGGCAGGCGCTCGGCGGGGCCATGTTGGAGATCATCCCGGGCATCCCGATCATGCTGGCGGGGTAGGGCCCGGTCGCCACCAGGGCCGCCACCATCGCGAACCCGGCGACCGCGAGCCCCGCGGCCCGCCGCCCCGTCAGCCGCTTCAGGCCGCCCTCGGCGTACCGGAACCCGACCTGATGGACCGCCAGCCAGACGAACGCGACGTTAAGGTAGCCGGCGGCCTCCAGGCCGGAGAACCGGACCACGTCCATCAGCACCGCGCCGCCCGCCAGCACCGGCAGGGCCACGCTCGTCCGCACCCGCAGCAGGTGCGGCGTGGCCACCACGGCCAGCAGGTAGACCGCCAGGAACCACAGCAGCTGGCCGACCGTCCGCGCGGCCACGTCCACCGGTTGCGCGGGCACTCCGAGAGCCACCAGGAGGTGGGGGAGCGGCAGCCACACGACCGCCAGCGGCACCACCGGCCAGGCCAGGCGGCGCACCCGCCGCGCCGTCCACTCCCGGGATGTCCCGCCGCGGCGGGCGGCGGACCTGAAGCTGATCGCGTTGGCCGCGCCCCCGGCGAAGAAGACCAGCGGCATGACCTGCGAGATCCAGGTGACGTACGGCATCGCCGCCAGGGCGTTGCCCGTGGTCAGCCGTCCCTGGGCGTACGACAGGACCGGCATCGTCCAGTGCTGGACGACCACCAGGACCATCCCGAAGACGCGCAGGACGTCGATGAAGCGGTCCCGTGGCGCGGCCGGGGCCCGTTCGGGGGCGGGGGGAAGCATGGTCAGGGACACGGGGGCCGCCTTCGCTGTGTCGTGCCGCCACGAGGGTGAGTCACGCGGGTGGCGGGGCCGGGGTGGGGTTCCCCGGTGCGCGGGCCTGTGGGGCTCGATCCTGGTGGCTTTGGGTCTGTGGGGCTCGGAGCCTGGGGTTCGGCTCTTCGGGCTCGGGCTCGGGCTCTGTGAGGCTTCGCGGTCTCGCGGTTCCGGTCCCGCCGAGCACCTCAAGCGTCCCGCCGCGGCCCCCTCCGGCACAGCGACGCGGTCCCTACATCCGGCCATGGGCGACCCCCTACCGCCGGGGTGGGGTATGCCCTACCACTCCCGCGTACGCGCAGGCCGGCGGCATGATCAACCCATCGCGGGTCTGCCCGCCCGTCGTGGACGCGGTCCGCGCGGTCGCGCTCGACCTGGGAGGGCCAGGGGAGGCGCCGGGCTGATCCCCCCGGCGTGCTGAGCGGTGCAGGACGGGGCGGGGGTGGACGCGGCGTGAGGGATTGGTACCGTTGCGTCCGACGCGCGCCGCGCAGCGAAGTCCGGTGAGAATCCGGCGCTGTCCCGCAACTGTGGTTCCCCGTTCTCCGAGGACGAGCCAGGTCGCCTGCGCTGTGCGCCGACGCAATCGACCCTCGTGGAAAAGGGTGATCCGTCGCTTCCAGCGGGTCCCTCGATTCCCGGCATTCCCCCTGATGGAGGACCCTCGTGAGGCCCGTACGCACGGCCGTCGCGGGTGTGGTGCTGGGCGTGCTCGCTCTGGCCGGCTGCGGCCAGACCGACGGCGCCGCCACGTCCGCGCCCCCCGCCCCCGCCGCCTCGGACAGCGCCGGTCAGGGTGCCTTCCCCGCCACGATCCAGGCGGGCAACGGCGCGGTGACTATCGCCAAGAGGCCCGAGCACATCGTGTCGCTGTCCCCGACGGCCACCGAGATCCTTTTCGCGATCGGCGCGGGCGCGCAGGTGGCGGCGGTGGACGACCAGTCGGACTACCCGCCCGAGGCGCCCAAGACGTCGCTGTCGGGGTTCAAGCCCAACGTCGAGGCGATCGTCGCCGCCAAGCCCGATCTCGTGGTGCTCGCCAACGACCTGGAGGGCGTGGTCGCCGGGCTCGCCAAGGTCGGCGTGCCGGTGCTGCTCGAACCCTCCGCCGCCAAGCTGGACGACACCTACGACCAGATCAGGGACCTCGGCGCGGCCACCGGCAACGCGGCCAAGGCCGACGAGGTGGCGAACGGCGTCAAGCAGAAGATCGACGCCCTCGCGGCGGCGGCGCCCAAGGGCAAGGAGCTGACGTACTACCACGAGCTGGACGTCACGCCCTACGCGGCGACGTCGAGCACGTTCATCGGGCAGGTCTACAGCCTCTTCGGGCTGAAGAACATCGCCGACGAGGCGCCCGACGCGGCGGGCGGCTATCCCAAGCTGTCGGCGGAGTTCATCGCCAAGGCCGACCCCGACCTGATCTTCCTCGGCGACACCAAGTGCTGCGGCCAGAACGCCGCCGCGCTGGCCAAGCGGCCGGGCTGGTCCGGCCTGTCCGCCCTGAAGAAGGACCGCGTGGTGGAGCTGGACGACGACGTCGCCTCCCGCTGGGGGCCGCGGGTCGCCGACCTCGCCCAGGCCGTCAGCGACGCCGTGCAGAAGGCGGCGAGCTGAGCCGGTGGTGACGCGGACGCCCCTGGTGGTTCGGTGAGCGGTGGTGCGGTGAGCGGTGATGCGGTGAGCGGTGACGCGGTGAGGCCGGTGGTGGCGTGATGACGCCGGCCCGGCCGCGCGGCCGGGCGCTGTTGGTCGCGTCCGTCGTACTGGCGGCCAGTCTCGCCCTCGGCCTGATGGCGGGCGCGGCCGGCATCTCGCCCCGCGCCATCGCGCTGGCGCTGCTCGACCGGCTGCCGCTGGTGTCCGTGCACTCGGGGCTCGCACCGGTCGAGGAGGGGCTGCTGTTCCAGCTCCGGGTGCCGCGGGTGCTGCTCGCCGCCGTCGTGGGCGGGCTGCTGGCCACGGCCGGGGCCGGTTACCAGGGCGTGTTCCGCAATCCGCTGGCCGATCCCTACCTGCTCGGGGCGGCGGCCGGGGCCGGCCTCACGGTGACGCTCGTCGTGGTCTTCATAGGCGGAGACGCCGGGGTGGGCGCGGTGCCGATCGCCGCCTTCGCCGGGAGCGTCGGCGGGGTGTTCCTCGCGTACGCGCTTGGCCACACGGCGGGCCGGGGCGGCGGCACCGCGACGCTCGTGCTCGCCGGGGTCGCGGTCACCTCGTTCCTCACCGCCGTCCAGACCTTCGTGCAGCAGCTCAAGGTGGACGAACTGCAGCGGATCTACTCCTGGATCCTCGGCGACGTCGGCGGCGGCTGGGACCAGCTCCGCATGATCGCGCCGTACGCCGTGGTGTCGACCGTCGTCATGCTGCTGCACGGCAGACTGCTCGACGTGCTGTCGGTGGGCGACGAGGAGGCGGTCAGCCTCGGCCTGCGCGCGGCGCGCGTGCGCTTCGTCGTGCTGCTGGCCGCCTCGCTCGCCACCGCCTCGGCGGTGGCGGTGAGCGGGCTGATCGCGTTCGTCGGGATCGTGGTGCCGCACGTGGTCCGGCGGCTCGCCGGCTGGTCCTATCGGATCGTGCTGCCGCTGTCGTTCCTGGGCGGCGCGGCGTTCCTCGTGCTGGCCGACACGATCGCGCGTACGGTGCTCGCGCCGGCCGAACTGCCGATCGGGGTGGTCACGGCGTTCGTCGGTGCGCCGTTCTTCGTCACCGTCCTGCGCGTGACCCGGCGGGTGGAGACGTGAGCGGGCGCGCCGTACCGGCCGTCGAGGCGCGTGGCGTCGGCGTCACGCTGGGCGGGCGGCCGGTGCTCACGGACGTCACTCTGTCGGCCGCGCCGGGCCAGTGGCTGGCGGTCATCGGGCCGAACGGCGCGGGCAAGTCCACGCTGCTGCGGGCCGTCGCCGGGCTGGTGCCGAGGGAGGGCGAGGTGCTCGTCGAGGGGACGGCCGTCGACGACCTGCGCCCGCGCCGGCGGGCCCGGCTGATCGCCTACGCCCCGCAGAGCCCGGCGCTGCCGCCGGACATGACGGTCTACGACTACGCGCTGCTCGGCCGCACGCCGTACATCGCCTATCTCGGCAGTGAGAGCGCGCGGGACCGTGAGGTGACGCGGTCGGTGCTGGAACGGCTCGACCTGGACGGCTTCGCGTCCCGGCCGCTCGGGCACCTGTCCGGCGGCGAGCGGCAGCGCGTCGTGCTCGCCAGGGCGCTGGTGCAGCAGGCGCCGGTGCTGCTGCTCGACGAGCCGACCACGGCGCTCGATCTGGGCCACCAGCAGCAGGTGCTCGAACTCGTCGACCGGCTGCGCCTGGCCGACGATCTCACCGTCGTGACGACGCTGCACGACCTCAGCCTCGCCGCGCAGTACGCCGACGCGCTCGTGCTGCTCGCCGCGGGGCGCGCGGTCGCGGCCGGGCCGCCCGCGCGGGTGCTGGCCGAGCCGCTGCTGACCGAGCACTTCGGCGCCCGCGTGCGGGTGGAGCCGGGCCCCGAGGGGCGCCCGGTCGTCCACCTGGTCCGCCCGCCGGTCTCCGCGGCGACGGAGAAGGCATGACGGGCGTCCCGCGGCCGTCCCTGACCTACCGAACGGAGGACGGCCTGCGGCTGGGCGCGCTGCTGTGGCGGTTCGGGCCCGGCTGGCGGATGATCTCCTCGGCCATGCTCGGCGGCGGCATCGGCCCCCGCGAGTGGGTGCTGAACGCGCAGGTGGCCGCCGGTTACTCGCGCATGGACCCGGTCGAGCACATGGAGGCGCTCGGTCCCGGCGGTCCCGGTGTGGGCATGATGACGGCGGCGCTGGTGGAGCGGTACGCCGTGGCAGCCGACGGGGGAGCGGAGGCCGTCGCGACGGTGGGCCTGGGCGTGCCGACCTGGGCGGCCGCGCCCCAGGGTGTGCCCGACCCCGGCCTGCCGGCCGCCCCGGAGTCCGGGCGGGAGCACGCCGGGGTGTGCGAGACCGGCGGGCGCGTGCCGCGCCCGGGGACGATCAACATCCTGGTGGCCGTGCCGGTCGCGGTCTCCGACCCGGCGCTGGTCAACGCCGTCATGACGGTCACCGAGGCGAAGACGCAGGCGCTGCTGGAGGCGGGATTCCCCTGCACCGGGACCGCGTCCGACGCCGTCTGCGTCGCCGTACGGGAGGACGGCCCGGCGGAGGCGTTCGGCGGCCCGCGCTCCGTCTGGGGCGCGCGGATCGCCCGCGCGGTGCACCGGGCCGTCCTCGACGGCGCGGGGGACTGGCGCACCCGGCGGGCCGGCACCACAGCCCGCTTCCGCGATCTCTAGCTCTGGATCACTTCGGATCAGGAGCGGGCCGCCGGGCTGGATGTGCCGTTCGATCGGCCGGCGGGATGGGTCGGGCGGGGTGCTGCAATGGTGGCATGTCTCTGGACGAGCTTCGTACCCTGCTGGAACGGCATGCGCGTCCCGGCTTGACCACGGCCATCGACGGCGTCCGGGTCTGCAAGGCCGACCATGCCGTTCCGCCGGTGTCCTCGATGTCAGGCACGGTGCTGGCGGTCATCGCCCAGGGCGGCAAGCGTCTGGCGCTGGGAGACCGCGTCTACGAGTACGGCGCCGGCCAGTATCTCGTCGCTTCGGTCGACCTCCCGGTGACGGGGCATTTCGTCGACACCGCCAGCCCCTCGCTCGGTTTCGGGATGACCCTGGAACCCGCCGTCATCGCCGAGTTGCTGCTGCGGACCGGGCCGGGGGAGCAGCCGCGGTCCACCGGCGCCGCACCGGCGGGCATCGCGGTCAGCGACGCCCCGGACGAGTTGCTCGACGCGGTCGTACGGCTGCTGCGCCTGCTCGACCGGCCAGGGGACCGGAAGGCGCTCGTCCCGCTGGTCAAGCGGGAGATCCTCTGGCGGTTGATGACCGGGGAACAGGGTGACGCCGTCCGTCAGCTCGGCCTCGCGGACAGCAGCCTGAGCCACATCGAACGTGCCGTGCGGTGGATCCGGGAGAACTACACCCAGCCGTTCCGGGTCGAGGAGCTGGCACGGCTTTCGGGGATGAGCGTCTCCGCTTTCCACCGGAACTTCCAGATGGTGACGACGATGAGTCCGATCCAGTTCCAGAAGCAGATGCGGCTGCAGGCGGCGAGGCTGCTGCTGGCGAACAGTCCGAACGACGTCACCGGCGTGGGCCGGCACGTCGGGTACGACAACCCGTCCCAGTTCAGCCGGGAGTACCGGCGCCAGTTCGGTGCTCCGCCCAGCGTCGACGCGGTGCGCCTGCGGGGCGGAGCCGGCCCCGCAGTGGTCGCGCTGCCGTGACTCCCACCTGAGCGAAGAGGATTGTGCAACCACGGAGGAGGATCGTGAAGGCCCGGCGCTCGCCTCGTTGCTTGCATGGATGTAGCGGAACCTGCCCTCAAGCGCGGGGTGCAGGCCGACCCGCTCGCGACGCGTCACCATGCCGATCGCGAACGCTTCCAAGGGGGACTCATGAAATACCGCACGCTGGGCCGGACCGGAATCGCGGTCAGCCCGTACTGCCTGGGCACCATGATGTTCGGGGCCATGGGCAACCCCGACCACGACGACTCGATCCGGATCATCCACAGGGCCCTGGACGCGGGGATCAACTTCGTCGACACCGCCGACGTGTACTCCGCCGGTGAATCCGAGGTGATCGTCGGGAAGGCGCTCAAGGGCCGCCGCGACGACGTCGTGCTGGCCAGCAAGGTGCACTATCCGATGGGCGACGATCCGAACCACCGGGGCAACTCACGGCGCTGGATCATGACCGCCGTCGAGAACTCGCTGCGCCGCCTGCAGACCGACCACCTCGACCTCTACCAGATCCACCGCCCCGACCCGGCAGTCGACGTGGAGGAGACTCTGTCGGCCCTGTCCGACCTGGTCCGCAGCGGCAAAGTGCGGGCGATCGGTGCGTCGACCTTCCCCGCCTCGGAGATCGTCGAGGCGCAGTGGGCCGCCGAGCGGCGCGGGTTGGAGCGCTTCCGGACCGAGCAGCCGCCGTACTCGATCCTGAACCGGAGCATCGAACGAGAGGTGCTGCCGGTCTGTCAGCGCTACGGGATGGGCACCCTGGTCTGGAGCCCACTGGGCCAGGGCCTGCTCACCGGCCGCTTCCGCAAGGGGCAGCACACGGACACCCACCGGTCCGGCGGAATGCCGCAGCACTTCACCGACCAGCGCAAACTCGACGTCGTCGAACAGCTCATCCCGCTCGCCGAGAAGGCCGGCCTGCCGATGACCCACCTCGCGATGGCGTTCGCGATCGCTCACCCGGGTGTCACCTCGGCGATCATCGGGCCGCGCACCATGGGACAGCTCGACGACCTGCTGGCCGGCGCCGGCGTCACTCTGGACGACGAGATCCTCGACCGGATCGACGAGATCGCTCCGCCCGGAACCGACGCCGGCCCGAACGACGTGTCCTACACCCCACCGGCCGTCTCACACGTGATCCGGCGCCGCCGCCCGGCCGCCGAGCGCTCCGCGGCCTGACCGACCGGCGGAGGCACACCCGGTCGAAGGCCCGGGAGCGGCCCGGCGATCCCGGGTGGGGCACCCCACCGGCTAAGTCGTGTCTGACAAATCATGGCCCTGCTGCGCGCGGCCCAGGCGGCGCCTCGCTGCGTTCTCGTCGTCGCCCATAGCTCCGCTATGGGCTCCTCCTCGGCCTTGCGATGCATCCACCTGGATCCACGCTCGCGACGGGCAGCACTTGTCAGACACTCCCTAGGACGTGAACGTGATCGTGTTCACCATGTGGTCGATGTTCGACCGGTCGAACCTGCCGGCCGGGCAGAAGAACGTGATCAGCACGGTCGTGCCCGTGTCGCCCTGCCGGACCAGGTAGGCGATGAAGTCGAGCCGCCCGGCCTGCTGGGGGTCGCTGAGCACGCCCTCGATCCGGAACGCCGGCCTGGCTCCGACGGTCGTCGGCGTCGGCACGCCGTAGTAGGTGGTCACGCCGGGGAGCGCGGGGCCCAGGCTCTCCTGGAGCTCCATAGGCGAGTCCGCGGTGCTCAGCGTGTTGCTGACCTGGGCGAAAACGCCCGTGGCCTGGTCCGGATGGGCCGAGATGATGGGGTTCACCTTCGACCAGTCGGTGTTGCCCGGCACCGCGAACAGCGCGTTGAACTCCTCCAGGGACGGAGAGGCGATCATCCACTGGTCGGCGTTCGTCTTGGCCTCGCCCCAGGCCGAGGGGTAGGACATGGTGAACGGCGCCGCGGTGCTGCCCGGGTAGGTGAGCCACGTCGCGGCGGCGTCCCCGCCCCTGGTGAGCAGCAGCGCGGCGGCGACGGCGATCGACACCAGGACCGCCAGGCCGCCGATCAGCGGCCCGAGCGGCAGCCCCCGCCGTTGGCCGCGCGAGGCAGGCGAGGCGACCGTCGCCTGCGAGTGCGGCGACCCGGGCGGGTACGACCCGTAGCCCTGCACCGCCCCCTGCACCGCCCCCTGCGTTGGGTCCTGCGGTGGGCCGGCGAACGGGTGGCTCACGGGCGGGCGGGACTCCGCGGGCACCGAGCCGGAGGGATGAGAGACGGGCGGCCTGGTGCCGGGAGGGAACGAGGAGGGCGTGACCGGCGGGTAGGACCCCTGCGGACGGGAGCCGGCAGGCCCCGGGGAGACGGGGGAGACCGGTGAGACCGGGGAGCGCGCGGGATCCGGAGGATACGACGAGGAGCCCGGGGGAACCGGAGGATACGACGGGGAGCCCGGAGGAACCGGGGGATACGACGGGGAGGCCGACGCCGGGTCGCCCGCGCCCCCGCTGATCGCGTCGCGCAGCGCGGACACGAACGCCTGGCACGTCTCGAACCGCTCGCCCGGCGACTTGGCCAGCGCCCGCGTGATCACGGCGTTCACCGCGTGCGGCAGGTCGGGCCGGTACGGCGTGAGCGGCGGCGGGTCGTGGGACACGTGCGCGTAGAGGAGCGCGAGTTCGGTGTCCCGCTGGAACGGCGGCTGCCCGGCGAGCGCCTCGTACACGACGCAGGCGAAGGCGTACAGGTCGCTCCGGCCGTCGACCGGCAGGCCCCGGATCTGCTCGGGGGCGACGTAGCGCGGGGTGCCCATGAAGTGACCGTGGCTGGTCAGCCCGGCCTCGGCCGAGGAGCTCTTGGTGAGCCCGAAGTCGGTCAGGTAGACGTGGTCGGATCGCGTGACCAGGATGTTGGCCGGTTTCACGTCGCGGTGCACCAGGCCGTGGGCGTGCGCGGCGTCCAGCGCCGAGGCGATCTGTGCGAACAGCGGGTTGGCCCGCCCGACCGGCAGCGGGCCCTCCGACTGCACGAGCTTGCGCATGTCGTTGCCCTCGACGTAGCGCATGGCGATGAACAGCAGGTCGTCGCGTTCGCCGGCCTCGTACACCGGGATGATGTTGGGGTGGTCGATGCTGGCCACCATCCGGGACTCGCGGACGAACCGGTCGCGGAAGCGATCGTCGTGCGCGAGCTGCGGCGCGAGCACCTTCAGCGCCACGGCCCGCCCGAGCCGCTGGTCGCGCGCCCGGTAGACCGTCGCCATGCCGCCCCGCCCGACGACCGCCTCGACCGTGTAGTCGCCGAGCCGCCGCCCCACCAGCGGCGGCATCACGGGCCCCTCGGTCATCCGGTCTCCCCCTTGAGCGTTCTTTTGATCACGAATCGGTCGGGTTCCCGCAGAAGCCGCAGAAGCGATGCCCCTGGCCCAGCCGCATGCCGCACTGCGTGCAGAACTTTAGTTGCGCCTGCCCGCGCGGCGGCGACGGGTTCGGCGGGTACGACTGCCCGGCCGGCGGCGAGGGGTCGGCCGGATGCGCGTGCCCGCGCGGCGGCGACGGGTCCGCGGGGCGCGCCTGCCCGCCGGGCAGGGACGCGTCCGCGGCCACGGGAGCCGCCGGAGCCGGCCCCACGACCTCGGGAGACCGGGCGGCCTCGGCCCCGAACACCCTCGTGACAGCGTACGGCGGCCAGGAGTTCTCCTTGGGCGGGTAGGACCCGGCCTCACCGGCGAGGCCCCCCTGCGCGGCGAGGCCGTGCCCGTCGATCCCCGGGTCCGTCTGGCCGCCGGCGGCGGGTCGTTTCGTGCCCCTGCGGCGCAGCAGCACGACGCCCACGACCAGCAGCGCGAGGACCACGACGCCGCCGGCCGCCCACACGTACGGCGGCACCGACGACTTCGGCTGCTCGACCGCGGCCGGGCGCGCCGTCGGTCCGGCGCCCGCGTCCTCCCCCGTGCCCGCCTTGGACTGGGCGACCCGCAGATGATCGGCCGCGACCGCGTGGTCGGGCCGCAGGTTGAGCACCTGCTGCAGCGCCGGTATCGCGCCGGTGTAGAGCTTGTTGTGGTAGGAGGCGAGCGCGTTCTCGTACACGACGTCGACCGGGCCGCGGCGGGGGGTGACGCCGGCGGCGACCAGCGCGCTGCGGATGTCGTCGGCGGGGGTGATGGTCTCCGGCTCGCCGCCGCCCCCGGAGACGAACCCGACCACCTCGCTCCTGCCGTCGTCGATGAGGGCCGCGCCGGGCGCGCCGGCGTCCAGCAGCTTGAGGACCTTGTCGCGCTCCTTGACGGTCCGGCTGCCCGGCGGGTTGAGATGCGCGGTGTCGAGCTTGGGCGGGGTCTTCGCCGAGGGCCTGCCCGGGAGCGACATGACGTCGAGCGACTCGACCGCGCCGCCGATCGTCGTGCCCAGCGGCACCGTGGGCAGCGACTGCTTCTCGCCGCCCTTGGTGACCTTCAGCACGGCCGGGGACGCGGGGGACGCCCCGGAGGTCAGGATCTGCGCGGGCAGCCCTCCGGGCGGCGGCGGGTCGAGGTAGGGGAAGACGCTGACGTTCGTCGTGACGTCGGCGATGCAGGTCGAGTCGGTCTGCTGCGGCGGGTAGCACGACTGGAGCCGCCGGTCGAGGTCGGCGTCGCCCAGCGAGTGCCGCTTGAAGTCGGCCGGGATCTTCACCTTGAAGTATTCGGCGAACACCCGGTTGGCGGCGTACACCCGGGGGTCGTCGGTGGCCTGCACGATCTGGGTCGCGGTGACGACGACGCCGTCGGGCGTCACCGTGAAGCCGCTGCCCTTCGCCAGGTCGACGTCGTAGTCCCGGGCCATCTGCTTGATCACGCCGCGGTCGTCGAGCAGCGTGATGCGGACGTGCGAGGAGGACTCCACACGTACCGCGCCGGGGGTGACCCGGTCGGTGGAACCGCTGGGGTGCGGGTGGAGCATGGGCGCCGCGAGCGCCGAGAGCGCGCCCAGCCCCGCGATGACAGAGTGCAGGCGGGGCATCTGCTTCTCCTAGGCCTGTTCGGAACGCTTAAAGCGTCTCAGCGCGGACAGTGCTCGACAAGGTGAGCATCGTGACCGACACCCACTTGATACAGGGCGATGATCGCGCGGTCACTTGACGTTGGCTTGCAGGTCGATTGCGGACGTCTGTTGCCTGATGCGCGCCGCCTCGGGCAGGGATTACTCTGCGCGCATGCGCTCGTCCCCCCTCCGCTCCGTCCCCCGCGTCGACCTCCTGATCGGCCTCGCGATCATCGCGCTGGGCACCCTTGAGGCGTTCACGGACGCCAAGGATTACGGCGCGGCCCAAAATCCCGAGCTGTGGTGGGTCGGGCAGGCGCTGGTCACCGGCGTCCTGGTCTGGTATCGCCGCAGGGCCCCGGTGGCGGTCTTCATCCTGATGATCCTCGCGCAGTACGCCTGGCACCGGCAGGGCAACGAGTCGTGCCCGGTCTGGCAGCTCGCCGCGCTGCTCATCGTCTTTCACACGATCGGCGCGCATCTGCCGTTCAAACCGGGCGGGACCTGGGCCCTGGTGGGCATCCTCGTCTTCGACTCGGGGGCCGTCGACCACCGGTTCCTGCCGTTCCAGGAGGTCGTCTACCTCACCGTGATGTTCGGCTCGGCGTACGCCACGGGCCTGGCCCTGCGCGGTTACCTTCTGCGCGCGCACCGGATGAGCGAGCGGGCGGCGCGGCTGGAGGTGGAGCGGGAACGCCGGGCCGCCGAGGCCGTCGCCGCCGAGCGCAACCGGATCGCCAGGGAGCTGCACGACGTGGTGGCCCACAGCGTCAGCATGATGGTCATGCAGGCCGGGGTGCTGCGCCGCCGGATGGGCGTGGCGCAGGCGGACGGCCCCTCCCCGGAGGCCGAGATGCTCAGCGGCATCGAGCAGGCGGGCCGGGAGGCGGTCGAGGAGCTGCGGATCATGCTGGGCGCGCTGCGGATGCCGCAGGACGAGGCGCTACCCCAGCCGGGGCTCGACATGGTGCCCAACCTCATCTCGACGGTCGGATCGTCGGGGCTTCGCGTGACGCTGGAGACGGAGGGCGAGCGGCTACGGCTCGCGCCCGGTCTCGACCTGTCGGCCTACCGGATCGTGCAGGAGGCCCTCACCAACGCGGTCAAGTACGCCGGGGACGCCGACGCGCGCATCCGGGTCGCCTACCACCCCGACCGGCTGGAGCTGGAGATCACCGATAATGGCGGGGGCGCCGGACCGGCGCTGTCCACCGGCAACGGGCTCATCGGCATGCGCGAGCGGGCCGAGCTGTTCGGCGGCTCCCTCGACGCCGGGCCGTTGCCGCGGGGTGGCTACCGCGTGCGCGCGACGCTGCCGATCTCCCAGGGGGTGCCGATGAGCGAGGCGACGAATTGACCATCCGCATCGTCCTCGCCGACGACCAGGCGATGATCCGGGCCGGCCTGCGCATGGTGGTCGAGAGCGAACCGGGAATGGAGGTCGTGGGCGAGGCCGCCGACGGCGCCGAGGCGGTCGCCCTGGCCCGCCGGGTGCAGCCCGACGTCGTGCTCATGGACATCGCGATGCCGCGGATGGACGGACTCACCGCGGCCAGGCGGCTGCTCGACGCGCCACGGCCGCCCAAGGTCGTCATGCTGACGACGTTCGACACCGACGAGAACCTGTACGCCGCGCTGCGCGCGGGGACCAGCGGCTTCCTGCTGAAGGTGTCGCCGCCCGAGCAGCTCGTGGAGGCCATCAGAGTCGTCGCCGCGGGTGACGGCCTGCTCGATCCCGCCGTCACCACGCGGGTGATCGCCTCCTTCGCGGGCCGGCACGAGCCGGTCCGGCCGCCGCAGCTCGCCGAGCTCACCCCGCGCGAGCTGGAGGTGCTGCGGATGCTCGCCCGGGGCCTCACCAACGCCGAGATCGCCAGGGAGCTCTTCGTCGGCGAGGCCACGGTCAAGACCCACGTCGCCCGCGTGCTCATGAAGCTGAACCTGCGCGACCGCGCTCAGGCGGTCGTGTTCGCGTACGAGTCGGGCGTGGTGACGCCGGGGTCGGCGCTCGGGTAGTACGACGCCCATTCGGCGTTCGACATGCGCAGCACCTTGAGGCCGAGGTAGCCCATGGCGATGACGGGGGCGCCCCAGAACGGGATCGTCAGCGGGCTGTAGGGCACCGGGATCGCGCCCAGGTAGCCCACCGCGACGACGGCCGGCACCCACCAGTGGACGAAGCCGGTGCGCGAGACGGCCAGCACGAGCAGCGGCAGGCCGACCATGCCGAGGTAGATCCACGGCAGCGTGAACCCGAAGATGACGCCGGGCAGGTTGAACACCTCGTCGAACATCTTCTGGCCCTGCTCGACCGGGTAGTGCTGCCCGAACCACCACTCCACGGGGTCCATGAGGAGCAGCGCCGAGACGCTGATGTAGCCGATGATCGTCATGCCTCCGGCGATGTGCCCGAAGGCGACGGACCTCCTGCGCACCAGGTGCAGCAGGCCGACGGCCGCGATCGGGACGAGCACCCAGCTCCAGTGGTAGAGCGCCGACTCCAGCTGGGCCAGGGCCGGGTTGTCGCCGTAGCTGAGGATCTCGCGGTCGTCGCCCCAGGTGCCGGGGTCGACGAGCAGCGCGACGAACTGCAGCAGCGGCGCGACGAACAGCAGGACGCCGGTGACGGTGCGCCGGAAGGCCACCGAGTCGGACAGTTTCATGATCGATCTTTCCCTTCGGGTCTTTCTCCCTACGGCCGGTGACGGTAGGTGGGCGACCCTCGGGGACTCGTCCGCCGTCCGGATGATTGCTCCTCATCCGCTAGAGCGACTTATCGCCATAAGGCTACGTATGTGTATATTTTTCGGAAGACGGCTCACACTACGGGAGATTTTTCATGAAGGCGTTCCCGGCGGTCCTGTTCGACGAGGCACACAGCGAGGCATGGACGATCCGGCGGGAGGTCGCCGAGGCCATGAACCCCGCCCACCCCGACGACAACAGCTACGCGGAGGCCGCCGGGGCGCTGCGCAGGCTCGGCCACGCGGTGCGCGCGCACACCGAGGGCCCGATCACGCGGGACGTGCTGGACGGGTGTGACGTCCTCGTGGTCGCGCATCCCTCGGCCGAGCGCTGGGAGCGCACCACGGGAGTCGGCAGCCCCGTCTTCTCCGCCGAGGAGATCGACGCGGTCGAGGCGTACGTCGCGGGAGGCGGCGGCCTCATCGTGCTGGCCGAGCACGAGCAGGAGAAGTACGGCAGCAACCTGGGCGAGCTGCTCGCCCGGTTCGGGGTGACGGTCGAGCACACGACCGTGCAGGACCCCGGCAACTGCCACAACAGGGTGGCCACCTGGATCCTCGGCGTCCCCTCCGCACAGGCCGTGACCGAGCGGGGCGGCACGACCCAGGGCCAGCAGGTCCAGGGCCTGCCGGTCCAGGGACTGGGACTGCCGGCCCAGGACCTGCTGGCAGGGGTCGGGCGGGCCTGCTTCTACCGTGCGGGCACGCTCGGCGTGCCCGCCGGGGCGAGCGTGCTGTTCACGACCTCCGGGTCCGCCGACCCCGCGAACGCCCCGCTCGCCGCAGCCGTACGGCACGGCGGCGGCCGGGTGGTCGTCCTGGCCGACTCCGACCTGTTCGGCGACGACTCGATCCGCGACTACGACCACGAGAAGCTGTGGGGCAACCTGACGACCTGGGCCGCCCGCGTGCCCGAGGCGTCCGGCGCCGGCCGCGTGTCCCGCCCCGAGGCGGTGGAGGAGTTCGCCTGGCTGAAGGCCGCCGTGGAGCGGCTGCGCCCGCTCCAGGCCAAGGACGGCTCGATCAGCGGAGACCACGACGAGGCCGTGGCGTGCATCAGCGAGATCGTCGACGGCGTCGGACGGCTCGCGCCGCACTTCCCGCACGACGCCGAGTATCTCGACGCGGTGATGAAGGACTTCCGCGCGTGGGTGG
This sequence comes from Microbispora bryophytorum, assembly GCF_043197435.1. Classification (NCBI taxonomy): domain Bacteria; kingdom Bacillati; phylum Actinomycetota; class Actinomycetes; order Streptosporangiales; family Streptosporangiaceae; genus Microbispora; species Microbispora bryophytorum. The sequence goes on along the minus strand of NZ_JBICTF010000001.1, from coordinate 603,804 downwards.
CGGCCGGTCTCGGCAAGCCCGACTTCCTCGACTCGCTGAACGTCTTCCACCCCGACGCCCAGCGGATCGACGGCCTGGAGCACCTGGTCGTCTTCCCGATGTACACCCAGAACGGCAACCCGAACCGCAACGTCGAGGCGGTCTGGATCCGGGTCGTGTGGCCCGACTGGCTGGCCGAGCTGGAGCGGGGCGGCTACGACAACCCGATGTTCGTGCCGATCGCGTTCGTCGACTTCACCTCCGGCTACGACACCAACTCGGCCGTGCTGTTCCCCGAGACCGTGGTCGTGCGCCAGGCCCCACCGCGCTTCACCTGGGGCGGCATCTTCTGCGACCGCGAGGCGGCCCGGTTCCGCCGGGTCAGCGAGGCCGCCGCGGCCACGCTGAAGCTGGAGCTGCCGCCGGACGCCGCCCGGCTGCTGGCGTCCCAGGACCTCGCCCAGGACACGTTCGTGCTGTGGGACCTCGTCCACGACCGCACGCACAGCCACGGCGACCTGCCGTTCGACCCGTTCATGATCAAGCAGCGCATGCCGTACTGGCTCTACAGCCTGGAGGAGCTGCGCTGCGACCTCACGGCGTACGGCGAGGCCGTGAAGCTGGAGGCCGCGGGCGTGCCGCACGCGCGGTACGTGCAGTACGCCATCCTGTTCGACCGGCTGTTCCGCTTCCCGATCACCGGCGAGCGGGTGCGCAACTACGACGGGCTCGGCGGCCAGCTGCTGTTCGCCTACCTGCACCGGCAGGGCATCGTGCGATGGACCGACAACCGGCTCACGATCGACTGGTCGCGGGTCGCCGACGGCGTCGCCGACCTGCGCGGCGAGGTGGACAAGCTCTATCGCGACGGCATCGACCGGTCCAAGCGCGCGCACTGGCTCGCCGCGCACGAGCTGGTCGCGACCTACGTCGAGCCCGACCCGGCGTCCGCGTGGAAGCAGGGCGCCCAGGCGCTGCCCACCGAGCAGAAGGCCATGGTCGACGCCGTGCTGCCCGACGAGTTCCCCCTGAGCATGTTCTATGAGGCCCTGCGCCGTAAGCTCACCGAGGTGGTGGAGTCGACCCGGGGCATCCGGGCGTGAGCGCGGATCTGGAGGGCGTGCGATGAGCAGGGTGATCGTGGTCTTGGGGGCGGGCGGCCCGGCCGGCCGCGCCGTCACCGGGAGGTTCGCCGAGCTCGGGGACACGGTCATCGGGGTGGACAGGTCCGGCGCCGAGGGCTGTCTGGCCGTCGACCTGCTCGACCGGGACGCCGTACGCGGCCTCGCCGAGCGGGTGCGGGCCGAGCACGGCCGGGTGGACGGCGTCGTCCACCTGGTCGGCGGCTGGCGCGGGTCGAAGACCTTCGCCGGCACCTCGCTCGACGACTGGGACCTGCTGCACGATCTGCTGATCAGGACCCTGCAGAACGTGTCGCTGGAGTTCGAGCCGCTGCTGCGGGCGAGCGGGAACGGCCGTTTCGTGATCGTGTCGGCCCGGGCCGCGCAGAAGCCGACGCAGGGCGGCGCGGCGTACGCCGCCGCGAAGGCCGCCGCCGAGGCGTGGACGCTGTCGCTGGCCGACGCGCTGAAGGACACCTCCGCCGCCGCGGTGGTCCTGGTGGTCAACGCGTTGGTGCACGATGAGATGAGGGCCGCGAATCCGGACAAGCCGTATCGGACCTTCACCGACGTGAAGGATCTGGCGGCGGCGATCGCGGGCCTGTGGGATGAGGAGCCGGCTGCGGTCAACGGCCGCAGGATCGACCTCACACCCTGATCGAAGTTCTTGGGCGCGGACCCCCGGCTTCAGTCGTGGGGTTAGCCCATCCCTCCGAATCTTCAGACGTTAGGTAGCTCCAAGCTGTCTGGTGTCTGTGTGGCTGCAACCCTGTGGTGCAACAGCAACGTCGTCTTCCAGTGTGCGTTCCACATCGTGTGGTGCCCGAAGTGCCGGCGGCGCGTGCTCGGCGGCCGGATCGAAGAACGCTTGAAGGACCTCATCGGCGAGGTCGTGGACGAGAAAGGGGCATGGCTGGTGGAGATGGAGGTCATGCCCGACCACGTCCATCTGCTGGTCGAAGTCGATCCCCAATACGGCGTCCACCGGCTGGTCAAGGCAATCAAGGGCCGGTCGTCTCGAGTTCTGCGCGAGGAGTTCCCGCATCTGAAGTCGCAGCTTCCGACGCTGTGGACGAACTCCTACTTCGTGGCCACCGTCGGCGGCGCGCCACTCGCCGTGGTCAAGCGCTACGTCGAGCAGCAGAAAGGCCGCTGAATGCTGACCGGTCGCCGCTACCTGCTGGCGTTCACTCCCGAGCAGGAGGAGTTCGCCGAGCTGATAGGCGACGCTTGTCGCGTGGTGTGGAACACCGCGTTGGAGCAACGGCGCACCTATCGGCAGCGCGGGGTGTTCATCGGCTACGTCGAGCAGGCCCGGCAGATGGCCGAAGCCAAGAAAGACTTCCCGTGGCTGGCCGAAGCCCCGTCCCACACGCTCCAGCAGACGCTCCGCGACCTTGAGAAGGCGTGCAAGACGCACGGCACGTTCAAGGTCCACTGGCGATCCAAAAGGAAGTCCGCGCCGAGGTTCCGCTTCCCCGACCCCAAGCACCTGACGGTGGAGCGTATCTCGCGTCGCTGGGGCCGCGTGCGACTGCCCAAGCTGGGCTGGGTTCGCTTCCGCTGGACCAGGCCGCTGGGCGGGGAGCTCCGCAATGCGACCGTGCTGAAGGACGGCGGACGCTGGTACATCTCGTTCTGCGTCGAGGACGGCCTGGTGGAGTCCACGCCGAACGGCGGTCCGCCTGTCGGCGTGGACCGTGGCGTGAAGGTGGCTGTGGCCACCTCGGACGGGTGGATGCGCGACCGGCGGTTCATCACGCCAGGCGAAGCGGCACGGTTGAAGCGGCTTCAGCAGCAGCTCGCGCGCCGGCGCAAGGGTTCGAATCGGCGCGCCGCCACCAAGGCGAAGATCGGCATGTTGAACGCCCGTATCCGGAACCGGCGTACGGACTTCGTGGCGTGGACGGCGGACCGGCTGACCCGTAGCCATGAGCTGGTCATCGTGGAGGACCTGAAGGTCACGAACATGACAGCCAGTGCTAAGGGCACGAGGGAGGCTCCCGGCTCCCGGGTCCGCCAGAAGGCCGGCCTGAACCGGGCAATCCTCGCCAAGGGCTGGGGCGGCCTATTGACTACCCTTGAACACAAGGCCCGTTACAACGGCTCCCGTATCGTGCGGGTGCCTGCCGCGTACACCTCGCAGCGTTGTTCGGCGTGCGGGCGGGTGGATGCGAAGTCCCGTGAGAGCCAAGCGGTCTTCGTCTGCACCTCCTGCACCTACACCGGCAATGCTGACGTGAACGCCGCGAAGAACATTCTCGCCGCAGGACTTGCGGTGACAGGGCGTGGAGACCTCGCCGTTGGGCGGTCGGTGAAGCGCCAACCACCCGAGGCGGAGGCAGCGTGAACGCGCCTCAGCCACGGGAATCCCCCGGCTTCAGCCGTGGGGAGGAAGTCAACTACGCTGCTGACCCGGACCCGCGGCCCGGCCTGTACGGGCCCGCCGCGGGCCCGAAACCGCGATGGGGAGACATCTCGTGACAACCGATGCCGTACGCCGGCACGACCCGGCGAACCGGACGTTCGCCAGCGACAACTACGCGGGGGTGCACCCCGAGGTCCTGGAGGCGATCGCCCTCGCCAACGGGGGACACCAGACCTCCTACGGCGACGACGTCTACACCGAGGCGGTCCGGGGCGTCTTCCGCAGGCACTTCGGCGAGCAGGCCGAGGTGTTCCCCGTGTTCAACGGCACGGCGGCCAACGTCGTGTCGCTGCGCTCGATGTGCGCCCACTGGGAGGCCGTGGTCTGCCCAGAGACCGCGCACATCAACACCGATGAGGGCGGCGCGCCCGAGGTCACCGGCGGGCTGAAGCTGCTGACCGTGCCGACCCCCGACGGCAAGCTCACGCCCGGCCTGATCGACCGGTACGCGTGGGGGCTCGGCGACGTGCACCGGGCGCAGCCCCGGGCCGTGTCGATCTCCAACGCGACCGAGCTGGGCACGCTCTACACCCCGGCCGAGATCAAGGCGATCTGCGACCACGCCCACGAGCTGGGAATGTTCGTCCACCTCGACGGGTCGCGGATCACCAATGCCGCCGCCGCCCTGGACGTGCCGCTGCGCGCCCTGACCACGGACGCGGGGGTCGACGTGCTGTCCTTCGGCGGGACCAAGATCGGTCTGATGCTGGGCGAGGCCGTCGTCGTGCTGAACCCGGAGGCCTCGCGCGGCCTGCCGTACCTGCGCAAGACGAGCATGCAGCTCGCCTCGAAGATGCGCTTCGTGTCGGTGCAGTTCGAGGCCCTGCTCGGCGGTGACCTGTGGCTGCGCAACGCCCGCCAGGCCAACGCGATGGCGCGGCGGCTCGCCGACGCCGTACGGGACCTGCCCGGCGTGAGCGTGCCGCGCCCGGTCGAGGCCAACGCGGTCTTCGCGGTCCTGCCGGCCGACGTGGCCGACCGGCTGCGCAAGCGGTTCCGGTTCTACAACTGGAACGAGCAGGTCGGCGGGGGCATGGTCGAGGTGCGGTGGATGTGCGCCTTCGACACCACCGAGGCCGAAGTGGACGCGTTCGCCGCGGCGCTGGCCGAGGAGCTGCGCGCCTAGGGGTGCGTATCGACTCATGATCTAGTGGCGCGACAGCCAACGCCAGCGCGGCTGTTCGAGCACGACCGACGTCGCAGCCAGCGCGGTTGCGACGACCGCCGCCCACGTGGGCCACGCGAACCACGGCGCCACCGCTGCGGCGGCCACTTCGAGGAGCACAAGCAGGAGCATCGCTGCGCCGGGGATCGCCACCGGCGGGTCGAAGGGGCGGTCGCCGGGTGTTCCGACGACGGCCGGAAGCCCGATCAGCAGGACCAGCGCGGTGGTCGCGACCGCCCAGTCGACCCGGTGCAGCGCCCACGGGGTGGCCGTCCAGCCGATCAGTTCGGTCAGGAACCGTAGCCCGGAGGCGGCGTTGGTGCGGTTCGGGGAGTCGGCGGCCTGGGTCATGGTCCCTCCCCGGCATGGAGCGGCGCCGGGTCGGGCCCGCCGATGGCGGCCTCGGCCCGCATGCCGTTGATGAGCGACGCGGCCGCAATGACCGTGGCCCGGTCGAGTCCGGCCCTAGGCACGGGCCGTCTCCAGGAACGAGCGCACCAGGCCGACCACTTCCGACGGGAACTGGACCTGCGGGTAGTGGCCCGCCCCCGGGAGCATCTCGAGCCGGCCGACGCCCTTGGGCAGCGCGGCCACGACGGCCTCGCCCTCGGCCTTCGGGTCCCCCCAGTCGGGATCGAGGGTACCCATGACGACCAGGACCGGGCAGCTTAGCCGAAGCGGTCAAGGCCGGTAGGCGAGGATCCATGGCAAGCCCGGTGGGATGGAAACCGTCCGGCGCCGCTGATAGGAGGAGCGCGGCACGGCACCGCATGATGGAGCCGTACGGCGACCGTGCCACGAGGGAACGGCGAGGGTACAGGCGGGGATGCAGGGCCGGCGGAAGACGTGGGAGGAGTCCCGCCGCGCGGCAGGTCTGTGCCCCAGGACAGCGGAATCGGCAGCCGTGCCGGGAACCGGGCTGATCAGCGGCCGGGCAGGTTGTTCAGCGGCGCGGAGCGGCGCTCCAGGAGCTCGGCATAGGTGCCGTCCCGCTCGGCCCAGCGCAGCGGCAGCGCGGCCTCGGCAATGATCTCGCGGGTCGTAGGCTCCACAGCCAGCAGCTCCATCACCTCGTCGAGGTAATCGTCGACCGGCACGGCCGCCGGGTTGAGCTTCGCCATCGCCGGGGTCGCTCGCCGGTCCCGACCAGGTGCGCCCGCAGCGACTCGGTGTAGGAGTGGACCGCAGCCTTCGTGGCGCCGTAGGTGGCCATGAGCGGGAAGGGCAGGAACGCGATTCCCGAGCTCACCGTGATGATCGTTCCGGCGCCGCGGCCGATCAGGTGCGGCGTGAAGGCGTCGATCACCCGGATGGTACCGAGCAGGTTCGTGGCGACCATGTTCTCGGCGTCGGTGATGTGCGCGGGGTCGCGCAGGTCTTCGGTGAGCAGGGCTCCGGACATCGTGACGACGACGTCGAGGTCGGGGTGCGCGGCGAGCACTTCGTCGCGGGCCCGCAGGACCGAGGCGGGGTCGGTGACATCGATCTGAACGGACTGGAGGCCGTCCAGTGGCTCGGGCTTGCGCCCGCCGGCGACGACCGTGTTGCCGTTCTTCGCGAACCGGTGCGCGAGTTCGAGCCCGATGCCAGAGGTGCCACCGACAATGAGCACTGTGCGATTGGTGAGCTTCACCAGAACCTCCCTGTAACAATCGGTAGTCGTCCAACGACTACCTGCTCTTCCACAACCAGGCTCGCCCACATGCTTTGGAACTGGAAAGGCCCTGCTGATCCGGGGGTGTGCCAGGACTCCCTCTGCGACCGTCGGCCGCGGTTACCGTGGTAGGTATGCCTCAAGACGAGGCGAACCGGCTGGGCGAGTACCTGCACGCCCGCCGCGACCTGGTCACGCCGCAGCAGGCCGGCATCCCCGGTGGCGTCAACCGGCGCGTCCCGGGGCTTCGCCGCGAGGAGGTCGCGATGCTCGCCGATATCAGTGCCTGGCGCGGCATCGCCACGCGGTACGACAAGACCCCGGAAAGCTACCTCGCCGGCCTCCACCTACGCGCCTCACTACGCGCCCTTAGCCGTAGTCCCCGGGCAGGTCGGTGACGCGGTCGATCGACGGGGGCCGGCTCCGGCCGAGGACGTCTTCGCGGCCGCGTCTGCCCCGGGATCAGGGACCTGCACCGCCGACCGGCGAGGGATCCGGCGTGGCGGGCGCCTACCGGCCGGGCCACGCGATGTCGTCGACCGCCAGGAACGGCTCGCCCGCCACGTTCGCCGGGGTCACTCCGGCGAACTCCACGACCTCTCGATGCAGGTGGGACTGGTCGGCGTAGCCGGCCTCCGCCGCGACCCGGGCCGCGCTGCCACCCGCGACCAGCCGGTGGGCGGCGTGATCGAAGCGGATCAGCTTCGCGGCGCGCTTGGGCGGCAGGCCGATCTGCGAGTGGAATCGGGACCACAGGCGCTTACGGCTCCATCCGAGCTCGGCGGCCAGCCGGTCGACCCGGACCAGGCCGCGTCCCGCGACGATCCGGCGCCAGGCCCAGGCCACCTCCGGGTCCACCGGAGGCCCCACCTCATGCCGGCGGGCGAGCAGCGCGCCGGTCAACGCGAAGCGATCCTCCCAGGAGGAGACGCCCGCCAGCCGCTCGCGGACCTGTGACGCCTCCCGGCCCCACAGGTCGTCGAGGGCCACCACGGCGCCGTCGATGTCGGCGGGGGAGATGCCCAGGACCGCGCGTGCGACGACCGGGGACAGGCGCACCTGCACGCACTCGACGTTCTCCCCCCGTGCCCAGGCCGCGCCTCCGGACCCGAGTCCGGGCCCGGCGACGAGACTTCCGCGCTGCCGTCGCCCGGCGTGGTCCACGACGGGCGAACCGGCGCCGAACTCCAGCAGCAGCGTCACGGCCGGGTGCGGGACCATCCGGAGCGCGTTCAGGTCGCCGACGCGGAACCCGGCCATGGTGACACCGGCCACCCGGCTGGGCCGCCGCGGAGAGGCGACGTCCCACACCGCCGCACCGTGCACGAATGTCGACACAGCCGCCAGGCTATGCGAGCAGCGAGGGGAACACGCGGGGGGAACAAGCGGGGGGAACATTCGTCCAAGACGCCGGCGCGCACCGGCGGCGACAGTGGGCGCATGACTGTTTCCGACGGAAAGCGGCTCACGGAAGCCGAGACCACCGAGAGCTCGACGCTGTCCCTGGACGACGGCGACATCCACGTGTGCCAGGACGGCCCCCGCGACGCCCCGCCACTCCTGCTGATCCACGGGTCCGCCTCCTCGGCGCGCTCGTGGGACTGCCTGGTTCCGCTGCTGACCGGGTCGCATCACGTCATCCGGATCGACCTGCTCGGGCACGGCCGGTCCGCCAAACCGGCCGGTCCGAGCTACGCGCCCCCGGACCAGGGACGCCGGGTCGGCGTGGCGCTGGACCGGCTCGGCGTCGAGCAGGTGGTCGTGGCCGGCCATTCCAGCGGCGGCACGGTCGCCACCGCTCTCGCCGAGCAACGGCCCGACCTGGTGATCGCGCTCGCGCTCATCAACACCGGACCCCGCATGGACGCCTTCATCGCGTCGGAGTCCGCGGCGGTCGCACCGTCGCAGTGGCCGCCGACCGACGAGCAGATCCGCCGGCTCGCGAGCAGCGGTTTCAGCCGCGCGGGCTACCGGATCCCCCAGGAGCTTCTGGACGAGGTGCGCATGATGACCTTCCACACGTTCACCGAGACGATGCGGGCCACCCGCGACTACCTGGAGCAGCGGGCGCTCCCGGAGCGGCTGACGACCCTCGGCAAGCCGCTCCTGGTGATCTTCGGCGAGGACGACCGCAGATGGCGATCCTCATCCGCCGCCGACTACCTGAAGGTTCCGGGCGCGAAGGTCGAGATGCTGCCCGGCCTCGGGCACTCGCCCATGCTCGAGGACCCGGCGCGGACCGCTGGCCCCCTGCTGGCCTTCACCGCGATCCACGCCGCGCGGGACTGAAGCCCGGCCATCGTCCGCCGCGGCCGGCGGCGGACCGGATGGAGAGGGTCAGGGCGCGGGGAGCGGCTGGGCTCCCCGCATGGCCAGCAGGTCTTTCATCACGCGGATCTCGGCGTTCTGGCCGTCCACGATGTGCTGGGCCAGGGCGCGCACCTCGTCGCGGTCCGACAGCTTGAGCAGGCCCTGGGCCATGTCCACGCCGCCCTGGTGGTGGCGGATCATGAGCTGGAGGAAGAGGATCTCGGCGTCCTTGCCCGTGGCCTGGCGGAGCCGGTTCATCTCCTCCTCGGAGGCCATGCCCGGCATCCTGCCGTCGGGCAGCAGGCCGGTCGCGGATCCGCCGCCGTGCCCGTGACCGGACATCCAGGCCATCGCCGGGCGGTCGGAGCTCTGGTCGAGCCCCCACTGCTGCAGCCAGCCCATGAAAATTCCACGCTGGGTGCTCTGCGTCGTGATGATGTCGTACGCCAGGCTGCGCAGCTGCTCGTCGGAGGTCTTGTCCCTGAGGACGAAGGACATCTCCACCGCCTGCGCGTGGTGGACCCCCATGTCCCTGGCGAAACCGGCCTCGGGGGAGGTGTCCCCGGGCGTTGCCTGCCTGGTGAAGAACAGCACGAGCGCCGCCGCCGCGAGGAGGACGACGACCAGCCCGAGGACGGGGAGGCGGCGTCCGGCCGGGGGAGCGGTTTCGACTGTGTCGTCCCCTACCGCGTCGATGTCAGTGCTCACCGCCCACAGGCTACTCGCCACCGCCGTCGCTCTGCCCGAAGCAATACCTTTAGCCACTATTCTCCATACGCAGCGGGGGTGTCAGTGATCAGTGGTTGGAGGAGCGATGACCAAGGAGAAGGCGCAGGCGAGGCGTGAGCACCTCGCCCGCATGCGCGCCGATCAGAAGCGCAAGGAGCGGCGCGCCGCGCTTCTCATGTGGGGGATAGGCGGCCTCGTGATCGTCGTCCTGGTCGCCCTCGTCGCCGTCTACGTGGTCAACGACCGCTCGGCCAAGTCGCTCAGCGCCGCCAAGACCTTCAATTACAAGGGCTCCGACCACTCCTGGACGAAGGTGTCCTACAAGGAGACTCCGCCGGTCGGCGGCCAGCACAACTTCTACTGGCAGAACTGCGGCATCTACGACAAGCCCATCCACAACGAGCACGGCGTCCACTCGTTGGAGCACGGTGCGGTGTGGATCACCTACCGGCCCGACCTGCCGAAGGCCGAGGTGGACAAGCTCAAGACGCTCGCCTCCGCCGACTACATGCTGCTGAGCCCTTACCCGAACCTGCCGTCCAAGATCGTCGCCAGCTCCTGGAACCACCAGATCGCGCTGGACTCGGCGGAGGACCCCCGACTGCCGGAGTTCATCAAGAAGTACAAGCAGAACCCGACCACCACCCCCGAGTACGGCGCCTCCTGCTCGGGCGGGATCGGCACCACCGACGAGCAGCCGCTCCCGCCGCCGCAGGGGGACACGACGCAGGAGCCGATGCCCAGCACGGCCCCGTCCTCCTGATCCGGACGTCCCGGGCCGGGTCAGGGAATCCTGATCCGGACGTCCCGGCCGGGCTCGGGGAATCCTGATCCACCCGGCCGGGGTCAGGGAATCAGCACGCGGTCCACGGGCACGGTCTCCAGCCCGTGGGCCTCGGCCACCGGGCGGCTCGTGAGGTGGCCCTGGTGGGTGCTCAGACCGAGGGCGAGCGCGGGGTCGGCGATCAGCGCCTCGCGCCAGCCCAGGCCGGCGATCGCCAGCGCGTACGGCAGCGTGACGTTGGTCAGGGCGTACGTCGAGGTGTGCGGCACCGCCCCCGGCATGTTGGCCACGCAGTAGAACACCGAGTCGTGCACCCGGTAGACCGGGTCGGCGTGCGTGGTCGGCCGCGAGTCCTCGAAACAGCCGCCCTGGTCGATGGAGATGTCCACCAGCACCGACCCCGGCTTCATCCGGGCGACGAGATCGTTGCTCACCAGGGTCGGCGCCTTGGCTCCCGGCACGAGCACCGCGCCGATCACCAGGTCCGCGTCCACCACCGCCCGCTCGACCTCGTACGCGTTGGACGCCACCGTCTGGCACCCTCCCCGGAACACGAGGTCGGCGTGGCGTAACCGGTCGACGTCGCGGTCGAGCAGCAGCACCTGGGCCCGCAGGCCCACGGCGACCGCGGCGGCGTTCATGCCCGACACCCCCGCGCCGATCACCGCCACCTTGGCCGGGTAGGTGCCGGGGACGCCGCTCATCAGCACGCCGCGCCCGCCGCCCTGGCGCATGAGATGGTAGGCGCCCACCTGCGGCGCCAGCCGTCCGGCGACCTCGGACATGGGCGCGAGCAGCGGCAGCGTGCGGTCGGGTTTCTGCACGGTCTCGTACGCGATGCCGGTCACGCCCGACTCCAGCATGGCCCGGGTGCAGGACTCCGAGGCGGCCAGATGGAGGTAGGTGAACAGCACCTGGCCCTTGCGCATGCGGTGGTACTCCTCCGGCACCGGTTCCTTGACCTTCAGGATCAGGTCGCCCTCGGCCCACACCTCGTCCGACGTGCCGATGATGACGGCCCCGGCCGCGGCGAAGTCCTCGTCCGGGATCGCGGATCCCAGTCCCGCGCCCTTCTCGACGAGGACCCGATGCCCCTTGCTCGCGAACTCGTTGACCCCCGCGGGTGTGAGCGCGACCCGGTACTCGTGCGTCTTGATCTCTCGGGGAACTCCCACCTTCATGTCTTCACTGTCTGCTCCCGACGTCCGTGTGGGCATCGGGCAACGGGCAACCATTTGGCGGATATTCATGACAAATTGTCAAGAAAAGGGGGTGTTGAACGTTCCATGGTTGGCCGGTTACCCGTGGTTGGCAGACCTCGGTAGGCTCTGCGAGCGGTGTAAGGGATCGAGGTGGGAATGCACAACGCGCCCATGCCGGGAGACGAGGAGTCGGGCCCACGGCCCGGCGGCCTGACATCGGGTGCCGAGACGGCGCCCGTGCCGAAGCCGGTCGGCCCTGAGGATCGCGACGGCGTGCCCGGCGAGGTGTCCGGTGAGACGTCCGGCGAGTGGGGTGGCTGGTTCGGCGGCGCGTCCGGCGCGACGGGAGAGACGGCTGTCCTGCCCGCCGCCGGCGGCGGTGACACGTACGGCGTGCCTGTGAGCGGGTCCGGCGACCCGCTCGGTGCGCGCGGTGTGCGCGGTGAGCCGCCGGACGGGCTTGGAGATCCGCTCGGTGACACGCTCATCGGCCCGGTCGGTGGCCCGCTCGGTGGCCCGGCCGGTGTGCCGGGTGAGCCCGGCGGGCCTCCGGGACATGGGGACCCCTTCGGCATGCCGGACGGATTCGGCGGACCGGACGACCCCCTCGGTGTGCCCGGCGTGCCCGGCGTGCCCGGCGTGCCCGGTGTGCACCGTGTGCCGGGTGAGCCTCTCGGTGTGCCCGGTGGACTGGACGACCCCCTCGGCGTGCCCGTCGGACTGGGCGACCCCCTCGGCGCGCCCGGCATGCCGGGTGACCCGCTTGGGGTTCCCGGCGAACTCGTCGGCGTGCCTGGTGTCGCCGACATCCCCGCCCCGCTCGATGAGCCGGTGGAGCCTGCCGTGCCTGGGACGCCGGACGCACCGGACGGCGCGCCCCCAGAGGGGGCCGCAGGGCCGGGTGACGGGCCGCCCGCCCCCGCCGGCCCCACGGAGCCGAGGGCGACCAGGGGGACGACGATCGCCCTCGTCGCAGCCCTCGTGCTGGTGGTCGTCATGTCAGGCGTCCTCGGCGCCGTCGCCGTGATGATGACCCGCAACCCGGACGCTCCGCCGCTCGCGCAGACGCCCGTACGCACCCTGCTGACGCCGGTGCACTTCGCCCCGGTCACCGGAGTGGGGGCGGCGCCCTGCAGCGGAACGGACGCGATCCCGGACGACAAGGGCACCTCCTGCTACCAGCTCGACCCCGGTGTCACGGTTACGACCGTGCAGAAGATCGAGGAGGTGCCGGACAACGACGGCACCTACTCGATCAGGCTCGTGCTGTCTCCCTCCAGCCAGGAGCAGATCGCCGCGCTCACCCGGGAGACGGTCAAACAGCAGCTCGCGATCGTGGTGGGGGAGAAGGTGGTGGCCGCGCCGCGGGTGGCCCAGGAGATCACCCAGGACAGCCTCGGCGTCGCGGGCTTCGACAAGGCCCAGGCCGATGCGATCATGGCGCTGCTGACCGGATCCGCGCCGGCGGGCCAGCAGAACCCGGGCGCCTCGCCCGCCGCCACCGACGCCGGCCAGCCCGGCGGCACGCAGCCCGGCGGCACCCAGCCCGATGGAACGCAGCCGGGCGGGACCCAGACCAATGGCACGCAGACCAATGGCACGCAGCCCGGTGGAACGCAGCCGGGCGGAACGGTGTACGAGGGCGGCCAGCCGGGCGGGTCACAGACGGGCGGCACCCAGCAGGGCGGGACCCAGCAGGGTGGCGGGACGCAACCGGGCGGCGCGGGACAGCCGGGAGGCACGCAGTCCACCCCTGAGGGCTTCCAGTGAGCGCTCATCGCGACCCGAACGGCCCCCCGAACGGCCTCCAGAACGGCCTCCAGAACGGCCTCCAGAACGGCCTCCAGAACGGCCCCTCTCGAACCATCCCTCTCAAGCGCCCCTCCCGAACGGCCCCTCCCGGACCTGAGCCGACCGGCTGGCGGCCGGGGCGCGCCCGGCCGATGATGAAGATCCGGTAAAGTCACCGCCATGCGGCGTATGACTGGTTTGTTGATAGGTGGGGTCTTTGGGGTTGCTTTCGTGTTCGTGAACTCGCAACCGCCCCTCGGCCATGCGCTCGCCCTCGTCCTCCGGATCGCTGCGGCCGTCGCCCTGGTCGGCGTCGTGGCCACATGGTTCCTCTCCGCCGGACGCGCCAGGTCCACCGGTGCCGAACCCGGCATCGGGGAAGGCGGTAAGGCCGGAAAGATGTTCGGCGTCGGCTTCGCGGTGGTCGTCGTGATCGAAGCGGTCGCGCTCTTCGGCGGCATCGCGGTGCTGCGCGCCCTGGACCGCCCCGAGGAGAGCAACGTCGCCTGGATCGCTGTCGTCGTCGGCGTCCATTTCGTCGCCCTCGGACCGATCTGGAGGGACAGGACGATCATGGTGCCCGGCGCGGTCCTCACCGTGCTCGGGGTCGCCGGGCTCGTCATGACCGCCACCTCGGCCGTGGCGTGGGTGCCCCTGGTCAGCGGAGTGCTGTCCGGTGTGACGCTGCTGGCCGGATGCCTGGCCGCCGCCGGGCGCGGCCTGGCCGCCCAGCGGTCCCTCGCCTCGGGCTGACATCGGTGACGGCCTGGTGACGGCCCGGTGATGGGCCCCGTGACGGGCCCGTGCGGGCCGTCGCGAGGACGGCGGCACTAGGTGCAAGCCGGGGTCAATCCGGGTGCAAGCAGATCCCCGTAGTGTGCGGCACGTGTCAGCACGATGGTTGCGAGGCACGGCCGCCATGGCCGCGACCGCCGCGTTCCTGGTCCCCGCCTCCCTGCTTGCCGCCGGCCCGGCGCTCGCCCACACAGCGCAGTCCCCTGTGCAGGCCCCTGTGCAGGCCCCTGTGCACGCCCCTGTGCGGGCTCCGATGCAGGCCCCTGCGCGGGCGTCCGCGCACGGCACGGCCGCACCGGCGGCCGTCGCGAAGAAGCTGTTGCGCGCTTGGCTGCGCGCGGACCGCCACGCGGCCTCCCGAGTCGCCACCGCGAGCGCGGTCTCCACGCTCTTCTCCTATCCCTTCCGGGCGCCGGACAAGTTCGCGGGCTGCTCGGGCAACGCCTGCCGGTTCGTCCACACCAGCGTGCGCGTGCCCGGCGGGCTCGACGGGATCCTGATGATCGTGTCGGGCGGGAAGGTCACCAAGGTGTACGAATCGCGCCACCTCGTGAAGCCGTCCGCCGCCGCCGGACACCTGTTCGACGCCTGGCGCAAGGGCGACCGCAACAAGGGCCTGGAGATCGCCACGAGCATGGCGGTCAAGACGCTGTTCCGGACGAAGTTCGACCCGAAGGGCGTGAAGTACTTCTTCCAGGGCTGCAACTCCGAGCCCAAGGGCCACGGCTGCGCCTACTCCTACGAGGGCGGCGGCATGTTCATGCATGTGCGGGGCTCGAAGAGCCGCGGCTACGAGGTGACGTCCATCGGCTACATCGCCGACTGATCCGGCGGGGGCTCAGCCGGCGACGGGCGACAGCGCGATGTCCTCGGGCCGGATCGGGACACGGGGCAGATCCAGCCCGGTCGCGGCCCTGACCGCCGCGGCCACCGCCGGAGTCGACGACAGCGTGGGCGGCTCGCCCGCGCCCCGCAGGCCGTACGGCGCGTGGGGGTCGGGGTTCTCCAGCACCGACAGCCGCATCGGCGGCATGTCGAGGATGGTGGGGATCAGATAGTCGGTGAACGAGGGGTTGCGCACCCGGCCGTCCCTGACCTGGATCTCCTCCATCAGCGCCAGGCCCAGGCCCTGCGCGGAGCCGCCGTGGATCTGCCCCTCCAGGGCCGACGGGTTGAGGATCTTGCCGACGTCCTGCACGGCGGCCAGCTCGACGACCTTGACCAGGCCGAGCTCGACGTCGACGTCGACCACGGCCCGGTGCACGCACAGCGCGAGCTGCGTGTGGGAGTCGCCCTGACCGGTGACGGGGTCCATCGGGAACGTGGGCCGGTGGCGATACTCCCGCGTCTCCTCGACCGGCCCGAACCGCTCCAGCACCTCCTCCAGCGACAGCTCCGGATGCGCCGCCCGCAGCGCGTCGAGGCGCGCCCGCACCGCCTCGCACGCCGTCTTGACCGCCCCGCCGGTGACGTACGACTGGCGGGAGGCTGAGGAGGACCCGGCCGAGCCGACCGCGGTGTCGGCCGGGGCGACCGTGACCCTGGCGATCCCGAGCTCCGTACGCGCGATCTGGGCCTGGACGGTGACGAGCCCCTGGCCCACCTCGGCGGCGGCGGTGTGCACGAGCACCTGCGGCTCGTCCCCGGCCAGCTCGACCCGCACCCGGGCCGTCGAGTAGTCGTCGAAGCCCTCGGAGAAGCAGATGTTCTTGATGCCGACGCCGTAGCCCACGCCGCGCCGCACGCCCTCGCCGTGGGTGGTCTGCGCGACGCCGCCCGGCAGTAGGCGCAGGTCGGGCTCGTCCGCCGGCGCCGGCGGCAGCGGCATCGCGGCCAGCTCCGCCAGCATGTCCGCGAGCGGCGCCGGGCTGTCGATCACCTGCCCGGTAGCCAGGCGCGACCCCTGCGACACCGCGTTGCGGACGCGGATCTCGACCGGCGACAGCCCGCAGGCCGCCGCGAGCCGGTCCATCTGCGACTCGTGCGCGTAGCACGCCTGGACCGCCCCGAACCCGCGCATCGCCCCGCAGGGCGGGTTGTTGGTGTAGACGCCGTACGCGTCGATCCAGACGTTGCCCACCTCGTACGGACCGACGCCGAGCGATGCGGCGTTGCCGACCACGGCGGGGGTGGACGAGCAGTAGGCCCCGCCGTCGAGCAGGATCTCCGCCTTGACGTAGACGAGCCGCCCGTCGGCCGTGGCGCCGTGCTCGTAGCGCATCCGCGCCGGATGCCGGTGGACGTGGCCGAAGAACGACTCCTCGCGGCCGTACACCATCTTCACCGGGCGGCCCGTCCGCAGCGCCAGCATCGAGGCGTGGACCTGCATCGACAGGTCCTCCCTGGCGCCGAACGCGCCGCCGACCCCGGCGAGCGTCAGTCGCACCTTCTCCTTCGGCAGGCCCAGGCAGGGCGCCACCTGGTCCTGGTCGACGTGCAGCCACTGGGTCGCGACGAACAGGTCCACCCCGCCGTCCTCGGCGGGCACGGCCAGGCCCGACTCCGGCCCCAGGAACGCCTGGTCCTGCATCCCGACCTCGTAGTCGCCGGTGACGACCACCTCGGCCTCGAAGGTCCGGCCCACCCTCACCGGCTGGTGCCGTACGAGGTTCCCCCGCGGATGGACGGCGGGGCAGGAGGGGTCGAAGACGGCCCGGCGGGGGTCGGTCACCGCCTCGCGCTCCTCGTAGCGCACGACGATCGCGGCGGCGGCGCGGCGCGCGGTCTCCGGATGGTCGGCGGCCACGATCGCGACGGGCTCGCCCTGGTAGCGGACCTGGTCGACGGCGAGCACCGGCTGGTCGCGGAGCTCAAGCCCGTGGAACTTCTCGCCGGGCACGTCCTCGTGGGTCAGCACCGCGAACACGCCGGGCATCGCGAGCGCCGGGCCGACGTCGACGGAGCGGATCCACGCGGACGGGTGCGGGCTGCGCAGCGTGGCGCCCCAGAGCATGCCCTCAAGCCACAGGTCCGAGGAGTACGCGAACTCCCCGGTCACCTTCAGCGTGCCGTCGGGGCGCGGCGCGCTCTCACCGAGGCCCGAACGCGTCCCGGTCCTCGTCCGCTCGCCCGCCGTCTCCTCGGTCGTAATCCGCTGCTCCATCGTCGTAGTACAGCAACCGGGCGGCGGCGAGGCCTATCGGCGCGGCGATGAAACCGGGGGACGGGCGTAGTCGATGCTTGTAGATATCTCCAAATACGCTGTCTTTCGTGCTGTTGCATGATCTGCTCGCCGCGCCGGAACTGCGGCTCACCCTGCTCGCGGGCGACGAGAGGCTGGACCGCGAGATCAAGGGCGTGCTCATCACCGACCTGCCCGATCCCCGGCGATACCTGTCGGGCGGCGAACTGGTGCTGACCGGCCTGATGTGGCGCCAGTCGCCCGCCGACTCCGCCCGGTTCGTGAACGCCCTTTCCGAGGCGGGCGTGGCCGCGCTCGGCGCGGGCGACGCGCGGCTGGGCACGGTTCCCGACGACCTGGTGGAGGCGTGCCGGGCGCGCGGGCTGCCGCTCCTCGAAGTGCCCGTCGAGGTGTCGTTCGGAGCGGTCACCGAACTCGTCGGCAGGCGGGTCGCCGCCGCCCAGGCGGGCGACCTGCGCGGCGCGCTCGGGCGGCACCGCAGGATCGTCGCGGCGGTGGCCGAAGGGGCAGGGCTCGGCGAGCTGTTCACCCTGGTCCAGGCCGAGCTCGGGGTCACGGCCGCGGCCGTGTCGGCCTGCGGCGCGGTCGTCGCGGGCGCGCTACCCGAGGAGCAGGCCGTACGGCTGGCCCACGACTATCTCGCCGCCGTCCGCCTGCCGGTCGTCGTCGACCGCGGGGGGCCGTTCACGCTGTTCGCCGTGGACCGCTCGCACCGGGCCGCCGGCTGGGCCCTGGTCTGCCGGGGCGAGGTCGACGCGGAGATCGGCTACGAGCTGGCGGCGTGCGTCGCGATGGAGCGGACCCGGGCGGAGGAGGGCCGCCGGGTGGAGCGCCGGCTGGCCGAGCAGCTCATCGCCCTGGCCTGCGCGGGCGGCGACCTCGCGGAGCTGTCGGCCCGGCTGCGGACCTGCGGCATCGACCCGGCCGAGCCGTACGCGGTGGTCACCGCCACGGCCGGCAGGCGCGGGGCGACGGAGGGCCCCGATCCCGCCCTGCTGGGCGGTCAGGTGATGGAGGAGCTGCTGGACCGCGGGGTGGTGGCCGCCGCGGGCGCCGACGCGTCGGTGGCGCTCGTCCCGCTGCGCGACGACACCCTCTGGGGCGACCGCGACTCGCTCGCGGCGCTGCTGCGCGCCCGTACGGCGGTGCTGGCCGGCGGGCTGCCCTCGACCACGGTGTCGGCCGGGCTGAGCGGCGCGCTGACCGGGCCGCAGGCCATCCGGGGCGGCGTGGAGGAGGCGGGCCACGCCCGGCGAATGGCCGAGGCGCGCGGTGGGGGAGTGGTCACCAGCGACGAGATCTACACGCACGCGCTGCTGCTGGCAACCGTGCCCGGCGACGTGCGGTCCTCGTTCGCCGGGCGGCTGCTCGGGCCGCTGTTCGACTACGACCGGCGGCACGGCGCCGAGCTGGTGCGCACGCTCGGCGCGTTCCTCGACTGCACGGGATCGTGGAACGCCTGCGCCGAGCGGCTGCACGTGCACGTCAACACGGTGCGCTACCGGATCAGGCGGGTCGAGGAGCTCACCGGCAAGGACCTGTCATCCATGGCCGACCGCGTCGACCTCTTCCTTGCCCTCCGCGCCGGGTAGTCATCCGCGCTGGTCAGCCGGCCGTGCCGGTGAGCCGCCCGCGCCGCTCAGCCGTCCGGGGCGGCGCGCCCGCCGTCGAGCAGGGCCAGCTCCTCCCGGGCGAAGCCCACCCAGAATGCCGCGCCGTACTTCTCCGCCACGGCGAGGGTCTCCAGCAGGTAGGCGCCGGCCCTGTCGAACCTGCCCATGAGGCGTTCGGCCTGGCCCAATCTGCCAAGGCATCTCGGTTCCATGGCTCGGGAGGAGCGGTTCTCCCTCATGAGGACGAGGGCCTCCTCGTAGAGCATCGCCCCGGACCGGGGGTCGTCCTGCCTCAGGTGAACATCGGCCATGCCTATGAGCGCGTCCGACAGATGCAGCGTGTCCCCGGCCTCTGTCGCGAGCGCGTTCAACTCGGTGTACGCCGCCATGGCGGCCGCCACGTTCCCCAGGCCGAGTTGGGCCGCGCCGACGCCCAAGAGGGCGTGGCGTTCGCCCACCGCCGCGCCGATCTTCCGCGCGATGCGCAATTGCTCCCGCGCCGACGACAGCGCCTCGTCATACCGCTTCAGCGCGTTGAGCATATTGGCGAGGTTCCCCAGGGCCCTCATCCTGGAGAAGGTGGCGCCGGACGCGCGCCGCAGCGCCACCTCGGCGCGCTGGTGAACGAGCGCCTCCTCGTAGCGCCCCGTATGGGCCAGGCCGAGCGCGAGGTAACCGTTCGCGAGGGCGAAGATCTCCGGCTCCCCGAGCCGATCGCCCACCTCGATCGCCTGACGGTGCAGGATGACGGCGTCGCGGTGGTGACCGGTGAATTCCAGGGACCAGTGAAAGGAGAAACCGAGGTGGGCGCCGGAGGACGCGAGGGAGGGGTTGCACGACGCCATGGCCTGGGCCGCCGCGGCGAGGGCGTTGGGGCGTTCCCGCTCCAGCCACGCGGACGCCTGTGCGCCGTCGGTCAGGGTGAACGGCTCTCGCTCGGCGAACTCGTACGGGGGAAGCACCCGATGAGGATCAATCAGTTTCATCGCCAGGCGCACGGTCGTGCCGTACAGCCCGAGGACGCGGTCGAGTGCGTCGTCGCGTTCGTGCTCGCTCAGGCGCCGCTCGGCCAGTTCCATCGCGAAGAGCCGGACCAGGTCATGGAGGCGGAACCGCCCCCGCTCGCCAGGTTCGGCCAGATTCGCCCGCACCAGGCGGGCCACGGCGCGCTCCGCCGCGTCCAGCCGCACGTCGAGGAGGGCCGCCACGACGTCGGCCGTGGCGTCCGGCGTCCGCAGGACGCCCAGATGGCACAGGGCAGCGGCCGCCGCCCGGTCGAGCTCGTGTCCGCTCCCCGCCAGCACATCATGACTGAGCTGGAGGCTGGCGCGCACCGCGAGATCGCCCGACTCCAGCTCGTGCAGCGCCCGCCGTTCGTCGCGCAGCCGGGAGTTCAGCTCCGACAGGGGCATGTGCCGGTTCTCCGTGAGGCGTGCCGCCGCGAGGCGCAGGGCGAGGGGCAGCCTGCCGCACAGGTCCGCCAGTTCGGCGGCGGCGGCCGGGTCGGCGGCGACCCGCTCGGCGCCGACCAGCTTCGCGAGCATGGCGACCGACTCCGACCGCTGCATCCTGCCGAGGACGAGCTGGACGCAGTCGTCGGCCGCCGCGAACGACTCCCGGCTCGTGACGAGTAGGCCGTTCCCGGACGGCAGGCCCAGCAGAGGGCGGACCTGATCCGGGCCGGACGCGTCGTCGAGCACGATCAGCGTGTGGCGGCCCGCCAGGCGGTCCCTGAGCATCGCCGCGGCCTCGTCCGGATCGGACGGGACCGCCTCCGGGCGCACCCCGAGGCCCCGCAGCAGTCTCCCGAGCAGGTCGAGTGAATTCAGCCGTCCGACTCCCGGCGTCGCCCCAAGCATGTTCAGGTACAGCTGGCCGTCCGGATAGTGGTCGCTCACCGTGTGGGCGGCGCGTACGGCGAGGGTCGACTTTCCCGCTCCCGCCGTGCCGGTGACGGCCACCACCGCCTGCGGCTCGCCCCCGTCCCAGGGTGCGAGCAGCGCGCGCAGTCGCACCACCGTGTCCGTTCGCCCCACGAAGACCTGCGGATCGCGCGGGAGCTGACGCGGCCGGACGACCTCCTCGGGAGCGGCCACAGGCGTGGGAGACGGCGACGCCCCGAGCGAGGGATCCGCGTGCAGGATGAGCTCGTACGCCCGCCGCAGGGGTTCGCCGGGATCGACGCCGAGGTGTTCGGCGAGCAGACGCCTCGTGTCGTGGAAGACCTCCAGTGCCTCCGCCTGCCGTCCGCAGCGGTACAGCGCGAGCATCAGCAGTTCCCGGGGGCGTTCCCGCAGCGGGGCCTCCGCGGTCAGCGCGGTGAGCGCGTCGAGTGACTCCTGGTGCCGGCCCAGTCGCAGCAACGCGTCGGCGTGGTCCTCCCGCGCCGTCAGGCGCATACTTTCGAGCCGGGCCCGTTCGGCCTCGCAGAAGGGGCCCGGAAGGCCGCCGAGCGCGGGGCCCGCCCACAGCCCCAGCCCGGCCTCCAGCTCGCGCAGCCAGGCGGGGAGGTCCTGCTTGGCCTGGAAACGGCGGGCCTCGGCGAGGCGCTGCTCGAAGTCCTCGGCGTCGGTCCGGCACGCGTCCCGCGCCAGGCTGTAGCCGTTCGCGGACTGGGTGAGCAACGTGAACGGCCCGCGCCTGCCGCGCTCCGGTTCGAGCAGCCGCCTCAGCC
The DNA here is from genome assembly GCF_043197435.1 of Microbispora bryophytorum. Taxonomy (NCBI): domain Bacteria; kingdom Bacillati; phylum Actinomycetota; class Actinomycetes; order Streptosporangiales; family Streptosporangiaceae; genus Microbispora; species Microbispora bryophytorum. Next base: position 582,417 of record NZ_JBICTF010000001.1, on the reverse strand, counting down.
CGGCCACGTAGGTGTAGAGGCTCTGCTCGGCGGTCTTCGGGGCGGCGGCACCCCACAGGGCGTCGATGAGCCTGTCCTTCGTGACGAGGTGGCCCGCCTGCGCGGCGAGCACCCAGAGGGCGGCCCGCTGTAGCGGCGGCCCCGGGTTCACCTGCCGGTCCGTCAGCCACGCGGTCACCGGTCCGAGGACCCGGAGCCGGAGCCCACTCCCGCCGAATTCACCCTGTGCCGTCCCCATGGACGTCCTGTCCCTCCCCCGCGCCGACGATCAACCGGTGAGTGCCGCGCGGGGCGGCACCCCTCGGGCCGGGCTCAGTTCGGGGAAGGCCGTCTCGATGACGCGCAGCTCGTCTTCCGCCAACTGGGAGAGTTTCTCGTCTACGGACCGTTGACGCGCCGCCAGCGCCTCCCGGGCGTAGGCCAGGGCCTGTGCCGGCTCGTTCAGAAGGCGGTGCACCCTGGCGAGCATGGCGAGCGACTCGCACTCGTTGACCCGGTAGCCGATCTCCCGGGCTTGGCGCAGGCCGCGCTCGAGGTAGGACTTCGCCGTCTGCGGATCGCCGCGGTCCAGGCACAGCTCGGAGAGCAACGAGAGGCCGCCCGCCTCGTGGTAACGGTCGCCTGCGGCCTGCGCGAGTGCGAGTCCCTCCTCGACCAGGCTCATGGCCGCCGTCAGGTCGCCCAGCTTCCGACAGGCGATCGCCCCGGTCAGCAGCGAATGACGCTCGCCAACCTCGGAGCCGATCTCCCTGGCGATCGCCCGCTGGACCTCCGTCTGCTCACGGGCCTCCGCGTACCGCTCGAGCTTGAGAAGGGCGACGCCCAGGTTGCCCAGGGCGCGCATCTCGCCGAACCGGTCGCGCAGACCGCGTCTGAGCTCGAGCTCGGCCTGCTGGTGCAGCAGGGCCTCGGCCGCCCTGCCGAGGTTCAACAGCGCATTGGCGAGCTGGCCGTGGGCCAGGGACAGGATCTCCTGGTCGCCGGTCCGCTCGCCCACGGCCAGGGCCTGGCTGTTGAGGTCGCGCTGCTCGCGGCGGTGCGCGCCCCTCGTCAGTTGCCAGGTGAGGGCGAACCCGACGTAGGCCCCCAGTCGTGCGACGTCGTCGTTGTCGCTCTGCATCGCCTGCGTGGCGGTGGCGACCACGTCCGGCAGCTCCTCCTCCAGCCAGTTCCTGGCCTCGTCCCCTGTCGCGAGCGCGAGCGGAGGCTGTGGCACGGCGGGCCAGGGAAGCTGCACGCGGTGGGGGTCGAGCACCGTGCTGGCGTGGCGTGCGGTCGCCCCGTAGAAACCGAGCGCGCCCATGAGCGCGTCCTTGCGCGCCTCCGGCGTGAGACGGGCGTCCGCGAGCTCGATCGTGAACAGCCGCACGAGGTCGTGGAGGCGGTAGCGGCCCGGTCCCGAGATTTCCAGCAGGTGTGCGCGTGCGAGGCGGTCGAGGGCGCGCTCGGCGGCGTCGACCGGTTCGCCGAGGAGGGCGGACACCAGCTCTGGGGTCAAACTCGCCACGTGCAGGGCGCCGAGGCGACACATCGTCCGCGCGGCCAGCCGGTCGAGTTCGCCGCCATGGGCCAGACCCTCGTAGCTCAGTTCCAGACTGGAGCGGACGGCCCTTCGGCCCGCCTCCAGCTCGTGCAGCGTACGCCGCCGGTCTTCCAGCCTCGTGCCCAGATCCCGCACCGTCCAGTCCGGACGTTCGGCGAGCCGGGCGGCGGCCAGGCGCAGGGCCAGCGGCAGCAGGTCGCACAGGTGCGCCAGGCGGTCCGCGGCGGCCGGGTCCGCCGCGATCCGTTCCGCTCCCACGAGCTTCGCCAGCACGGTGACCGCCTCCGACGGCAGCAGCCTCCTGAGCACGAGCTGGACGCAGTCGTCGGTCTCCGCGTGCGACTCGCGGCTCGTGATCAGCACGGCGTTGCCGGACGGCAGACCCAGCAGGGCGCGCACCTGCCCGGGCCCCGCCGCGTCGTCGAGCAGGATGAGGGTCCTGCGTCCCTCCAGCCGGTCGCGCAGCACCGCGGCGGCCTCGTCCTCCTCGGACGGCACGGCCCCGCCCGGCAGCCCCAGGGCGCGCAGGAGCCGGCTGAGCACGTCGATCGGCTTCAGGCGCTCGACCCCCGGCGTCGCCCCCTGGAGGTTGACGTACAGCTGTCCGTCCGGGAACGCGTGGGAGGAGGCGTGGGCGGCCTGTACGGCCAGCGCGGACTTGCCCGACCCGGGGGCCCCGGTGATCGCGACCACCGCCTGCGGAGGTCCGCCGTCCCAAGGGGAGAGCAGGGACCGCAGACGGACCCGTTCCTCGGCCCGGCCCACCAGACCGCTCGCCGCCCGCGGCAGCTGGCGGGGAGGCCGTGCCGGGGACTCGGCGCCACTCGCGTCGTCCCGCGCCCGCGTGAGCGAGGGATCGGCGCGCAGGATCAGTTCGTACCGCTCACGCAGGGTCGTGCCGGGATCCACGCCGAGCCGCTCCGCCAGCAGGCGGTTGACGTCCATGTATGCCTGGAGAGCGTCGGCCTGCCTGCCACAGCGGTACAGCGCGAGCATGAGCAGGTCGCGAGTGCGCTCCCGCAGGGGAGCCTCCGCGGCCAGCTCGGTCAGCGCCGCCGCCGCCTCCTGGTGCAGCCCGAGGTCGAGCAGTGCGTCGGCGTGGTCCTCCCGCGCCGACAGGCGCAACTCCTCCAGCCGGGCCCGTTCCGCGTCCGCGAAGGGGCCGGGGATGCCGCACAGGGCGGGCCCCGACCAGCACGACAGGGCGGCGTCCAGCGCGCGCAGGCCGCCACGGCGGTCGCCCGCGCCATGCAGCAGCCGGCGCGCCTCGGCCAGATGGCGTTCGAAGTCCTCCACGTCCACCTGCATGGGCCCGTGTTCCAAGGCGTAGCCGCGCGACCGGTTCACCAGGACGGCGTATGGACCGCGCCTGCCGGGGTGGGGCTCCAGCACCCGCCGGAGGCCGGCGATGTAGGTGTAGACGCTCTGCTCGGCCGTGTTCGGGGGGCGATCCCCCCAAAGACCACTGATCAGAACGTCCTTCGGGACCACGCGTCCCTCATGCCCGACCAGTACGCACAGGGCCGCCCGCTGCAGCGGCGGTCCCAGTTCGACGGGCCGTCCGCCGCGCCAGGCCGCAGGCGGACCAAGTAACCGCAGACGGGACGGTAAGCCCTGAGAAGTTTCACACTCATTCGCATTATCCATACGTCTTTGGACTCCATGCGGTGACGGCGTAGACGCGTTGAGTGCATCGCCCGGCCCTATTGGGAGGCTGGTGCGCGGAGCCTCGTGACCGGGCCGCCGGTGCGTCCCTCGGCGTTCTTGTACAGCTACTTCAATACGAAGTCATCCCCGTGACGCCGGCTATGGGCACATCATTGGGCCTGGATCGGCAGAAGCTTCAATATGCCATCACGTATCTAGATTTTGTCTAGATGAGGGAACAGCTGGGGTCCCGATGTAGGGGCGGGAAGCGGTTGCGCCGGCGGAGCCGTCGCTCCCCCCGCGCGCCCGAAGGGGTATGGGCGGTCCGTCGCCGAGTCTGCCAGAGCGATGATTTGCGACCTTTGTGCCTGTGTGGGCGCGGATGGTGTCCGCTGGTCGATGTGTCGGTGGGCGGAGCCCTCTCGTGAAGATGAGGAGCGTCCGCCGGGAGCGTGAGCTGCGGGATGCGACAGGAATTGCTGTACTGCAATAACTGAGGGGAGCCCGGATGGTGACGAAGTCTACCGGATTCCGTTTATGTGACGATCGAAAATTCCTCCGGCTGGACGGCGAAAGATATTCTTTCCGGCGGCCTGTAGGGTGCGACCCTTCAATTGGGCAATCGAATTCGGGCCGGTGGGAAAATTTCGATTCAATAATGCCAACGGTGCGATAGTCGTTGGGTTTCAAAGAGGAGCGCCGGCGTCCGCCGGGGGGCGGGATGGTGAGCGGCACCTGGATCGCTGTCTCCGGCGCCCCGGCGCGGGCTGCCGGTCGGCTCCGATCAGCAGCAAAACCCCAGCGCAAGCATATCCGCCCGCGCAAGAGACGCGGCATCCGCCGGCGCAGGAGACGCGGCGGCACTTGCTGGCGTACCATTGCCGCCAACGGCCAGTACGGCCAAAATGACAACGGTAAGAACGGGCAGAGCGAGGCGGCGCACGGTGGATCTCCCATCAGCTCAGACTGCCGGGCCTACAATAGTGCAGGAGTTGCCAATGGCGGCGCAAGATCTGGTCGGACAGCGCATCAAGACGATTCGCCGTCAGCGTGGGCTCTCGCAAGCGCAGTTGGCACACCCCGAACTTTCAGACAGTTATGTATCACTGATCGAAAGTGGCAAGCGCACCCCCACCCCCGCCGTGCTCGAACTTCTCGCGCAGAAGCTCGACTGCTCGCTCACCTACCTTGTCAACGGCGTCACAGCGGAGCAGATGGAGGACCTCGAGGTCGGCCTCAGCTTCGCCAAGATGGCGTTGGAGAACGGCGAGGTCGGCGAGGCCCGCCGCCGCTACGCCGAACTGCTCGCCGACGGCAACCTCCAGGGACTCGCCTCGCTGCGGGTGGAGGCGCGATACGGCTACGCATTGTCCTCCGAGGCGTGTGGCGAGCTCGTCGAGGCCATCTCCGTGCACGAGCAGCTCAGCGAGTCGGAGGCGGAGACGATGACGCAGGAGCGCAAGATCGCGGTGGCCCTGGCATTGTGCCGGTGCCATCGGGAGCGGGGTGACTATTCCGCCGCCGTGCGGGTCGGTGAGCAGGCGCTTGAGAGACTGGCTCGGTCGGGATGGAACGACGCGCTGGTCGAGCTCGGCTCCACGCTGCTGAGCGTCTATCTGGCGCGGGGCGACATGCTGCGGGCCGGGCACTTCGCTGCCGAACTGCTAACGGCCTCCGACGCCCTGGGCACTCCTCGGGCCGCCGTCGCCTCGTGCTGGAACGCCGCCTTCGCGGCCGAGCACACGGGACGCGGCGAGGAGGCCATCGGTCTGATGGAGCGCGCGCTGGCGCTCCAGTCCGAGACCGGCGAGCCGCGCAACCTGGCGCGCGTCCGGCTGGCGCACGCGAGCATGCTGCTCAGGCTTCACCCCGAGGAGTCGGAGAAGGCGCGTGACCTCCTGCTCAGGGCGCAGCGGGATATGGAGGCAGCGGCCACCAGCACCTTCGACAGGGCGGAGGTAGCCCTCATCCTCGCATGGGTGGAGATCGTCCTTCAGCACCCCGAGCAGGCCGTGGAGTACTCGCAGACGGCCGCCGAGCTCGTGCGCGGCACCTCCGGGTGGCTGGAGACGCAGGCCACCCTCCTGCTCAGCCAGGCGCACTTCCTGCTCCACCAGGACGAGGAGGCTGCGGCCGAGCTGGACACGGTGAGCCGGTGGCTGGAGACCGTGCCGGCCACCCGCAGGGCCGCCGAGGACTGGATGACGATCGCGGAGATGCGCCGGCGCATCGGCGACGAGTCGCAGAGCGTGGCCGCCTATCAGCGCGCCCTCGCCTGCGCCGAGCTCTGACCGCGCAAGCGGGCATCGGCGCTGACGGAGACAGGTTCTGCCGGGCCGGAGGCTGCTCGCCCCCGGCCCGGCTTGTGTCTCATGTGATGAGCGCGTGGACTACAAGAGCTCGTGAACGAATGGACCACGAGGCCGAACGCGGGCCGCGAACGGAGCGGCCGGCCCCGTTCACCGGCCTGCCGAGCCGGGCGCCGTCGTCCGGCAGGCATGGGGAGCCGGCTACGGCCGTGATCAGGTGGTCGCTTCGGGATATCCCCAGTACTCCGGTGCGAGGTATGGACCGGGCCCCCGCCTCGGTAGCCTGGGAGGTGCCATGAAGACACCCTTCCTCGCCGCCTTCGCCGCGCTCGTGGCGGCTCTCCTGCTATGTGTCGCGCCGGCCCTGCCCGCCGAGGCGCACACCTCGCTCAAGAGTAGCGACCCGCAGAAGAACGCGCAGGTCAAGGCCTTGCAAAAGGTCACGCTCGAATTCGCGGACTCCGTCCAGTTCCCGGTCGTGGTCGTCCGCGGTGAGGACGGCAAAAGCTACGAGAAAGGCGAGCCGGTCGTCGACGGGCCCAAGGTCACCGAGGCGGTGACCGAGCCGGTTCCTCCGGGTCGCTACACGATCGCCTGGCGGGTGGTCTCTCCCGACGGGCACCCGCTCGAGGGGGAGATCCCGTTCACCGTCGTCGGCGACCAGTCCGTGGGGGCGGCGACCTCGGCGGCGGCTCCCGGCGGCCCGCCGGCGGCATCCGCGCCGGCGGCCGCCGCGCCCGTGACGGCGCCCGCGGCGCAGGCCGATGACGGCGGGCAGGGGGGCGTCCCCGGGTGGATCTGGGCGGTGATCTTCGGGATCGCCGGCATCGGCATCGGGATGTTCCTGAGCCTGCGGAAGAAGCCGTGAACAGGGCGGTGCGTCTGACCGCCGCGGCGCTCTGCGCGGCCGTCGGCGCACTCGTCATCGCGATGGTGCTCGGCGGCGCCGCGACGCCGCGGATCATCCCCGGCCTGCCCGACGAGGGCACCCTGACCCGGTGGATGCTGCCGCTGTCGAAGCTCGCGATGGACATCTCCGGCGTCCTGACCGTCGGCCTGCTCGCGGCGGCCGCGGGGTTCCTGCCGAATGACAAGGGCCTGCTCGGCAAGCAGGCGCAGAGTTACGTGAAGGGCGCGTCATGGTCCGCGCTCGCCTGGGCGGTCGCCGCGGCGGTGGCGCTGGTCTTCAGCCTGTCGGAGACCCTCGGCGCGCCGGTGGGGCAGATCCTCGCCGGCAACGAGCTCACCAGCTACGCCAGCCAGGTGCCGCAGGGCATCGCGCTGACCCTGGTCGTGCTGTTCGCCGTCGCCATCGCGCTGTTCGCCCGGGGCGCGATCACAGCGGGCGCCGCCGGGGGCCTGCTGGTCTTCGCGCTCGTGACGCTGCTGCCGCCCGCACTCACCGGGCACTCCTCCTCCTCGCCCAACCACGGGCTGGCCACCACCTCGGTCGCCATGCACCTGCTCTTCCTCGCGCTGTGGGTGGGTGGCCTCGGGGTGGTCTGCGTGCACGCGCTGCGCGGGCAGCCGCTCCTGGACGTCGCCGCCGCGCGCTTCTCCCGGATGGCGCTGTGGTGCTTCGCCGGGGTCGGCGTCTCCGGGCTCGCCGCCGCCGCCTCGCGCCTCACCTCGATCGGCGAGCTGTTCACCTCGAACTACGGCCTGCTCCTGCTGGCCAAGATCGTCGCGTTCACCGTGCTCGGGTTCGTCGGCTGGCGCCACCGCGGCCGTACGCTGCCGAGGCTGTCGGCGGGGGAGCCGCACGCCTTCCTCCGCCTCGCCCTCGGCGAGGTCCTGATCATGGGGGCGACGATCGGCCTGGCCGTGGCGCTGTCCCGGACCGCCCCGCCGCCCGTCGACACGCCGGTCGACCGGGCCTTCGAGCTGCTCGGCTATCTGGTCCCGCCGCCGCTGACGCTCGCGAACCTGCTCACACTGTGGTGGTTCGACCTGTTCTTCGCCGTGCTCGCCGTCGTCATGGCCGGTCTGTACGGCGCGGGCGTTGTGCGGCTGGCCCGCCGGGGCGACCGGTGGCCTGTCGGCCGCACGGTCAGCTGGTACCTCGGCGTCGTCATCCTCGTGCTCAGCACGCAGAGCGGCATCGCCCGTTACTCGCCCGTGTTGTTCAGCGTGCACATGACCGAGCACATGGTCCTGTCGATGCTGGTCCCGATCTTCCTGGTGCTGGGCGCTCCGGTCACGCTGGCGCTGCGCGCGGTCAAGCCCGCCACCCGCCGGGGCGACCGGGGCCCGCGCGAGTGGCTCACGGTGATCCTGCACAGCAGGGTGATGAAGTTCGTCAGCCACCCCGCCATCGCGACCTCGATCTTCGTGGTGTCGACCTTCGCCCTGTACTTCACCCCGCTGTTCGCCGCGGCGATGGAGGAGCACCTCGGTCACATCGCGATGACCGTGCACTTCCTGCTGAGCGGCTCCCTGTTCTTCTGGGTGATCATCGGCGTGGACCCGGCGCCGTACAAGCTGCCCTACTACGGGCGGCTGCTGCTGCTCATGGTGACCATGCCGTTCCACGCGTTCTTCGGGATCGCCCTGATGAGCATGGGCACGGTGCTCGCGTCCGGTTACTACGACCAACTCGGGCGCACCTGGGGCGCCTCCGCGCTGATCGACCAGCAGACCGGCGGCGGAATCGCCTGGGCCTTCGGCGAGATCCCCACACTGATCGTGCTGCTCGCGCTCGGCTTCCAGTGGTGGCGCGACGACGAGCGCGTCGCGCGCCGGGCCGACCGCCGGGCCGACGCCGCGGCCGCCAGATCCGGTGGCACCGGGGACGCGGAGCTGGACTCCTACAACGACTACCTGGCGAAGTTGAACAAGCGGGACAGGGCCGCCGAGTAGACCGCCCTGTCCTGGCGGTCCGTGCCGTCGGTGATCGCCGCCTCGCCTCGGCGGTCCGCCGGCTCCTGAAGCTGCTACGGCAGGGTGAGAATCTCGTGACCCGTCTCGGTCACGACGATCGTGTGCTCGAACTGCGCGGTCCGCTTGCGGTCCTTGGTCACCGCGGTCCACTTGTCGGGCCAGATCTCGTAGTCGATCGTGCCGAGCGTGAGCATCGGCTCGATCGTGAAGGTCATCCCCGGCACCAGGGTCACCGACAGCGAGGGGTCGTCGTAGTGGGGGACGATGAGCCCGGAGTGGAACGAGGTCGCGATGCCGTGCCCGGTGAAGTCGCGGACGACGCCGTAGCCGAAACGCTTGGCGTACGCCTCGATCACCCGGCCGACGATGTTGAGCTGGCGGCCGGGCGCGACGGCCTTGATCGCCCGCATCATCGCCTCGCGGGTCCGCTCGACCAGCAGGCGGGACTCCTCGTCGACCTCTCCGACCAGGTAGGTGGCGTCGGTGTCACCGTGCACGCCGCCGATGTAGGCCGTGATGTCCACGTTGACGATGTCACCGTCGCGCAGCACGGTGTCGTCCGGGATGCCGTGGCAGATCACCTCGTTGATCGAGGTGCACAGCGACTTCGGGTAGCCGCGGTAGCCGAGCGTCGAGGGGTAGGCGCCGTGGTCGCAGAGGAACTCGTGCCCGATGCGGTCGAGTTCGTCGGTGGTCACGCCGGGGACGGCGTGCCTGCCGACCTCCTCCAGCGCCTGCGCGGCGATCCGGCCCGCGATCCGCATCTTCTCGATGGTCTCGGGAGTCTGGATGTCGCTGTCGCCCTTCTTGGGCTCGGCCTTCCCCACGTACTCGGGCCGGGGGATGTTGGCGGGAACCTTACGGATGGGCGAGATCCGCCCGGGGCGGAGCAGCGTGGTCATGCGGGCAAGTCTAGTTGCGTGTGAAGGGGGCACGATTGAGGACGTGAGCGATCAATGGTGGTTCTGCCTGAAGCACATGAGCGTCGAGCCCGAGAAGGGCTGCCCGAACAAGGACCGGCTCGGCCCCTACGACACCCGCGACGCGGCCGCCCACGCTCTGCAGACGGCGGCCGAGCGCAACGAGCGCTGGAAGGAGCAGGACAAGGAATGGGACGACTGATCCCCTGACCCTCTTCCCGGGCCCGGCCCTCAGGAGTCTCTCCCCGGGCCCGGTTCTCCCTGCCTCACCTGCCCCGGATCTCAGCGTGCCCTGTCTCACTGTCCATGGGCCGGGGCGGGGGCCGGGGCGGGCTCGGCCGCGTGCCGCCGGGCCGTGGCGCGGCGGGCGACGAACCGGCTGAGCGTCCACACGCCGATGCCGCTCCAGACCAGGTTGAGGATCGCCGAGGGCCAGGCCGAGTGGTACGCGCTGTTGATCATCAAGGTGGCCGCCCCGCCGAAGTTGAGCAGTTGGTAGGTCAGCCCGTCCGCGGACATCCTGCCGGACGACACCATCGCGTACGCCAGCAGGAGGACGACCGCGCCCGCGGTGCCGATGATCGTGATGAAGGTGGACATCAGGACGGCTCGCCGTCCGCACAAATGGTCATGGTGCGATGATCCTGCCCCTGGAGAGTGAAGAGCAAGTGAAGCATTCTTGATGCGAAGATAAGGTCTCCTGCATCGATACCGACGCCGGGCGCCGTTCACTCAGTCGCTCACGTGGGGGCCGGTGATCCGTTCGGCCAGGCGGGCGAGGCGTTCCCGCAGGCCGAGCTGCCGCACCTCCCCGGCCGCGCTGCTCACCAGGTGCTGCGCCGCGTCGAAGCTCAGGACGGCCCCCTCGGCCGGCACGGCGATCGCGTCGTGGGCCAGCGACTCCAGCTCGGGGTCGCCGCCGTCGACGGCGAGGATCGTGGCGCCGCTGCGGCGGGCGTCGTCCACCCGCTCCAGCAGGGGCACGGGTGCCCGCTGCTCGGCGACCACGAACACCGTCTCGCCCCTGCCGGTGCCGCGCAGGCGCTCCATCCCTACCCGCAGATGGGCGGGCGCGCCGGGCGGCGGCGCCCAGCGGACCAGAGTGGGGGAGAGCTGGGCGAGCCCCGTCACCTGGGCCTCGTCGGCGAGGTGGGCGGTGACGTGCCACGGCTCGTCCTCGGGGGTGCCGACGACGAGGAGCCCCCCGGGCGACCGGGTGGTCCGCAGCGCCAGGCCGAGCTCCCGGGTGCGTTCGAGCCATCCCGTGGAGGCGAGCACCTCGCGCAAGAGGTTCACCGATGCGGCGTCCATGAACGTCATGGTGCCTGACACGAGCGCATGAAGTCCCGCCAATCGGTCCTTGACACGCCGTTACCAACACGTGACGATCGGTCGGCGGTGCCGAGTACGGAACGTGATCCAACAGCCGGAAGGCGGCTTCATGAACCTTCGCGTTCGTGCCACCCTGTCCATGATCGGGGCTCTCCTGCTGCTGCCCGCGCTCACCGGCACCGCACGCGCGACCTCCGCCGGCGCCGTCGTCGAAGCGAGCCGTACGACGGTCTACCTCGTGCCCGGCAAGCTGCTGAAGGTGCCGGTGAAGGCCTGGCACCTCCGCTACCGATCCACATCCGCCACCGGGCGGCCGAACGTCGTCTCGGGCACCCTGCTCGTGCCCGGCACTCCGTATCCCCTCGGCAAGCGGCCCATAGCGGGGTACGCGGTCGGCACGCACGGCATGGGCGACCAGTGCGCCCCGTCGGCGGCCATGGCGGGAGGCACCGAGGCCGAGCTGGCCATCATGAGCCTGATGCTGGTCAAGGGCTGGGCCGTCGCGGTGACCGACTACGAGGGGCTCGGCACGCCGGGCGACCACACCTACATGGCGGGCCTGTCCCAGGGGCGCGCCGTGCTCGACTCCATCAGGGCGGCGGCGCGGGTGCCGGGCGCGAACCTGTCCGCCGCCGCCCCCGTCGTGGTCATGGGCTACTCGCAGGGCGGGTCGTCGGCGGCCTGGGCCGCCCAGCTCCAGCCGTCGTACGCGCCCGAGCTGCGGCTCAAGGGCGTCGCGGCGGGCGGGGTGCCGGCCGACCTGCGGGCCGTGGCCGACCACCTGGACGGCACCGGCGACTTCGGGCTCGCCGCGGCCGCCGGCATCGGGCTGGACGCCGCCTATCCCGAATTGCACCTGGACGGCTACCTGACCCCCGAAGGCGCGACGCTGTTCGGCGACGCCCGCGACGACTGCGTGGGCGACCTGCGGGCGAAATTAGGCGGGCGGCGGCTGGCAGAGTTCACCACCGCCGACGTGCTGAATCTGCCGGACTGGCGGGCCCGTCTCGCCGAGAACCGCCTCGGCGCGTCCGCGCCGCGGGTGCCGCTGTTCCTCTACCACGCGACGGGCGACGAGATCATCCCGTACGAGGTGGGCACAACCCTGCGCGAGGAATACTGCGCTCAGGGCGCGAACGTCCTGTGGACCGGCCTGCCGACCGGCAGCCACGTGCTCGGCGCGGTCGAGGGCGGCCCGCCGGCGGTCGCGTGGCTGGCCACCCGCGTCGCCGGCCTCCCCGCGATTCCGAACTGCTGAGCGCCCCGGAAACCACGGCCGGCGCGCTCCTCGGGCGCGGAACGCCGGGCGGGTGGGATGAAGCCGATCGCCCGCGCGCTTCAGCGAGCCGAGTGGACGAGGTCGCCCTCGTAGGCCGCGATGACGAGGTGCGCGCGATCTCGTGCCTGGAGCTTGCTCAGCAGGTTGCCGATGTGGGTCTTGACGGTTTTGATCGAGATGGTGAGCCGCGCCGCGATCTCATCGTTGGAGAGCCCGTGGCCGACCAGGGTGAGGACCTCGGTCTCCCGCGCGGTGAGAGCGTCCAGGCGCGCCGGCTGCGCGCGCGCCGGCTGCGCGCGCGCCGGCTGCGCGATGTAGGCCTCGATCATGCGGGTGAGGACCTTCGGGGCGAACGGCGATTCGCCCCGATGAGTCCGGCGGATCGCGTCAAGGAGGGCGTCGGGGTGGGAATCCTTGAGGAGGAAGCCGCTGGCGCCGGCGTGGAGGGCGGCGCGGACGTACTCGTCGAGCTCGAACATCGTGAGCACGATGACCTTCACGGATCCGGTTCCTGCGCCGGTCGTGACGCGGCGGGTGGCCGCGATTCCATCGGTGCCCGGCATCCGGATGTCCATGAGCACGACGTCGGGACGCAGTTCGGCGCTGAGCCCGACGACCTCATCGCCGGTGCCCGCCTCGCCGACGACCGTCATGTCGTGATTGGCGTTGATGACGGCGGCGAGGCTGTGGCGCAGCAGGGGCTGGTCGTCGGCGATGACGACGCGAATCGAGGTTCCGCCGTCGTTCATGACATTCCGGCCTCGGGAATACGGGCGGTGACGCGAAAGCCGTTGTCGGCGTGTTCGGCGTCGAAGGTCCCGCCGATCGCGGTGACGCGTTCCCTCAGCCCCTCGATGCCGTGCCCGGCTCCCGGGTGCGGGGTCCATCCGTCCACCGGGCCTTCGTCCCAGACGCTCGTGACGATCCAGTCGCCGTCGCGGCGGACGTACACGTTCGCGCTGGTCGGTCCGGCGTGCCGAGCGGTGTTCGTGAGGGCTTCGCGCACGATGGAACAGACCGCGAGCTGTGCCCCGGAGCTGATGTCGTCGATCTCGCCGAGCTTGAGGGTGACGGCCGGGCCCGCCCTCTCGGCGTCCTCGATGATGGCCGGCAGGTCGTGAAGGGATTCCGCGGGCCGCAGAGGTGCGGTCGTGCCAGTCGAGTCACGCAGCACGTTGAGCATGCGGCGTAGCTCCGTCGTGGTCTGCCGTCCGATGCGCTCGATGTCCGACAGCGCCGCAGAGGGGTCGTCCCCGGTGCCGGGATAGCGTGCCGCGCTCGCGCGGACAGTGATCAGGCCAAGGCCGTGGGAGACGATGTCGTGCAGCTCACGCGCGATTCGGAGCCGTTCCGCCTGTGCCGCGCGCTCACCGGCCCACGCGGCGATCCGCGCTTCGTACGCGATGCGCTGCCGGCGCGCGTGGAACGCCGCCCACACGGTGACCGCCAACGCCAGCGCGGCGATGACGACGGGGAGAACGACCGCGGCCCGCCCTCCGCGGTTGACCGAGAGAAGGACGAGTAACAGGACGACGTGAACGGCGATGGCCGGTGGCCAGACTCGCCGCCCGCGACTCGGAAGTGCTTGATCGGCCCCCATGCTCCAAATCTACGGACGCGCCCCGGACGGCGCATCGGACCAGGGTCCGAGAGATCTGGGTCCGAGCCGCGAATCCGAGTCCGGTCGCCGGTCCGATGACCGGAGGTGATGCTCCGCGTTCAGATGTGGAGGTGATTACGATCGACGACCTCGTCAAGCGGCGGGGTTCCAGAACGATTCTGAGCGGCATCAGCTTCCAGGCCCGCCCCGGGAGGGTGACCGGGCTCCTCGGCCCGAACGGCGCGGGCAAAAGCTCCACACTGCGCGTTCTGCTGGGCCTGGATCGGGCCACCTCCGGCACGGCGCTCATCGGTTCCGTCCCGTTCGTGAAGCTTCGCAATCCGCTCGCCACGGTCGGGGCCGTGCTGGACGGCTCCGGCGCGCATCGGGCGCGGACGGGCCGGGCGCACCTGCGGTGGGTGGCCCGCTCCGCGGGACTGCCGCGTGCGCGCGTCGACGAGGTGCTCGAGATCGTGGGCCTGACGAACGCCGCGTCGAAGCGGGTCGGCGGCTACTCCCTGGGCATGGGGCGTCGCCTCGGGCTGGCGGCGGCGCTGCTCGGCGACCCGGAGATTCTGGTCCTGGACGAGCCGGTGAACGGGCTCGACCCGGACGGCATCCGGTGGATCAGGAGCCTCCTGCGCGAACGCGCCGCGTCCGGCCGGACCGTGCTGCTGTCCAGCCACCTGATGGGGGAGCTCGCGGCCACAGTGGACGACGTCGTGGTCGTCAACGAGGGCACGGTCGTGGCGGACGGCACCCTCGACGAGGTCACCGGCCCCCACCGCACCCTTGAGGACGCGTTCTTCGCCCTCACCACGGGTGCCCCATGAGGGCGCTCGCCGCGGAGGCCTCGAAGCTCGCCTCGTTGCCGGCGGTGTGGATCGCGGCGGCGGCCGGGGTGCTCGTGCCGGGCGTCGTCGCCGTGATCACCGCGTCGTCGACCCGCGGCGCGATCGCCCGCGGCGCCGCGACCGTCGCGGGGGCCGACACCGGATATCAGGAACTGGCATTCGGCGTGGTCGGCGCGATCATCCTCGGGGTCGTCGCCATCAGCAGCGAGCACTTCACCGAGAGCGCGGAGTCCGGAGGCGGGCGTCAGCTCACCACCAGCCTGACCGCCGTTCCCTCCCGGCTCCGGTTCCTGCTCGCGAAGGTCGCCGCGGTGGCGATCACCGGCGCGGTACTCGCGATCATCGCGTCGGGGACCACCATGGGCGTCATCCACGTGGTGCTCGGTGAGCACACCCCGGCAATGGGAGCGGACGACGTTCCGCGGCTGGCCGGTGTCGTCTGCTACTGGGTGTGCACCGCGCTCCTCGCCTCCGGGATCACCGTGCTCACCCGCCACGGGGTCGTTCCGCTCGCGGTGCTCATCGCGAACACGTCGGTCGTCTCCGTCACCTACCTGCTGACCAAGATCACACCGCTGGCGAACTATCTGCCCGACATGGCCGGAGTCCGTATGTTCATCCGGAAGCTCCCCGGCAGCACCGCCGAGATCAGCCCGCTCACGGGAGGACTGGTGATGACCGCCTGGGTGGCGGTGCTGCTCGTGGTCGCCGCGATCTCGTTCACGCGGAGGGACGCATGAGGGTCCCCCCGGCGACTCGCACCCGTGGCCGGGAAGGAGCGCAGGCGCTCGCGGCGGAGCTGTCGAAACTCGTGTCTCTACCGGCGACCTGGCTGACGCTCGGAGGCACTCTGGTGGTGAATCTGATCCTCGCGACCGCGTTCGCGACCGCCGGCCTTCAGGGTTCCACCGGCACCAAGAGCGCCGTCGACATCGGACTGGCGTCGATCGGCTACGCGCAGGCCGGTTTCGTCATCCTCGGCGTCCTGGCCGCCTGCTCCGAGTACACCGGCGGGCAGATCCGCACCACACTGACCGCGATGCCCCGCCGCGCCCTTCAGCTCACCGCCAAGCACCTCGCGTTGGCGATCGTCGTGTTTCCCGCGGCGGCGAGCACGGCTGTGTCCGGAGTCGTGCTCACGGCCGGTGTGCTCGGCGGCACCGCCGCGCCGGTGACCTCAGGTCACGTCGCGGGGGCACTGAGCGGTGTGACCGCGTATCTCGCGCTCACGACGTTGATCGGCGCCGCCGTCGGTGCGCTCGTGCGCCGGACTCTTGCGGCGGTCGTCGTCCTGCTGGGGTATCTCTTCGTCGCCGGACCGCTCCTGCGCGACCATGTCCCTGCGGCGAAGTACCTCCCGGACAGCGCCGGATTCGCCATGTGGTTTCCGTCGGCGCGGTTTCCGTCGGCCGGCGACGCAGGCGCGGTGACGCCGGCGCAGGGTGCCCTGCTGCTCGTGGCCTGGACTGCCGTCCTGATCGCCGCCGGCGTGCTCGGATACCGCCGATGGGACGTGTGACACCCGATCGGCGGACATCGTGGCGGGGACGCCCCCGAGGGCTCATGGCGGCGGCCTGCTGGCATGATCTGACGCATGGCTGAGCACACCTCCGTAGACCTGCCCGACGTCTCCGCGCTGACCATCGGCATCCTGGGCGGGACCGGAGACCAGGGCAAGGGACTGGCCCGCCGGTTCTCGCTGGCCGGGCACACCGTGCTGATCGGCTCGCGCAGCGCCGAGCGCGCCCAGGAGGCGGCGCGTGAGATGGGCGTACGCGGGGCCGCGAACGCCGAGGTGGCGGGTGAGGCGGACGTCGTGATCGTCGCGGTGCCCTGGGAGGGGCACAAGGCCCTGCTGGAGTCCCTGCGCGAGCCGCTCGCCGGCAAGATCGTGGTGGACTGCGTCAACCCGCTCGGCTTCGACAAGCAGGGGGCGTACGCGCTGCCGGTGGAGGAGGGCAGCGCGGCGCAACAGGCGGCGGCGGTGCTGACCGGCAGCCGGGTGGTCGCGGCCTTCCACCACGTGTCGGCGGTGCTGCTGCTCGACCCGTCGGTGGCCGAGATCGACCTCGACGTGCTCGTGCTCGGCGACGACCGCGAGGCCACCGACGTCGTACGCGCGCTCGCCGGCCGCATCCCCGGCGCACGCGGCGTCTATGCGGGCCGGCTGCGCAACGCCCACCAGGTCGAGGCGTTCACGGCGAACCTGATCTCGGTCAACCGCCGATACAAGGCCCACGCCGGTATCCGGGTGACCGACGTCTAGCCACCCGCGCTTCATCTGATCGTCACGTCGGAGACGTGGTCGTTCACTACCTTCGGGCGCTGTCGTCGCTGTCTGAAAGGTATCCAGTGCTACGTCACGTCTCCGCCGGTTTGGCGATCGCCGCCGCGCTCACCCTCACCACCACCGGTACGGCCGCCGCCGGCCCGGCCAAGGGCCCCGTCGTCGTCGCCGACGTCACGCTCCCCGCCCCCGCGCTGAAGCAGGTGCAGCCGACCATCGCGGACGACCGCGGCGTGCGGCTCGGCGGCGTCGGCAGCGGCCTGTTCCCGGCCGGCCCGGCAGGGGAGTTCTGGCTCGTCACCGACCGCGGCCCGAACGGCCAGCCGACCGTGGACGGGGAGAAGCGCCGGACCTTCCCGGTGCCCGAGTTCGCCCCGGCGATCGTCCGGGTCGCCCTCACGCGCGGCACGGCGAAGATCAAGCAGTACATTCCGATCGTCGGCGCCTCCGGCCGGTCCGTGACCGGTCTGTCGAACCAGGCAGGGCACGACGAGACGCCCTACACCTGGGACGGCCGCACGATTCTGCCGTACAACCCGAGCGGGCTGGACGTCGAGGATCTCGTGCGCACCCGCGACGGCGACTTCTGGCTGGTCGACGAGTACGGCCCGTCGTTGGTGCGGGTGTCACCGGACGGCCGGGTGCTGGAGCGGCACGTCCCCGCGGGGCTCGGGCTGACGGGCGCGGACTACCCGGTGAAGGAGACGCTGCCCGCGATCCTGGCGAGCCGTCAGCAGAACCGCGGGTTCGAGGGCCTCGCGATCTCGTCCGACCAGCGCACGCTGTACCTGGCCGTGCAGAGCCCGCTGGCCAACCCCGGCAAACAGGCCGCGAAGAAGTCGCGGTTCGGGCGCATCCTTACCTTCGACCTGCGCAGCCGGAAGGTGACGGGGGAGTATCCGTACCAGTTCGAGGACGTCACGACCTTCGACCCGAAGGTGAACGGCGACCAGAGCGAGATGAAGATCTCCGGCCTCGCGTACGCCGGCCGGGATCGCCTGCTCGTGGACGAGCGCACCGACAACGTCGCGCGGGTGTACTCCATCGACCTGAAGAAGGCGACGAACCTGCTCGGCGGGCCGTACGACGACCCGAAGACCAGCCCGTCACTGGAGGAGCTGACCGGCGCGTCCGGCCTCAGGCTGCCCGCCAAGTCGCTCGTGCTGGAGCCGAACGCGCTGGTGCCGTCGCTGCCCGGCAAGATCGAGGGGCTGGCGGTGCTCGACCCGCACACGATCGCGCTGGCCAACGACAACGATTTCGGCCTCGGTGACTTCGGCCCCGACGGCAGGCTGGTGGACAGCGGCGTGCCCAACCGCCTCGTCGTCGTCCGGCTCGCTCGCGCGCTCGACGCCCGCTGAGCGCGCCCACTGAGTGCACCGACTGCGCCCGCTGACCGCGCCTACTGCGGGCACCCGCTCGCGGGCGCGGCTACGCGGCGCTCGCGAGCAGCCAGTCGGCCACCGCCTCGGGGGCGACGAGCTGGTGCAGGTGCTCGCCGGGGACGCGGGCGACCGGCCAGCCGCGCTCCCCGGCCTCGTGGGCGAGGGTGGCGTACGCGTCCGCGAACCACAGATAGCCGCTCCTGAGGTGGTCCCATCGGGCGGGCACCGGGATTTCCTCCAGGTAGTACGCGAGGGGCAGCCGCGCCTGCTCGGCCACGACCACCTGGCGGACCACCGGGTCGGGCAGGAGGGCGGCGACGTCGTCCTCGGGCCACCAGTCGGTCCAGCGGGGCAGGACGCCCGCGTCGTCGGCGAGCCCGCGCAGGAAGGCGAGGTGCTCCGGCTCCGCCGCCTGGCACGCGCCCCTGCGCGGCGGCAGGGCGGCGTCGACGAACAGGCACGCGGCGACCTGCCCGGCGAGGGCCTGCGCGATCAGCGGCACGAACAGCCCGGCGTTGCTGTGCGCCACGACGGCCAGCGGCCCGCGCGGCGCGCTCGCCACCACCTCGCTCACCACCCTCGGCCAGTAGGGCGGCGGACCGGTCGTCACGTCGGTCAGCGGGGGAATCACGGCGGTGTGCCCGCGCGCCCGCAGGATCTCGGCGACCGGGGTCCAGGTCGAGGGGCCGACGGAGGGGCTGTGCACGAGCAGGAAGCTGACATCCACTCCCTCATCCTCGCCATCGACGGCGGGGCCGGGACCGTTCTCCGCTCGGCGCGTAACCGCTCGGCGCGTAACCGGTCGGCGCGTAACCGGTCGCTGCGTAACCGGTCGCGAGGCGCCAATCTGACAAGAGCGGCCTTTTTGGTTCATTCTGGACGGCATGAGCTCCCTGCATCCGGAAACGCGCGTCGTCCACCTGCCCCGGCCCACGCCGGAGACCAGCACGCCGATCTCCATGCCGATCTATCAGACGTCGGGATTCGTCTTCGACGACCCGGCGGTCTTCGCCGACGGCATGGGGCGGCCCGACGGGGCGTACGTCTATGGCCGGCTCTCCAACCCCACCGTGCGCGCGCTGGAGGAGGCGGTCGCCGGCCTGGAGGGCGGCGTGGCCGCCGTCGCCACCGGCTCCGGCATGGGCGCGATCAACGCCGTGCTGCTCGGCCTGCTGAAGTCGGGCGACCACGTGATCGCCCAGTCGGCGCTCTACGGCGCCACCGCGCAGACGCTGGCCGACCTGGCGGAACGTTTCGGCGTCGAGGTCACCCGCGTGCCGGAGGACGACCCCGCGGCCGTACGCGCCGCCGTGCGGCCCACGACGAAGCTGCTGTATCTGGAGACCATCGCCAACCCGATGACGCAGGTCGCCGACCTGCCGGGGATGTGCGCGGCGGCGCGCGAGGCCGGGATCCTCACCGTGGTCGACAACACCTTCGCCTCGCCGATCCTGTGCCGTCCCATCGAGCACGGCGCGGACATCGTGGTGCACTCCGTCACCAAGTACCTGTCCGGGCACACCGACGTCGTCGGCGGGATCGCCGTGTTCGCCTCCGATGACGTGTATCGCAGGGTGTGGTCCTATTCGGTGGAGCTCGGCGCGACGGCCGACCCGTTCGCCGCGTGGCTGACCCTGCGGGGGATGCAGACGCTGCCGCTGCGGATGGAGCGCCACTGCGCCAACGCCCGCGTGCTCGCGACGCGGCTCGCCGGCCATCCGGCCGTGGCCGCGGTCCACTGGCCGGGCCTGCCGTCCCACCCGTCGCACGAGCTCGCGGCGAAGCTCCTGCCCGACTTCGGCGGCGTGTTCTCCTTCGACCTCGCCGCAGGGCGTCCCGCCGGCGAGGCGTTCATGCGCAACGTGCGGCTCGCGCTGCTCGCGCCCTCGCTCGGCGGCGTGGAGACGCTGATCCTCCACCCGGCCACCACGTCGCACCGTTCGGTGAGCGCCGAGGGCCTGGCCGCGGCGGGCATCGGCGAGGGGACGGTCCGGGTGGCCGTGGGCATCGAGCACGCCGAGGACCTGTGGGCCGACTTCGCCCAGGCGCTCGACGCGATCTGAGGCACCCCCGTAGGGGACGCCGGTCAGGGGCGGCCGCCGCGTGACGCCGCGGCCGCCCGCCGGGCGTCAGCGGTAGCTGTGCTCGGGCCTGGGGAAGACGCCGGAGACGACCTCGTCGGCGTACGCGCGGATCGCCCGGTCCATCTCCCCGGCCAGGTCGAAGTACTTCTTCACGAACTTCGCGGGCTGCGGGGTCAGGCCCATCAGGTCCTGCCAGACGAGCACCTGCGCGTCGGTGTGCGGACCTGCTCCGATGCCGATCGTGGGGATGCTCAGCGACGTGGTGACCCGCTGGGCGAGGTCGGCGGGGACGCACTCCAGCACGACGGCGAAGGCGCCCGCGTGCTCCAGCGCCTTGGCGTCGGCCATGAGCTCGTCACCCGCCTGGCCGCGGCCCTGCACCCGATAGCCGCCGAACGCGTTGACCGACTGGGGGGTCAGCCCGAGGTGGGCCATGACCGGGATGCCGGCCGACACGAGCATCTCCACCTGCGGGAGGACCCGGTGGCCGCCCTCCAGCTTGACGGCGTGCGCGCCGGCCTCCTTCATGAAGCGGGCGGCGGTCTCCAGGGCCTGCTGCGGTGAGGCCTGGTAGGAACCGAACGGCAGGTCGGCCACGACCATCGCCCGCGACGAGCCGCGTACGACCGCGGCGGTGAGCGGGATGAGGTCGTCGACCGTGACGGGCAGCGTCGAGTCGTAGCCGTAGACGACCATGGCGGCCGAGTCGCCCACGAGCATCACCGGGATGCCCGCCTCGTCGAACACTCTCGCGGTCATCGCGTCGTACGCCGTCACCATCGGCCACTTCTCGTGGCGCTCCTTGGCCGCCGCGATGTCGCGGACGGTGACCCTGCGTCCCGCGGCCCCGCCGTAGAGGGCGGGCGTGGACACAACGGAAACAGAGGACATGGCTACCTCCTGGCCTCGTGGCGCCCCTGTGGCGTCCCCGGACAGTCAGATCATCGCATGCGGACATGGGCTGGAACACCCCCATACGGGCGCCGTAATCCTGGGCTTCGACCAGTGGGACTAAAGGGACGAACGAGGCGACCCGGGCGCGCGAATGTCGGAGGCACCCGGCACAATGCCGTGCGGAGGTAAGGAACCACAATGGCTTTTGATCGTTACCGGCGGGTGCTCGCCCTGCCGGGCGTGCGGGCGTTGCTGCTGGTCGGCATGATCGCGAGAATTCCCCTCACCGGCACCGGCATGACGCTGACCCTGCACGTGGTGAACGACCAGAAGCTGGGCTTCTTCCAGGCAGGCCTGGTCGGCACCGCCTCCATGGCGGGCGCCGCGATCGGCTCGCCTCTCGTCGGCCGGCTCGTCGACCGGCGCGGGCTGCGGCCGGTGATGGCCGTGACGACCATCGTGCAACTGTGCCTGTGGTGCGCGGCGCCGGCGATGCCGTACGCCGTGCTGCTGCCGGGCGCACTGATCGGCGGGCTGTTCAGCCAGCCGGTGTTCGGGACCATCCGGCAGTGCGTGGCCGCGATGGTGCCGGCGGAGAACCACCAGACCGGCTTCGCCCTCGACTCGATGGGCGTGGAGTTGTCGTACATGGTCGGCCCGGCCCTCGCCGTCGCGAGCGTGACGGCGTTCGGCAGCACCGCGACGATGTACGGCGTGGCCGCCGGTCTGGCCGGCTCGGGAGTGGCGCTGTACCTGCTCAACCCGCCCACACGGTCGGCCGAGGAGGACGCGGGGCACGAGGGGGCCGTTCCCCGGCGGCAGTGGCTGCGGCCGGGCCTGCTGGCCCTGCTCTTCCTGGTGTCCGGGCTCACCTTCGTGCTCACCACGACCGAGTTGAGCGTCGTGGCGATGCTCAAGGCCGACGGCGCGACCCTCTGGACCGGGCTGGTCCTCGCGCTGTGGTGCGCGTTCTCGCTCGTCGGCGGCTTCGTGTACGGGGCGCTCCCGCGGGGGCTGCCGCCCGTGGCGCTCGCGGGCGGCCTGGCGGTGCTGACCGCGCCCGTGGGCCTGGTCGGCGGGGGCTGGGGCTGGCTGTGCCTGGCGCTGGTGCCGGCCGGGCTGCTGTGCGCCCCGGCGCTGTCGTCCACCGTGGACGCCGTCAACCGGCGCGTCCCGGCGGCGGCGCGGGGTGAGGCGATGGGCCTGCACGGCACGTCGCTGACGATCGGAGGGGCTCTGGCCGGGCCCCTCGCCGGCGGGCTCCTGGACGCCCACGGCCCCGCCTGGGCCTTCGCCGTGTCCGGAGCGGTCGGCGTCGCGCTGGCTCTGCTCGTCGCCCTGGTCAGGCCGGATGCTCCGGGGGCCGTCCTCACCCCGGCCGGATCGAGCACGGCGGCCCTGTCCGCAACCGCCGCGGACTGAAACCGGGTCACACGGGATTGAATCCCGTCCCGGAGCGGGAATAGAACCGGCCCCCGCGTGGATGTACAAGGGGCGCGCGACTGTCCCCCGGGGGCCGTCGTGCGAGGGGGTGTCCGCCGCCCGCTCCGGGTGGCCGTGCGAGGCGCCGCGATGCCCCCGTACGCCGCCGGAAGGCGCGGGAATCGGGACGAGCAGAGCGCGGGCCCCGCGCTTCGGCCGAGCGTCATATTGCCCACTGACCAGCACATACGGCGGCACCGAAGATGATTATGAAACGGTGCCGTTGCGTATCGAAATGACCAACGCTACGCTTGCGTTGCGAAACTCAGTCGTATCGAAATCATGGGGGAAATCCGTGGAAGCTCACACAGGCCACCCACGCCGATGGCAGGTCCTCGGCGTGATGGTGTTCAGCCTGCTGGCCGTCGTCCTCGACAACACCATCCTCAACGTGGCGATCAAGACGATCGCCGATCCCGTCCACGGTTTGGGCGCGACCCAGAGCGAGCTCGAATGGGCGATGAACTCCTACACCCTGGTGTTCGCCGGCCTGCTGTTCACCTTCGGGGTGCTGGGCGACCGCTACGGGCGTAAGCGGATGCTCATGGTCGGCATGGTCCTGTTCGGCCTGGCCTCCCTGGCCAGCGCGTACGCACAGGACCCGATGCAGCTCATCGCGGCGAGGGCCCTGATGGGCCTCGGCGGCGCCGCCATCATGCCGGCCACGCTGGCGATCATCTCGAACGTCTTCCCGATCCACGAGCGGGGCAAGGCGATCGGCATCTGGGCCGGCGGCGTCGGCATCGCCGTGGCGATCGGCCCGATCACGGGGGGCCTGCTGCTGGAGCACTTCTGGTGGGGCTCGGTCTTCCTCGTCAACGTGCCCATCGTGATCATCGGCCTCGCGCTGATCGCCGGGATCGTGCCCGACTCCAAGGACCCGAACAAGTCCGGTCTCGACCCGGTCGGCGTGCTGCTGTCCATCCTCGGCCTGATCAGCCTCGTCTACGGCATCGTCCGGATCAGCGACCTCGGCACCGTCGCCGACGCCTCGGTCCTCGTGCCGACGCTGCTGGGCCTCGCGATCCTCGCCGCGTTCGTCTGGTACGAAAGCCGGATCGCCCACCCCGCGTTCGACGTGCGCAACTTCCGCAACGCCGGCTTCTCCACCGCGATCGCCACCGTCGGCCTGGTGTTCTTCGCGGCCATGGGCGTGATGTTCTTCCTGGCCTTCTACTGGCAGATCGTCCGGAACTACTCGCCGCTGCAGTCGGGGGCGCTCGTGCTGCCGTTCGCGGCCGCTCAGCTGATCTTCGCGCCGCAGAGCGCGCGCATGGTGCAGAAGTACGGCGCCCGCGCCGTCGGCACGGTGGCCATGCTGGTCATCACGCTGGCCCTGGCGTGCTACGCCTTCGTGCAGGTGGACACCCCGATCTGGATCCTGCTGGCTCTCGGCTTCGTCCAGGGCGCCGCGATGGCCAACATCATGCCCCCGGCGACCACGGCCATCATGAACGCGCTGCCGCGTGAGAAGGCCGGCGTGGGCTCCTCGATGAGCAACGTCGTCCGGCAGGTCGGCGGCACGCTGGGCATCGCCATCCTGGGCGCGATCCTGTCCGCCAGCTACCGCAGCGACATGGAGGGCAAGGTCGCCGCACTGCCGGAGCAGCTCCGCCACGTCGTGACCGAGTCCATCTCGGGCGCGGCCGGCGTCGCCGGCAACCTGGGCGCGCAGGGCGCGAGCCTGCTCGACGCCGCGAACGCCGCGTTCGTCTCGGGCATCCACCTGGCGGCCCTCGGATCGGCCTTCGTCGCCCTCGTCGGCACTCTCGTGGTGGCCCGCTGGATGCCGGGCAAGGCTTCGCCGGACGCCGCGATCACCAAGGCTGAAACCGACAAGGAAGCGGCGGTAGTGTGAACTCGTCATGAAGACGCAGCAGACGGCTGAGGGGGTGGCCCGCCCGGCGGGCCGCCCGCGCAGCGAGAAGGCGGAACGGTCGATCATCGAGGCCACTCTCGAACTGCTCGGCGAGGGCATCGGCGTGTCGGAGCTGTCCATCGAGTCGATCGCCAGCCGCGCCGGTGTCGGGAAGACCACGATCTACCGCAGGTGGTCCAACAAGGAAGACCTGGTGGTGGACGCGCTGGCGACGCTCAAGCCGCCGATCCCGCTGCCGCAGGGCGCGACCGTGCGAGACGACCTGGTGACCTACCTCCGAGTGATCCAGGAGGAGTCCCGCCATCACCGCACCCGCTGCATCATGAACATCGCCATGAGCGACTCGGAGCGGCATCCCCGGCTGGCGGAGCGGTTCCGCGAGCTGGCCGTGGAGCCGCGCAGGGCGGTGGTGTCGGCGGTTCTGCGGCGCGGCATGGAGACCGGGGAACTGCGCGCGGACCTCGACATCGACATGGCGCTGGCGCTCCTCAGCGGGGCGATGATCTGGCTCACGAAGTGGTCCCACGCCGGCGACTCCCAGGCCGACCTTCCCGAGCGGATCGTCGACGAGGCGCTCAAGGGCTTCCGCCCCCGCCCCTCCGAGCCGTGACCCGTCCCTTCACCTCCGAGCCGTGACCTGTCCCTCCGCCCCCGAGCTGTGACCCGGCTCCCCACCTCCGAGCCGCGATGCGGCCCTCCACTTCCGGGCCGTGACCCGGTCCGTGCGGCCGACAGCCGTACGGACCGCGGCGAGGCCGCGCGCGGGCGACGCCCCCGCGCTGGTCGCCGCCGTCGCCGTCGTGCGCTGCGCGCGGAACGGCGCGGAGCGCCGAGCATCCTCGGGAGAGCCGGGTACCACTGGCGGGAATGGACGCGAGGGCGGGCGGCCGTTCGCCGACCACGCCGTCTCCCATGACCTCTCCGATATCCCCGTGACCGGTGCCGGACGCCTGCCGGCACCGGTCACGGCTTTCTCGTTCCGGGCCTGCCTGTTCCAGACCCGCGTCGAGCGCATCAGTGGGCCGGTGTCGCAGGTCAGGGGCGGTCCGCGAAGCCTGGCCCCGGCGTGCCGCGACCCTCATGACCCGGAGCGGCGGTGGAGCGGGGAACGACCAGTCCGGTCTCGTACGCCATGACGACGGCCTGGGTCCGGTCGCGCAGGCCGAGCTTGCCCAGCACCCGGCTCACGTGCGTCTTGACCGTCTCCTCGGTGACGGTCAACCGGGTGGCTATCTCGGCGTTGGACAGCCCCTCGGCCACCAGCCGTAGCACCTGCGTCTCACGCGGGGTGAGCGCGGCCGGGACGGCGGGCTCGGGCGTCGGCCGGAGTCGGGCGAACTCGGCGATGAGGCGGCGGGTGATCGAGGGGGCCAGCAGCGCGTCGCCCGCCGCCACGACGCGGACCGCGTCGAAGAGACGCTCGGCGGTGACGTCCTTGAGTAGGAAGCCGCCGGCTCCGGCGCGCAGCGCGTCGTAGACGTACTCGTCCAGGTCGAAGGTCGTCAGGATGAGGACCCGTGTTCCGGAACCGGTAAGCCGTCGGGTGGCCTCGATGCCGTCCATGACCGGCATGCGGATGTCCATGACGACGACGTCGGGGCGCAGCTCTCGGCATGTCCGGACCGCCTGCGCCCCGTCTGACGCGGTCGCGACGACGACGAAGTCCTGCTGGCTGCCCAGCAGTTCGGCGAAGCCGGTGCGGACGACCAGATGGTCGTCGGCCACCACGACGCGGATCGGCGTCACGCCGGTCACGGGTGCCCTCCCTCAGGGGAGGCGGGTGCGACAGGGGCGGCATGGCAGGCAGGACCATCAGGGTACGCAGGACTGTCAGGGTGCGCAGGACTGTCAGGGTGCGCAGGACTGCCAGGGGCGCCGCAAGCCGGGGAACCCTCGGCACCAGGGAGGCGGGGGAGGCGCGCCTCCACGATGAATCCGCCGCCGGCCGCGGAGCCGACGCGGAGTTCGCCGCCGACGGCGGCGGCCCGTTCCCGCATCCCGGCCAATCCGTGGCCGGGTAATCCGTGGCCGGGTAATCCGTGTTCGGCCGATTCATGATCGGTGAACGCGCGATCGGTCATGCCGTCGTGCACGCGCGCGTCTCTGGATGGGCCGGCTCCGCCGGGCACGACGGCGCCGCCCGGAATGCCCATGCCGTCGGACCCGCAGGTGCCGGTCGTCGTGCCCGAGGAGGGCGGAACGCCGGGGCCGTTGTCCCGTACGCGAAGCCGCAGAGCGTCGCGGGTGTAGTGCAGCTCCACGTCGACGGCGGCGCCCGGCGCGTGCCGCCGGGCGTTGGTGAGCGCCTCCTGGATGATGCGGTAGGCGGCGAGCTCGACGCCGGGATCGAGCACGGCCGGGGAACCGCTGAGAACGAGGCGCACGGCTGTTCCCGCGGCATCGCGCGCCCCGTCGAGCAGCGCGTTCAGCTCGGCCGGCCGCAGGCCGGGCTGCGGGCGCAGATCCGCAGTCCGTTCCCTGTCGTCCTCGCGGAGCACGCCGAGCAGGCGCCGCATCTCGGTCAGCGCCGCACGGGCGGTGTCGCCGATCGCCCGCAGCCGCTCAGCCCCGGCGGACGGCATGCCCGGCACGGCGACACGGGCCGTCTCCGCCTGTACGGCGACCATGGAGATGTGGTGGGCGACCACGTCGTGCAGTTCCCGGGCGATGCGCGCCCGCTCGCCGCGCGCGGTGTGCTCCAGCAGGGTGCCGGCGATGACCTGCCGGGCGGCCAGGTTGTCCGCGGCCTCACCTCTGGCCCGCCGGGCGACTCCGGCCAGGGCCGCCGCCGGGGCGATGCACGCAAGCAGCAGGACGAGGACGCGCGTCTCGCCGTCAGCGGGAACGAGCATCTCCACCCCTCGGGGTGGGGTCCAGCCGGGCAGGCCGAGCAGCGCCGCCACGACGTACGGCACGGCGAGTAAGGGGCCGAGCCACCGCGCTCCGGTGAGACCGAGCCGGTAGAGGCAGACCACCACGATGGCCGCGCCTGCGATGGTGAGCGTCCGGAAGGCCGTGAACGACAGCAGGCCCGCGACGCCGACGGCCACGGCGGCGGTGGCGGGCTGGGTCCGCAGGAACACGACCGGCACCGTGGTGGCCAGGGCGAGCAGGCCGAACGCGACCAGACGCAGCGAGGCTCCGGCGTGATCGCCCCCTGGGCCGGTGAGCGGCGTGAGCGCGGTGCCCGTGCCTGTGCCCGTGCTCATGCCGGTACCCGTGCCCATGCCGCCCATTGGGGTGCCCGGAGCGCTCGATGCCATGCCCACCGGTGTGCTCACGCCGTGCCCGAACAAGGGCGGCGCGGTCGCGCCGCGGGCGTGCGCGACCGCTTCGGCCAGCGCGAGCAGGGCGGCGAGCACTCCCAGCGCGACGGGCGCGTACGAGGCCCGGAAGGCAGGTGTCCGCGCGCGAAGCGTCCACCCCTGTCTGTCTCTCCGGTCGTCCGCGCGCTCCACGGGAGGAGATTGTCCCAGGCATTCCCTTTCCGGACATCCCTCACAGGAGGGATGGAAGGTCCCTCACGTCGGGGAGGGCGAAGATCGCTCCCCACCGTGACGCCGCGCGTTCCCGCCGCCGCCTAACCTGCCGGGCATGCGAGCGGCCATCGAAGTAATCGGACTGCGCAAGCGCTACGGCCGCACCGTGGCGCTGGACGGGATGTCCTTCACCGTGCTCCCGGGCCGGGTCACCGGTTTCGTCGGGCCCAACGGCGCGGGCAAGTCCACCACGATGCGGGTGATCCTCGGCCTCGACGCGGCCGACGAGGGCTCCGCGCTGATCGGCGGCCGGCCGTACCGGAGCCTGCGGGCTCCTCTGTGCCAGGTCGGCGCCCTGCTGGACGCCGCCGCGTTGCAGCCGTCCCGTACGGCGCGCAACCACCTGCTGTGGCTGGCCCACTCCCAGGGGCTGGGCGCGCGACGGGTCGACGAGGTGATCGAGCAGGTCGGGCTGGGGGCCGTGGCGCGGCGCAGGGCGGGCGGGTTCTCGCTCGGCATGCGGCAGCGTCTCGGCATCGCCGCCGCGCTGCTCGGGGATCCGCCCGTCCTCCTGCTGGACGAGCCGGTCAACGGCCTCGACCCGGAGGGCGTCATGTGGATCCGCGGCCTGCTGCGGTCACTGGCCGCCGAGGGACGCGCGGTGCTGGTGTCCAGCCACCTGATGAGCGAGATGCAGGACATGGCCGACCACCTCGTGGTGGCGGGCCGGGGGCGG
The DNA here is from genome assembly GCF_043197435.1 of Microbispora bryophytorum. Lineage (NCBI taxonomy): Bacteria > Bacillati > Actinomycetota > Actinomycetes > Streptosporangiales > Streptosporangiaceae > Microbispora > Microbispora bryophytorum. The sequence goes on along the minus strand of NZ_JBICTF010000001.1, from coordinate 553,827 downwards.
GTTGTAGAGGACACGAGCGTCGCCGACCTGATCGCCGCCGCCTCCGACGGGCGGGTCACGCTGCGCACGACCGCGCGTACGGAGGCGATGGAGGCCCTGGCCCGTGCCGGCGCCACGGTGGCCGTCCAGGACCGCGACACGCTCACCGTCTCGGGGCTGGAGGCCGGGCGGATCGTCGCCCTGCTCGGTGCGAACGACGTGCCGTTCTCGGAGGTGGCCGCGCACCGGGCGTCGCTGGAGGAGGCGTACATGGAGCTGACCAGGGACGCGGTCGAGTTCCGCGCCACGACCCCGCGAGACGGGACGGCGACCTCATGACGGACCCCTCGACGGTCATGACAGACCCCACGACGGGCGGGCGCGACGGCTTTCCGCACCTGGTCCGTGCTGAATGGACCAAGTTCAGGACCGTACGCGGCTGGGTGGCCGGTATGACCCTCGCCGTGGTGCTCGTCGTGGCGTTGGGGCTGCTGTCCGCGGCGGGCAGCCACGCCTCCTGCGGCTTGGGCGGCGTCGAGACCGCCTGCACGCTCACGACCGGGCCGGGCGGTGAGGCCGTGAGCGACCGCTTCTTCTTTGTCCACCGCCGGTTGGACGGCGACGGCTCGATCACCGTGCGGGTGGACTCCATGACCGGGCAGATCCGGCTTCCCGACGCCACCCTGGGGGTGCGCAACGTCGTGGCCGGAGTCGTGCCGTGGGCGAAGGCCGGGATCATGGTCAAGGACGGCGTCCGGGAGGGCGCGTCGTACGCCGCGGTGATGGTCACCGCCCGGCACGGGGTGCGGATGCAGCACGACTTCACCGAGGACGTCGCGGGCGGGTCAGGCGGCGTCTCGCCGGGGTCGCCGCGCTGGCTGCGGCTGACCCGGTCGGGCGGCACCTTGACCGGCTACGAGTCGGTGGACGGCAGGCGGTGGACCGTGGTCGGCACGGCCCGTCCGGCCCATCTGCCGGCCACGGTGGAGGCCGGCATGTTCGTGGCATCCCCGGGCGACCTGACGGTGAGCAGAGGGGATCTGGGCGGCGCCTCCGTCCAGGTCCGGTTCACCGAGGCGACCGCCGTCCTCGACCAGGTCCGGGTGGAGGGCCGGGCGGGCGGCACGTGGAGCCATGACGACGTCGGCGTGGCGTACGAGGCCGACGGCAGGACGCCCCACCACCCGGGCCGGTTCACCGAGTCCGGCGGAGCGTTCGCGATCACCGGGGTAGGCGACGTCGCGCCGAGCGTAGACGGCGTGCGGGTCGAGAGCACGCTCACCGGCCTGGTCGCCGGGCTGGTCGCGGTGATCGTCGTGGCGGTGCTGTTCGTCAGCGCGGAACACCGGCGGGGCCTGTTCCGCACCACTGCGCTGGCGGCACCACGGCGGGGCCGGGCCTTCGCGGCCAAGGCAGTGGTCGTCGGCGCGGTGGCCTTCGCCGCCGGCCTGACCGCCGCCGCCCTCACCGTTCCCCTCGGCGCACGCGTCCTGCGGGCGAACGGCAACGCCGTCCTCCCGGTGAGCACGTTCACCGAGCTGCGGGTCGTGGCCGGTGTCGCGGCACTGACGGCCGCCGTCGCGGTCCTCGCCCTCGCCTGCGGCGCACTGGTGCGCCGCGGCGCGGTAGCGGTCACCGTGGTGGCCGGGCTGGTCGTGGTGCCGCACATTCTCGCGACCGCATCCGTTCTGCCCCTGAGCGTGGCGCGGTGGCTGCTGCGGCTCACCCCGGCGGCCGGGTTCGCGGTGCAGCAGAGCGTTCCGGAGTACGCCCAGGTGCTCGGCTACTACAGCCCCCAGGGCGGCTACTATCCGCTGCCGCCCCTCGCCGGGCTCGCCGTGCTCTGCGGCTATGCCGCGCTCGCCGCCGTACTGGCCGCCGTACGCACCCGCAAGGGGGACGCGTGAGACGCGAGCTTCGCGCGGAGTGGACCAAGGCGCGCACCGCACCGGGCACGGCGTGGCTACTGTCGGCCGTCGTCGTGCTCAGCGCCGCCGCGAGCGCCGCCGTGGCCGCGACCGTCTCCTGTACGGCGGGGGGCTGCGACCAGGACGTCCCCCGGCTCGGCCTCGCCGGGATCCAGGCGGGCCAGGCGGCCGTGGCCGTCCTGGCCGTGTTCGCGGTCACCGGCGAGTACGGCACCGGCATGATCGCGACGACGTTCGCGGCGATGCCGCGCCGGGGCCGGGTTCTGGCCGCGAAGGCCGCCGTCCTCACCGGCCTGACGCTGGCCGCCGGGACGGTCGCGGTGCTCGCGTCCGTGCTGGCGGCGCGGCTCATCCTGCCGGGCAACGGGTTCACGGCCGCCGGCGGCCACCCGCCGCCGTCCCTGGCGGACGGCCCGACGCTGGGCGCGGCGGCCGGCACGGTGCTCTACCTCGCGCTGATCGCCCTGTTCAGCCTCGGCGCCGCCACCGCCGTGCGGGACTCCGCCACCGCGGCCGGCGTGGTGTGCGGCGTGCTGTACGTGCTGCCGCTCATCCCGCGCATGGTCGCCGACCCGGGCTGGCGGCGGCTGCTCTGGCAGGCCACGCCGGCGAACGCCGGGCTCGCGGTCCAGACGACCACGCACCTGGACGACCTTCCGCTCGGCCCGTGGGAGGGCCTCGGCGTGGCGGCCGCCTGGGCCGCCGCGGCGTTGCTCGGCGCCTGGCTGCTGGTCCGCACGCGCGACGTGCGGGCCTAGAGGCGCTCGCGCCACCGGGTGGTGATGGGCAGGCGGCGGTCGCGGCCGAAGTTCTTGGGCGTGATCTTCGGGCCCGGCGGGTACTGACGGCGCTTGTACTCAGCCAGGTCCACCAGGCGGATGATCTTCGTGACCAGCTCGGGATCGTGACCGGCCGCGACCAGCTCGTCGCGGCCCATGTCCCCCTCCACGTAGTCGCGCAGCAGCCGGTCGAGCACCTCGTACGGCGGGAGCGAGTCGGTGTCGCGCTGGTCGGGCCGCAACTCCGCGCTCGGCTCCTTGGTGATCGAGTTCTCCGGGATCGGGGGCTGTCCCGGCTGGGCGTTGCGCCACTCCGCGAGCTTCCAGACCACGCTCTTGAGCACGTCCTTGATCGGGGCGAACCCGCCCGCCGAGTCGCCGTACAGGGTGGAGTAGCCGGTGGCCAGCTCGCTCTTGTTGCCGGTGGTCAGCACCAGGTGGCCGTGCTCGTTCGACAGGCTCATCAGCAGCATGCCGCGCACGCGGGCCTGCAGGTTCTCGGCCGCCAGGCCGTGCAGCTCGATCTCCTTCTCGAACCCCGCGACGATGTCGGCGATCGGCACCATCTGCGAGTTGACCCCCTGGCGGCGCACCAGATCCTCCGCGTCTGTGATCGAGTGGTCCGAGGAGTAACGCGAGGGCATCAGCACCACGTGGACCCGCTCGGGCCCGACGGCGTCGGCGGCGATCGTGGCGACGAGGGCGGAGTCGATGCCGCCGGACAGGCCGAGGATGACCGAGCGGAAGCCGTTCTTGCGCACGTAGTCGCGCACGCCGAGCACGAGCGCGTGGTAGATCTCGGCCAGGTCGTCCAGCCGCTCGGCGACGACCGGCGCCTCCGGCTCGTACGGCTCGACCGGCGCGGCCGACAGCAGCACCCGCTCGACCGTGATGACCGTGCCGTCGTGCGCGTCGTGACGAAACTCGCCGAGCTCGCCCGTGCCCTCCGGAAGCTCCAGGTCGGTGACGAACAGGTCCTCCTCGAACTGCGGCGCGCGGGCGACCAGTTCCCCGGAGGCGTCCACGATGAGCGAGTCGCCGTCGAAGACCAGCTCGTCCTGCCCGCCGACCATGTTCACGTACGCGAGCGCGCAGCCCGCCTCGCGGGCCCGCCGCGCGCACAGCTCCAGCCGCACGTCGTCCTTGTTCGTCTCGTACGGCGAGCCGTTGGGGACGACGAGCAGGCCGGCGCCGGCCTCGGCGACCACCGAGACGGGACCGCCGTCCTGCCACAGGTCCTCGCACACGGCCACGGCGACGTCCACGCCGTGCAGGCGGAAGATCGGCAGGCGGTCGCCGCGCACGAAGTAGCGGTATTCGTCGAACACCCCGTAGTTCGGCAGGTGGTGCTTGGCCGATTTCGTCACCACCTGGCCCTCGTGGAGCAGCGCGACCGCGTCGAGCGGGGCGCCCTTGGGCTGTCCCACGCGCGGGGCGAGGTCGGCCCGGTCGAGGTAGCCCACCACGACGGGGAGGTCGCCGAGGCCCTCGTCGGCGAGCCGCGTGGCCGCCTTCGACAGCGCCGTGACCGACGCCTCCGCGAACGACGACCGGAGCACCAGGTCTTCGGCGGGGTAGCCGGTCAGGAACATCTCGGGGAACACCACGAGGTGCGCGCCGCGCTCGGCGGCCCTGCGGGTCCACTCGACGAGCATGTCGGCGTTGCCGGCGATGTCACCGACGACCGGATTGGTCTGGGCGAGAGCGATACGCAGTTGAGCCACGGTCCCACCCTAAAGTGTCCGATTCGTTGTCGTCAAAGCGACGATAAGGGTCGGGTGTCGGGCGACCCGGGGCTGACCAGCCCTCTTTCGTACGCCAGGACCACGAGCTGGGCGCGGTCGACCAGGCCGAGGCCGCGCAGCAGCGCCGTGACCTCGTCGGCGACCTCCTGCTCCGGCACGGCGAGCGTCATCGCGATCTGCCGGTTGGTGCAACCCCGGGCGACGAGCTTGATCAGGTCGATGTCGGAGTCGGACAGGCCTTCCGGCGCCGCCGGGTCGCGCCGCCCGGCGAAGGCCGCGATCAGGTGTGTGGTGACCGCGGGGTCGAGCAGCGCGTCGCCCGCGACGGCCGCGCGGATCGCCGCGATGAGCTGCTCGGGTGCGGAGGTCTTCAGCACGAAGCCGCTCACTCCGGCCCGCAGCGCGGCGTAGAGGTTCTCGTCGGTGCCGAAGGTGGTCATCATGATCACCCTCGGTGGCGCCTCCCCGGCGAGGATCCGCCGGGCCGCCGCCAGGCCGTCCAGTCGCGGCATCTGGATGTCCATGAGCACCACGTCGGGCCGCGCCGACTGGACGAGCGCGATCGCCTGCTCGCCGTTCTCCGCCTCGCCGACGAGTTCGAGCCCCGGCTCGCTGTCGAGGATGACCTTGAGACCGGTGCGCACCAGTGCCTGGTCGTCGGCGATCAGCACGCGCAGGACCGCCCCTCCCGGCCCGGACGGCCCGCCGGCGGCACGATCGGGGGCGGCGGGATCGGGGACGTCCAGATGCTCGGACTGCACGAGGATGTCCTGCTCCAGCCGCTGCAGGGCGGGGCCGAGGTCGAGCCCGAGTTCGTCGCGCAGCGTCTCGCGGGCCCGGCGCAGCGCGCCGAGCGCGTCACCCTGCCGCCCGGCGCGGTAGAGCGCGAGCGCCAGCAGCCGCCAGGCCTCCTCCCGCAGCGGGTGCGCCGACGCGTGCGCCTCCAGGTCGGGGATCACCGGACCGGTACGGCCCAGCCGCAGCGCGGCGTCCGCGCGGTGCTCCACGGCGAGCAGGCGAAGCCCGTCCAGCCGTGTGGCCTCGGTCTGCGCCCAGGCCAGCTCCTGGAAGCCGGCGAGTGCGGGCCCGCGCCACAGGGCGAGGGCCGTCTCCATCCGCTCCAGCGCCACGGCCGGGCCCTCGTGGTCGCTCTTGACCAGGTGCTCGAAGTGCCAGGAGTCCACGTCCTCGACGGCCGCCCGCAGGGCGTAGCCGGGCGGCGCCGACACCAGGACGCCGGCCTCCTCGCGCGGCGCGCGGTCCGGTTCGAGCGCCCGGCGCAGCCGGGAGACGTACCCCTGGATCGTGGACAACGCCTGGGCCGGCGGCTCGCCGGGCCACAGCTCGTCGATCAGCACGCTCACCGGTACGGCGCGCCCTCCGGCCACGAGCAACCGGGCGAGCACGGCCTGTTGCCGCTGGCCGCCCAGGTCGAGCGTCTCCCCGTTGGAAATCGCCCCGAACGGCCCAAGAGCACGAAAAGTCACCATCGCACGGTAAGCGTAGAGGCAGTGTCCTTCCCGGACGTGCCGAGCGCCTTTCGGTTGGATCACGAGGCGGGGCGGGCGCGAACCGCCGCGTTCCCGGCGAGCAGCGCCGGCTCGCCCACCCTGCCGTAGAGGGATCCTGAAGTGGATCACGTCCCGCTCTCCCCTGGCGGGGGAACGCGGACCTACGTCGCCAGTGCGGAGCGGCGGCGGACGGCGCGGCCGATGAGGAGCTGGCCCGCGGCCGCGAGCAGGCCGAGGCCGCCGAGCAGGGGCCACATCAGCCCGGGGGCGGCGGCCAGCAGCCGGGTGCCCACCAGGGGTGCGAGCAGGGATCCGGCCGACCAGGACAGGCCGTACAGGCCCGAGTAGCGTCCCCGCAGGTGGGGCGGTGCGAGCGCGGCGACGATCGCCCCCGGGATCCCGGCGGTGAGCACCTCGCCGAGCGTCCAGACGGCCACGGTCGCGGCGTGCCCGGCCGCGGACGAGACCAGCGAGGTCAGCGCGAACCCGAGCCCCACGAGCGCGAACCCGGACGCGAGCACCCTGGACGGGTCGAACCTGGCCAGCCACGCGTTCGTGAGCGGCTGGACGACCACGATCAGCAGGCCGTTGACCGCCATCGCGATGCCGTACGCGCTCGTGGGCAGCCCCTGGCCGGTCATGGCGAGCGGCAGCGTGGTGTACGCCTGCAGGTAGACCAGCGAGTAGGCCAGGTTGCCCAGCACGAAGGCCAGCATGAGGCGGTCGCGCAGCACGTCGGCGAAGCGGCCGGGCTGCGCGTCCTCGCGGGCCGGGCGGGTCTCCGGGATCGCCCGCCACACGAGGAGGCCGAAGACCAGGCAGGTGACGGCGTCCACCCAGAACAGCACGGTGAAGCCCGAGCGGGCGAGCCAGCCGCCGGCCACCATCGCGACGGAGAAGCCGAGGTTGATGGCCCAGAACAGCAGCCCGAACGCCCGGGGGCGGTCCTCCGGAGGCACCAGGTCGGCGACGATCGCTTGCGACGCCGGCCGGTAGGCGTCCACCACGATGCCCAGCACGAGCATGCCCACGACGAGCCCCGCCACGCTGGTCGTGTAGCCGAGCGCGATCATGGTGACGGCCGTGGCGACCATGCCGCCGGTGAGCGTGACCCGGCGCCCGAGGCGGTCGGCCAGCCATCCGGCGACCGGCTGCGACAGCAGCGATCCCACGCCGAACATCGTCATGACCAGTCCGGTGGTGGCGAGGGAGACGCCGCGTGCCTGCGTGAGATAGATACCGATGAACGGCTCCACCATCGTGCCGAGCCGGTTGACGAACGATCCGCCGAACAGCACCCAGAACGGACGGGGCAGGCCGCCGACCTTCGACTGGATGAAGCCGGTCCTGCTGATCACAGTGGTCACGGCGTCCAGCCTTGGACAACGAGGACGCCCCGTGCCAATCTTTTAGCCCTGGCTGAAACATGGGGGGCGGCCGTGGCGGTGGAGTGGCGGTTCACGCCGGACGACGTCGCGCGGCTGCGCTTCGCGTTCTCCCCCATGTGGGAGCTGGTGGCCAGCCTCCGGGTGCTGCGCGCCCCGGGCCGCCACTCGCTGCACCTGCCGTGGCTGCGGGCCGTACGGCCGCGCCTGCGCGAGGCGGATCTGCGGGATCTGTTCGCGCTGGTCCCGGTGAACGGCTACATCCCCGACTTCCTCACCCCGCCGCCCGGCACCCCGCTGCCGGACTTCGCCGCCGAGCTGGAGCGGGTGCGGGCCACGCCGCCCGCCACGGCGTACGAGGAGATCGTGTGGGTGCAGACGCCCGACACCGCGGCGCTGCGGCGGTTCGCCGACGACCCGGCGGAGGGCGTGCGGAGGGTGGCCGACCAGCTGCGGGCGTACTGGGCGGTCGCGTTCGAGGAGTTCTGGCCGGGGATCCGCGCGCTGCTGGAGGCCGACGTCATGTGGCGGGCCCGCACGCTGGCGGCCGGGGGAGTGCGCGAGCTGTTCGCCGACCTGCACCCGGGGGTCGCCTGGTACGGCGACCGGCTCGTCGCGGCCAAGAGCTGCGACTATGACGGCGACCTCGGCGGGGACGGCCTCGTCCTCGTGCCGAGCGCCTTCTCCTGGCCGGACGTCTGGGTGATGTACGAGCCGTACCGGCCGATGCTGTGCTACCCGGCGCGGGGCGTGGGGACGCTGTGGTCGGACGGCGCGCCCTGCACGCCCGAGGCGCTGGCCGCCCTCATCGGCCGCACCCGGGCGCAGGTGCTCACCGCTCTGGCCGAGCCCGGATCGACCACCGCGCTCGCCCGGCGGCTCGGCCTCACGCCGGGCGCGGTCAGCCAGCACCTCGCCGTGCTGTCCGACGCGGGCCTGGTGGCGCGGCGGCGGCTCGGCCGCGAGGTGCTCTACCGGCGGACACCCGTCGGCGAGTCGCTCGCCGCCGTCAGCTGATCAGGCCGGGCCGGGTGGTCTCCGCCCGTCTGCCCGCCCGTCTGTCCGCCCGTGACCCGCGCGTGTCTCCACCCGTTTCTCCGGGCGCCGTCGCGGTCCCGGGTCCGTGGTGATCTCCAGGACAGCCGGCTCACACTCCCTTGTAACCCCTGTGAAACACTCAGGAGGCAGACTGGTACGCGACCAGACCTGTAACTCCGTGAGGTACGCCTTGGACCGCCAGCAGGAATTCGTCCTCCGCACGCTCGAAGAGCGAGACATCCGGTTCATCCGGCTGTGGTTCACCGACGTGCTCGGGTTCCTGAAGTCGGTGGCGATCGCGCCCGCCGAGCTTGAGGGCGCCTTCGCCGAGGGCATCGGCTTCGACGGCTCGGCGATCGAGGGCTTCTCGCGGGTCTACGAGTCGGACATGCTGGCCAAGCCCGACCCGTCGACGTTCCAGATCCTGCCGTGGCGCAGCGAGTCGCCGGGCGCTGCCCGCATGTTCTGCGACATCCTGATGCCGGACGGCTCGCCGTCGCACGCCGACCCGCGCTTCGTGCTCAAGCGGACGCTGGCCAAGGCGGCCGACATGGGCTTCACGTTCTACACCCACCCCGAGGTGGAGTTCTTCCTGCTGCGCAACCGGCCGGAGAAGGGCGACAGGCCCCAGCCCATCGACGAGGGCGGCTACTTCGACCACACTCCGCACAGCGCGGGCCACGACTTCCGCCGCAACGCGATCATGATGCTGGAGTCGATGGGCATCTCGGTGGAGTTCAGCCACCACGAGGGCGCGCCGGGCCAGCAGGAGATCGACCTCCGCTACGCCGACGCGCTGACCACGGCCGACAACATCATGACGTTCCGGCTGGTCATGAAGGAGGTGGCGCTGGAGCAGGGCGTGTGGGCCTCGTTCATGCCCAAGCCGTTCACGGACTATCCCGGGTCCGGCATGCACACGCACATGTCGCTGTTCGAGGGCGACCGCAACGCCTTCTACGAGCCCGGCGCCGACTACCAGCTCTCCAAGATCGGCCGATCGTTCATCGGCGGCCTGCTCCGGCACGCGGCGGAGATCACCGCCGTCTGCAACCAGTGGGTCAACTCCTACAAGCGGCTCTGGGGCGGCGCCGAGGCGATCGCCGGGGCCGGCGGCGAGGCCCCCGCGTACATCTCCTGGGGGCACAACAACCGCTCCGCGCTCGTGCGCGTGCCCATGTACAAGCCGCACAAGGGCGGCTCGACCCGCATCGAGTTCCGGTCGGTCGACTCCTCCTGCAACCCCTACCTCGCCTTCGCCGTCATCCTGGCCGCCGGGCTGAAGGGCATCGAGGAGGGGTACGAGATGCCGCCGGGAGCCGAGGACGACGTGTGGGCGCTGACCAGCTCGGAGCGGCGGGCGCTCGGCATCCAGCCGCTGCCCCAGTCGCTGGACGAGGCGATCGCGGCGATGGAGCACAGCGAGCTGGTCGCCGAGACGCTGGGCGAGCACGTCTTCGACTACTTCCTGCGCAACAAGCGCGCGGAGTGGCAGGACTACCGCCGCCAGGTGACCGAGTACGAGCTCGGCCGCTACCTGCCCGTGCTCTGACCGACGCCCGCTCCGTCACCGCGGCTTAACAGCCTGCAAATTCTTCTGACACTCCCGTCTGTTTATCTGATCCGTACGCCGGAACAGTAAAATCGGTTCACTTGTTACGACTTTTGCGGGTGAGCCGTATCAAGACGTGACTCAGGGAGGGCGTGGGCTATATGACGGCGGCTGCGGGGCTGCAGACCGTTCTGACGGTACCGAAGCGTTTCCGGGGGCCCGAGGGCACCGCCAACGGCGGCTGGATCGCGGGGACCCTCGCGGGAACGCTGACGGGGGGCGGTCACGACTCGCCGGTGGAGGTCACCCTTCGCAGACCGGTCCCGCTGGAGAGCGAGCTGCCGGTCGAGCACGTCGGCAACGCCGTCGTCCTCAGCCAGGGCGACGACCACCTCGTCGAGGCGATTCCCGTCGCCGAGACGCTGACGCCGCCGCCGTTCGTGCGGTTCACCGACGCGGCCCGCGCGGAGGCCGGTTTCCCCGGCAGGCACGGCCACGCGATCGCGGGCTGCTTCGCCTGCGGGCTGCGCGAGCCGGGCGACGGACTGCGCATCTTCCCCGGCCCGGTGGACAATCCGGTGGACAACACGGTGGACGGCGCCGAGCTCGTGGCCGCCGGCTGGCGGGTGCCGTTCAACGTGACCGACGAGCACGGCGTGGTCCCCGACTCGATCATCTGGGCGGCGCTGGACTGTGCCACCGGATGGGCGCACTACCGCAGCTTCCCGGACCGGCGGCCCATCCAGCCCCCGCTGCTCGGGCGGCTGACCGGGCAGGTGTTCCGCCGGGTCTATCCGATGGGCCGATACTCGGTCGTGGCCCGAGCAGAAGGCCGCGACGGCCGCAAGCTGTTCGGCACGAGCGCGGTCTACGAGGTGGACGGCGCGCTCGTCGCCGCGGCCAAGGCGACCTGGATCCTGCCCCGCGGGTGACCCGCCCTGCCGGGGTTATCCGGTGAGGCGGGCGGCCACGACCGCGGCGCAGCGGGGAGCGAACAGAATCGTGTAGTGGTTGCAGTCCGGCACGACCTCGTCGCGCAGGCTGGGCAGTTCCGCCGCCCACCGCGCGGTGAGGTCGTCCGGGAGCATTCCGACGTCCTGGTTCAGCAGCCCTCGCGGCGCGCGGAGCAGGAGCGGCGCCGGTTCGACGGCCTTCAGCGCCGCCCCGATCGCCTCGTGCTCGGTGAGCAGCCAGCGGCCGTCCTGCCGTACGGCGTCCTCGCGGGCGCGTGAGCGGACGGCGCCGGCCGGCCCGGTGGCGTCGTAGCGGACGTACTCCTCGATGAGCGGCGACCAGTCGTCGGCGAGCGCGGGATGAGCGCGGAAGAAGTCGAGATAGGCGTCCACGCTCGGATAGGTCCGGGAGAGCCGGGCGACGGCCGGGCCGAGCGTCGCCTCCAGCACCTCGTCGGGGTCGGCGCCGGGCGGCAGCGGCAGTGGCAGGCCGCCGTCCACGAGCACCACCCGGGCATAGCGCCGGTGCGCGCCGTGGAGCGCCGCGACGTAGGCGCCCATCGAGTGCCCGGTGAGCACGCTGGTGCCGTCCGCGCCCACGTGCTCGGCGACCCGTTCCAGGTCCTCGGCGTGCCGGTCCAGGCCGTACGGGCCGGGCAGGTCGGCGCTGTGGCTGCGCCCGCGCAGGTCCGCGGCGATCAGTGACCAGCCGGGCGGCAGCGCCTCGGCCACCGCCCGCCACGCCATGAGGGAGGCGGTGATGCCGTGCGCCGCGATGATCAGGCGCGGACCGCCGCCGAACCGCGCGATCCGCAGCCGTCCGCCGGGGACGGCGACCTCATCGATGTTCATGGTGCGGACTGTACGGTACGGCCCTCTCGGGTCTCGACTGTCCCGTTATGTTCTCCTGGCCCGGCGGCGGGGAACCGCCGCCCGAGCGGGGCCGAGGCGTTCGCGGCCCCGCTCGCCCGGCGCCGGCAGGAGCCGGCGCGGGCCTGCGCGGGCCGGCATGGGTGGAGGGGCGCGCGGAGAAAACCAGTGATGGGCCGATTACGCAGAGAAACCGCTAAGGACGCGCACATCGCGGAGGGTTAGCGTGTGCGCTGAGCCCGGCAGGTGCCGGGCGGTGACATCCAAGGTCGGCTCCGCGGCAGGGGGCCGATCTCTGTGAGGAGGCTTCCGACCCATGTGTACGGTTACTGGGAAGGTTCGTCTCGGGGGGGCCGACGTGATCGACGTCGGAGTGGAGGAAGGAACGGTGAACGCCGCGCCTCGGATACAGACGACGGCAGGGCGCCTGGCGGCGCTCGGATTCGCCGACGGTGCGCGGGCCGAACGGCTGCTCGACGAGCTCGGCCCCGAGGCGGTCGGCGACTTCGCACTGCTCGACGACATCGTCAGGGCCGCCGACCCGGATCTGGCGCTCACCACGCTGAGCCGCCTGGTGGAGCGGGACGCGAGCGTGCTCGGAGCGTTCCGCGACGACCCGGACCTGCGCCGCAGGGTGCTCGGAGTGTTCGGGCTCAGCGCCGCGCTCGGCGAGCACGTCGTACGGCACCCGGAGTGCCTGCCGTCGATACGGTCGCCGCGGTGGCCCACGCTGGGCGACCTGCGTGAGGAGATGCTGGTCGCGGTCGGGGCGGACCCCGACGCGGCCGAGCCCGTGGCCGAGCCGGCGACGGAGGGGGTCGCCGCCGGGCCGGGCACGTCAGGACCGGCGATGGAGGCGCTGCGCGTCGCCTACCGCAACCGCCTGCTGCACCTGGCCACGCGCGACGTGACCGGCGAGTGCACCCTCGCCGAGGGCGCCGCCGCGCTGGCCGACCTCGCCTCGGCCGCGCTGGAGGCCGCCCTCGCCATCGCCAGGGCCGAGGTGGCCGACGCGGGCGACGTGCGGCTGGCCGTCATCGGCATGGGCAAGTGCGGGGCCCGCGAGCTGAACTACATCTCCGACGTCGACGTCGTCTTCGTGGCCGAGCCCAAGGAAGGCGTGGACGAGACCAAGGCGCTGCAGACCGCCACGCGCCTCGCGCAGGGCATGATGCGGGCCTGCTCGGCGAGCACCCCCGAGGGCGCGCTGTGGGAGGTGGACGCCAACCTGCGCCCGGAGGGCAAGATGGGCCCGCTCGTGCGCAGCATGGAAAGCCACCTGGCCTACTTCCGCAGGTGGGCCAAGACGTGGGAGTTCCAGGCGCTGCTCAAGGCGCGCCCGGTCGCGGGCGACCTGGAGCTCGGCCAGGAGTACGTCGCAGCGGTCAACGAGCTGGTCTGGCAGGCCGCCGCCCGGCCCAACTTCGTGGAGGACGTGCAGGCCATGCGCCGCCGGGTGGAGGCGCACGTGCCCGCGGGCGAGGCCGACCGGCAGATCAAGCTCGGGCCGGGCGGGCTGCGGGACATCGAGTTCGCCGTCCAGCTCCTCCAGCTCGTGCACGGCCGCTCCGACCCGCTGCTGCGCCGCAGGGCCACGCTGTCGGCCCTCGCCGCCCTGTCCAGGGGCGGCTACGTCGGGCGCGACGACGCCAAGGCGCTCGCCGAGGCCTACACCTTCCTGCGCCAGGTCGAGCACATGCTCCAGCTCCACCGGCTGCGCCGCACCCACATGGTGCCGTCGGACACCGCCGACCTGCGGCGGCTCGGCCGGGGGCTGGGTATGACGACCGACCCGGTGGGGGAGTTCACCACCACCTGGAAGCGGCACGCGCTGGAGGTGCGGCGGCTCCACGAGAAGCTGTTCTACCGCCCGCTGCTGCAGGCCGTCGCCCGGCTGCCGGAGACCGAGGCCCGTTTGTCCACGGCCGCCGCCACCGCGCGGCTGGAGGCGCTCGGCTACGCCGACCCCGAGGGCGCGCTGCGTCACATCGCCGCGCTGACCAGCGGTGTCTCCCGCCGGGCGGCCATCCAGCGGACGCTGCTGCCGGTCATGCTCGGCTGGTTCGCCGACGCCCCCGACCCCGACGCCGGCCTGCTCGGCTTCCGTCAGGTGAGCGACAAGCTCGGCACCACGCCGTGGTACCTGCGCCTGCTGCGCGACGAGACCGCCGCGGCCGACCGCCTTGCCCGCCTGCTCGGCACCAGCAAGTACGTCACCGGGCTGCTGCTGCACGCCCCCGAGGCCGTCGCGATGCTGGGCTCGCCCGCCGAGCTGGCCGTACGGCCCGCCGCGACGCTCGCCGCCGAGGCCGCCGCCGCGGTGGGCCGCTACGCGGAGGACGCCGAGACCGCCGTCGCCGCCGTCCGGGCGCTGCGCCGCAGGGAACTGTTCCGTACGGCCTGCGCCGACCTGTCCGGACTGATCGACATCGAGGAGGTCGGCCAGGCACTTTCGTCGCTGAACGACGTCACGATCCAGGCGGCGCTGGACACGGCGATCAACAAGGTCACCCTGGAGCGGCGGGCTCCGTTCCCGACGCGGATGGCCGTGATCGCCATGGGCCGCCTGGGTGGCCTGGAGAGCTCCTACGCCAGCGACGCCGATGTCATGTTCGTGCACGCGCCACTGCCTGGAGCGGTCGAGCGGGACGCGGCCGTCGCCGCCCACGCGGTGGCCGAGGAGACGCGGAGGCTGCTCGCGCTTCCCGCCCCCGACCCGCCGCTGCAGATCGACGCGGGACTGCGGCCGGAGGGGCGGCAGGGGCCGCTCGTGCGCACCATCGCCTCCTATCGGGCCTACTACGACCGCTGGGCCTCGCACTGGGAGGCCCAGGCACTGCTGCGGGCCCGGTTCTGCGCCGGCGACGCCGAACTCGGCCGCGAGTTCGTCGCGCTCGTGGAGCCGCTGCGCTATCCGGCCGAGGGCATCTCCGCCGACGCCGTACGCGAGATCCGCAAGCTCAAGGCGCGCATGGAGGCCGAGCGGCTGCCGCGCGGGGCCGACCCGGCGCTGCACACCAAGCTCGGCAGGGGCGGGCTGAGCGACGTGGAGTGGGTGGCCCAGCTCATCCAGTTGCGGCACGCGGGAGCCGTGCCCGTGCTGCGTACGACGCGCACTCTGGACGCGCTGCGCGCCGCGGCGGGGGAGGGCCTGCTCGACCCGGCCGACGAGGAGGTGCTCGCACAGGCGTGGCTGTTCGCCTCGCGCATCCGCGACGCCCTCATGCTGGTGCGCGGCCGGGCGGCCGACAGCATCCCCACTCCCGTCAAGGAGCGGGTGCTGCTCGCGCGGGCGCTCGGTTATCCGCCCGAGGGCACCGAGGACTTCGTCGAGGACTACCGGCGCGCCACCCGGCGGGCCAGGACCGTGGTGGAGCGCGTCTTCTACGAGGACTGACCAGGGCCCTGGGCCGGGTGGCCCCGTACGGGGCCGGTGAAGGGCCGGTGTGGGGCGGGCCGTGCGGAGGGGTCGTGCTGCTGAGGGGGTCGTGGGGGGCGGACGGTCAGAGCTTCCTGCCCACGGCCCCGTACCCGCCGTGGACGCGGTCGCCCAGGAGGAGGGCCTCGTCCGGGTCCGAGCGCCACTCGCCGACCGCCACTAGGCCCGGCTCCACGAGCTCGAAGCCGTCGAAGAAGCGGCTGATCTCCGCTCCGGTGCGCAAGGTGAGCGGTACGGGCCCGGTGTTGTACGCCTCGGCGAAGGCCTCCAGGCTCTCGCGGGCGAAGTCGCCGGTGACGTGGGTGACGGCGAGGTAACTGCCGGGCACGACCGCGTCGGTGTAGCGCTTGACGATGCCGAACGGGTCGTCCTCGTCCTTGACGAACATGAGCGTGCCCACGATCACCACGCCGATCGGCTGGGTGAAGTCGAGCGTCGCCAGCGTGTCCGGATGCGTGAGGATGGAGTCCGGGTCGCGCAGATCGGCCTCGATGTAGGCGGTCCTGCCCTCCGGCGTGCCGCGCAGCAGCGCGCGGGCGTGGACCATCACGATCGGGTCGTTGTCGACGTAGACGACCCTGGCCGCCGGATTCACGGCCTGGGCGACCTCGTGGGTGTTGCTCTGGGTCGGAATGCCGGTGCCGATGTCGAGGAACTGGGTGATCCCCTGCTCCGCGAGGAACTGTACGGCCCGGCCCAGGAACGCCCGGTTGTCCCGGGCCCCCTGGACGACCCCGGGGGAGGCGATCTTGACCGCTTCGGCGACCCTGCGGTCGGCCTCGAAGTTGTCCTTGCCGCCCAGCCAGTAGTCGTACACCCGGGCGGGGTGCGGCACCAAGGTGTTGAGCTTCGGGGCAGCGGGTGTCTCGTCGGCCATTACGTGCTCCAAAGGACGTGGTTTTCCTGATCTTATCCATTCGCCCCCCACGTCCGGTCGACTGATCGAAATTCGGGGTCGCCTAAAGCGTTGCCCTCGCAGAGGCGACGCTGTATCAACGGTACGGGTGATCTCTTTGATCTCGTATTACGCAGACCTGGCCATCGGGCTGATCCTCGCCTTCCTGCTGCTGTCGCTTCTCGTCAGCGGCATCAACGAGGGCATCGTCAAGCTGCTCGGAATCCGCAGCAAGTTCCTGTGGGCGTACCTGCGCGACACCCTCGACGGCGCGGAGACGGCGGACGGGACCTCCCGGCTCGACCGGATCCTGGACGCGCTCAAGAGGCTCGGCCGCAAGGCGCGGACGCCGCTGACACAGGCGGCGTCGCCGGAGGAGGGCCGGTCACGCCTGCCCGCGAGCGTTCTGGGGGTGTTCGCGCGGCTGCCGTTCGGCCGGGACCCGCGGCCCGCGTTCAGCCGTCAGCCGCCGCCCGCGCAGAGCCCGCCGCTCGCCGCCGCCGCCGACTCGGTGGCCGCGGACTCGGTAGCCGCCGAGTCGGTGGCAGCCGATCCAGTGGCCGCCGGTTCTGGGGCAGCCGATCCAGTGGCCGCCGGTTCTGTGGCAGCCGAGCAGGCGACGGCCGGCCAGGCGACGGCCTCGGCCGAGGCCCCGGCGGGCGCGTCGGCCGACCCCGCGCATCTCGCCGGACAGGCCGATCCCGAGGAGATCGCCGTCCTCACGGTGGAACCGGCGGCGGTCGGCGCGGCGGGCGGCGTGCTGCCGCCGGACCAGGGCAAGTCGATGGCCGAACTGCTCCACGAACGGCTGCAGGAGATCGACCACGCCAAGCGCGGAAGGACGAGCATCGCCGACATCCCGCCCGCGCGCTTCGCCGTCGCCGTGATGGAGATCGCCATCGAGCACGGCGGCGTGGAGGCTCTCATGCGGGACCTCGACGCGCTGAAGAGCCCCTTCTCCCAGCCCCTCAAGGCCGTGTGGGACAGGGCGAGCCACGACCTGGAGGCGTTCGGCCGCGGCGTCGAGGACTGGTTCGACGGCGAGATGGAGCGGCTCAGCCTGCTCTACCGCCGCTACGTCCGCTGGGTCCTCGTCGGGCTCGGCCTCATCGTGACGCTGGTGTTCGGCATGGACTCCCTGGAGTACGGCAAGACCCTGCTGCGCGACAACGCCTACCGCGGCGCGGTGACCGCCTTCGGGCAGTCGGGCCCCCAGGCGCTGGAACCGCTGCGTGAGCAGTGCGAGCCGGGCCAGGACCCGTACGTGTGCGTCACCGACGTGCTGAGCACCCCGGCGTTCGTGAAGATCTTCACGCACGCCCCGGTGAGCGTCACGATGGACGCGGCCGAGGGCCCGGCGTGGGCCTGGCACGGCGGGGACTGGTGGCAGCGCCTCACGTCGCCGGGCCACTGGCCGGGGTTCCTCATCACGCTGATCGCCCTGCTGTTCGGCGCGCCGTTCTGGTGGGACATCCTGCGCCGCCTGAGCGGCCTGCGCGCCCGGACCTCCGGCTCCACCCCCTCCTGACCGGCGGCGCCCGAGGCGTCCCGGACGTCGGCGACCCGTCAGGGTTCGAGGTCGGTCACTCCTGTTCCGCTGGACATGTCGAGCGGAACAGAGGCCTGGTCGTGCGCGATCAGCCACTCGCCGCCGGTCTTCCTGAAACAGAAAGTGCCCCGGACCCATATGCCGCTCGTCGCGGTCCCGTTCCTCAGCGTGCCGCTGAGCCGGCCGAAGCAGTGGCCGAACGCCACCGTGTCGCCCACGGTGAGTGTCAGGTCGCGGACCTCGTAGCTCACATCCTGGAAGAACGCGAACGCGTTCTCCCAGTTCTTCAGTTTCGCGTCGATCCCCACATGCTGCAGGGGCGGCTCGACGTCGAAGGACACGACGTCCGTCGCGTAGACCCTCCTCAGGCCTTCGAGATCCTTGGCCCGGATCCCTTCGACGATCCTGCCGAGCTGCTCCCTGATCGTGGCTTCGTCTTCCTCGCGTCGCGTCGGCATCGCTTCTCGTTCCTTCCACCCGGTGGGAAATCTTGACTTCTCACCAGTACGACCGAGTAGCACCCCGGAATGTCAGGCCGCGCGGCTGCCGTGGGCGGCTGCCGGCGCCTCACCAAAGGGTGACCGTGCGACGGCCGCCGGGTTGCCGGGGCCACCCGGTCCGTCGGCCGGCGGCGACGTCAGGCCACCTTCGAGGACGGGGCGGCCCACGTGTTGCAGGCCCCCGGGTCGCCGGACCTGAATCCCTCGTTGGCCCAGTAGGTGACCGACTTCCTGTTCCCGCCGTACTTGCCCGCCCAGCCGCGCAGGAAGTAGAGCAGATCGTCCCAGTCTTCGCGGTCACGCCGGAAGGACTTCCAGACGCTTCGCAGGGAGGCCCCGGCGAAGCAGTAGCCCTGCAGGTTGTATCGCCGTAGCTGCTCGGCGAGCTCGGCCTTGTTGCGGTAGCCGAGGTGCATGCCCGCCCGGTAGATGCCCGTGACGTTCTGCACGTGCTCGGCGTACTGCGTCGCCAGCAGATTGAACAGGTAGAGATCCCCCGGATCCTCCAAAAGGTCCTTCGAGAGCACGATCAGGATGGTGTGCGACGCGTCGCAGTAGTAGCCGTCCCAATCGTCCTTGCGCCACTTGGCGCCGCAGTACTTCGCCGGCACTTCGGTGGCGTACGTGAGCTTCACCCGGGACTGCTTCAGACCCGCCCGGTGCAGTTCGGCGCCCCAGGAGCGGGTGAGGCAGTTGAGCACCTCGTTCAGATAGCCCTTGGCGGACCTCGCGTCCGCCTTCTTCACCGGCCTTTCCCGGCAGCCGGTGACCGGCAACGCCCCCGCGCCGTACAGGCGGTTGTCGGTGAGCGTCCTGCTCTTGATCGGACGGGCCGCGGCCGTGCCGGGAGCGGCCGGGACGAGCCCCAGCGCCAGTGTGCCGGCAAGCGCGATCTTGGCGAGTTTCACGGACGACGAGGGTAGGCCACCCAAAGTCCACAGGAAGTCGTTTTGTGAACATCGATCCGCTTGGCCCGCGCGTGGCAGTGTTATGCCGGGACGCCCGGAGCCGAAAGCAGACAGGGAGCGTGCATGGTCATCAGACGCGCCGAACCGGCGGACGCGGAGGCGGTCGCCGCCGTCCACGTCCGGTCGTGGCAGGCCGCCTATCCGGGGCTCATGCCCCAAGCCCATCTCGACGGGCTCACCCCGGCCATGCGCCTGCCCGTCTGGGAGCGGCTGCTGGGGCAGTCCTCCCCGCCGGGTACGGAGGTCCTCGTGGCGGAGGAGGACGGCTCCGTCGCCGGGTTCGCCTCGCTCGGTCCCGGCCGGGACGACGACGTCGACCCGGCCGAGGTCGCGGAGATCTCGGCGATCTATCTGATGCCCGAGGCATGGGGCGTCGGGGTCGGCGGGCGCCTCATGGCCGCCGCGCTGGACCGCCTCGCCGCCGCCGGGTACGAGCAGGCCGTCCTCTGGGTCGTCGACGGGAACGCCCGCGCCCGCCGGTTCTACGAGCGCGGGGGCTGGCGCCCCGACGGCGCCGTACAGCGGGACGAGTCGGACGGCTTCCCGCTGACCGAGGTCCGCTACCGCCGGGCCTTGGAGCGTTGACCAGCGAGCGCTATCGGCCGGGCTTCGTCCAGGTCAGGGAGTATCGGCGGAGCACGTGCCGGCGGTAGCGCACGCCCGGCAGCAGGCGGCCTGCCGCGGCCCGCACCTGCCCGTAGCTCATCCGCGGTGCGGCCACCGGCATCCCCTCGGGCTCCCGCGCGCGGCGCAGCACCTTCGTGATCCGCACGACCGGGGCGGCGGCGATCATCGCCGCCCACTCCGCGGGGGACGCCTCGCGAGCGAGGCCGACCACCACCAGCGTGCCGCCGGGGCGCAGCAGTGCGCGCATCCGGGTGAGGGCGGCGTCGAAGTCCATGTGGTGGATCGCGGACACCGAGCAGACGAAGTCGTACTCCCCGGCGGGCAGGACGGCGGTGAGGAAGTCGCCCTCGACGAAGGTGAGCTCCGGCCGGCCGGCGGACAGCTCGCGGGCACGGCCGATCATCTCCGGCGATCTGTCGACGCCGGTGACGCGTTTGGACCGGCCGGTCAGCTTCCGGGCGAGCAGCCCGTCTCCGCAGCCGACGTCCAGTGCGTCACCGCACCCTGCGGGGACGGCGCGGAGGACGCCCGGGTGCCGGGCGACGTTGGTGTTCCAGTACGGGTCCGGGTCGGCCTGGCGCATCGGGTCATCGTAGATCGGGCGTCATGACGAAGTCGCGGAAGCGGGTGGCGGGGCCGGCCGGATCGTGGTCGGTACGCCAGGTGAGGCCGATGGTGCGGCGGGCGGCCTCCGCCGCGATCCTGACGCCGACGGTGCCGGACTGCCCGGCGAAGGGCTCCGGGACGACGGCCACGCCGAGCCCGGCCGCGACCAGGCCCTCGATGGTCGCGAGGTCCTGGCTCTCGAAGGAGACGGCGGGGGACACCCCGGCGTCGCGCAGCAGCGTGTCGACCAGGGCCCGGTAGCCGAAGCCGACCGGCGTGGTGACGAGCTCCTCGTCCGCCAGCTCCTGGAGGGCCACCTCCTCCCGGTGGCGCAGCCGGTGGCTCGGCGGGACGACGAGCACCAGCCGCTCCTCCTGGAGCGGGTGCCAGCCGAAGTCTCCGGGTGGGCGTGGGGAGGTGATCGCGAGGTCGGCGGCCCCGCTGCGCAGATCCTGGACGATCTCGTGCGCCGGTTCCTGGCGCAGCAGGATGCGCATCCGGGGAGCGTGCTCGTGGAAGGCGCGCAGCAGCCGCGGGACGAGGGAGGTGGCGATGGAGTCGAGGAAGGCCAGGCGCACCACCCCCGTGTCCGGGTCGAGCAGGCTCCGGAGGTCGGTCAGCAACTGCTCGTAGCGCGCCGTGAGGTCGCGCGCGGCCGCCACCACGAGTCTCCCGTTGGGCGTCAGGTGGACCCCGTCCGGCGCCCGCTCGAACACCCGGGTGCCGAGTTCGGCCTCCACCCGGGCGAGGGCGCGCGAGAGCGTCGGCTGGCTGGTGCGCAGGATGGCGGCGGTGTCGGTCACGTGCCGGTGCTCGGCGAGGGCGACCAGCCAGGACAGGTCCCGGAGCAGCATGCCCGCCATCATACGTGTCACGTATTGAAAGCCGCTTCTCATCGCATTGGACGCATGACGGCAGCAAGTGCACAGTCATTCGGGTGACCGCTGTTCTCGCGACCTCCGCCGTGGAAGGACACCTGCCGGGCACCGCCGGATACCGGCGGGTCGTCGTCGCGCTGTTCGCCGCCGGGGTGGCGACCTTCGCGCTGCTGTACAGCACCCAGGCGATCCTGCCCGAGCTCGCGGCGCAGTTCGGGGTGTCGACCGCGGAGAGCACGCTGAGCGTGTCGCTCACCACGCTCGGGCTCGGCGTCGCGCTGTTGGTGGCCGGCCCCCTGTCCGACGTCGTCGGGCGCACCCGGCTGATCCATCTGTCGTTGACGGCGTCCGCCGTCGTCGCGGCCGCGTGCGCGCTGGCGCCCGGCTGGCCGGCGCTCGTGGTGCTGCGGACGCTCCAGGGCATCACACTGGCCGGTCTCCCCGCAGTGGCCACCGCCTACCTGCGCGAGGAACTGCACCCGTCCACGCACGCCCGCGTCGCCGGTCTGTACGTCGGCGGCACGGCGCTGGGCGGGATGGCCGGTCGCCTCCTGACCGGCGCGGTCGCCCAGGCCGGCGGCTGGCGCTGGGCTCTCGCCGCGGCCGCCGCACTCGGCCTGCTGTGCGCCCTGACCGTACGCGTGCTGCTCCCGGCCTCCCGGCGCTTCACCGCGGCCCCCGCGAGCATGCGCGCCCTGCTCCGCGGGAGCCTGCGCGCGGTGTCGGACCGTGGACTGCTCGCGTTGTACGGCATCGGCGGCTGCTCGATGGGAACTCTGGCCGCGGTGTTCAACACCCTGGGCTTCCGGCTCTCGGGCGCGCCGTTCCACCTCGGCGTCGGAGCCGCCGGCCTGATGTTCCTCGTCTATCCCATCGGCTCGGTCAGCTCCGCGGTGTCCGGCCGGCTGGCGGACGGCTACGGGCGCCGGACCGTGACGCCGCTGGGCTGCCTACTGGCCGTCGCCGGCGCGCTGGTGACGCTGTCGTCCTCGCTGCCGGTCGTGGTGATCGGGCTCGCTCTCCTCACCGCGGGCTTCTTCGCCGTCCACGGGGTGGCCAGCGGCTGGGTCCCCGCCCGGGCGCACGCAGGCGGGGTGTCCACGGGCCAGGCCGCCTCGCTCTACCTGTTCACCTACTACCTCGGGTCCTCCGTCTTCGGCAGCCTCGCGGGGCGCGCCTGGACGGACGCCGGATGGCCAGGCGTGGTCGCCCTCGCCGTGCTCCTGCTCACCGCCACCAGCGCCCTCACCCTCCTGCTGCGCCGTACCCCCGCCCTGGGGAAGTGACCGTCGTCACCAGAAGGCGTGAGATAGGCGCAGGTCGCCCCCGAAGGCTCTCGCGATCACGCGTCCTGTCTCGAAGACGAACTCCGCCTCCACCCACTGGGCGGGATCCTCGGGGGTCGAATCCCCTGCTCACCTGGACGAGCCGCTCGCCGACATGCCGGACGAAGGGCACCTCGGCGGGTGCGGGCACGATGTCCACACGGCTGCCGAGTTCCTCCATCGTGTAGCCGTCTCCCGGCTCGTCCGGCACGATGTGCAGTGCCCAGTCGGTGGTGTCACGTACCACGACGGTCGTCGTCTCCAGATGAAGCCATACGTGCAGGAGTTCGGGAGCGTCGGACTCGTGGATGAACAGGGCCGCGGTGACCGCGGTCAGGCACAGGCCCTCCAGGGCGGAGAGATCCATCATCCCCCTGCCCAAGTCGGGTTCTTACAAGCCCGGCGGTACATCGGCTGCCGGCCGCCCGGCGTCTCGGTCCTCGATCCGTCTTCATCGTGAGTGCCGCACATCAACCGGTCATCTCTCCGCGATCGATCTTGTCGGTGGTGGTGTCTACGCTCTCCGCTCATGCATGACGATCAACAGCGAACTCGACCCGGAGCGGTTCATGCGGACCCTCGGAAAGCGCCCGCTGAGCCGGTCGTCCGAATCGGCGGCCGCGAGAAATCCGGGCGCGCCGGACACGGCGTGGACGCCATGATGATCTGATGAGGGCGTGCGTTTTCTGCGAGATCATCGCAGGGCGAAAGGCGGCCAGCGTGGTCCATGCCGACGACAGCGTGGTGGCGATCCTGGATCACAAGCCGGCCACCGTCGGCCACGTACTGGTGATCCCACGTGTGCACATGGCCGGGTTGGCCGACGCCGACGACGCGGTCGGTACGGCGATCTGGCGGGCGGCGCGGCGCGTGTCGGCGGCGTTGCGGGCGTCGGGGCTGCGCTGTGACGGGGTGCGCCTGTCATTGGCCGACGGGGAGGCCGCCGGCCAGGATGTCTTCCACCTTCACCTGCACGTGCTGCCGCGTTATCCGGGAGACGGCGTCGTGGTCGCCGCGGACGGGAAGAAGCGCTCGCGTGACCTTCTCGACCAGGACGCGGCGCTGATCCGGGCCGCGCTCCCGGGCTGACTCTCGGCCGGCCTTCCTGCGCCTCGCCCGTCTTCGTGCGATCTCAGGCCGGTCTGTGCCGGTCATGCTCGGCCACCAGGCGCTTGGGCGCCTGCTGACGCCATGCCTCTTCCACGAGACTCCTGACGCGCTCCGCCGGGACGCTGCCGAGCTTGACCTGCAGCCCGAGGAAGCTCTTCCGCGCGTCCGGGCGGCGTACGGCCTCGCAGGCGGATGGGTCGGCCTGCGCCGCATCGACGGCCTGCTGCTCGGCGACGCAGAACACGGCCGTCGTCTCGTCCGCGCCCATGCCGAGGAAAGTCCGGCCCCGGACCTTGAACACGGGAACGTGGAACCGGAAGTGACTGACCTCTTCGACCTCGGGCAGTCCCGTGGCCCAGCGCCGGATGTCGTCCGTAGTTGTCACAAAGGGACATTAACCCCCGTAGCAGCCGTTCCCAGCTCCCCGGCCATGATCCTTGAGCGCGCTGCAATCCCGCCGCGGTCATACTGCGATTCGTGACCATTGAAGAGGTGCGTGTCCGCCATCGCACGGGGCAGTGGTGCTCCAGTGTCCGGACCGGCGACAACATCGTGGCCTACGACGTCGAGATCCTTCCCCCGTGGCGGGTTCCCGGGCGGCCCACGACCGATCGCTGCTTCGTCATCGCCGACGAAGGGGTACAGATCAGAAAGCCGGTCACCTTCGTCGACGCACTTGAAGGCGGTTGGTACGTCGACCTCATCGACCTGGAGGAAGCGGGCCCGAAGCAGCTCGTTGTCCACGACCTCTACGTGGACATCCTCGTGCCCCCGCTCAGTCGGCGCTACGAAGTGCTGGATCTCGACGAGTTCGCCGACGCGCTGCAGGACGGTGCCATCGATGCCGCCACCGCGGTCAGGGTCCTCCGCGACACGCAGCGTTTCATCGACACGCACCTGCGCAATCTGAACCAGGACCCGCCGGGCTCATGGCCGGACTTCCCACCGGCGGCCATTCTGGACCTGGTGGAGCTGCCGCCCTTCGACGTGAATCGAAGGTGCTGAGCCCTCAGCGGTCGTCCGGGTGATCCTGAACGCGCGGCCCGGGGGAGGGCCGCCTCGGGCGGGCGATGCGGAAAGCCCGTGGCAAGGCGCGGGACCTTGCCACGGGCTTCCTGCTCCACGACTCGCGGCACTGCCTCGCGTCGCTCCTGACCTCTTCGGGCGCCGAACGCCGCCCTCGATGTGGTGCTCGCCGCTCGGACGGAACCGAGGCAGAACCAGCCGGATCACCGCGCGATGAACGAGCATGTCACCGCGCGGTCACCGATCACACGTCGTAGTACAGCTCGAACTCGTGCGGATGCGGGCGCAGACGGATCGGGTCGACCTCGTTCTCGCGCTTGTAGGAGATCCAGGTCTCGATGAGGTCCGGCGTGAACACGCCGCCCTCCAGCAGGTAGTCGTGGTCGGCCTCGAGCGCGTCGAGCACCTTCTCCAGCGAGCCCGGCACCTGCGGGATGTTGCGGGCCTCCTCCGGCGGCAGCTCGTACAGGTCCTTGTCGACCGGCTCCGGCGGCTCGATCTTGTTGCGGATGCCGTCGATGCCGGCCATGAGCATGGCGGCGAAGGCGAAGTACGGGTTGCAGGACGGGTCCGGCACGCGGAACTCGATGCGCTTGGCCTTCGGGTTCGATCCGGTGATCGGGATGCGAACGCAGGCCGAGCGGTTGCGCTGCGAGTAGACCAGGTTGACCGGGGCCTCATAGCCGGGCACCAGGCGGTGGTAGGAGTTCACCGTCGGGTTGGTGAAGGCCAGCAGCGACGGGGCGTGCTTGAGCAGGCCGCCGATGTAGTAGCGCGCCATGTCCGACAGACCGGCGTAGCCGACCTCGTCGTAGAACAGCGGCTCGCCGTCCTTCCAGAGGGACTGGTGGCAGTGCATGCCGGAGCCGTTGTCACCGAAGATCGGCTTGGGCATGAACGTGACCGTACGGCCCGCCTGGATGGCCGTGCTCTTGATGATGTACTTGTACAGCATCAGCTTGTCGGCCGTCTCGAGCAGCGTGCCGAACCTGAAGTCGATCTCCGCCTGGCCGGCCGTGCCCACCTCGTGGTGCTGCATCTCGGTCTCGATGCCGGCCTCGATGAGGTTGCGCACCATCTGCGAGCGCAGGTCGGTGAAGTGGTCCATCGGCGGGACCGGGAAGTAGCCGCCCTTGTAGCGGGGCTTGTAACCCAGGTTGCCGCCCTCGGAGGCCTTGCCGGTGTTCCAGGCGCCTTCGACGGAGTCGATGTAGTAGTAGCCGGCGTTCTGCCTCGTCTCGAAGCGGACGTCGTCGAAGATGTAGAACTCGGCCTCGGGGCCGAAGAACACGGTGTCCGCGATGCCGGTGCCCTTGAGGTACTCCTCGGCCTTGCGCGCGACGTTGCGCGGGTCGCGGCTGTAGGCCTCGCCGGTCAGCGGGTCGTGCACGAAGAAGTTGATGTTCAGCGTCTTGTGCTGACGGAACGGGTCGAGCACGGCCGTGGACGGGTCGGGCAGCAGAAGCATGTCCGACTCGTGGATGGCCTGGAACCCGCGGATCGACGAGCCGTCGAACATGAGGCCGTCGGTGAAGACGTTGGCGCCGAAGTTCTCGGACGGGAAGGTGAAGTGGTGCGTCGTCCCCGGCAGGTCCGTGAACCTGACGTCAACGAACTGCACACCCTCGTCCCGGATGAACTTGAGGACGTCATCGGCGGAGTTGAACACTCTCGAACCTCCCAGGGGCATGGGCTAGCAACCCGAAAATAGGCCGATGCCGTTTCCGCCCCATGTCTCGATTGTTTCGCGCGTGTTAAGGGAAAGCGCTACCCGGGCGGTCGCGGCCACAACGTCGGACCGCCGCTCACGAGCTCCATCCTACGGCCTTCTCGCAGGTCAGGTGCCCAACGCGGCCGGGCAGCGCGGCTTGCCGGAAACACCGGAGGCGCGGTCGTAGGGATCGACGGGCTCGCCGGAGGGCCTCGCTCCCTGTGGGTCACCAGGAAATCGTGGGTGGACGAATTCGTTATCCGCACCGCAATTCGCGCCAAAGAGGGCTGATCTGTCCATTTCCAGCCAGACCACAAGCTTCCCGCCCTCCCGATAGGCGGAGAACTCGCTCCTGTGGTGCTCGACGACCCTCGTCACGATCAGGGGCGCGCCGGTGCGGCTGACCGGGTGGACGAACAGATAGTCCGTCCCGATCGTGACGCCTCCACCGGCCCTTTCCGAGACCGTCGTCTCGCCGGAGACCTTCACGACGTCCCCGACCGGCTCGGCCGCGTCCGGGGCGAGGCTGAACAGCCACGACCGGGTGCCCGAGGGGCCGCTGTCGTCCAGATGGCGCAGGAACGTTTCACGCTGCCGGGGATGCAACAGGCGGGCGAACGCCTCCGGGCGCTCGCCCCGCACGGTGGCCGGGTCGAGGTGCGCCGCCGACAGCAGTCGCCGTACGCGCTGCAGGGCCTGGCCGACCTCCTTCTCCGTGAGCCCGCCGAGCGCGCGGGCCGCGGGCATGGCCAGCCCCTGCTCCCCGTCGGCGTAGTCGACGGCGGGAGTGCCGGCGAACGGGCCGGCGGCCGGCGCCGGGACGGGGCCGTGGTCGAACAGGCCCTCCTCGCCGTCGGGGATCGGCGTCAGCACGGGCCCGGGCCGGGCGACCACGGCGCCGGAGATCACCAGGTCCTCGCCGCCGGCTGCCGGGCGGACGAAGCCGAGCCTCTCCAGGACGCCGGGCCGCAGGACGACGACCCCCACGAGCACGACCAGGCCCGCGATCATCACCAGCACGGCCGGGCGGCGCCGCCGACCCGGCGGTGGCGCGACCGACCCGGCCGCCGCGGTCATCCGGCGGATCTCGTCCTTGTCGAACTGTGCGACCAGCGCCTCGAAGCGCGCGTCGATGTCATCGGGGTCCGCCGGTCGCACGGTTCCCTCCAAAGCGCTCAGATAGGAAACGATTCACGATACCGGGATCTAACGCGATAAGCCCGCCCATGATGTACGGCTTCGCGGCCGGACGCCAGACCGGTGTCCCTCCCCGATACGCTGGGAAACCATGAGTGACCGGCAGCCGCGTTGGACGCAGACCTGGATCGGGGGCCCGCGGGCCGCCGGGATGGACCTGGGCTATCCGGGGGAGCGCCTCGGCCTGCCCGAGCAGGGTCCCGGGGCGGTCGCCGGGTGGGGACGCAGGGTCGGCGCCGTCGTCGTCGACTGGCTGCTGTGCACCTGGGCCATCGCCGGCGGTCTGCTGCGCGTGCAGGGCAACGACATCGGCGCGGTCGGCCTCGGGGTCTTCGCCGCGGAGTACGTCCTGCTGGTCGGCACGATCGGCATGACGCTGGGGATGCGCCTGTTCGGCATCCGCGTGGCCGCGCTCGACGGCAGGCGGCCGCCCTTCTCCTCTGTGCTGGTGCGCACGCTGCTGCTGTGCCTCGCCGTGCCCGCGCTCATCTGGGACCGCGACCGGCGCGGCCTGCACGACCGTGCGAGCCGCACGGTCGTGGTCAACCTCTGACACCGCGTCTGACACCGCGTCGAACCCTGGTCAGGGTCATTGCGATGGCCTGGGCGTTATGTCCGGCTGGGTTACTTCCTCTGACGTCGCCGCCGGGACCTACGACGCCGCCCTGGCGCACTGGAAGATAGCCGTGCCGGGCAGCAGCCGTCCGCGCAGCGGACTCCAGCCGCCCCACGTGCGGTCGTGGCCCTGCGGCCACTCCGGCTCGGTCAGGCCGGTCAGCACGAGGCCGGAGGCGGCGATCAGGCCCACCCAGTCGCCCATCGTCCGGTGGTGCTCAACGTACGACGGCTCGCCGCCCTCGCCGAACTCCACGTACGGCGACCGGTCGAAGTAGGGGCGGTCGGCTGTCAGGCCGCGCGGGCCCGGATCGTCGGGGAAGGCCCACCGGACGGGGTGGCTGACGGAGAACACGAACCGGCCGCCCGGCCGCAGCACCCGCCGCACCTCGGCCAGCACCGCCCCGGCGTCGGCCACGAACGGCAGCGCGCCGTAGGCCGAGCACGCGAGGTCGAACGACCGGTCAGCGAACGGCAGCGTCTCGGCGTCGGCCTGCACGACGGGCAGGGCCGCCCCGGCGGACATGTCGATCCGCCGGGAGTGCTGCAACTGCCGGTAGGACAGGTCGACGGCGGCGACCGCCGCGCCCCGCCCCAGCAGCCAGCGGCCGCACTGGCCGGCGCCGCACCCGATCTCCAGGATCCGGCGCCCGGCCACGTCGCCCAGCAGCCGGGCATCGGCCTCGTCGAGCCCCTCGGGGCACCACACGAAGCCGTCGTCGCGCAGAAAGCCGCCGTGCTCGGCCTGATACTCGTCGGCCGCGCCGTCCCACCAGCCCCGGTTGGCCCGGGAGGTCTGCGACCGGGAGACCGGCCGCCTTCCCACGAGGTCCAACGCGGTCAGCGCATCTTCGGGCCGCGCGGCATCCGGGCGCCCTTGGGGATGGGGCCCTTCGGCATCGGGATGGCCGGGGTGAGGGCGCGCATCCGGTTGTTGACCTCGGACACGGCGCCCTTCTTCAGGTTGCGGGGCAGCTTCATCATGTGCCGCTGGAGCTTGGCCAGTGGGATCTGGCCCTCCGCGTCACCGCACTGGACGTCGTACACGGGCACGTCGACCGCGACGCGCTGCACGCGCTTCTTCTCCGCGAGGAGCATGCGCTGCACCCGGTTCGGCGGGCCCTCGGAGACCAGGATGACCCCCGGGAATCCGACGACCCGGAAGACGAGGTCCTGGTCGCGGTTGACCGCGACCGGCTTCTCCTCGACGTGCCAGGTGCCGCGCAGGCTCTGCAGGATCGCGTACGTCGCCCCCGCCTGGCCGTGGAGCATCGAGTACTGCGCCTTCTGCGCCAGGCGGCTGAAGACGACCATCCCCACCAGCACGGCGGCGAAGACGCCGAACACGATCCACGTCCAGCCGAAGATCACGCCGATGACGACGAACACGATGAGCGTGCCCAGAGCCGACGCGTAGACGATCGGCATACCCTTGGGGTTCGCCTGCTGAATGATCTGTGCGACCATCCGGAGTTGCTTGAGGCGACCCGGAGCCGCTGCGTCTTTCGCCATGGTGTGAAGGATACAAACGCCGAGCTGACTTAATGAAAACGAGACTCGCCCACGCGGGCGGCGATCGCCTGCTGGTACAGGCGGCCGGCCCGGTAGGACGAGCGCACCAGCGGCCCGGACATGACGCCGGCGAAGCCGATCTCCTCGGCCTCCCGCTGGAGCTCCACGAACTCCTCGGGCTTGACCCAGCGGTCCACCGGGTGGTGGCGCGGGGTGGGACGCAGATACTGCGTGATGGTCACCAGGTCGCATCCGGCCTCGTGGAGGTCGCGCAGCGCCTGGACGATCTCCTCGCGCTCCTCGCCCATGCCGAGGATGAGGTTCGACTTGGTGACCAGCCCCGCCTCGCGGGCCATGGTGATGACCGCCAGCGAGCGCTCGTAGCGGAACGCGGGCCGGATCCGCTTGAAGATCCGGGGCACGGTCTCGATGTTGTGCGCGAGGACCTCGGGCCTGCTGGAGAAGACCTCCTCGAGCTGACCGCGGTCGCCGTTGAAGTCCGGCACCAGCAGCTCGACGCCGCAGCCGGGAACCATCTCGTGGATCCGCCGGGCGGTCTCCGCGTACAGCCAGGAGCCGCCGTCGGGCAGGTCGTCACGGGCGACGCCGGTCACCGTGGCGTAGCGCAGGCCCATCTGCTGCACCGACTCGGCGACGCGGCGCGGTTCGTCCCTGTCGTACTCCGCCGGCTTGCCGGTGTCGATCTGGCAGAAGTCGCAGCGCCGGGTGCACTGGTCGCCGCCGATGAGGAAGGTGGCCTCGCGGTCCTCCCAGCATTCGGAGATGTTGGGACAGCCCGCTTCCTGGCACACGGTGTGCAGCCCCGCGCCCTTCACCAACGACTTGATCTCGTTGAAGTTGGGGCCGTTGTGCAGCCGCGTCTTGATCCACGGCGGCTTCTTCTCGATGGGGGTCTGGCTGTTGCGCACCTCCAGGCGGAGGAGCTTTCGGCCTTCAGGAGCGACGGTCATGCGACTTCCTTCGCAGCACTCCGCGGTAGCGGTCCGCGGGCCCGGGGTCCGAGCGGGAGCACGCGGCCCGGCGCCGTACGCGGGCCTGCGTGCCTGTCGGAACGCTCGTTCATGAGCCCAGCTTATTACCTGCTTTCAGGTGATCCGGGACGGCTCCCGGACCGTCGCGCGAGGTGGCGCAACAGCTCGGCGCCGATCCGAGTCCGAGGCAGTCCGGCTCGGCCGGGGCCACGCAAAAGTGAAATCGATTGTAATTTTGCAGTAGAGTGCAGAAATGGCTGAGGGGCTGCGAGAGCGCAAGAAGCGGCAGACCCGGCGGCGCATCGCCGAGGTGGCGGTTCGGCTGTTCGTGGAGCGCGGCTTCGACGACGTAACGATGGCCGAGGTCGCGCAGGCCGCCGAGGTCTCGGTGAACACCGTCTACAACTACTTCCAGGCCAAGGAGGACCTGGTGCTCCCGCCCGAGGAGGCGTCGCCCCGGAGGCTGGCCGACATCGTGGGGGAGCGGCCGCCGGGTCAGTCGGCGGCCGTCGCGGTGCTGGAGCGCCTGCGCCGGGAGGTACGCGGTCGCGAACGCGCGGTCGGGCTGAGCGCGGGATTCGGGCGCGTGCTGGAGATGATGCGGGCCGCCCCCACGCTGACCGCCCGGCTGGAGGACCTCGGCCGTCAGATGACCGACGCGCTGGCGGTCGCGCTGGCCGAGGAGACCGGCGCGGACGCCGGCGATCCGCTGCCGCGCGTGGTCGCCTGGCACATCGGCTGCCTCCACTCGCTGGTGTACGCGGAGATCGGGCGGCGTACGACGGCGGGGGAGAGCCCGGACGCCATCGCCGCGGCCGTGCTGGAGCTGCTCGACGTCGCCGAGAGCCTTCTGGGCGAGCGCGTCCGCACCTACGCCGTACGAGAGGGACGACCGTGTTCAGAGTGACGATCAGAGGAAAGTTCAAGGACCTCGACGAGGCCGGCCGGGCCGCCGTGACGGCGGCGGGCGGCGCCGCCTACACCGAGGGCGGCACGTTCACCCACGACGCGAGCGTGTCCGCCTTCACCTTCCGCTGCCAGGTGCCCGCGGGGCCGGACGACGGCGAGGACGAGGCCGCGCTCGGAGCGATGGCCGCCCTGGACGCGCACGGGCACCCGTACGAGATCCTGCGGGTCGCGGTGACCGACATGCGCCAGATCAGGATCCGCAGGAAGGGCCGCGGCGCGTAGCCGTCAGGCGAGATCCTCCTCGTACAGGTCGTACGGCTCCTCGCCGAGCGCCTCGGCGAGGCGCTTGCCGGCGAACGGGATGACCTCGTCGACCGTGATCCGCCGGCCGGTCTCGGCCGCCAGCGACGTGACCCCGGCGTCGTCACCGGCGATGCGGGTGTACCAGCTCAGGTCGTTGACGCAGTTGAGCGCGAAGCCGTGCATGGTGACCCCGCCGGAGACCCGGATGCCGATCATGCCGATCCTGCGGTCCGGCAGCCCGTGCGCGGGGTCACCGGGCACCCAGATCCCGCCACGGCCCTCGACCCGCCGGGCCGTCACCCCGAAGTCGGCGCAGACCTGGATCAGGACCTCTTCCAGCACGCGGACGTAGGAGACCACGTCGCCGATGCGAATGATGGGATAGCAGACGAGCTGCCCCGGGCCGTGCCAGGTGATCTTCCCGCCCCGGTCCACGTCGATGACCGGCGTGCCGTCGACCGGCCGCTCGTGCGGCAGCGTCCGCTTGCCCGCCGTGTAGACGGGGGCGTGCTCCAGGATGAGGCACAGGTCGGAGATCTCGTCGGCCGCCCGCCGGGCGTGCAGCCGCCGCTGCAGGGTCCACGCCTGCTCGTACGGGACGTCGACGCCCAGGCGGACGATGGCCACGCCCTTCACGTTCCCATCGTCCTTCACGTTCACAGCGTAGAGGTCAGCAGCCGGGGCTCGACACGCAGCTCCTTGACCGCGGACCCGTCCCGCTCGATCCGGTAGGCGTACCCCTCGGGGTCGGTGGTCACGGCCTGGATGAACTCCGTGCCCACGTAGTGCAGCGCCACGCCCTCGTCGGCGGCGTAGCCCTCGGGCAGCTCGCCCGACGCGACCGACTCGTGCAGCAGCGCCCGCCGCTGGGGGTCGGAGTTGTAGTGGACGCCGCAGGAGTAGGGGAGCAGGCCCAGGCCCTCGGCCCAGGGACGCAGCCTCGGCCCGAACGAGTCGGTGTTGCCGCCGACGTGCCAGCACAGCGCGCCCGCGCTCTGCCCGGACAGCACGATCCCCGCTCGCCAGGCCTCGGCGAACGCCTCGTCCAGGCCGTGCAGCCGCCACAGCGCGGCGAGGTTGGCGACGCTGCCGCCGCTCACGTAGATGGCGTCCTGCTCCAGGATCCACTCGCGGGGGTCCTCGACGTTCGGCATCGGGAAGACCGTCAGGTGGCTCACCTCGACGTCCCAGCTGGCGAACGCGCCGTACATCTTGAGCAGCCACTCGGAGTCGTCGCCGGTCGCCGTGGCGAGCAGGCCGAGCTTGGGCCGGTCCTGGCCGGTCAGGTCGAGGACGTAACGCAGCAGGGCGGTCGGCTCGATGAACCCGTATCGCTCCGTCTGCCGGAATGACCCGCCTCCGATGGCGACGATGTGCGACTGCCCGATGCGGCTCATGCCCACCACTCCCGTTCCCGGATCGAATGACTCTTTAGAGTACGGCGGCCAGCGCCTCGCCGACGGTGGGATGGGCGAACCGATGACCCGCGTCGAGCAGCCGCCGGGGGAGCACCCGCTGGCCGGCGAGCAGGGCCTCCTCCGCGAACTCCCCGAGCGCCAGACGCAGCGCGAGGCGCGGGGCCGGCAGCGGCATCGTCGGGCGCCGCAGCGCCTTCGCGAGAGCGGCGGTGTACTCGGCGTTGGTCACCGGCTCGGGAGCCGTCAGGTTCACCGGCCCGGCCAGGTCGCGCGCGAGCAGGAAGCGGACCGCGTCCACCCAGTCGGGCAGCGAGATCCATGAGACGTACTGCCTGCCGTTGCCGAGCACGGCGCCCGCGCCCATCTTGAAGATCGGCAGCATCCGGGCGAGCGCGCCGCCCCGGCCGCTGAGCACGACACCCGTGCGCATCGGCGTCACCCGCACGCCCGCCTCGGCGGCGGGCGCGGTGGCGGCCTCCCAGGCGCCCACCAGATCGGCCAGGAACCCCGTGCCCGCCGGCGCGGACTCGTCCACCGCGCGATCCCCCGTGTCGCCGTAGAAGCCGATCGCGGAGGAGGACAGCAGCACCCGCGGTCCGCCGTCGGCGCGGGCCAGCGCCTGGGCGAGGGTGCGCGTGCCGCTGACCCGGCTTTCCACCAGCTCCCGCTTGTACGCCTCGGACCACCGGCGGTCGCCGATCCCGGCGCCGGCCAGGTGGACGACGGCGTCGGCGCCCTCCAGCGCACCGGGGTCGAGCGTGCCGCCCGCAGGGTCCCAGAAGTGCTCGTCCGGCCCGGCGGGCGCGCGGCGTACGAGGCGGCGCACCTCGTGCCCGTCGGCGCGCAGCACGCGCACCAGAGCCGTCCCGAGCAGTCCCGAGGAGCCCGTCACCACTGTCGTCATCGTCTCCACGCACCGATCACTACCCGGAAACGAAGGGGGCCGCCCCGCGAAACGCGGGACGGCCCCCAGAGGCGTCCGGGGCGTACGGCTCGCGCCGGCCCCGGCCTACGGCTACGCCAGGCCGAGCTGGGCCTCGAAGCGGCCCTCCTCGAGACGGTGCTTGACCGTCGTGAGGAAGCGGGCCGCGTCGGCGCCGTCGACCAGGCGGTGGTCGTAGCTGAGCGCGAGGTACACCATCGAGCGGACCGCGATGACCTCGCCCTCCGGGGTGTCCACGACGACCGGGCGCTTGACGACCGCGCCGGTGCCCAGCATGCCGACCTGCGGCTGGTTGAGGATCGGCGTGTCGAACAGCGCGCCCCGGCTGCCGGTGTTGGTCAGCGTGAACGTGCCGCCGGTGATCTCGTCCGGGCTCACCTTGTTGGTGCGGGTGCGCTCGGCGAGGTCGGCGATCTTACGGGCGAGCCCGGCGATGTTGAGGTCGCCCGCGTTCTTGATCACCGGGACGAGCAGGCCGCGCTCGGTGTCGGTCGCGAAACCGAGGTGCTCGACGTCGAAGTAGGTGACCTCGTTGGTCTCGCTGTTGATCGTGGCGTTCAGCTTCGGGTGCTGCTTGAGCGCCTCCACCGCGGCCAGCGCGAAGAACGGCATGAACGACAGCTTCACGCCCTCGCGCCGCAGGAACTCGCCCTTGGCC
This sequence comes from Microbispora bryophytorum, assembly GCF_043197435.1. Lineage (NCBI taxonomy): Bacteria > Bacillati > Actinomycetota > Actinomycetes > Streptosporangiales > Streptosporangiaceae > Microbispora > Microbispora bryophytorum. Next base: position 518,906 of record NZ_JBICTF010000001.1, on the reverse strand, counting down.
CGGTCGCGCAGGCGGGCGATGCGGGTGACGTCGACCTCGACCACGGTGGTGAGCTGGGCCGAGACCTGCAGCGACTCCACCATGCGCTTGGCGATGGTCTGCCGCAGGCGCGACATCTTCTCCGTACGGCCGCGCAGCGTGGTGTCCACCCGCACCTCCGACGCGGCGGGCGCGGCGGCGGGAGCCTGGGCCGGGGCGGGCGCCGCCTGCGGGGCCGCGGGAGCGGCGGCAGCGGCGGCGGCCTGCTCACGCTGGACGCGGGCGGCCTCGATCACGTCCTGCTTGCGGATCCGGCCGCCGACGCCGGTGCCGGTCAGCGCGTCGAGGTCGACGTTGTGCTCGGCGGCGAGCTTGCGGACCAGCGGCGTGACGTACGGGCTCTCGCCGGACGAGGGCAGCGGGGTCGGCTCGCTCGGCTGCGCGGCCGGAGCCTGCTGCGCCGGAGCCTGCGGGGCCGGAGCCTGCGGGGCCGGAGCCTGCGGGGCCGGAGCCTGCGGGGCCGGAGCCTGCGGGGCCGGAGCCGGGGCCGGGGCGGGCGCCGGGGGCGCCGGCTGCGGGATCGACGAGATCGGCGCGGCGGGGGCGGGCTCGGGGGCCGCGGCCTGCGCAGGGGCCGGAGCGGGCTCCGGCTCGGGCTGCGGAGCGGGAGCCGGAGCCGCGGGCTCGGCGGCGGCCGGGGCGGCGCCCGCCTCGGAGTCGATCAGGGCGAGCTCGGCGCCGACCTCGACCGTCTCGTCCTCAGCGACGATGATCTTGGTCAGGTAGCCGGCGGACGGCGAAGGGATCTCGGTGTCGACCTTGTCGGTCGACACCTCGAGGAGCGGCTCGTCGGCCTCGACGCGGTCGCCTTCCTTCTTCAGCCAGCGGGTGACGGTGCCCTCGGTAACGCTCTCGCCGAGCTGGGGCATGGTTACGGAGACCGGCATGGTGTGTCTTCTCTCGCGTTCGCTAGGAGGGCTTCAGTTGTGGACGTGCAGCGGCTTGCCGGCCAGGGCCAGCATGGCCTCGCCGAGGGCCTCGGACTGGGTCGGGTGCGGGTGGATGAGCTGGGCGACGTCGGTGGCCGTGGCCTCCCAGTTGAAGATCAGCTGAGCCTCCGCGATCAGCTCGCCCACCCGGCTGCCGACCATGTGGACACCGAGCACCCGGCCGTCGCGCTCGGCGACGACCTTGACCTCGCCCTGGGTCTGCAGGATCTTGCTCCGGCCGTTGCCGGCGAGGTTGTAGTTCTGCTCGACGACGTCGTGACCGCGCTCGCGGGCGACCGACGTGGCGATGCCCACCGACGCGACCTCGGGCTCGGAGTAGGTGATGCGCGGCACGCCGTCGTAGTCGATCGGCACCGGGTTCAGCCCGGCGATGTGCTCGGCGACCAGGATGCCCTCGGCGAAGCCGACGTGGGCGAGCTGCAGCGTGGGGATCAGGTCGCCCACGGCGTACACACCCGGCACGCTGGTCTGGCAGAACTCGTTGACCAGCACGTAGCCGCGCTCCATCGCGACGCCGTTCTCCTCGTAACCGAGGCCGGCCGAGACGGGGCCGCGGCCGACGGCGACGAGCATGATCTCGGCGTCGAGGGTCTTGCCGTTCTCCAGGGAGACGACGACCCCGGTGTCGGTGGTCTTGACGCTCTCGAACCGGGTGCCCAGCTCGTACTTGATGCCACGGCGGCGGAAGGCGCGCTCCAGCAGCTTGGAGCTGGACTCGTCCTCCAGCGGCAGCAGGTGCGGCAGCGCCTCGACGATCGTGACCTCGGCGCCGAAGGAGCGCCACACGCTGGCGAACTCGACGCCGATGACGCCGCCGCCCAGGATGACGACCGAGGACGGGATCCGGTCGAGGACCAGCGCGTGGTCGCTGCTGATCACCTTCTCGCCGTCGATGTCGAGGCCGGGCAGCGACTTCGGCACCGAGCCGGTCGCCAGCACGACGTTGCGGCCCTCGTAGACCTGGTCGCCGACCACGACGCGGCCGGGGCCGGCCAGGCGGCCCTCGCCCTCGACCACGGTGATCTTCTTGCTCTTGACGAGCCCGGCCAGGCCCTTGTAGAGGCCCGCGATCACCTTGTCCTTGTACGCGTGGACGCCGGGGACGTCGATGCCCTCCAGCCGGGTGCGGACGCCGAACGACTCACCCTCGCGGGCCTGGTCGGCGAGCTCGGCCGCGTGCAGCAGCGCCTTGGTGGGGATGCAGCCGCGGTGCAGGCAGGTGCCCCCGACCTTGTCCTTCTCGATGAGGACGACGTTCATGCCGAACTCGGCCGCCCGCAGGGCACAGGCGTAACCACCGCTACCGCCACCTAGGACGACGATGTCGTAGGGGCCGCTGCCATCAGCCACTGGAATGCTCCTTGGTCGTATTCACACCGCCGGGTGGATCCGGCAGCATCTTTTCACTTGTCCCGGAAGATCGTGGCCCCGGCCCGGGCCCGCACGGCAGGCCGCGGCGGAGCCGTCTTCCCTCTTCGAACAGCCCGCGAAGGCTCTTTCTGTCTAAACAGCCTGCGCGGACGTCCCGTTCCCCGTGTAGCGCTCGGCCACGGCGACGAGCGTGCGGGTCAGCGCGCCGGTGCCGCCCTTGGGCGTGTAGCCGTGCGGCTCGCCCTTGTTGAACGCCGGCCCGGCCATGTCCACGTGCGCCCAGCGGACGCCCGCGGGGACGAACTCCCGCAGGAAGATGCCCGCGGCGAGCATGCTGCCCCACCGCTCGGGCTGAAGGTTGGCGATGTCGGCGACCGCGGAGTCGAGCCCCTTGCGCAGCTCGGCGGGCAGCGGCATGCCCCAGGCGCCCTCGCCCTGCTCGCCGGCGATGCGGACGATCTCCTCGCGCAGGGCGTCGTCGTTGGCCATCACGCCGGCCGTACGCCACCCGAGCGCCACGATCTGGGCGCCGGTCAGGGTGGCGACGTCGATGATCACGTCGGGCTCGTCCTCGGCGGCGCGGGCGATGCCGTCGATCAGCACCAGGCGGCCCTCGGCGTCGGTGTCGAGCACCTCGACGGTCTTGCCGCTGTAGGTGTGCAGGACGTCGGAGGGACGCTGGGCGCTGCCCGAGGGCATGTTCTCGGCGAGGCAGAGGTAGCCGACCGCGTTGACGCGCAGGCCCAGCCGGGCGATCGCGAGGAGCGCGCCGAACACGGCTCCCGCTCCGCCCATGTCCGACTTCATCCAGTCCATGGAGGCGGAGGGCTTGAGCGACAGGCCGCCGGAGTCGAAAGTGATGCCCTTGCCGACGAACGCGACCTTCCGGGTGGCCTCCGGGTGGCTGTAGGCGACGCGGACCAGGCGCGGAGGGTTGACCGAGCCCTGGCCGACGCCGACGATGCCGCCGTAGCCGTCCTCCTTGAGCCTGACCTCGTCCAGCACCTCGACCGACAGGCCGGCCTCAAGGCCGGTCTCCTGGGCGATCTCGGCGAAACGCGCGGGCCAGAGGTCCGACGGCGGCGTGTTCACCAGGTCGCGGACGAGGGTCACGGAGTCGGCGAGCGTCGCCGCGTGCGCGACGGCCTCCTCGGCCCCGGCCGCGGCGGACAGGACGGTCAGCTCGCCGACCGGCTGCCTGCGGTCACCGCCGGTGCGGTAGCGCGTGAAGTCGTAGGCGCCCAGCAGGCCGCCCAGCGCCACGGCCTCCGCTTCGGCGGCCGTACGGGCGGGCAGGGCGAGCGTGGCGGACGCCGTGCCGGCGAGGGAGCGGACGGCGGCTCCGGCCGCGCGGCGCAGGGTTTCCAGGTCGTAGCCATCCCCGGCGCCGTCCTGCGGGGCGGCCTGCGGTGCTGCCTGCGGGGCGTCGCCGAGGCCCACGGCGACGGCGACGGGCGCGGGCAGCGCCCCGAAGGTCGGGATCTTGACGATCTCCTGGGTCTTGCCGGTGAACCCCATGGTGGTGAGGATCTCGGCTAGTCGTCCGTCCAGGGCCTGGTCGAGGCCTTCACCTCCGGGAGCCGGGCGTGGACCCTCCGGGGTCGTGTGGACGCCGATTATGAGAGCACTGGTCTCGATGGAGACCGCGTCAGATGCGTTGATGCGCACTGTGGTCACGTGAGCCGATGCTAGCTGGGCTTACTCGGCTACGCATAAACGAGGGTTCATCCTACCTATCGATGGCCTCGATGATGCCAATGGAACTAGCACCATCGCACCCTTCCGGACATATGGTGCTAATGTCGGTAGCATCATGTTGCTCACGCTCGATCTCAACGATCCGCGGCCCCTGCACGAACAGGTGGCCGTCGCCATCAGGCGCGCGATCGAGGCCGGGGACATCGCCCCCGGCGATCGGCTGCCGCCGGCCCGCGACCTGGCCCACGCGCTGGGCGTCAACGCGAACACGGTGCTGCGCTCGCTGCGCGACCTGCGGGACGAGGGCCTGCTGGAGTTCCGCCGCGGGCGCGGCGTGTCGGTGCTGCGGCGGCCGGACGGCCGCGCGGCGCTCAGGACGCGTGCGCGCGATCTGCTCGACGAGGCCGCCAGGTATGGCCTCACCGCCGGCGACGTCGTCGCTCTCATCACGGACCTCAGTGAGGAAATGGCATGACCGACCCGCGCGACACCTCCGCAACCGGCTTCCGCGCCCGATTCCTGCCGGCCGCCGCGGCCTGGGCCGTCCTGGTCGCCGCCGTGCTCGTGGCGGTGCCGCTCGTGCTCGCCGACCGCCTGCCGGACCCGCTGGCCACTCATTGGGGGCCGTCCGGGCGGCCCGACGGCTCGATGTCATTCGCCGCCTTCGCGCTCTTTCCGGTCGTGCTGTGGGTCGTCGTCGCGGGGATCGGCATCGGCGTCGCGGCGCGCGCTCGCACGTTGGTCCGCCGGGCGCCGCGCGCCTTCTACTGCGCCGGGCTGGCCTGGGCGGGCGGGCTCCTGATCACCACGCAGGCGTTCACGGTCGCCGCCAACCTCGACCGCGGCGACTGGACCCGCGCGGCGGGCATGACCTGGCAGGTCGCGGTGGTCGTCGTCGCGCCGATCGCGCTCGGGGCGCTGGGCTGGCTCGCCGGCCGCCGCGGCCCGGACGCCTCCCCGGCGCCGCCGCCGGCGGAACCGGTGATCGACCTCAGTCCGGGAAAGCGGCCGGTGTGGGTCTCCACCGCCACCGCGCCGTGGGCGTCCTGGCTCACGCTCGTGGCGCTCGCCGCCGCGGTGGTCGTCGCGGCCGCGGCCCGGTCCGGCCTGATCCGCGACGGGTGGGGCGCCGTGGTGCCTCTGGCCCTGACAGGCGTGGTCGGCGCGGTGCTGTCATCGGTCTCGGTGCGGGTCGTCCCCGAATCGCTGACGGTGTCGGTCGGCCCGCTGCGGTGGCCCTTGCGCAGGGTGCGTCTCGACCGTGTGGAGCGGGCGTGGGTGGAGGAGCGGTATCCGGCGCAGGTGGGCGGCTGGGGATACCGAGGGCTCCCCGGACGGGCCACGATCATGATCCGCGGCGGCGAGTGCCTGGTCGTCAGGTACACCTCCGGCGGTGAGCTGGGGATCACGGTGGACGACGCCGCCGCGGGCGCCGCCCTGCTCAACGCCCTCATCGCCCGGCAGCACCCCTCCGTCGAAAGGTGATGACCGTGATCCGGCGCAACGCCGATGTCTGCCTGTTCCTCCTCGTCGCGTTCGGGGCCTCGTGGCTGATCGCGCTGCCCCTGTGGACGGGACCGGTCAGCCCGTCCGCCTTCCAGCTTCTCGGCATCCCGATCATGTTCACGCCGTCCCTGGGCGTACTGGCCGTGTGGCTCACCCGGCGGCGCGGCACGCCGCTGCGGGAATGGGCGCGGGCGACCGGGCTCACGCTCGGACCGGACCGGGGCACGACGGCCCCGCTCCTGGTGGCGGCGCTGCTCGGCGTGCCGCTTCTCGTGGCCATCGCTCTCCTGGTGAGCGCCGCCGTCGGCGTCGTGAGCCTCGACTTCGCCGGGCTGAGCCTGTTCCGCGCGCAGCTGGGCGCGGCAGCCGACAAGGTGCCGCTGGACCCGCGGGTCCTGTACGTCGTGCAGGTCGTGCAGGCCGTGCTGATCGCCCCGTTCATCAACGCGATCCCCGCGTTCGGAGAGGAGTGGGGCTGGCGGGGCTGGCTCCTGCCGCGCCTGCTCGGAGACCCGGCGGTCGCCCCCATGCCGGCGGTCGCCCCCGTGCCGGCGGTCTCGCCGATGCCGGGCGTCTCGCCGGAGCCGGCGGGAGTGCCCGGCCCGGGGGAGCGGCGGCCCGCCCGGGTGTGGCCGGCGATGGTGCTGTCCGGCGTGATCTGGGGTCTGTGGCACGCGCCGCTCACGTTGAAGGGCTACAACTACCCGGAGCTCGGCGCCTGGGCGGCGGTGTTGTTCGTCGGCTTCTGCGTCATCTTCGGGGCGCTGCTCGGCTGGATGCGGCTGCGGTCCCGCAGCGTGTGGCCCGCGGTCATCGCACACGGCTCGCTGAACGCCGTGGCGGGCCTGGCGCTGCTCCTCGGCGACACGGCCGCCCCGCCGAACGCGGCGCTCGCCGGGATCACCGGGGTCGTCGGCTGGGTGCTGCTCGCGGCCGCCGTCCTCGTCGCCTACCGGCTGCGTCCCGTCACCACGCCGCGCTGAGCCGCCTGTTCGCGAGGGTCACATCAGCAGGACGGCGGTCAGCAGCGTCACCGTCGTGGCCGTCTCCACCAGGGCGCCGAGCACGTCGCCCGTGACGCCGCCCAGCCGCCGTACGGCCCGGCGGCGCAGCAGCGCGGCGGCCCCCAGCCCGGCGGCCATCGCCAGCAGCAGCCCGGCCACCGTGATCAGGTACGGATCGGCCGCCAGGTGGTGCAGCACCCCGCCGGGCCGCACGTCCGGGCCGGAGATGTACCCGGTCACCTCGGAGTAGGTGACCAGCGCGGGATGAGGGCGGTCGAAGGGGTTCGACAGACCGGACGGCCGGCAGTAGTCCAGCAGCGACGGACCGGCGGCCTCCGCGAGAGCGAGCACGGCGACCACGGCGGCGGTCGCGAGGGTGGCCCCGATCGCGGCACCCCGCCGTACGGTGCCGGCGACGAGCGCGCCGAGGCCGGTGGGCCGGGCGGCGGGCACGCCCCCGCGGCACGCCCACGTGACGGCCAGCCTGCCGGTCGCCGCCGCCGTCACCAGCGCGGCCCAGGCGGCCGTGCCGTCCCGCGACAGCGCGGCCACCTGCACGAGCAGGGCGATCACGATGGTGACGACCCCGAACGGGCCGATGTCGGAGCGCTTCATCACCTCCAGCGCGCCGTCGGCCGGCCTGCCGCTGCCGAACCCGTCGGCCAGGTCCGCGAGGCCGTCCAGATGCAGGGCCCGGGTCAGCCAGGCCAGCGCCGCCACCGCGAGGACGGCGCCGAGCAGCGGCGAGCCCGACACCGCGCCGGCGACCGCGAGCACCACGGCGGCGGCCAGGCCGAGGAGCAGGCCGACGAACGGCGCCAGCGACATGGCGCGTCCCGCCACGGCGCGGTCGACCTCCACCGGCCGTACGGGGAAGACGGTGAGGGTCCCGACCGCGAGCCGCCAGGCCGCGCCGGGGCCGCTCATGCCGGCTCCTTGCCTGGCGGCTCACGGTCGCATGAGCGGATCACCCTGTGCTTGCCGGTCTGCTCGCTTCGCTCGCTCACGGGGGAGGGTTCGTGGGGCACGAGGGCAGATCGTAGTTCTCACAGGGGCAACGGGACGACCCGCCCGGAGACCACCAGGGCGACGTCCTCGGACTCGCGGGCGAGTGCCTGGTTGAGGCGGCCGAGCGCGTCGCGGAACAGCCGTCCGGCGGGCGTGGCCGGGATCACCCCGAGGCCCACCTCGTCGGTCACCGCCACCACCCGGGCGCGGGTTCCGCGCCAGGCGGCTGTCAGCGCGTCGCACCGCTCCGCCACCCGGTCGAGGGCGGCGCGATGGCCGGCCGCGGGCGTGCCGTCCGGCCAGGCGGCGCACTCGTCGAACACGGCGGCGAGCCAGGTGCCGATCCCGTCGATGAGCGACGTCCCCGGACCGCCGGACAGGACGGACGCGAGGTCGGTCGTCTCCACGGTCCGCCAGTGCGCCGGGCGCCGTTCACGGTGGGCGCGCACACGGGCGAGCCAGGCCGGGTCGTCACCGCCCGAGGGCCCGGTGGCGACATAGGTCACCTCGGGTTCGGCGGCCAGGCGGAGCTCGGCCTCCTCGGACTTGCCGGACCGCGACCCGCCCAGCAGCAGCGTCCGGCGTGGCCGCACCCACGGCGCCGCCTCCACGCTCGCCGCCCGCACGCTCGCCGTGTCCACGACGGTCCCGTCGGGGACGGCCGTCGCGCCCCAGAATCCGAGGCGGCGGGCCAGCTCGCTCTCCGCCGGGATCCGGTGGCCGAGGTGCACCGCGATGATCGGTGTCGCGGGCGTGACCCGTCCGCGGCGGCGCAGGTCGCCCAGCCGCTCCGGCCGGTCGGGCAGGTCCATGAGCACCACGTCGAAGGGCGCGTCCGCGTCCCGCGCGGGAGAGCCGGTGGCGGGTCCTACGGCGTACAGCAGGCGATCGCCGCCGGGCCCGGTGACCTCGCACCCGTCGGCCGTCCGGTGGATCACGTACCCGGCGGGCGGGCGGGCGTCCGTGAGCCGTACGCGGCCGTCGAGCACGATCGAGGCCGGACGCCGGTGGCCGGGGGCGAGCCGGCCGCAGGACGCGCAGGGACAGCCGGGGACGGGCCAGCCCTCCGGGCCGCCGGTTCCCTCCAGGCGGATCTCCATGCCGCTGCCTTTCCGCGTCCGTGTCGCCGGGCGCCCCGCGTCGGCGGGGGAGTGGACGCCGGGAAGAGAGGATAGGGTCCGGCTGCACGGTCGTTGTGCCGCACCGGCCCCGGCGTGAAGTCCCGCGCGGGGGCCGCGAGGAACCGAAGGAGCGGGTGCGGATGATTTGGCGGTGGCGTTACGAGGACGCGAACGGCGGCGAGGTCACGGACCGGCCGCTGCCCCGGGAGATCTTCTCCAGCCAGTCGGACGCGGAGTCGTGGCTGGGGGAGAGCTGGCGCGAGCTGCTCGAGGCCGGTGTCGAGCAGGTCACGCTCATGGAGGACGAGCGGGTCGAATACTCGGGGATGTCCCTGCGCGCCGAATGAGCCGGGCGGGGGCCGGGACCGCGACGAGCGCGGTGCCGACCCCCGTGACGACACCGGTCCGGCAGGACCGGCGACGGTGTCAGGGACGCGTGGGCGGGCTGACGGTCTTGGCCGGGTCACGCTCGACGACCTCGCCGAGCACGTCGTCGATCTTCTTGAGCACCTCGGCGTCGAGCTTCACGCCCGCGGCCTTGACGTTGTCGCGCACCTGCTCGGGCTTGGTGGCCCCGATGATGGCCGACGACACGTTCGGGTTCTGCAGCACCCACGCCACGGCGAGCTGGGCCATCGAGAGCCCGAGGTCGGCCGCGATCGGCTTGAGGTCCTGCACCCGGCGCAGCAGTTCGTCGTCCATCAGCCGGCCGATGAAGCCCGAACCGGACGGGTCGGTGGCGCGGGATCCGGCCGGCGGCGGCTGGCCGGGCAGGTACTTGCCGGTGAGCACACCCTGCGCGATCGGCGACCAGACGATCTGGCCCAGGCCCTCCTTCTCGCACAACGGCACGACCTCGGCCTCGATGACCCGCCAGAGCATCGAGTACTGCGGCTGATTGGACACCAGCCGGTCGAAGCCCATCTCGTCGGCGATCTTCAGGGCCCTGGCGATCTGGTCGGCCGACCACTCGCTGACGCCGACGTACAGCACCTTGCCCTGCCGTACGAGGTCGTCGAAGGCCCGCAGGGTCTCCTCCAGCGGCGTCTCCGCGTCGTAGCGGTGCGCCTGGTAGAGGTCGACGTAGTCGGTCTGCAGCCGCCGGAGCGACCCGTTGATCGACTCAGTGATGTGCTTGCGGGACAGCCCGCGGTCGTTCTTGCCCTCCCCGGTCGGCCAGTAGACCTTGGTGAAGATCTCCAGCGACTCGCGGCGCACGCCCTTCAGCGCCCGGCCGAGGACGTCCTCGGCCCTGGTCCCGGCGTAGACGTCGGCGGTGTCGAAGGTCGTGACGCCCTCGTCGAGAGCCGCTCGGACGCACTCGACGGCGGCGTCCTCCTCCACCTGCGACCCATGGGTGATCCAGTTGCCGTAGCTGATCTCGCTGACCATGAGGCCACTGCGGCCAAGATGACGGTATTCCATGGTCCGACCTTAGGTCATGACATCGCGTCACTCCGCCGGGTGGTTCGCGATAAGGTGCCCGGCGTGCGCCGCTTGATCGCTTCTCGCCGTGTACGAGTGGCTCTGGTCGTCGCGCTGGTCGCCGGTGCGGCCGCCGGACTGCTCGTCGCCGCACGCCGGCGCCGTGCCGCTCCGCACCCTGCCCCGCCGGCTTCGCGGCACCCCGCTCCGCCGGGGGATGCCGGAGACCTGGCCGGGCGCGGCCCCGAGCCCCTGCTCGGATGGCCCACGAGCGAGGACCTCGAGAGGTATGACCGGCCGGAGGGCGGCGCGCCGATCGCCCGTCTCCTCGACGGCCTCCCCCGGATCGAGCGGCCGCGCGGGAGGAAGGCGCGCCGCTGGACGGCCGCGCTCGCCGCGCTCGGCCTGCTCGTGCTCGCGTCGCAGTTGCTGGAGAACGCCGTGTTCCGCCCGCAGGCCGGGACGGCCTCCGGCCGGGCCGCGTACGCGGGCGCGTACGCCGAACCCGCCACCGCGGTCCCGTCGGCGGATCCGGTCACCGGTGTGCCCGCGGCCCAGCCGCCGCTGCCGTCCCGCGACCCGGCGTGCGCGCTCAGGAAGACGGGCTCTACGGCCCCGGCCGCACGGCCGGTCTCCCGGCGCGTGACGGCCGCGGTCAACCGGCAGTGGCGGCGGATGGAGAGATGGCTGAAGGCGCACGCGCCGAGGACGTACGCCTCGCTGAACGGCCCGGCCGGTCATGTGCTGCTGGCGAAGGCCGAGGCCCGGCTGGGGAGGCGCATCCCCGACTCGCTCAGGGCCTCGCTGCTGCGGCACGACGGCGCCCGCGGCCCGGCGGCGTTCCGGTTCTCGTCGAGTTACGAGATCTTGGGCGCGCGCGGGCTGGTCTCCTCCTGGCCCGAGGCCTGCGGGCTGGGCGGAGGCATCCCCTTCGCCTACGACTCCGACTTCGGCGACTATCTCGTGACGAACTCCGCCACCGGCGGCGTGGGCTCGGCCGACTGGGAGATGCCGTACGCCGAGGACGAGTGGTCGTCGTACTACGCGCTGCTCAAGAGCACCGCGGACGCCCTCGCCAAGGGCGGCCCGGTGGGCGGGTGGGTCCCCGTGGTACGCGAGGGCGTCCTGGAGTGGAAGTGAGGCAGCCCAGGCCAGGCCCGGCCCAGGCAGCCCAGGTGAGGCGGCCCAGGTCAGGCAGACCGGCTAAGACGGCCCGGGTCAGGCGGCCGTGCGGGTCACTTCTTCGCGCCGGCCGTGTTCTTGAGGGCGACGGGGAGGCCGCCGGGCAGGACGGCCGGCTTGGGGAAGCGCAGGCGGCGCATCTGGGACGAGCGCATCGCCGCGTAGAAGCCCACGCCCTTGAGGTCCTCGCCCGGGAACTTCTCCGCCGCCTCCTTCTTCACCTTCCCCGCCACGTAGAAGGAGCTCGCCAGCACGAGCACCATCACGACCGGCAGCGACATGGTGTAGACCAGCAGGACGGCCGAGCGGACCGGGATCGGGAACGGCACCATCGACAGCAGCATGATGACGAACACGACGGGCAGGAAGTACTGCCCCGGCAGCCGCCGCGAGTCCACCCACTCGCGGGCGAACTTGCGCACCGGGCCGCGGTCGCGTGCCGGCAGCGCCCGTTCGTCGCCCCGCAGCAGGGCCTCGCGCTGCTTGCTGCGTAGCGTCTTGTCGCGCTCGCGCGACAGGCGGTAGGCCTCCTTGCGGTTGGCCGGAGCGGTCACCGGGGAGCGGCGGCGGCCCTGCGCCTCGCTCCGCTTCGGGGTAGGACGACCCTTCCCCGGGGTGCCGTGGGGCTTAGGATCCTCTACAGGGACGGGGGAGTCCTCCGCGGAGGTCTGGCTGCGACGTCGGAACACGTCGCCCAGCCTACCGGGAGTGCAACTTAGTGACGCCCTCGCGCGTTATGCGTAGGGTGAACCCAGGCGGCTGCGCCGCCTGACAAGGGGTTTGAGACGGCTGGGATCACCCACGCACAACCTGAGAAGGGGACGGCCGACGCGCATGAGCGTGATGAAGAGACTTTCCATGATCTTCAAGTCCAAGGCCAACAAGGCCCTGGACAAGATGGAGGATCCGCGGGAGACGCTGGACTATTCCTACCAGCGCCAGCTTGAGCTGCTGCAGAAGGTCCGCCGGGGCGTGGCCGACGTGGCCACCAGCCGCAAGCGGGTGGAGCTGCAGATCAACCAGCTCGAGGGGCAGGCCACGAAGCTGGAGAACCAGAGCAGGCAGGCCCTGTCGGCCGGGCGCGAGGATCTGGCCCGTGAGGCGCTGACCCGCCGCAACGGTCTCAACACCCAGATCGCCGACCTGCGCATCCAGTACGGCAACCTGCAGGGTGAGGAGGAGAAGCTCACCCTCGCCAGCCAGCGGCTCCAGGCCAAGGTCGACTCCTTCCGCACGAAGAAGGAGACCATCAAGGCCACCTACACGGCGGCCGAGGCCCAGACGCGGATCAACGAGGCGTTCTCCGGCATCTCCGAGGAGATGGGCGACGTCGGCCTGGCGATCCAGCGGGCCGAGGACAAGACCGCGCAGATGCAGGCGCGCGCGGGCGCGATCGACGAGCTGCTGGCCAGCGGCGCGCTGGACGACTTCACCGGGCAGCGTGACGACATCCAGGCGGAGCTCGACCGCATGGGCGGCGGCTCGGACGTCGAGCTGGAGCTCGCCAAGATGAAGGCCGAGCTCGGCCAGGGCCCGGCGCCCAGGAGCGCGATCGAGCCCGGTCAGCAGCAGGGCCAGGCCGCCCCGTCCAGCCAGCAGCACACCCAGCAGCTGCGCCAGCCCGGGGAGGGACTGTGATCGTCAGAATCATGGGTGAGGGACAGGTCGAGATCGGCGCCGCCGACATCGACGTCCTCAACGAGCTCGACAGCGAGCTGGAGGCCGCGATCGAGTCGGACGACGAGATCGAGTTCCGCACCAAGCTGCACGCGCTCCTCGACAAGGTGCGTCACGTCGGCAAGGCCCTGCCGGACGACTCGCTCGAGCCGTCCGAGCTGATCCTGCCTCCGGCCGACGCCTCCATCGAGGAAGTGCGGGAGATGCTCGGCGACACCGGGCTCATCCCTGGCTGATGGCATCCACGCGCTTCGCCCCTGATCGCGGACTCACCGTCCGGATGACCGTGACGATGTTCCTGCTCGGGCTGCTCTACGTCGCGTTCGTGGCCCTCCTCATCGCGATGGGCGTGCGTGCGGTCACCGTGCTCGTGATCGCCGGGGGTTTCCTGCTGGCGCAGTACTTCCTGTCCGACAAGATCGCGCTGTTCGCGATGCACGGGCGGGAGGTCTCCCCGCAGGAGGCCCCCGAGCTGCATGGAATCATCGACCGGCTGAGCGCGATGGCGGGGATGCCGAAGCCGCGGGTGGCGATCGCCGACTCGGACCTTCCGAACGCGTTCGCCACCGGACGCAACCAGAAGCACTCGGTGGTCTGCGTGACCACCGGCATCCTGCGCAGGCTCGACGCCCGGGAGCTCGAAGGGGTGCTGGCCCACGAGATGTCCCATGTGGCCCACCGGGACGTGGCGGTGATGACGATCGCCTCGTTCCTGGGGGTCGTGGCCGGTCTGATGACGCGCTTCGCGCTCTACACCGGTCTGGGCGGCCGGAGGAACGACAACGGGCCCCCGGTCGGCCTGATCATCTTCGCGGTCTCCGGGCTGGTCTACGCCGTCAGCTTCCTGCTGACGCGGGCGCTGTCGCGCTACCGCGAACTGGCCGCCGACCGCGCCGGCGCGCTGCTGACGCAGCAGCCGAGCGCTCTGGCCAGCGCCCTGGTCAAGATCAGCGGAGACATCGGCAGGATCCCGACCAGGGACCTGCGCGAGGCGCAGCCGTTCAACGCCTTCTTCTTCGCGCCCGCCCTGTCGGGACAGAGCATCGCCTCGCTGCTGTCGACCCACCCGTCGCTGGAGCGCAGGCTGGACCAGCTCGCCAGGATCTCCGCGGCCCTGGGCCGCTGATGAGGAGGCACTGATGGGCTGGTTCGACGCCCTGCTCGGCCGCTCCAAGCCCGCCAGGCCCGATCTGGACGCGCTGTTCGGCCTGCCGTCGGCCGCCGTCACGCTGCAGGCCGCCACCGGATTCGCCCCGGCGGGCACCGGCTCGGTGTGCTTCCGCGCCGCGGAGGGCGGCGCGTTCGCCCGGCTCGAACAGGACATCGAGGCGCTGATGGGCCGGGTCGAGGTCTCCCGGGACTCCTACGGCTACACCTGGCTGCAGGTGCGCAACCCCGACGTGGCCGGGCTCGTGACCGACCTGCACGCCGCCAACTCTTCCCTGGAGTCGGCCGGGTTCGGCCCGTCGCTGCTGTGCTCGCTCGTCACCTTCGCCGACCCCTCGCACAGGACGCTGGCGATCGTGTATCTCTACAAGCGCGGCACGTTCTACCCCTTCGCCCCCGCCGGCGAATCGCGCCGCGACAACGCACTGGAACTACAGGTGCGGAGCGTGCTGGACCACGAGCTCACGATCGAGCCCGAGCTGGCGAGCTGGTTTCCCGTCTGGAGCGCCCCCGGCCTGTGACCCTTCGGGAGTCCTCATGACCGAGTGGACCCACCTGCGGCGCACCGAGGCCGCGAGCGAGCAGATCGGCCGGATGGCCGAGGCCGTACGGGGACGGGACGGCGCCACGCCCGTGCCGACCTGCCCGGGATGGGACCTCAGGGAGCTGGTCGAGCACACCGGCGCCATCCACCGGTGGGCCGCCGCGATGGTGCGGGATGGCGCCCGCCGCCGATACGACCGCGCCGCGATGGACCTCGGCTTCCCCGAGGACTTCGCCGGCCACGCGGACTGGCTGGAGGCGGGAGCCGTACAGCTCGCCGAGGCGCTGAAGGGCCGCGACCCGGACGACGAGGTGTGGAACTGGACGGGGGACCGCAGCGCTCGGTTCTGGTCCCGCCGCCAGCTCCACGAGACCGTCGTCCACCGCGCCGACGCCGAGATCGCCCTGGGCATCGCCCCGCAGGTGGACGAGGACGTCGCCGCCGACGGGGTGGCGGAGTTCTTCGACCTGCTCCCGCATACCCGCTGGCGGCCCCAGATCGCCGAGCTGAGGGGCGGCGGGGAGACGATCTCCTGGTGGACGGAGACGGGTGGGGCGTGGCTCGTGCGGCTCACGCCCGAGGGGTTCACGTACGAGCGGTCCGACGCCCAGGCCGTGACGGCGGATGTCACCGTGCGCGCGGAGACGACCGGCGAGCTGATGCTGACGCTGTGGGGACGGCGCGAGCCCGGCGCGGCCGAGGGCGACGCGGCGCTGCTGGACTGGTGGCGCGAGCGCGCCAAGATCTGAGGCGCGGTTCGGATGCGGATCTGAGGCGCGGATCTGAGGCGCGGATCTGAGGCGCGGTTCCGAGTCGTGGTTCTGCGGCGCGGATGCGAGGCGTGGTTCTGACGCGTGGTTCTGCGGCGCGGATCCGGAGCCGGGTGCCGAGGACAGGGCGGGAAGACGCGGGCGCCCCCGGGAGATCCCGGGGGCGCCCGCGTCGTACGGCCGCGACTACGGCAGGGCAAGCATGCGGTCGAGGGCGACCTTGGCCCAGTGGGTGGTGTCCGCGTCGACGGTGATCTGGTTGACGACCTCGCCGTCGGCCAGCGACTCCAGGGCCCAGACCAGATGCGGCAGGTCGATGCGGTTCATGGTGGAGCAGTAGCACACGGTCCGGTCGAGGAACGTGATGGTCTTGTCAGGGAACTGGCCGGCCAGGCGGCGCACCAGGTTCAGCTCGGTCCCGACGGCCCAGGAGGACCCGGCCGGGGCCTCCTCCAGCTTGCGGATGATGTATTCGGTGGAGCCGACGAAGTCGGCCTTCGTCACGACCTCGTGGCGGCACTCCGGGTGCACGAGCACGTTCACCCCGGGGATGCGGGCCCGCACCTCGTCCACGCACTCGGCGGAGAAACGCCCGTGGACCGAGCAGTGGCCCTTCCACAGGATCATCTTCGCGTTCTCCAGCTGCTCCCGGGTGAGGCCGCCGTTCGGGCGGTGCGGGTTGTAGACCACGCAGTCGTCCAGCGACAGCCCCATCTCCAGCACGGCCGTGTTGCGGCCCAGGTGCTGGTCGGGCAGGAACAGCACCTTCTCGCCCTGCTCGAAGGCCCAGTCGAGGGCGCGCTTGGCGTTGGAGGAGGTGCACACGGCGCCGCCGTGCCGTCCGCAGAACGCCTTGATGTCCGCGCTGGAGTTCATGTACGTGATCGGCACCACCTGGTCGGCGATGCCGGCGTCCTCCAGGGCGTCCCAGCAGTCCTCGACCTGGGTGAAGGTCGCCATGTCGGCCATCGAGCAGCCGGCGGCCAGATCGGGGAGCACCACCTTCTGCGTGTCACCGGTCAGGATGTCGGCCGACTCGGCCATGAAGTGGACACCGCAGAACACGATGTACTCGGCCTCGGGCCGGGCGGCGGCCTCGCGGGCGAGCTTGAACGAGTCGCCGGTCACGTCGGCGAACTGGATGACCTCGTCACGCTGGTAGTGGTGACCGAGCACGAACAACCGGTCGCCAAGCCGCTCCTTGGCCGCGCGGGCGCGCTCCACGAGGGTCGGATCGGACGCGGGAGGCAGCTCGCCCGGGCAGTCGACGCCGCGTTCGCTGTGCGGATCGGTGCCCTGGCCGAGGATGAAGAGCGGAAGACCGGTCTCGGTGATCGTCACGACCACACCCCCTAGGGGACTTATCGTCTAACTGACGACTAATCATTACACATCACACCGCCTGGTTCGTCGCACGGGTTGCCCGTGAGCCAGGTGGAATGTGTAAGGCTTCACGGGTGTTGGTAGCGTCTAGATAGGACGTCGGAACCAATCGACCGCCCCGAAGGGCGGTTGGCGCAGACGCGGGAGTCAGTACATGACGGTTGAGAGCAGCGAGACCACGCAGCAGGGCCTGATCCTGACTGACGCGGCCGCCGGCAAGGTCAAGAGCCTGCTCGAGCAGCAGGGCGAGGAGGGGCTGCAGCTCCGGGTGGCCGTCCAGCCGGGTGGCTGTTCCGGCCTGCGTTACCAACTCTTCTTCGACGACCGCTCGATGGACGGCGACGTGGTCTCCACCTTCGGCGGCGTGCACGTCGTCACCGACCGGATGAGCGCGCCGTACCTCGTCGGGGCCACGGTCGACTTCGTGGACACCATCGAGAAGCAGGGCTTCACCATCGACAACCCCAACGCGACGGGGTCGTGCGCGTGCGGCGACTCGTTCAACTGACGTCGTCCGGCTGACGACGGGCACGCGCCCGGCGGTGCCGGGCTCGTGCCCTGTGGAGCGTGGGTCGAACGCCCCGTACGGAACGTTCCGTGCGGGGCGTCGTCATGCCCGAGACGGTACGCTCAGTAGGTTCGGCGGGATCAACATCCCGGCCCTTTCTCTCTGATGCTGACAACGAGGAGAATGACCCCGTGCGCATCGCCGTCACCGGCTCCATCGCCACCGACCATCTGATGACGTTCCCCGGCCGCTTCGGCGACCAGCTCATCGCCGAGCAGCTCGACCGGGTGTCGTTGTCGTTCCTCGTCGACGATCTGCAGATCCGCCGCGGCGGATGCGCGGCCAACATCGCGTTCGGCATGGGCTGCCTCGGGCTCACCCCGGTCCTCGTCGGCGCGGTCGGCGCGGACTTCGCCGACTACCGCTCCTGGCTGGAGCGCCACGGCGTCGACTGCGCCTCGGTGCACGTCTCCGAGCTGCACCACACGGCGCGCTTCCTGTGCACCACGGACGACGACCACAACCAGATCGCCTCGTTCTACACCGGCGCGATGGCCGAGGCGAGGGAGATCGAGCTGGGCCCGATCGCCGAGCGGCTCGGCGGGCTCGACCTCGTGCTGATCAGCCCCAACGACCCTGCGGCGATGCTGCGGCACACCGACGAGGCGCGCCGGCGGGGCATCCCGTTCGCCGCCGACCCGTCGCAGCAGCTCGCCCGCATGCCGGGCGAGGAGATCCGCCAGCTCGTGGAGGGCGCGGCCTACCTGTTCAGCAACGACTACGAGCTCGGGCTGATCGAGCAGAAGACGGGCTGGTCCGGCGAGGAGATCCTCGACCGGGTCGGTGTCCGGGTGACCACCCTCGGCCCCAAGGGCGCCAGGATCGACCGCAAGGGCGAGCCGTCGCTGCACATCTCGCCGGCTCCGGAGCTGGGCAAGGCCGACCCGACCGGTGTCGGCGACGCCTTCCGCGCCGGGTTCCTCGCGGGCCTGTCCTGGGGGCTGCCGCTGGAGCGCTGCGCCCAGATCGGCAACCTCACCGCCACCCACGTGCTCGAGCGGGTCGGCTGCCAGGAGTACGAGCTGGGCCAGCGCGTCTTCCTGGAGCGCTTCGCCGGGGCGTACGGCTCCGCGGCGGCCGACGAGGTGGGCGCGCACGCCCGCTGCCACTACGCCTGAGAACGCCGAGCCGTCAGGCGCGGCTCAGTAGCGGCTCAGTAGTTGCGGCGCACGTGGATGGACCAGCCGCCCTGCGGCAGCTCGTAGCTCGCCACGTGCTCGTGTGACTTCAACCGGCACCAGGCCGGGACGTCGGTGAACGCGGCGGGGTCGTCGGCCAGCACGGCGACCACGCCGCCCGTCGCCACCTGGTTGATCCGCTCGGCCAGCATGATGATCGGGATCGGGCACTTGCGGCCCAGCGCGTCGATCGTCAGCGCGGGCGGCTCCACCGGCTGGACCGGCTCGGCGAGCTCGGCCTGAGCCGCCTCGGGAGACCGCCGGGCGCCGCCCGTCCGTCTGCGCCACATCAGTGCACCCCCAGGCTCGACCGGATCCGCCGCACGATGTCCGGGAGCACCGCGAGAAAACGATCGATGTCGTCCTCGGACGCGCCCCGGGGCAGCGATACCCGCACATTTCCGTGCGTAAGCACGCCCATTGCCTCCAGAACATGCGATGGACGAAGCGTACTCGCCGTGCAGGAGCTGCCGGACGAGACGGCGAAACCGGCCTTGTCGAGCTCGGTCAGCAGCGCCTCGCCCTCGACGTACAGGCAGGAGAACGTCACGAGGTGCGGCAGCCGCAGGACCGGGTCGCCGACGACCTCCACGTCGGGCACCAGGCGGGGCACCTCGGCGCGGATCCGGTCGACCAGGGCGGACAGCCGCCTTCCCTCGGCCTGCGCCTCCTCGGAGCGGGCGCGCAGGGCCGCGGCGGCGGCCACGATCGCGGGCACGTTCTCGAACCCCGGCACGCGCCGCCGCTCCCGCTCGTCCTCGGGCAGCGGCGAGCGCCAGCGCACGCCCTTGCGCACCGCCAGCACGCCCACCCCGGCCGGGCCGCCCCACTTGTGCGCGCTCGCGGTGAGGACCGACCAGCCCTCGGGGATCGGCAGGCGGCCCGCCGACTGGGCGGCGTCGACCAGCAGCGGCACGCCCGCCTCCCGGCAGGCGCGCGCCGCCTCCTCGACCGGCTGAAGGGTCCCCACCTCGTGGTTGGCCGTCTGCAGGCACGCCAGGGCCGTGCCGGGGCGCGCGACGGACTCGGCGAACGCGCCCGCGTCCACCCGGCCGGTACGGCTCACGCCCACGATCTCCATCTCGCCGCCGGCGTGCTCGTGGACCTCGCCCGCGTGCAGGACGCTGGAGTGCTCGACGGCGCCCGTCACCAGGCGCGTCCCGGCCCGGCGGCGGCCGGCCAGCGTGCCGAGCACTCCCAGGTGGACGGCCTGCGTCCCCGACGAGGTGAACGACACCTCGTCGGGCCGGGCGCCGATCAGTTCGGCTACCTCTGCCCGCGCGCGCTCCAGTAACATCTGGGCGCGGCGCGCCGTGCCGTACAGGCGGGCGGGATCGGCCCAGCCGGCGTCGATCGCCGCCAGCAAGGCGTCACGGGCCGCGGGATGGAGAGGTTCGGTCGACGCCGCGTCGAGGTAGGCCACAGTTAGGACATTAACGGGGGCTGCTCAGAGGGGCGGCGCCGGTCCGCGCTAATGTGTCCCCCAGCGTGAACTCAACAAAGTAATGGGCAGACCGGTCACAAGGCTGGTGCCGGTCTCACCCAAGGGTCAATTGGAAAAACCACCCAGGAGAGGAACTCCTGGGCTTCATCTGTGGGGTAGGCGATCCGTGAGTCCGACCCGCCGTACGACACGGCGACCGTGGGCACGCCGCCGGTTGCCCGGAGCCGCCGCCCTGGCGCTGCTGGTGGCGTCCGGGACGGCGTGTAGCAACCAGGCGATCGATCAGTGGTCCCGTGGGGGCATGCCGGAAGGTGTCACCAAGCAGTCCGACATCGTCCAGACGCTCTGGAACGGGAGCTGGATCGCGGCTCTCGCCACCGGCGTGGTCGTCTGGGGACTGATCCTGTGGGCGTGCATCTTCCACCGGAAGAAGAAGAACAGCCCCGATCAGCTGCCTCCGCAGGTGCGCTACAACCTGCCGATCGAGATCCTCTACACGGTGGTCCCGGTCATCATGGTCGCGGTCTTCTTCTACTTCACGGCCCGTGACGAGACCGAGATCACGCGGGTCACCAAGGCCGCCCCGGTCAAGGTCGCCGTCGAGGGCTACCAGTGGAGCTGGCGCTTCACGACCGAATACCAGGGCCAGAAGGCTGTCGTCGCCGGCGTGCCGGTCGACCTCAGCAAGCAGAGCGCGGAGAACCCGCAGGGTCCGCAGCTCGTGCTGCCGGTCAACACCCAGGTGCATTTCGACCTGCACTCGCCCGACGTCATCCACTCGTTCTGGGTGCCGGCCTTCCTGTTCAAGCAGGACGTCTTCCCGGGCAACGTACGCAACCAGTTTGAGATCACGACGCTCGACAAGACGGGTGTCTTCGTCGGCCGATGCGCCGAGCTCTGCGGCACCGACCACAGCAAGATGCTGTTCTCCGTGAAGCTCGTGCCGCAGGCCGAATTCGACCAGTACATCAAGAGCCAGGCGGGGAGTGCGCAGTGACCGCCATCCAGGAACCGGCGGGCGTCGTCGCCCGGCCGTACACCAAGGGCACGGTCATCGCCAAGTGGCTGTCCTCGACCGACCACAAGGTGATCGGGCATCTCTACCTGATCACGTCGTTCGTGTTCTTCCTCATCGGCGGCCTCATGGCGCTGGTGATGCGGGCCGAGCTCGCGCAGCCGGGGCTGCAGGTCGTGTCGAACGAGCAGTTCAACCAGCTGTTCACCATGCACGGCACGATCATGCTGCTCATGTTCGCGACGCCGCTGTTCGCCGGCTTCGCCAACGAGCTGATGCCGCTGCAGATCGGCGCCCCTGACGTGGCGTTCCCGCGGCTGAACATGGTGAGCTACTGGCTCTACCTGTTCGGCAGCACGATCGCCGTCTCCGGCTTCTTCACCCCGAACGGGTCCGCGTCGTTCGGCTGGACCGCGTACGCGCCGCTGTCCAACGCGGTGACCTCGCCGGGCCTCGGCAGCGACCTGTGGGTCATGGGCCTGGCACTGTCCGGTCTCGGCACGATCCTCGGCGCGGTGAACTTCATCACCACGATCCTCACCATGCGGGCCCCCGGCATGACGATGTTCCGGATGCCGATCTTCACCTGGAACATCCTGCTGACCAGCATCCTGGTGCTGCTGGCGTTCCCGGTGCTGGCCGCCGCGCTGCTCGCCCTGGAGGCCGACCGCAAGCTGGGCGCCCACATCTTCGACTCGCCCACCGGCGGGCCGATGCTGTGGCAGCACCTGTTCTGGTTCTTCGGCCACCCCGAGGTCTACATCATCGCGCTGCCGTTCTTCGGCATCATCACCGAGGTCCTGCCGGTCTTCAGCCGCAAGCCGATCTTCGGGTACGTCGGACTGGTCGGCGCGACCATCGCCATCGCCGGCCTGTCGGTCACCGTCTGGGCGCACCACATGTTCGTCACCGGACAGGTGCTGCTGCCGTTCTTCTCGTTCATGACGTTCCTGATCGCCGTGCCGACCGGTGTGAAGTTCTTCAACTGGATCGGCACCATGTGGCGAGGTCACCTCTCGTTCGAGACGCCGATGCTGTTCGCGGTCGGCTTCCTGGTGACCTTCCTGTTCGGCGGTCTGACCGGCATCATCCTCGCCTCGCCCCCGCTGGACTTCCACATCAGCGACACCTACTTCGTCGTGGCCCACTTCCACTACGTGGTCTTCGGCACCGTGGTGTTCGCGATGTTCGCCGGCTTCTACTTCTGGTGGCCCAAGTTCACCGGCAAGATGCTGAACGACAAGATCGGCAGGCTCCACTTCTGGCTGCTGTTCTTCGGGTTCCACCTGACCTTCCTGGTGCAGCACTGGCTGGGCGTCATCGGGTTCCCCCGCCGGTACGCCGACTACTCGGCGGCCGACGGCTTCACCGACCTGAACATGATCTCCTCGGCCGGCGCGCTCCTGCTGGGCCTGTCCACCCTGCCGTTCTTCTACAACGTCTGGGTGACGTGGCGTAAGGCGCCCAAGGTCACCGTGGACGACCCGTGGGGCTTCGGCGGCTCGCTCGAGTGGGCGACCTCCTGCCCGCCGCCGCGGCACAACTTCGTGTCGCTGCCGCGGATCCGGTCCGAGCGCCCGGCGTTCGATCTCAAGTACCCGCACATCACCGCCAAGCCGGAGCTGGTGGAGGAGTCCCGATGAAGATCCAGGGATGGATGTTCCTGCTCTGCGGCGTCTTCTTCGCCGCCGCGGACGTGGTCTATTGGTTCTGGTCCAAGGAGCCGACCGGCACCACCGCCATGGCGATCTCCGTCGGCCTGGCCCTCATGATCGGCTATTACCTGCTGTTCACCGCGCGTCGCATCGGCGACCAGCCGGAGGACAACAAGGAGGCCGAGATCAGCGACGGCGCGGGCGAGATCGGCTTCTACAGCCCGCACAGCTGGTGGCCGCTGTTCGTGTGCCTGTCGGCCGCGCTGACGTTCTTCGGCTTCGCGATCGGCTGGTGGCTGTTCTTCATCGGCGTGTTCTGCACGGTCATGAGCATGATCGGATTCGTGTTCCAGTACTACCGGGGCAACTTCTCGCACTGAGCGCGTGAACCCCGCTGGGCGGCCGGTCGGCGATCTCGCCGACCGGCCGTTCGCGTTCTTTGCCGGCACGCGGTCCCTGGACTGCCCGAACGGGACGTCACCCGGGAATAACCCCTGAAAGCGACGCTAGGGGGACGGACGTGCGTGCTGCTGGGGCGGGGGCGCTGGCCCTTCTCGTGATGGTTGCCGGGTGTTCCACCTCGGGTGGGCGGGACGAGGATCGAGGCGCGGGGACGGCGATCAGCATCAGCCCGCTCGACGGGGCCGCCGACCTGCCGCCCGAGCTTCCGATCCTGATCGGCGCGGCGAACGGCAAACTCACCCATGTGGCCGTACAGGCCGCCGGACGGTCCGTGGCGGGCGTCTTCAGCCCCGACCGCACTCAGTGGCGCAGCGAGCGTCCCATGGCTCCCGGGACGGCCTACAGCGTCGAGGCGACGGCCGCGGGCTCCGGCGGCTCGGCCACCAGGACCGTACGCTTCGCCACGAAACAGGCCGCCAAGACCTTCGGCATCTCCACCTTGCTGCCCAACAAGCAGGACACCGGCCTGACGGTCGGCGTCGGCATGCCGATCATCATCACCTTCGACAAGCCGATCGGCGACCGCGTGTCCGTCGAGCGCAACCTGATCGTGCGGGCGTCCAAGCCCATCGACGGCGCCTGGCACTGGCTCGACGACAAGAACGTGGTCTTCCGGCCGGAGAAGTACTGGCCGACGCACACCAAGGTCCGCGTCACCGCACTCATGGCCGGCATCAGGGGCGGCGAGGGCATGTACGGCAAGCAGGACTACGTGCGGGACTTCGAGATCGGCCGTTCGCAGATCAGCGTCGCCAACACCCAGACCCACTACATGAAGATCGAGCGGGACGGCAAGCAGATCAAGAACATGCCGATCAGCGCGGGCATGGGCGGCGTGCTCCGCCACCACACCACCAGCGGGATCCACGTGGCGATGTCCAGGGAGGACGTCACGGTCATGACGTCTCCGGACGCCTCGCCGGGGCAGTCCGGCTACTACGAGACGACCGTGTACAACAGCGTCCGCATCTCCAACACCGGCGAGTACGTCCACGGCGCTCCGTGGTCCGTCGGCGACCAGGGCAACTCCAACGTCAGCCACGGCTGCGTGAACGTCAGCCCGGAGAACGCCAAGTGGTTCAAGAACAACACACTGATCGGCGACCCGATCGTCGTGACCGGAACGCCGCGCAGGCTGGAGGCGACCAACGGCTGGAGCTACTGGCAGGACTCCTGGCCGGCCTGGCTCAAGCGGAGCCGCCTGCGTGCCGCTCCCGCCGAGGCCCTCTGAGCGGCTTTCCGCCACCGGCCGGGCGGCGCGTCTCGTGGCGGCGGAAGGCCGCCACGCACACGGCCAGGGCCGCCACGAACGCCGGCAGCCACGCCAGCCGGGCGGCCACCCAGCCGGGATCGCCGGGGACGGTGTGCAGGCCGGGCAGTGCCCCGCCCGCGAGCCGCAGGGCCGCCGCCGTGACCGCGATCATGGCGGTCTGGTGCCACAGGAAGATCGTCATCGCGCAGAGGTTGGCGGCCGCCACGAGCGCCCAGGCGGCGGGACGGCGCAGCACCCGCCGCAACGGCCCGGACAGCACCAGGGCGGCCCCGCACTGGGCCAGCCCGAACGCTACGGCCGCAAGCGTGGGCGGGGACTGGTTGGAGACCGGCGCGCCCGGCACCCCGACCATCGACGCCGGATAGCCGGCCCACAGGACGAGACCGGCGGTGGCGGCGGCCCCGCCGAGCAGCAGCGCCCATCCGGTCACCCGGCCGTCCAGCCGCCCGCGCGCCCACAGGGCCCCCAGGCAGTACGGCACCAGCCAGCCGGTCCCCACGTTGACCCAGCCGATCCAGGACGGCCCGCTCAGGCCGAACCTGACGAGGTCGGCCACCGCGACGGCGGCGATCGGCCACACCGGGTGCAGCCGGACGGCGAGCGGGGTCGCCGCCGTCAGCGCCGCGAAGACCAGCAGGAACCACATCGGCGACCACACCAGTTTGACCAGCGCATACACGGTCCCGGGATCGGCGCCCCAGGCGAGCATCGCGACCGCCGCCGCGCTCCACACCCCCAGCACGGGCACGACGGGCCGGAACAGGCGGGCCATCCGGGCGGCGGCCCACCGTCCGTGGCCCACGCCCCGGTCCCGCGCGCGGCCGCGGCTCCCGGCGGCCACCCGGCCGCCCACGAAGAAGAACACGGCCATGGTCTGGAACAGCCAGGAGACGGGCGCGAGCTGCGGCATGTACTTCAACGGGCTGGTCACGCGGAGGACGCCGCTGTCGGCGACCGGGGCGGTCACCAGCCAGTGGCCGAGCACCACACCCACGATGGCGAGGGCACGCAGCGCGTCGACGGCACGGTCGCGCGGTGTCTCCGGGACGCGGTTGCGCGGTGTCTCCGCGGCGCGCTCGCGCGGTGTTTCCGAGAGGCGCTCGCGCCGGGCCGCTGCCGCCTCCTTGAGACGCGGGACGAGGTCACGAAGCATGGCTCACCTCGGCCGCAGTATGCCCCGACACGATCCGGGCGATGTTCGCCAGCGCGGGCGATCCGTCTTTCAGATAGTCGCTGTGCCCGCCGTCGCCCGCGGCGAAGATCCGGGCGCCGAACCGGGGATCCATGGGATCCTCCCCGAGCCCGACCGTGGCGAGGGGCAGGCGCACCGCCACGTGCGGCAGATCGGCGATCCAGTCCTCGGCGCCGCGTGCGGCCCACACGGCCGCAGGGGTGCGCATCGCCGCCACGTCGTCCACGCCCGCGCCCGGACTGCCGTACAGGACGATGTCCGCGACGTTCAGCCCGGGCGCGGCCCGGCCGCACAGCACGCCGCCGTACGAGTGACACAGCAGGCTGATGCGGGCGGCGGGCTTGAGCCGGGCCAGGTCGCGGACGAAGGCGCGTAGTGCGGGGACGGCCTCGTCCGCGCGGCCGGGTGTCAGCGCCTGGAGGCTCACGGTGCTCGGGGTCCGGTATCCGAGCCAGGCGACGACGGCCCCCCGGCCGCCGATCGCCCGCCGCAGCCGCATCGAGCCGCCCCGCAGGAGCCCGTACGTGTCGAGGCTGGTGCCGGAGCCGGGGACGACCACCGCGATCCGGTCGGCGGTCGCCAGCTCGCCGAACACCTCGGCGGCCCGGCCGCCGTCACGGCCGTCGAAGGACAGGAAGTGCCGGTCGGGGCCGGCCATCGCGCGCAGCATCGCGGCCCGCCATCGGTGACCCGCGGCCGTAGCGGTCCGCATCGCCGCCTCAATCGCGCTGCGGCTCGCGGCGTACCGCTCGGCCAGGCTCACGGCGGTCAGGGCGCGCAGCGGGGCGAGGGGAGGCGGGACGGGCGCGGCGACCGCCTCGGGACGTGCCGCGCCGGTCACCGGGACGGCGAGCGCGGCGGCGACGAGTGCGGAGAGCAGGCTCCGGCGTAGGCGGCTCCCGGCGGGGCTGGGGTGAGCGGGTGCGAGCGGGCCGCTGCGTGCGCCCGTGCCGCCGCGGGGGAGGGGGAGCGGCGCCGGTGGACGGTCGTGGACGCCCGTCGGCTGTGGGGTGTCGATCACCCGGTCCACGGTGCCGTGCGGCGCGTCCGCGCCGCATCGGACCACCAGGGACATTCACCGCGGCACCGGTCAGACCGGGGATGTAGACCCCTGGTCGGATGCCTGCAAAAGGGACGCCCGGTTACGCTCTGATCATGCAGGTCGCACCTCCGAGTCCGCTTCTGAAGCGGCTGCCGCCCGGGGCCTGGGTGGTCCTCGCCTGGTGTGGCGGCATGGCGTTCACGTTCCTGCTGCGGCTGCAACTTCCCGGCGAGTGGTACCCCGCCGCCCGGCCGGCGGCGCAGTTCTTCCGCTGGGACGGCCAGGTCGACATGGCGGTGGCCACCGCGCTGGCGCTGGCCGGAGGTGCCCTGCTGCGCCGCCGCCCGCTGTGGGCTCTGGTCCTGCTGCTCGCCGCGTCCGCTCTCGGGACGATGCCCTTGGGCGTGGCGGAGATCCCGCTGCCTCAGTTCCTCGCGGCCGAGGTCGCGGTGTTCTTCATCGCCGCCGGACGGCCGCGCGCGACCGGTGTCGTCGCCGTTCTCCTGGCCCTCGCCGTGCTGGGCGGCTACCTGGCGGTGCGGCTGATATGCGGGTGGCCGATCACGACGTCGTCCGAGACGGCCGTGGCCCTGACGACCGTCATCGCCTGGCTCCTCGGCAACTCGGTGCGTGAGTCTCGCGAGCACGCCGAGGAACTGCGCGTCCGCGCGGCGACCCAGGCGGTCACCGACGAGCGGCTCAGAATCGCCCGTGAGCTGCACGACATGGTCGCCCACAGCATCGGCGTCATCGCGCTCCAGGCCGGCGCGGCCCGGCGGGTCATCGACACCCAGCCGGATCGGGCACGTGACGCGCTCGGGGAGATCGAGACGGCCGGTCGGCAGACGCTTTCCGGGCTGCGCCGGATGCTCGGCGGGCTGCGCGGCCCCGAGCAGGGCCGTATGGCGCCGCCCGTGCCGCTGGAGCCGGCGCCCACGGAGCCGGCGCCCATGGAACCGGGGCATCCACAGCCGGGACATCCGGAGCCTGGGCATCGGGAGTCGGGGCTCGGGCTCGCCGACCTTGACCGGCTGGCCGCCACGATAACGCAGGCGGGCGTACGGGTCGACGTGCGCCGGTCGGGGGAGCCTCGTCCACTGCCGCCGGAGATCGACGTGTCGGCCTACCGCATCGTCCAGGAGGCCGTCACCAACGTGGTGCGTCACGCCGGCACGACATCGTGCCGGGTGTCGATCGGCTACCGGGACGACGAGGTGCGCATCGAGGTTCTCGACGACGGGCGCGGCGGTGACGCCGAAGGAGGTTACGGCCTGATCGGGATGCGCGAGCGGGTCGGCGTCCTGCACGGAACCTTCGCCGCCGGGCCGCGTCCCGGGGGAGGCTTCCGGGTTGAGGCCCGGCTGCCCGTGCCCACGGGAGTGCGATGACCGTCCGGGTGCTGCTCGCCGACGACCAGCCGCTGGTCCGCGCCGCCCTGCGGATGGTGATCGCCGACGCGCCCGGCCTCGACCTGGCCGGGGAGGCGGGCACCGGCGCGGAGGCGGTGCGGATGGCGGAGGACGTCGAGCCCGACGTCGTGGTGATGGACATCCGCATGCCCGGCATGGACGGCATCGAGGCCACCCGGCTGATCACCGCGGGCTGTGGCGCCCAGGTCCTCGTCCTGACGACCTTCGACGACGACGAGTACGTCTACGGCGCGCTGCGCGCCGGGGCGTCCGGGTTCCTCGTCAAGGACATGGCCTTGGACGACATCCTCGCCGCCATCCGGGTGGTCGCCGCCGGTGAGGCCCTGATCGCCCCGCGCGTGACCCGCCGGCTGATCGAGGAGTTCGCGGGCCGTCCCGCGCCCGGCCCGCGGCCTCCGCGCGCCACAGGGCTCACCGAGCGGGAGGCCGAGGTGCTGACCCTCGTCGGGCGCGGCCTGTCCAACGCGGAGATCGCCGCCGAGCTGTTCATCAGCGCCGCCACCGTCAAGACGTACGTGACGCGGCTGCTCGCCAAGCTCGGCGCCCGCGACCGCGTGCGGCTCGTCATCATCGCCTACGAGACGGGCCTCGTGTCACCGGCCGTCTGAGCGGCAGAGCGCCCCGATGAGCGAAGCGGGAAACACAGCGGCCCGGCCGGGGGAGTGGTTCCCCCTGCCGGGCCGCTTCGTGCCGGTCGGTCAGGTGCCCGTCAGTGGAGCTCCTTGCGGTCGCCGGCGCCGACGCCCGCGTGCTCCTCTTCGTGGGCCTCCTCGTGGTGGCCGTCGGTCAGCGGGACCCGGTCGGTTCCGTACGCCTCACTCATCTTGGCGCGGAGCCGGCCGATCGCGCTGCGGGCGCCCTTGGGCGGGATGCCCTCGCCGTCCTCGGCGCTTTCGAGAACCGGGATCTCCTGCTTGCCGCGGATGTGCGCGGCGATGTCCTCCGCCGGCGGCGTGTGGACCTCGATGTACTGGCCGTTCGGCATCCGCTTGATGACGCCGGACTCCACGCCGTGGGACAGCACCTCGGCGTCCTTGCGCTGGAGGCCGATGCACATCCGGTAGGTGATCCAGTACGCGATGGCCGGGCCGATGAAGATGGCGAATCGTCCGAACCAGGTCGTGGTGTACAGGTCGACGTGGAAGTTCGCCGAGATCTCGTCGTTGGCGCCCAGCAGCCACAGGATGCCGTAGAACGTCATGCCCGAGATGCCGATGGCCGTGCGGTGCGGGTTGTTGCGCGGCCGGTCGGCGATGTGGTGCTCGCGGCGGTCGCCCGTGATCCACTGCTCCAGGAACGGGTACAGCGCCAGGCCCGTCATGACGAGGCCCAGCGGCACCAGCGCCGGGATCAGCACGCTGAACGTCACCGTGTGGTCGAGGAAGTTGATCTCCCACGACGGCATGAGGCGGAGCGCGCCCTCCAGGAAGCCCATGTACCAGTCGGGCTGGGAGCCGGCCGAGATGTCCGCCGGTGTGTACGGCCCGAACAGCCAGATCGGGTTGATCTGGGCGAAGGTGCCGAGCAGCGCGATGACGCCGAACGTGAACAGGAAGAACGCGCCCGCCTTGATCATGAAGGCCGGGTAGAACGGAGCGCCCACCACGTTCTTGTCGGTCCTGTTCTTGCCCGGCATCTGCGTGTGCTTCTGCACCCACATGAGGATCATGTGGGCCGAGACGAGCGCGAGCAGGATGCCCGGGAGCAGCAGGATGTGGATCGAGTAGAACCGCGAGATGACGTCGTGGCCCGGATACTCGCCGCCGAACAGGAAGAACGAGACGTAGGTGCCCACGATCGGGATCGACTGGGCGACGCCCTGGGTGATCCGCAGACCCGCGCCGGAGAGCAGGTCGTCGGGGAGGGAGTATCCGGTGAGGCCCTCAAGGAGCGCCAGCGAGAGCAGGAGGATGCCGATGATCCAGTTGAGCTCGCGCGGCTTGCGGTACGCGCCGGTGAAGAAGACCCGGAGCATGTGCACCGTCATGCCGCCCACGAACAGCAGCGCCGCCCAGTGGTGGATCTGCCGCATCAGCAGACCGCCGCGGACGTCGAAGCTGATGTGCAGCGCCGAGGCGTAGGCCTCTGACATCCTCACGCCGTACAGCGGGGCGTAGTTGCCCGTGTACGTGACCTCGCCCATGCTCGGCTTGAACCAGAACGTCAGGAACGTACCGGTCAGCAGCAGGATGATGAACGAGTAGAGCGCGATCTCCCCCAGGAGGAACGACCAGTGGTCGGGGAAGATCTTCCTCAGGTTGCGCTTGAGGAAGTTCCCCGCGCCGATGCGGTCGTCGACGAAGGTCGATACGCCGGAAATGGCTTTCGGGGGAGCGTTCATGATGCGTTCTCCCTAGCTTCCGCTTCAGCGTCGCCACGCTCCCAGAAGCTGGGACCGACGGGGACCTTGAAGTCGGACTTCGCGACGAGGTAGCCCTCCTCGTCGATTCCGATGGGGAGCTGCGGCAGCGGCCGGGCGGCGGGGCCGAAGACGACCCTGGCCCCGTCCGACGCGTCGAAGGTCGACTGGTGGCACGGGCAGAGGATGTGGTGCGTCGTCTGCTCGTAGAGAGCCGCCGGGCAGCCCACGTGGGTGCAGATCTTGGAGTAGGCGACGATGCCGTCGTGCGTCCAGTTCAGGTTCGTGCCGGACTTGAGCTCCTCCGGACGGAACTTGAGCAGGATCAGCGTCGCCTTGGCCAGCGCGTTCAGGTCCTCCTCGTAGCCCTCGGGGACCACGGAGAGGATGCCGCCCGGCGAGTTGAAGTCCGCCGCGCGGATCGGCTGGTCGCTGCCCTCGACCATGAGGCGCCGCGGCTTGCCGTCCTTGGTGGGCTCGCCCCAGACGGTGTGCCTGAGCGCGGTCCCGGGGAGCGGGCCGAGGTCCTTCAGCAGCACCAGCGGGGCCAGGCCCAGCGGAGCGGCGGCCAGCAGCAGCGTGCGGCGCAGCAGCCGGTGCTTGACGAACCCGCTCTCGTCGGCGCCCTGGAGGAAGGTCTCCCCGACGTACTCACGCGCTTCGTCGTCGGAGCGCATCTCGTGGCGCTCCTGGACGAGGTTGTACTTCGGCATGATCTGCCGAACCCAGACCGTGAGGCCCGCGGCCAGCGCGAGCAGGGCCAGGGCCAGGGTGCCGCCGAGCGTGTAGTTCGACGTCGCCGTCCTGTCGATCGTACCGACCTGGAAGATCACGTACGAGGCGATGAAGCCGGCCCCGGCCAGGAAGGTGATCAGGAACAGCAGTGCGACGAGGCGCTCGGCCTTGCGGGCCTTGACGGGGTCCTGCGGGATCACGCCGGGAACACCCTCGGGCGCGTGGATCGGGTCGCTGTCGACGATCGGCGCGTCTGCGGGCGGCGTGCCGAGGACGCGCGTCGGCACGCGGCTGCTCTCGGGGTACTCGTTCTGCTCTGTCATGCCGCACGCCGCTTCTTCGCTGTGATCCAGATGGAGGCCAGGACCAGGAGGCTGAGACCCACGACCCACGCTACAAGGCCCTCGGTGACGGGGCCGATACGGCCCAGTCCCGAACCGCCCGGGTCGACCTGCGACCGCACGTGGGTGATGTACGCGATCATGTCACGCTTCTGCTCGGGCGTGATGGTCGAGTCGTTGAACACCGGCATCGCCTGCGGGCCGGTGGCCATCGCCTCGTAGATCTGCGTCGGCGTCGCCGGGTTCAGCGGCGGCGCGTACTTGCCGTAGGTCAGCGCGCCGCCTGCGCCCACGAAGTTGTGGCACTGGATGCAGTTGGCGCGGAAGAGCTCGCCGCCCTTGGCCGGGTCGCCCTTGGCCGGGTCGACCTGCTCGGCGCCGGGCACCGTCGGGCCGCCGCCCAGCGACTGGACGTACGCCGCGAGCTGGTCGACGGCCTGGTCGGTCGCCCACTCGGCGCGCGGCTTGCGCGGAGCCTGGGGGCCGGCGTCGGCGGCGGGCATACGGCCGCTGCTCACCTGGAAGTTCACGGCGGCGGCTCCGACGCCGATGAGCGTCGGAGCCTTCTTGGTGCCCTCGGCGTTCAACCCGTGGCAGCTCGCGCAGTGCGCCACGAAGAGGCTCTTGCCCTGCGCCACGTCGTCGGCCTTGCCGGACGCGATCGCGGCGTCCGCGGTGCTGCCGTTCGGCGCCGCGAGCGCGTAGCCGCCGCCGAGCAGGCCCAGCGCGAGTGCCAGGACGGCGACTCGCGCGAGGGGATGGCGCCGTCGGGCGGTGATGGAGTTCACCGAAATCCCCGTTCCGATCATTTGATGATGTAGATGGTCGCGAAAAGGCCGATCCAGACCACGTCGACGAAGTGCCAGTAGTAGGACACGACGATCGCGCTGGTCTGCTGCTCATACGTCAAGCGCTTCGCGGCGTACGTACGTCCCAGGATGAACAGGAACGCGATCAGACCACCCGTCACGTGCAAGCCATGGAAGCCCGTGGTCAGGTAGAACACCGAGTCGTACGGGGAGTGGGACAGGACGTGACCCTCCTCCGCCAGGTGCCCGTACTCCCAGAGCTGCCCGCCCACGAAGAACGCACCCATCAAGAAGCTTACGAGATACCAAAATCGCAGCTTCTTGACCTGGCCTTTCTCGACAGCCCACACGCCCAGCTGGCATGTGACGCTCGAGAGGACCAGGACGGTCGTGTTGAAGGTCGCGAACGGGACGTTGAGGTCCGCCTCGGGCCAGTGCGTGCCCTGCCCAAGGCTGACCGACCGGATGGTGAAGTACATCGCGAACAGCGCCGCGAAGAACATGAGCTCAGAGGACAACCACACGATGGTCCCGACCTGAACCAGGTTCGGCCGGCTGGACCCGTGCGGTCTCGTCGTCGTAGTAATTGCGGATGCTGTCGCCACGCCCAGCATTATTGCGGCTCCCCAGGTCGGGTCGCCCCACGACCCCCCGCTAGGGTTCATACGCGCCTACGAAACGGGCATGTCATGCCAATCGCCCCGGGGCTGCGAGTCCTGCAGCCGCGCCGGTAGCATCACGATGACCATACCCCGCGATTCGACAGTGAGCGTGAAATGAGGGTTCTCGTCTACAGCGACGACGCAGGCACCCGCGAGAAGGTGCGCCTGGCCATCGGGCGGCGCCCCGCCGCTGACGTGCCCCTCGTCGAGATCGTCGAGTGCGCGACCCAGCCGGCCGTGATCAAGCACCTCGACTCCGGCGACATCGACGTGGCCGTCCTCGACGGCGAGGCGCAGCCGGCCGGCGGCATGGGGGTGAGCCGGCAGGCCAAGGACGAGGTGCACAACTGCCCGCCGATTCTGCTGCTCATCGCCCGCAGGGACGACCGGTGGCTGGCCAACTGGTCCCGCGCCGACGCCGTCGTCGCACAGCCCATCGACCCCGTCGTCTTCGCCGAGGCCGTGGCTGATCTCATGCGGCGCCGCCTCAGCCTCACCCGGGCGCACTGAGCTGGGCACACCGATCCGGGCGCACTGAGCTGGGCGCACCGATCCGGGCGCACTGACCTGGACGCATCAAGCCGGGCGCGTCAGCGCCGGGCCCCGAACCTGGAAGCCCGAACCTGGAAGCCCGAACCTGGGCCTGGACCTTGAGGCCTGCAACCTCGGGGCCCGGGAATCTTGGGTCCTGGCACCTCGGGTTCCGGCACCTCGGGTCCTGGCAACTCGGCTCCTGGAACCTTGCGTCCTGGAGCCGTGCGGAGCGGCACCGGGCGCGCACCGACGCCGGGCGCCGTCGCCTCCGGTCCGGGGCCCACGTGTCACCGCACCGGCCCACGTGGCCGAGGCGGGGGCACCCGCGTCACCGACTCACCGGACTCATTTGACTCATCTGACTCACCGGACTCACCCGACTCACTGACTCGCGACTCACACCGGCCCGGGGTCATCGGGCCGTCGCCTCACCCCGGGCACGCCGACGCCGCCCAACCCGTACCGAACCGCCGACGCCGCCCAGCGACACCGAACCGCCGACCCGACCCCACATCGAATCCCGCGGAGCCCACCATGGACACGCGCACCACCTGGCCCTCCACGCTGAACGCCCTGCTCGCGGGTGTGAACCTGACGGCCGACGAGACGGCCTGGGTGATGGGGGAGATCATGTCGGGGTCGGCCACCCCGGCGCAGATCGCCGCCTTCGCCGTCGCCCTGCGGGCCAAGGGCGAGACCGTCGCCGAGGTGACGGGCCTCGTCCGCACCATGTTCGAGCGCGCCACCCCGCTCACGGTCGAGGGGCCGGTGGTCGACATCGTCGGCACCGGCGGCGACCGGGCGCACACCGTCAACGTCTCGACGATGGCCGCGATCGTCGCGGCGGCGGCCGGAGCCCGGGTCGTCAAGCACGGCAACCGGGCCGCCTCCTCGCTGTGCGGCGCGGCCGACGTGCTCGAGCACCTGGGCGTCGCCCTCGACCTGTCGCCGGAGACCACCGCCAGGGTCGCGGTTGAGGCGGGTATCGCCTTCTGCTTCGCGCCCGTCTACCACCCCGCGCTGCGCTTCACCGGCCCGCCGCGCAAGGAGATCGGCGTGCCGACGGTGTTCAACTTCCTCGGGCCGCTGGCCAACCCGGCGCGCCCGGCCGCCCAGGCCATCGGCGTGTTCGATGCGCGCATGCTGCCGGTCATGGCCGGGGTGTTCGCCGAGCGCGGCGTGTCGGCGCTGGTCTTCCGCGGCGACGACGGCCTGGACGAACTGTCCACCGCGGCCCCGTCGACGGTCTTCGTCGTCCGGGACGGCACCGC
Source organism: Microbispora bryophytorum (assembly GCF_043197435.1). Lineage (NCBI taxonomy): Bacteria > Bacillati > Actinomycetota > Actinomycetes > Streptosporangiales > Streptosporangiaceae > Microbispora > Microbispora bryophytorum. The sequence continues at coordinate 484,091 of NZ_JBICTF010000001.1, read as the reverse complement.
GACCCAGACGACGCTCGACCCGGCCGACCTCGGCATTCCCCGCTCCCAGCCGGACGATCTGCGAGGCGGCGACGTCGAGTTCAACGCGGCGGCGGTGCGCGACCTGCTGCGCGGCGCGACGGGGCCGGTGCGCGACGCGGTGCTGCTGAACGCGGCGGCCGGCCTGGTCGCCTACGACGGTCCCGGCGACGACCTGGCGGGCGACCTGCGCGTGGCGTACGACCGCGCGGCCGAGGCGGTCGACTCGGGCAGAGCCGCGCAGACCCTGGAGCGCTGGATCGAGATCAGCCGCACGCTCGGCGGTAAGGCCTGATCGGGCTCCTGATCCGGATCGCCTCCACCGCTGGACGGATCAGGCGTCCGCCTTGATGGGGACGTGAATGGTTCGGCCTGAGCCGTACCGTTCCCGCCATGATGCGTCTGTTCGCCCTTCGCGTCGTCCGCCGATGGGCCGCGTTGGCCCGCGGCGGGATGGCCGTACTCGCCGCCGGCGTCCGCGGTGCGTCCTCGGCCGGTTCTCGCCCCGGCTCGGCCTTCCCGGGACGGGACCGCGGCAGGAGCGACCGGCAGGTCCGGGCGGAGGGCGGGGACGGCGCATGGCCCGGGCGCCCCGTTCCCCCCGACGCGGAGGACGACGCCGTCTGGGAGCGCCTGCGGATCGCCTCGGAACTGCACGACCTGGTGGCCCACGACCTGAGCGTGATGACGCTGGGTGTGGGAGCAGGCCGGGTGATCATGGACAAGGACCCGGAACGGGCCCGGCGGACCTTCCGCGAGGCGGAGGAGTCGGGCCGCCGGGTCCTGTCCGACCTGCGCCGCATGATGGTTCTGCTGTGCTCGGACGGGCGGCGCCGCGGCGCCCAGCCGGGCCTGGGCGACCTGCCCGGGATGATCGACGACTTCCGCGCGAGCGGGCTCGCCGTCTCGTTCGCCGAGCTCGGCGAGGCCGGTGAGCGGGGGAGTGGCCCCACGCTGGAGCTGACGGCATACCGCATCGTGGAGCAGGTGCTGGGCAACGCCCTGTGGTACGGCACGGCCCGCACGGCGACGGTCACGCTGCGGTGGCTGCCCGCCGTTGTCGAGGTCGTCGTTCACGACGACGGGATCCCCCGCGACCGGCTCGTCGGCACCTGGGAGCGCACGGCGCTGTTCGGCGGCTCGGTCGCCGCGCGTCCGCTTCCCGGCGGGTTCGAGGTCCGCGTCCGGCTGCTGCGTCCGGCCTGATCCCCGCGCCCTGTCTTGCCCGCTCCGCTCTGTCTTGCCCGCTCCGCTCTGCCTGGTCCGTCGCGCTCGGCCTGGGCTGTGGTGCCCTGCCTGACCGCGCTCCGCCCGGCTCTCGGTGCGGGCGGCCGGGCGGTGCGGGCGGCCGGGCGGGGTCAGTCCGCGTCGGCGAGGCCGATGGAGAAGGCCGCCTCCAGGTCGTGGCGTGAGTAGGTGCGGAAGGCGATGTGTGTCTCGGTGTGACGCACGCCCGGCACCTTGTTGACGCGGCCGGGCACGACCTCGGCCACCTCGTCGTAGCGGCCGACCCTGACCATGGCCAGCAGGTCGAACTCGCCGGTGATCGAGTACACCTCGCTGACGCCCTCGATCTCGGCGATGGCCTCGGCGACCTCGGGGATCTTGTCGACGTCCGCCTTGATGTGGACGATCGCGGTGACCATTCGCGTCTCTCCTGCTGTCTCGCGGCTCGGGGTCTGTCGCCCCCGACCTTAGTGCCACCCCCGCCGCGTCACCGCAGAGGCCGTCCCTCACGGCGGTCACTCCGCTGGTGCCGGTAGGCGCGCTCGATGCGCTCGATCAGCCGCCCCGCGCCGTACGCGGGGAGGCTCCAGGTGCCGTCGACCTGAACGAGGCGCACGCCGGGGGAGTCGAGCCAGCGCAGCACGCACTCGGTCTCCTCGGCGCTGGCGGCCGGGGTGGGGCCGGGACCGGGCAGGACCGTCTCCGCCGTGGCGACCAGCGCGTCCACGTACGGCGTGGGGTGGGCGCCCCGGGGCATCACGCCGGCCGCGGCGAGCCTGCCGTGCCGGATGACGTGGATGTCCCAGCCCCCGTCGAAGGCCGGGCTGGCCGCGACCATCTGCGGAATGCCGGTCAGCGAGCGCAGGCGCTGCATGCGCGCGGCGGTCCTGACGTAGGCCGCGAGCCGGTCCCGGTCGACGGCCGCCTCCTCGTATCGCTGCTCGGCCGACAGACGGCTCATGCGCGCCTCCATCGCGGAGAAGACCGCTTCGGCGTCGAGCTCCATCGCGTGCCGGGCACGGCGGACGTGGCCGGCGTAGCTCTCCTCGCTCTCGCGGCCCTCGCAGGGCGCGCCGCACCGGCCGATCTCGGCGAGCGCGCAGGCCGGGCGCCGCACCCGGGCCGACAGCCGCTCGGTGCACTGACGCAGCGGCAGCGCCTCGTGCATGGCGGTCCGCGCGTCGTCGGCGGTGCGGCTGCTGCCGAACGGGCCGAGGTAGGCCGCGCCGTCGTCCTTCACCTCGCGCACCACGCTGAGCCGGGGGAACGCCTCGTCGGTCAGCTTGAGCCAGACCACCCGCTCGGGGAAGCGGGACCGTCTGTTGTAGCGCGGCTTGGTCACCCCGATCATCCGCAGTTCGCGGATCTCCGCCTCCAGCGCGGTGGCGCAGACGATCGTCCTGACCCGCTCGGCGATGCCGACCATCTCGCGGATGCGCGAGCGGGTCTCGCTCGCGGTGAAGTAGCTGCGCACGCGGTTGCGCAGGTTGGAGCTCTTCCCGATGTAGAGCGCCTCGCCCCTGTCGTCCTCGAAGACGTAGACGCCGGGCGCGCCGGGCACCCCCTCGGCGAGGTGGCGTTTGCGCTGCTGCTCCGGGGTGGGGGCGCGAACGAAGCCGCGCAGGTCTTCCAGCGTGTGCACGCCGAGCGACCCGACCCGCGCGATGAGGCCGTGCAGCACGTCGACCGTGGCCTTCGCGTCGGCGAGCGCCCGGTGGCAGGGCTCGGTGGAACTTCGGAAGACCCGCGCGAGGGTGGCCAGCTTGCAGTTGGGGGTCTCGTCGCGGGTCAGCACGCGGCGCGCGAGGTCGGCCGTGTCCACCACCGGGTTGGCCGGGGGCGGGTAGCCGTTGACCTGGCACGCCGCCTTCAGGAACGACATGTCGAACGGCGCGTTGTGCGCCACGAGCGCCGCCCCGGCGACGAACTCCAGAAAACTCGGCAGCACCTCGGAGAACTTCGGCGCGGCCACGACCATCGCGTCGGTGATGCCGGTCAGCACGGAGATGAACGGCGGGATCGGGCCCCCGGGGTCGACCAGCGTGGCGAACTCGCCGATCACCTCGCCGCCGCGCACCTTCACCGCGCCGATCTCCGTGATGGCGTGCTCCGCGGCGGACCCGCCGGTGGTCTCCAGGTCGAAGACGACGAACGTCACCTCCCGGAGGGGAGTGCCGAGCTCGTCCAGCGTGCCCTGTACCGCATCCACGCCCATGACCATAGAAGTCCCGACCGACAATTACCGCCCCCGCCCCCGGTGGAGGCAAAGCGACGGTCAGGTGGGCGGAGGGGGTGTCGCGGGCGCCTCGCCCGGCCCCGCCGGTGCGAGGCCCGGTGACAGATCATGAACCCGACATGGACACGGTGCGACGGTCGTACCCTTAAAAGAAGACATGGACAGGGGAGTGTCTCGCAGATCTTGCCGTGTGAGGGCGGTCTGGTGAGCGCGCCGCGAGGCCGGGCCTCGCGGGCGGCGGGCATCGGGACCTTCTCGCACCCGGGGGCGACAGCACCGCGAGGCGCCGCCGGGGGCGACCGCAGTAGGCAGAAGATCTCTAGGACACGACCGAGGAGCGACGAGATGAGTTCAGCCGGAGAAGGCCTGTCTCGTCCGTTGCCCGAGCAGATCCGCTTACACGTGGTGGAGGTCGCGGCGCAGGTGCTGGGCTCGATGCCCGCCGCGGCCGTGCCGCCGCCGTTGCGCAACATCGCCAGGTTCGACCCGCGTAAGCGCGCCCGCCTGGGGAGCGCGCCGATCGCGACCCAGCTGGAGAACGACAAGGAGTTCCGCGAGCGGGTGGCCGAGGCGGTGGAGACCGCCTGGCCCGAGCTGGTGGCGAGCCTGGCCGAGGGCACGGTGCCTCCCGCGGCCGAGCCGGTGCTGGTCGCGGCGGCGGCGTACCTGACCCGCCCGCCCGGGTGGCCGGACCTGGTCGAGCAGGCGCGGACCGACCTGGAGCAGGCCGCGGCCGCGGGCGCCCAGCGGGAGCAGGCGGAGACGCGGCTGCGCGAGCAGCTCGCGGCGCAGCGCGCCTCCGCCAAGGAGGAGATCGACCGGGTGCGCGAGCAGCTCAAGGCGGCCCGGGTGGAGAATTCCGACCTGCGGCGCAAGCTGCACGACGCCCGCGAGCGGGTCAGGGCCGCCGAGGCCAGGGCGGCCGAGGTGGAGGCGGGGACGGCCGAGGCGCGGGCCAGGGCCGCGAGCGCCAACGGCGCGGCCGAGACCGAGCTGCGGCGGCTCAGGGAGCGCCTGGCGGACGTCGAGCGCCAGCTGGAGGCCAGCCGCAGGGCCGCGCGTGAGGGCCGCAGCGTCGAGGACGCCCGGGTGCGGGTGCTGCTGGACGCGCTTCAGGACACCGCCGCCGGGCTGCGCAAGGAGCTCGGCCTGCCCACGACGATCAGCAGGCCGGCCGACTACGTGAACGCGGTGGTGCCGGGCGAGCCTGGAGTGACGGCCGTGCCCGCGCGGGCACTGGCCAACGACGATCCCCAGCTCCTCGATCAGCTCCTGGCCATCCCTCATCTGCATCTGATCGTCGACGGCTACAACGTGACCAAGACCGGTTACCCGTCGCTGACCCTCGCCGACCAGCGGGCCCGGTTGCTGACCGGGCTCGGCGGGCTCGCCGTGCAGACGCGGGCGGAGGTGACGTGCGTGTTCGACGGCGCCGAGCTGAACGGGCCCGTCCAGGTGTCCGCGCCGCGCGGGGTGCGGGTGATGTTCAGCGCGCCGGGGGAGATCGCCGACGACCTCATCCGCACGCTGGTGCGGGCGGAGCCGCCGGGGCGGGCCATCGCCGTGGCCTCCTCCGACCGGGAGGTGGCCGAGTCGGTGCGCCGCATGGGCGCCCGGCCGGTGCCCTCGCTCCTGTTGCTGCGCCGCCTCGGCCGGGGCTGAAACGCCGTACGCGCGCTCCGGACCCGCGCCGTCACGAGGAGTGATGACTGTCGCGAATACCTGCGAATAGGTTGAAGCTTCAAGATCGCCTAGATAGAGTCGCGCCGCAGGTTTCGTCGATCTAAGAGGTTCATCCTCAAGGGGGCTCAGTGCGAGGGCGTGTGCCGGTGGCCGCCGGTCTGGCCGCCGTGATCCTGCTTACGCCGGTGACGGGCGCGCAGGCGGATCCGAAGCCCACGGTCGCGCAGGCCAAGGCGAAGCTGAGCAAGCTCAACGAGCAGGCCGACAAGCTCGTCGACCGCTACAACGCGGCCAACGAGAAGTGGAAGAAGTCGCGGCAGAAGTACCTCGCGATCAACGACGACTACAAGAAGCAGAACACCCGGGTCGAGGCGCTGCGCTCCGGGTTGGTCTCGATGGCCGTCAGCAGCTACCAGGTCGGCGATATGGGCTCGTGGGGCGGTGTCTTCTACAGCTCCAACCCCGACGCCATGCTCAGCGGCCTCGCCACGCTCAACCACATGTCGGCCGAGCGGGCCGGGCGGCTCAGGGAGTACGAGGGCGCCATCAAGGACCTCAAGGACCGCCGCGACCAGAGCAAGGTGGTCTACAAGGAGGCCACCGACGTCAGGGGCGAGCTCGCCGGCGAGAAGGAGAAGGTCGACAAGCTCGTCCGGGAGCAGATGAAGCTCCTGCGCTCGCTCGGGACGTTCAACCCCGGCAACCCCAACAGCGCCGGCGTCGTCTACACCGGGCCGGCGTCCGGCAACGCGCTGTCGGCCCTCCAGTTCGCCTACAAGCAGGTCGGCAAGCCCTACCGTTACGGGGGCACCGGACCGGCCTCCTGGGACTGCTCGGGGCTCGTGCAGGCCGCGTGGGCGGCGGCGGGCGTGACGCTGCCCCGGACCAGCTACGAACAGTGGGCCTGGGGCGCGAGCCGCAGGGTCTCGCTGGACGAGCTCCAGCCGGGCGACCTGCTCTGGCACGCCGGGTACGGGCACGTCGGCATCTACGCCGGCGACGGCAAGGTCGTCCACGCTCCGCAGACCGGCGATGTTGTGAAGATTGTCTCACTCGCCGAGTATCACGCGATCGGAGCCGTGCGCCCCTGAGGGGCTCGACCGGCTCTGTGATCTCTGTGCCTTTTGGGGCTTCTGTGACCCGATTTAGCCGGTGTTGTGGAGATTGTGAGCAGAGTCACAATTAGCGGTTTGCTGTGCGGGGTACGCTGCGCTTTCTTCTCGGCGGCCTTCGTTATCTGATCTTTATCCGGCGGGAGGACTTTGCCGAATGCGGCGGGTCCTGGGTAGCTTCTGGGCCGCGGCGAGCACGCCTCGCCGCGGCGCACCCGGTCCGGCCGGCCGGGTCGCGCAGTCATCCACCGTCATCGGCGCCCTTCATCACCCTCCCCTTCGCGGGATCCTCCGGCGCCGGTGGCCTGCCGAGTCCGTGCAGTCAGGAGGCACGGAGCCGGGGAACCATCGACCTTCACGCGAAGGTCCGGGGTGAATCGGCGCATCGCGCGCCGTAGGGCGACTTCCCCGCCCGAACCCGTCAGCTAACCCGGTAGGCGTGAGCGGAAGACCCGAGGAGAGATCCTGTCTACCACCCCCGCTAGTCTGTCCCGTCTTGCCCGAATTGCCCTTGGTGGTGCTGCTTTGACGGCATCCGTAGGGGCCGCCGGAGTACATCCGGCGGCGGCCGACACGGTGACGGTCACAGTCGTCAAGACGGCCCCAGCCAAGAAGACGGCTACGAAGACGGGCACCGAGAAGAGCGCGGACGCCGCCGCCCGCAAGGCCGCCGCGAAGAAGCGGCAGACCAAGAAGACCACCGCCAAGCGGAAGATCAGCAGGGCCTCGCTCCAGCGGGCCAAGGGCCTGCGCGCGGTGAAGGTCGCGGAAAAGCAGATCGGCGACCCCTACCGCTACGGAGCGACGGGACCGGGCGCGTTCGACTGCTCGGGCCTGGTCCAGTACGCCTGGCGCAGGGCTGGCGTACGGCTGCCGCGCACGACGTGGTCCATTCGCGGCGCGGTCAGGAAGAAGGTGTCCTGGGGTCACTTCGAGCCCGGTGACCTGATCTTCACCAGCGGCGGCGGCCACGTCGGCATGTACGTCGGGCACGGCAAGATGATCCACGCTCCGCACACCGGCACCCGGGTGCGGATCGACAAGCTGGACGCCTATCGGAGGAGCACCTTCGTGGGTGCCGTCCGTCCGGGCGTCTGACGGGCACCGGTCACCAGCCCCCTCGACCGGCGCCGTCCTCGCGGCCCCGTCCACCTCGCCGAGGTGGACGGGGCCGTGGCACGTGCCGGTTAGCATGCACGGCGTGACTGCCACGAGCGGCGTGCCCGTGCCCGTGCCTGTGCCTGTGCCTGTGCCTGTGCCCGTGCCTGTGCCCGTGCCCATGCCTGTGGGCGTGCCCGTGCCCGTGCCTGTGGGCGTGCCGAGCGTGCGCGCCGCGGCCGGTCGGCGCCGGCCCGAAGTTCCGCCCCGCGGGGTCCTTCCCCGCCGCCGGATCGCGGCCGTGGCCGCCGCGCTGGCCGCGCTGCTCGCCGGGTCCGCCGCCGCGGCCCCGCCCGACCCGCTGCTCGCCCCGCGGCTGGACGCCCGGGCCGCCGTGCGGGAGCGACCGGGCATGTGGATCGGCGCCTCCGTCGCCCGCGGCGAGCGCGCCGTCGTCGTGGGGTCGCCCCGGCGGTTGGTCGCCGAGATCGCGGCGCTGGCCGATCGCGCGGGCCGCACGGTCACGAGGGTCTGGGGCGGGTACGGCGGCGCGGTGGTCCTCGTGCCGCGCACCGAGGAGCAGGCCGCCGTGCTGGCCGCGCCGGCGAAGGTGGACGATCTGGCGGCCGTCGCCACCGGCGGCCGCGTGATCGTGCAGCCGGCGGCGTTCGCCCGCCTGTCCGCGACCGGCCGCATGGTCGTCGTGACCCATGAGCTGACGCACGTCGCGACCGCCGGCCCCCCGACGGTGCCGATGTGGCTCAAGGAAGGCTTCGCCGACTACGTGGGCTATCTGGACAGCGGACTGCCGGTCCGCACGATCGCCGCCGAACTCGCCGCCGACGTCGCCGCCGACGGGGCCACCGACGAGGCCGCCGACGGGACCGCGGACGGGGCCGCCGACGGGACCGCCGGGAGGGCGGCGCTGAACGCCCTGCCAGGGCCCGCCGACTTCGCCGCCAGACCCGCGCAGGCGTACGAGGAGGCGTGGCTCGCCTGCCGCTACATCGCGGCCCGGTTCGGTGAGCGGAGGCTGGTCGCCCTCTACCGCGCCACGCTGCGCGAGGGGATCGGCCCGGCGCTGCGGGAGGTTCTCGGGCTGACCGCCGACGGCCTGACCCGCGAATGGCGGTCGTACGCCCGCGAGCGGCTCGCCCGGCCCTGACCTCCGTGAGGGCGCCTGATTCCGTGAGGTGCGGGCACGACCACGGCTGCGACAATGCGTTCTCGGGCGGCGCGGGCGGACCGCGCGACCATGCCGGCAGCGGGGGTGAGGATGACGAAGCGGACGCTGATCGTCACGAACGACTTCCCGCCCAGACCGGGCGGCATCCAGGCGTTCGTGCACGGCCTCGCCTCGCGCAGGCCGCCCGGCTCCGTGGTCGTGTACGCCCCGCGCTGGAAGGGGTGCGAGGAGTTCGACGCGCGCCAGCCGTACGAGGTGGTCCGTCATCCCTCCTCGCTGATGCTGCCGACGCGCTCGGTGGCGAAGAGGGCGGCGGCGCTGGTCGAGGACGGCGCCACCGTCGTCTTCGGGGCGGCGGCGCCGCTGGGGCTGCTCGCTCCCGTCCTGCGCGCCGCGGGTGCGGGCCGGATCGTCATGCTCACCCACGGGCACGAGGCGTCCTGGGCCCGCCTGCCGGGCGCGCGCGCCCTGCTGCGCCGCATCGGCGCGGGGGCCGACGTCGTGACCTACCTCGGCGACTACACCCGTCGCCGGATCGCGCGGGTCGTCTCCGCCTCCAGGCTCGTACGGCTCGCGCCCGGCGTGGACACCGCCGTCTTCCGCCCGGGGGCGGGCGGGGACCGGGTCCGCGCGTCCCTGGGCCTGGACGATCGGCCGGTGGTCGTGTGCGTCTCCCGGCTGGTGCCGCGCAAGGGCCAGGACGTGCTGCTGCGGGCCTGGCCGCTCGTCCTGCGGCGGGTTCCCGGCGCGGTCCTGCTCCTGGTCGGCGGTGGCCCCTCGCGGCGGACGCTGGAGCGGACGGCCGCCCGGGCCGGGCTGCGCGGCTCGGTGGTCGTCACCGGGTCCGTCCCCTGGGCGTCCCTCCCGGCCTACTACGACGCGGGTGACGTGTTCGCCATGCCGTGCCGCAGCAGGCTCGGGGGGCTCGACGTCGAGGGTCTCGGCATCGTCTACCTGGAGGCGTCGGCCACCGGACTGCCGGTGGTCGCGGGCTCCTCCGGCGGCGCCCCCGACGCCGTACGGCACGGAGAGACGGGCCTGGTGGTCGACGGCACGTCGCACACGGCGGTGGCCGGCGCCCTGGGCGACCTGCTGGCCGACCCGGCCCGCGCCCGCGAGATGGGGCAGCGGGGCCGGGCCTGGATCGAGGAGGAGTGGCGCTGGGACCTCGTCGCGGCCCGGTTCGCCGCACTGCTCTGACCTCGTCTCCCGCCTGACACTCCCGTGCCACTTCGCGATCTCGACGCGACCACGGCGGAGGTGACCGGCGAGGCCGGGCACCAGTCGACGAGGCCGAGCACCAGGGGAAGGCGTCGGCGGCTCAGCCGGTGAACACCTCCACGAGGAGGAAGCCGTTCAGCGCGCAGATCACGCCGGCGACGACGACGCCGGCGACGGTGGTGAGGCGGCGGTTGACGAGATCGCCCATCAGCTTCCTGCTGCCGGTGAACGCCACGAGCGGGACCAGGGCGAACGGGATGCCGAAGGACAGCGCGACCTGGCTCAGCACGAGCGCCCGCGTGGGATCCACCTCGGCGGCCAGGACCGCCATGGCCGGGATGATCGTGACCAGCCGCCGCGCCAGGAGCGGCACGCGGCGGCGCAGGAACCCCGCCATGATCACCTGCCCGGCGTAGGTCCCCACGCTGGAGGAGGCCAGGCCCGAGGCGAGCAGGGCGAGCGCGAACGCGACGGCCGCCCCGGGGCCGAGGACCCGCCCGAGACCCGCGTGGATGGCCTGCAGGCTGCCGGGATCGCCGCCGCCGAACGTGGCGGCGGCCACGGTCAGCATCGCCATGTTCACCAGCCCGGCGGTGCCGAGGGCGACCGCGATGTCCGTCCTGCTGGCCCGCACGGCCTCCCGGCGACCGCCGTCCGCGCCCTGGTGCTGGGTGAGGGCCGAGTGCAGGTAGACGACGTGGGGCATGACGGTCGCCCCGATGATCCCGGTGGCCAGCAGCAGGCTGTCGGTCCCGGCCAGGCGGGGCACGAAGCCGCCGGCCACGCCCGCGAGGGATCCCGACAGCAGCACCTGGTAGGCGAACCCGGCCAGGACCACCCCGAGCATCGCGGCGACGGTCGCCTCGAACCGGCGGCGTCCGCGCGGCGCGAGCATGAGCAGCAGCGAGGAGACGACGGCCGTGACGGCCGCGGCCGGCAGCAGCGGCACGCCGAACAGCAGGTTCAGGGCGATCGCCCCGCCGATGAACTCGGCCAGGTCGGTGGCGGCGGCGACCAGCTCGGCCTGCACCCACAGCGGCAGGCTCACCCGGCGCGGCAGGTGGTCGCGGCACAGCTCGGGCAGGTTGCGGCCGGTGGCGATGCCGAGCTTGGCCGAAAGCGCCTGCACGAACATGGCCAGCACGTTCGCGAGGGCGATCACCCACAGCAGCATCGTCCCGTACTGGGCGCCGCCCGCCATGTTGGTCGCGAAGTTGCCCGGATCGATGTACGCCACGGAGACGACGAAGGCGGGACCGCACAGGCCGGCCAGCCGCGCCAGGCGGCCCGGTGCCGCCCGCCCCTCGGCGGGTGCGGCGGGCGCGGGCCCGTTCAGGGGACGGCGGGAGTCGAGCACAAAAGCCTCACAGGAAACACGAAAGCCTCACAGGCGGGAAATATGGCGTGCGGCACGGCGGCTGCCCCACGCCGGCCCGGGTGCGTTCTCCGGCGGCCGCAGGCGGCAGCCCCGCGGTGCGGTGCGGCGCCTGCGGAACGGCGCAGACGCCGTGGGCCGAGCGTGGCGCGGGGCCGAGCGTGGCGCGGGGCCGAGCGTGGCGCGGGGCCGAGCGTGGCGCGCTGGAAAGGGCGGAGGCCGGTGTCCGACCGGCCTCCGCCTGTGCGTGCCGGCTCGACGGGGCTCGGTCAGGTGAGCTTGTCCTTGAGCTTGCCCATGGGGCCCACCTCGGTGCCGAGGGCCGGGCTCTTGGGCTCGCCCATGCTGCCGTCGTAGGTGTCGTAGAGCTTCGGGTCGGGCGGCGGTGCCATCGCGAGGTCCCCGAGCGGCTCCGGGTTGAGGAGATAGGCGAACTGGTGGCGGCCGTCGGGCTGCGGCCCGCTCGCCCAGCCGCCCGCCTGGGCCTCCGCGCCGTCGGACAGGTCCCAGATCGTCTCGGCGTGCTCGGCGTGCTCCTCGTCGAACAGCGCGTCGGGCACGACGACGTCCTCCAGGCCGTCCGTCCGGAGTTCCTCGATGGCCTTGAGCCACAGGTTCTGGTGCAGGGTGTCGCGGGCGAGGTTGAACTTCAGCATGTCCTTCACGCCCCGGTCGTCCGTCATGTGGTAGAGCCGGGCGGTCTGCAGCCTGCCGTGCGCCTCTGCCGCGACGTTCGCGTGGAAGTCCGCCAGCAGGTTGCCGCTCGCGACGATGTAGCGGCCGTTCCAGGGGTATCCGTTGCTGTCGGCGGGCAGGGGGCCCCCGCCGGCCACGATGGCCTGCTGCGGGTCCATCCCGCCCAGGACCGCGCCGACCACTGGGTCGGCGGTGGCCATCTTCGTGACCGCGGTGGAGGGCGCTCCTTCGAGGAGGCGGGCGACCATCGTGGCGAGCATCTCGACGTGCCCGATCTCCTCGGTGGCGATGTCCATGATCAGGTCTTTGTACTTGCCGGGCATGCGGCAGTTCCAGCCCTGGAACAGGTACTGCATGGTGACCGTCATCTCACCGAAGGCGCCGCCGATGAGCTCCTGGAGTTTGCGCGCGTACACCGGGTCGGGCTTTTCTGGCTTGGCCTCGAACTGCAGGCGGCGGTTGTGCCGGAACATGGGACTCCTCGCGTGGGAAACCACAGGGAGCCGCAGGCCTTAAGCGGGCGAAGGGTGCGACCCCGCTGGTGCAAGTGGTGGGGGGCACGCATAAATCCCAACACGTGGCGCAACGGGACCACAGGAGCGACACCTAACGAAGGGCCCAATGGATGGACAGGTGCCGCCCCATGCCCTGATTGGGTGCGAAGAGCCAGCTGTCCGCGCATATACGACACAGCGCCGCGCGCGAGCGGGTCAGGAGGAGCGCGGGCCGGTCGGTCAGGCCTTGCGGCCGATCCCGCCGGCGACGCAGACGCCGCCGAGGTCGAGGGGGTGGCTCACGGGTTCCTCGGGACGCCACTCGGGCACGTGCACCACCCCGGGTTCGACCAGGTCGAGGCCATCGAAGAACCGCACGATCTCGGGCATGTCCCGGGCCCGGCCGGTGCCGAGCATCTGCAGCAGCACCGCCTCCAGTTCGCGCATCTCCGGCGCGCAGGAGCAGAAGTGGGTGAGCTGCATGTAGCTGCCCGGGGCCAGGCGCGCCTTGTAGGTGTCCACGAGGCCGTTCGGGTCCTCCGCGTCGGCGAGGTGGTGGACCACGGCCACCAGCAGCAGGCCGATGGGACGGGAGAAGTCGAGGAAACCGTCGACCTCGGGGTGGTGGAGGATCACCTCGGGCTCGCGCAGGTCCGCGGTGATCACGCGGGTACGCTCGTCGGTCTGCAGGATCGCCCGCGCGTGGGCCAGCACGATGGGGTCGTTGTCCACGTAGACGACCTTCGCGGCGGGGTTGATCCGCTGCGCGACCGAGTGGGTGTTGTCCATCGTGGGCAGGCCCGAGCCGATGTCGAGGAACTGGTCGATGCCCTGCTCGGCCATGTACTTCACGCCGCGGAACAGCATGGCCCGGTTGTTACGGGCGCCCTCGCCGCGGTCGGGGAAGTGCCGCATGCCCTCCGTGGCGACCGCGCGGTCCACGGCGAAGTTGTCCTTGCCGCCCAGGAACGCGTCGTACACCCGCGCGATGCTGGGCTTGGTCGTGTCGATCTCCGGCGGGAGGTAGTCGGGATCGCGGTGCGTCCAGTTCCAGTTGCCGACCCTGTCGCCCATCGCCCGCTCTTCTCCAGTCTCGATCATGGATGCGTCTGGAGCATAACCAAGCGAAGCGCAACATTGCGGGGCAACAACGATATTTTCGGCGGTCCTCGCGTTTCATCGGGCATCGCCGCAGGTCGTCTTCAGCCAAGGGCTTAGAAGACCCGCACCGATAGATCCGATCCAGCTGCCCGATTCACGCTGCGTCTCAGGCCGCGCGGCCGTTGTCGCGCTCCGCGCGGGCGGTGCGCCGAATCGGTCGAAACTTTTCATTGACCATCGACATGTTTCGGCGCACCCGCTCGGTCAGTCGCCGTACAGCTCGTCGATCTGCTTGGCGAAGTCGCGGGCCACGACGTGCCGCTTGATCGACTGCTTCGGCGTGACGTGTCCGGTCTCCTCGCTCAGCTCGATGTCGAGGATGCCGAACTTCTTGATCTGCTCGGCCTTGGAGACCATCCGGTTGGCGTCGTCCACCGCCTGCTGCACCTCCGCGACGACGCCCGGGTCGGAGCAGAGCTCGGCCATGGAGGCGCCGGAGCGGCCGTTGGCCTGCTTCCACTGCTCCATCGCCTCGTGGTCGAGAGTGACGATCGCCCCGATGAACGGCTTGCCGTCGCCGACGACCATGACCTGACTGATCAGGCGGTGCGCCCGGATGGCGTCCTCCAGCGGCGCGGGCGCGACGTTCTTGCCGCCGGCGGTGACGAGGATCTCCTTCTTGCGGCCGGTGATGCTCAGGTAGCCGTGTTCGTCGAGGCGGCCGACGTCCCCGGTGTGGAACCAGCCCTCCGGGTCGATCGCCTCCTTGGTGGCGCGCTCGTTGTTCCAGTAGCCGTCGAAGACGTGGCGGCCCTTCACCAGGATCTCGCCGTCGTCGGCGATGCGGATGCTCACGCCCGGGAACGGCTTGCCGACCGTGCCGATCTTGTTGGCGCCCGGGATGTTGACGGTCGAGGGCGCGCTGGTCTCGGTCAGCCCCCAGCCCTCGAACACCTCGATCCCCACGCCGCGGAAGAAGTGGCCGAGCCGCTCGCCGAGGGCCGAGCCGCCGGAGACCGCCGCGGTCAGCGCGCCCCCCGTGGCCGCCCGCAGCTTGCCGTACACGAGCTTGTCGAAGGCCGCGTGCTTGAGCCGCGCGCCGAGGCCGGCCCCGCCGGAGCTCTCGGCCCTGCTCCACTCGATCGCGGTCCGCACGGCGGCGTGGAAGATCTTGCCCTTGCCCTCCGCGTCGGCCTTCTGCTCGGCGGCGTTGTAGACCTTCTCGAACACGCGCGGCACGCCCAGCAGGAACGTGGGCTTGAACTCCCGCAGGTCGGGGGCCACGTTCTTCATGTTCGGGCTGTGCGCGAGCACCGTGCCGGTCTCGATCAGGACGATCTGGATGAGCCGGGCGAAGCTGTGTGCCAGGGGGAGGAAGAGCAGCGCGGCCCTGCCCTCCACGTCGAAGAGCGCCTCAAGCGGCCCGCGAGAGACGTTGCGCGCGGTGAACAGCAGGTTGTCGTGGGTCAGGCGGCAGCCCTTCGGCATGCCGGTGGTGCCGGAGGTGTAGATGATCGTGGCGAGGTCGAGCCCGCCCCGGCTCGTCCGGCGCTCGGCGAGCGTGTCGTTGGTCACCTCCGCGCCGAGGCGCTCCAGCTCGGCGACCCCGCCGCCGTCGATGCGCCACAGCAGCGGCAGCCCGGGCACGGCCTCGCGGACGGTCTCCTCGTGCGCGGCCGTCTCCACGAACGCGGCCTTGGCGCCGCTGTCGGTCAGGATCCACTTCACCTGGTCGGCGGAGGAGGTCTCGTAGATCGGCACCCCGACCGCGCCGGCCGCCCAGATGGCGTAGTCGGCGACCGTCCACTCGTAGCGGGTGCGCGACATCAGGCCGACCCGGTCGCCGGGCTCGATCCCGGCGGCGATCAGTCCCTTGGCGACGGCCGCCACCCGGTCCCTGAACTGCGCGGCGGTGACCGGCGTCCAGGGCGCGGCCGGGTCCTCGCCCTCCTTGCGGCGGATGACGACGGCGTCCGGCTCGTCCACGCCGCGCTGGAACACCACGTCGGTGCAGTTCGCGGACGGGGGCACGTCCACCAGCACGGGAACGCTGAACTCGCGCACGGGCCACTCCTTGGGGCACGGCCGCGCGACCCCCGAAGCGCAGGGCGGGGACCGCGTTGCGGGCATGACTCTTTGTGTCCCACCGGACGCTACCGTGGGATGTTACGCATGGGTAGGTCCGTCACCCAGGCGTTATCCGGGGACGAATCGACGCTATCAGTGTCCCCCCGCGCGGCGGGCCCGACACCTTTCCGTTACCCAAGCGGATGCTAGGTAAAGCGGCCGTTACCATGTCCCCCATGCGCATCCACGTCGTCAGCGACGTCCATGGCCGGGCCGACGCGCTCGCCCGTGCGGGCGACGGGGCCGACGCCCTGATCTGCCTCGGCGACCTGCTCCTGTTCATCGACTACGCCGACCATTCGCAGGGCATCTTCCCCGGCCTGTTCGGCGCCGACAAGGCGAGCGAGTACGTGGAACTGCGCGCGGCGGGCCGCTTCGAGGAGGCGCGGCAGCTGTCGGCCGGCCTGTGGGCCTCCCTCGACGGCGACCCCCGCGACCTCATGGAGGCGGCGGTCCGCCGCCAGTACGAGCAGATCTTCTCCGCCATGCCGACGCCGGCCTACCTCACTTACGGCAACGTGGACATGCCGCGCCTGTGGGCCGACCACCTGCGGCCCGGGCAGCGGGTCCTGGACGGCGAGGTGATCGAGATCGGCGGGCTGACCTTCGGGTTCGTCGGCGGAGGCCTGCGCACCCGCTACCGCACGCCGTACGAGATCGACGACGAGGAGTACGCGCGCAAGGTCGAGGCGGTCGGCGAGGTGGACGTGTTGTGCTGCCACATCCCGCCCGCCATCCCCGATCTGCTGTACGACGTGGTGGCCCGGAGGTTCGAGCGGGGCAGCGAGGCCACGCTGGAGGCGATCAGAAGGACGCAGCCCCGCTTCGCGTTGTTCGGCCACGTCCACCAGCCGCTGGTCGGCCGCACCCGTGTCGGGCGCACGGAGTGCGTCAACGTCGGCCATTTCCGCGGCCGTGGCACGCCTTTCGCCCTGGAATGGTGAAGTACGGTTGGCGCATGGCTGATCGCACTTCGTCGAGCATCACGATCGGCGCCGGCCGGTCGACAATCATGGCCGTCGTCGCGGACTTCCCGGCCTATCCGGAGTGGGCCGGCCAGGTGAAGAAGGCCGAGGTCCTGGAGACGGGCGCGGACGGCCGGGCCTCCCGGGTCCGCTTCGTCCTCGACGCGGGCGTGATCAGCGACGAGTACGTCCTCGGGTACGACTGGGACGACGACGCGGGCGTGAGCTGGCGGATGGCCGAGGCCGGGAAGATGGTCTCGGGCCTGACCGGCAGTTACCGCCTGACCGACAACGGCGGCGGCACCGAGGTCACCTACGACCTCGCCGTGGACCTGAAGGTCCCGATGATCGGCATGATCAAGCGCAAGGCCGAGAAGGTCATCGTCGACACCGCGCTGAAAGGGCTCAAGCGGCGCGTCGAGAGCCGATGAGGATCCTCCTGTTCACCGGCAAGGGCGGGGTCGGCAAGACCACGGCGGCCGCCGCGACCGCCACGCTCGCCGCCGAGCGGGGCGGCAAGACGCTGATCGTCTCCACCGACACCGCGCACTCGCTCGCCGACGCGCTCGGCGTGCCGCCCTCGGCTGAGCCGGTCGAGGTCGCGCCCGGCCTGCACCTGCAGCAGGTGGACAGCCAGAAGTCGCTGGAGCGGCACTGGGGTGAGTTGCGCGACTACGCCGGCAACGTGCTGGCCGAGCTCGGTCTCGACGAGATCACCGCCGAGGAGATCACCGTGCTGCCCGGCGCCGAGGAGATCCTGGCGCTGCTCGAACTGCGTGAACAGGCCCGCACCGGCCGCTGGGACGTGATCGTCGTCGACTGCGCCCCGACCGCGGAGACGCTGCGCCTGCTCGCTCTGCCGGAGGCGCTCGACTGGCACGTCAACCGTCTGCTCCCCGCCGGCAGGCGGATGCTCAGGGCGCTGTCGCCGTTCATCCGGCACGTCGCCAAGGTGAGCGTGCCCGAGGGCGAGGTCGTCTCGGCGGGGGAGCGGCTGCACCGCGGCCTGCTGGAAGTGCGCGCGCTGCTGACCGGCGACGACGCGTCCGTGCGGCTCGTGCTGACCCCCGAGGCCGTGGTCGTCGCCGAGGCCCGCCGCACCCTTACCTCGCTCAGCCTGTACGGCTACCGCGTCGACGCGGTGATCGCCAACCGGGTCTTCCCCGCGGAGGGCGCCGACGAGTGGCGGCTGGGCTGGGTGGAGGCCCAGGCCAGGCAGCTCGCCACGGTGCACGAGTCGTTCGCGCCGCTGCCCGTTCTCACCGTCCCCTATCTCCCGGCGGAGCCGGTCGGGACCGCGGCGCTCTCGGGCCTCGCCGCGCGGATGTACGCGGACCGGGATCCCCTCGCGCGCCCCGACGTCGAGCCGCCGCTGAAATTCACGGCCGACGAGCTGGCGCTGTCCCTGCCGCTCGCGGACCGGGACGACCTCGACCTCGCCCGCAAGGGGGACGACATCATCGTCACCGCGGGGCCCTATCGGCGCGTCATCACCCTGCCCGCCGCCCTCGCCCGGCGTGAGATCTCCTCGGCCGCGCTCCGGGACGGCCGGCTCCGGGTACGGTTCGAGGCAGGAGGGGCGAAATGACGGATTCGAACGACACCACTCCGCGCAGCCGGGACCCACTCGGGTCGGCCGCGGAGGAGGCGATGAAGCTGCTGGACGCCGTGCAGCGGCGGATGGGCCGCGAGTTCGGCAAGGGGCTCGTGAAGGGCGGCGTGAGCGGCTTCGGATCCGCCTTCGGCGGCGCCGGCGCGAGCGACCGGGGCGGCGACGTGTGGAGCGAGGCCGTCTCGGAGGACCACGACGAGTACGTCTGCCGGGCCTGCCCGGTGTGCCGGGTCATCGCGGCGCGCCGCGAGTCCGGGGGCGACGTCACCGGCCACCTGATCGCGGCGGGCGGAGAGCTGTTCACGGCGTTCCGGGAGGCGGTCGACGCCCTGCAGCGCCCCC
Organism: Microbispora bryophytorum; assembly: GCF_043197435.1. Classification (NCBI taxonomy): domain Bacteria; kingdom Bacillati; phylum Actinomycetota; class Actinomycetes; order Streptosporangiales; family Streptosporangiaceae; genus Microbispora; species Microbispora bryophytorum. Next base: position 465,598 of record NZ_JBICTF010000001.1, on the reverse strand, counting down.
TGGCGAGCGGCGGGGCGCGACCGGCCGGGGAGCGCCGCTCCGGCGAGCCGAAGGTCGAGCACATCGATCTGGGCTGACGGGCCGGTCGAAGGCGGGTGAGGGCGGGTGAGGGCGGGTGACGGCGGGATTGCCACAACCCGTCTTGATCGGCTTCAATCGGCGCGGCGTGATGGCTCGGGCGGGTGACGGCCCGGGCGCTCGCGGATCGGGCGTAAGCGGATCGGGCGGAAGGAAGACGGCATGGCGCTGACCATCGGTGTGGACGTGGGCGGTACCAAGATCGCGTATGGTGTCGTCGACGAGCACGGCGCCATCATCGAGCGCGGCCTGCGGCACAGCCCGGCAGGCAGCCCGGAGAAGATGGCGCTCACGATCGCCGATGCGGTGACCGAGCTCGCGGCACGGCACTCCGTCGAGGCCGTCGGCATCGGCGCGGCGGGCTTCGTCGACGAGACCCGATCGGTCATCCGCTTCGCCCCCAACCTCGCCTGGCGCGAGGAGCCGCTGCGCGAGAAGGTGGGCGAGCTGGTCGGCCTGCCGATCGTGGTCGAGAACGACGCCAACGCCATGGCCTGGGGCGAGTACCGCTTCGGCGCGGGCCGGGGCGAGAGCCACGTCCTGTGCGTCACCGTGGGCACGGGCATCGGCGGCGGCATCGTGCTCGGCGGCGAGCTCTACCGCGGACGGTGGGGGATGGGCGCCGAGTTCGGGCACATGCAGGCGGTGCCGGGCGGCCGCGCCTGCGGCTGCGGCAACGAGGGCTGCTGGGAGCGGTACGCCAGCGGCAGCGCGCTGCTGATGGAGGCCAGGAACAACGCGCAGGCCGACCCTGAGGGCGCCGCGCACCTGCTGCGGCTCGGCGGCGGCTCGGCCGAGGGCGTCCAGGGCGAGCACGTGACCGAGGCGGCGCGCCAGGGCGACCGGGCGGCGCTGGCCGCCTTCGAGTCGCTCGCCCGATGGCTCGCCCAGGGGCTGGCCGACATGGCCGCGGTCCTCGACCCCGGGTGCTTCATCATCGGCGGCGGCGTCTCCGGCGCCGCGGACCTGTTCGTCGACCGGGTGCGCGAGGAGTTCGCCGCGCGGCTGACCGGCCGGGGCCACCGCCCCCTCGCCGAGATCAGGGTGGCCGAGATGGGCCCGTCGGCGGGGCTGGTGGGAGCCGCCGACCTCGCCCGGCTCCGCTGACGGCGTGCTGCGCGTCGCCACCTACAACGTGCGGGGACTGAAGGACGACAGGAAGGCGCTGGTCCGGGTGATCCGGGCCCTGCGGCCCGACGTGCTGTGCCTGCAGGAGGCGCCCCGCCTGCCCGGCTGGCGGCGGGAACGGTGGGCGCTGGCCCGCGCGGCCGGTCTGTCCGTGGCCGCCGGAGGCCGCGTCGGCGGGACCGCCGTGCTCACCGCCCCGGCCGTACGGCTCCTGCACGGGCGGGGGCACCGCCTGCGGTGGTTCCCCGGGCTCGAATGGCGCTCCACCGCGCTCGCCGTCGTGGAGAAGACGGTGGAGAAGGACCGCGAGAGGTACGCCGTGTGCTCGGCCCACCTCGACCTCCAGGCGGGGGCGCGCCTGAGACACGCCTCCCAGATCGTCGCGCTCCTGGAGCGCGCGGCCGGGGAGTTCGGGGCCGCGCCGGTGCTCGCCGGGGACCTCAACGAGATCCCCGGCGCCCCGGTCTGGCGTCTTCTCGGGGGCCGCTACACGGACTGCTTCACCGCCGTGCGAGGCCCCGCGCCGCGGATCGGGGCGGACGAGGACGAGAGCCGGGCCGGTGCGACGTTCCCGGCCCGCGATCCCCGGGTGCGGATCGACGCGATCTTCGCGGGCCCGGGCCTGACCGTCGTGTCGTACGGCGGCGCGGCCGTCCCGGCCGAGGACCTGACCGCCGCGAGCGACCACCGGCCGGTCGTCGCCGAGATCGCCCGCACGCCGTCCGCCCGGGCCTGACACGCGGCTGCGGGGCCGGGCCGCTGCTGGGCCACAGCCCTGCGGATTCCGCTCGGCCGGAGACGTCCGGAGGCGCGTGGAGACGGTCGCGTACCCGCGTCGGCGGGTAATCGGATTCGCGGCCTGTGTGACGGGGAGTGGCCGGGCCCCCGTACGATCGTTTCATGACCCGCCGCCTCATACGGCGTGCGGTGCCGTTGTGTGTGCTGTCCGCCGGCCTGCTGGCCGGGCTCCTCCCGCGCGCCACACCGGTCGCGCACGCTGGGACCGCACGTGCCCAGGCGGAGCGCAGCCCATCGGGGGACGAGGCCGCACAGGACGAGGGCTCCTCCACGGGACGGCTCCAGCCCGACGGCTCGCTGTCCGACGTGGCCGGCCTGTCGGTCAAGGACATCTGGGCCGTGGGCCAGCAGAACGCCTGGGACTTCTGGCGCAACCAGGGGATCATCACCCACTGGAACGGCTCCTCCTGGAGCGAGGTGCCGATCCGGGGTGACGCCACCGGCGCCGGCCATCTGCGGTCGATCGCCGCCGCCTCCGCCGCCGAGATCTGGGCCGTCGGCGATGGCCACGACGGCCTGCCGTACGTGGCGAAGGGCTCGCGCGACGGGTTCGACCGCGTCGGCGTGCCGCAACTGCGCACCGGGGACTGGCTCGGCGGGGTCGCCGCCTCGTCCGGGAGGGTGGTCGCGGCCGGCAGCCGGGACGGCAAGACGTTCCTGCTGAGCAGCAGTGGCTCCTCCAAGGGCACGACCTGGAGGACCGACCAGGGCCCCGCGGGCGCGCTGTACGGCGTGGCGCTCGCGGGCCGGTCGGACGGCTGGGCGGTGGGCGACTCCGGTTCCGGGCCGTTGGCCATGCGCCTGACCGGCAGCGGGTGGAAACAGGCCGCCCTGCCGGCGATCAAGGGCGGCTTTCTGCGGGACGTCTACGCGGACGGCCGCAAGCGCGCGGTCGCGGTCGGCGGCGTCTACCAGAGCGGCGGCGGCATCGCCCCGCTGGTCCTCGACTGGGACGGCAAGCACTGGAAACGAGTGACGCCGCCGGAGCGGCGCGCCGAGCTCTACGGTGTCACGGGGGACGGCGACGGCGTGTTCTGGATCTCCGGGTACGACCCGCGGCATGAGGCCGAGGGCTTCCTTCTCCGGTACGACGGATCGCACTGGACCACGCTGCGGGGCACGGCGCCGGACGAGGAGCGAACGGTGCGGCTCCAGGCGGTCGCGCACGTCGGCGACCTCACCATGGGCGTCGGCCACACGCTGGACGACAAGGGCCGCTACACCGACCTGGTGGAGCGGTTCGGCCCGCCTCCCGCCGACGCCGGCACCGTGAAGGCGGCCGGCGAAGCCGAATGAACACCGGCGGGCCGTGACCGGCCGTGGTCGTGGCCCGGACCGGCGGGGAACAGGCGCCGCGGTCAGACGACCGCGCCGTCGTCCCAGCCGGAGTCGGCAGGAGGACCGTCGCCCATGCGCACGACGAGGATCACGAACCCCGCGATGAACGCCGCCACCGCGGCGAACACGATCCAGCCGTCCATTGGCCACTGCAGCAGGGCGGCCAGGAGCAGGTAGGCGGGGCCGCCGAACAGCGCCAGCCAGGAGAGCCTGCTGAGGGTGTCGCCGTGCGGAAGCGGCGGAGGGGCCGGTGGGATGTAGTGGTCGTCGGACGGGGCGGAAGCCCGCACCTCGCCGGTGCCGTCGCCGGTCCCGTCGTCGTCCCGGATCCCGTCGCCGGGAGCCGCGTCGCCGGTGGCGCCGTCGTCCTCGCCCGCGTCGGGCTCCTCGGTGACGTTCTCCCGGTCAGGCCATGGTTGTTCGGCCGAGGCGTCCTCGGCTGTCTCATTGAACGAGGCGACGATCTGGCGCCAGACCTCGTCCTCGTCACTTTGCGGCGTCACGTCGATCCCGGCTCACAAGTCCTTCGTCAAGGGTACCGAGGCGTGGGAGCGGATGAACTCCAGACTCCCTTCGAAGATCACAGGCGCGTCGTTGTCGAGGGTGGCGACGTGATAGCTGTCCGCCAGCTCTCTGACCTCCAGATTGTTTCCCATTCTCGCCCGCAGGAACGCGACGCTCCCCGGCTTTACCACGTGGTCGTTCCTGCTGTGGAACACCAGCACCGGCTGGGTCACCTTCGCGATGTCGGACTGGACGAGCCTCCACAACCGGGGCAGCGTGGACGCGGCCCGGACGGGTGTGCGCGGATAGCCCAGCTCGCTCACGCCCTCCTTCTTGATGTCGCCCGCCACCCCCGGGGTCGAGCGTACGACGTACTTGAGCGCCGGGGCCAGGTGCAGCAGCGGCACGTCGTTGATCACGGACGGGTTGACCACCACGACGCCCGCGACGGCGTCACCGTGGACCTCCGCCAGGCGCAGCGCCATGCAGGCGCCGAGGGACAGGCCCATCACGAACGCCTCCGCGCACCGCCCGCGCAGGTCGGCGAACGCCTTGTCCAGCTCGGCGTACCAGTCCTCCCACCGCGTGCGGCTCATCTCCTGCCACGTCGTTCCGTGTCCGGGCAGGCGCGGCAGGGACACCGTCATCCCCGCCCCGGCCAGGTGTTCACCCCACGGCCGCAGCGACTGCGGCGAGCCGGTGAACCCGTGACAGAGCAGGACGCCGATGTCGCCGCCGTCGTGGTGATACGGCTCCGCGCCGGGCAGCACTGGCATGGGTGACCTCCGTGAAACGGCGGCGTGTTCCGCCCGATACTCGCACGTTGGTCAGCGTTAGTGCGAGAGGGCAGGGCGTGCGAAGATGACTGCACATCCGAGCCGAGGGGGTGCCCGCGTGTTTTATTGGGTGGTGAAGGCCATCATCTGGCCGATCCTCCGCTTCGTGTTCCGCCCCTGGGCCGAGGGGCTGGAGAACGTGCCGAAGGAGGGCCCGGTCATCCTGGCCGGCAACCACCTGTCGTTCGCCGACCACTTCTTCGGCGCCGGATTCCTGCCGCGCAAGGTGATTTCTCTGGGCAAGGCCGAGTATTTCACCGGCCGCGGGCTCAAAGGAATGGTGAGCCGCGCTTTCTTCTCCGGCGTCGGCACCGTCCCGATCGACCGTTCCGGCGGCAAGGCGAGCGAGGCGGCGCTCCGCACCGGCCTGCGCATCCTCAGGGAGAACCAGGTGCTCGGCATCTACCCCGAGGGCACCCGGTCGCCCGACGGCCGCCTCTACAAGGGCAAGACGGGCGTGGCCCGGCTCGCGCTGGAGTCCCGGGCGCCGGTGATCCCATGGGCCATGGTCAACACGTTCGAGATGATGCCCCCCGGCCGGCCGCTCCCCAAGTTCGGCATCCGCCCCGGCGTCCGGTACGGCAAGCCGCTCGACTTCTCCCGCTATTACGGCATGGAAAACGACCGCCTCGTGCTGCGCGCGGTCACCGACGAGATCATGTACGCGCTGATGGAGCTGTCGGGTCAGGAGTACGTCGACAAGTACGCCGCGGCGGCCAAGACGGAAACGACCGGGGCAGCTCGCGAGAATTCCTAATACTTCCGGACCGGACGGGTAACGTGGCGGTGTTCGCCGCGCACATTGGGACGTTCAGACACGTTCGGATCGGAAGGCGTAGGAGCATGCCAGCACGCAGGCACCGCGCATGGGCCCAGCCCGGCGCGGCGAGGAACGGAGCGGACGACGGACCGGGCGGCCCGTCCACGACTCCGGCGAGCAGGTCCGCCGCGTCCGGCGGGGCCGTGGTCCGGCACCCCGCTCGTGGATGCCCCGCATGAGCGTCCGGGAGGAGCAGCAGGCCGACACCGGGTATCTGCCGCACCGCCAGATCCTGGTCGTGCTCTCCGGTGTGGCGGCCGGAATGCTGCTGGCCGCCCTCGACCAGAGCATCGTCGGCACGGCCCTGCCGCGCATCGTCAGCGAACTCGGCGGCCTCGACAAGCTGTCGTGGGTGGTCACCGCCTACCTGCTCACCTCGACCGCGGCGACCCCGCTGTGGGGCAAGATCTCCGACCTGTACGGCAGGCGGACGATCTTCCAGGTCGCCATCGGCATCTTCCTGCTCGGCTCGGTGCTGGCCGGGCTGAGCCAGAACATCGGCCAGCTCATCGGGTTCCGGGCGATCCAGGGCCTGGGCGGCGGCGGCCTGATGGCGCTGGCGTTCAGCATCATCGGTGACGTCATCCCGCCGCGCGAGCGCGGCCGGTACCAGGGCTACTTCGGGGCCGTCTGGGGCACCTCCAGCGTCGCCGGGCCGCTGCTGGGCGGCTTCTTCACCGACGGCCCCGGCTGGCGGTGGATCTTCTGGATCAACCTGCCGATCGGGCTGATCTCACTCGTCGTGACCTCGGTGGCGCTGCGGATCCCCTTCACCCGCCGCAGCCACCGCATCGACTACCTGGGTGCGGCGCTGATCGTGGCCGGGGTGTCGTGCTTCCTGCTGTACCTCGACTGGGCGGGCGGCGAGATGGGCTGGACCGCTCCCGGCTCGCTGGCCCTGCTGACCGGATTCGTGGCGCTCGCGGCCCTGTTCGTGTTCGTCGAACTGCGGGCGGCCGAGCCGATCCTGCCGATGCGGTTGTTCCGCAACAAGATCTTCAGCGTGGGCAACGGCTTCAGCTTCCTCGCGGGCCTGGCGATGTTCGGCGGCATGATCTTCCTGCCGGTCTATCTCCAGGCGGTCCAGGGCATGTCGCCGACCGTGTCGGGCTTGGCGCTGCTGCCTGCGGTCCTCGGCATCTTCTCCACGTCGATCACCTCCGGCCAGATCATGAGCCGGACCGGCCGATACAAGATCTTCCCGATCCTGGGCGGGGCGGTCCTCCTGGTGGCCATGTGGCTGCTGTCCACGATCAAGGTGGACACGCCGTACTGGCAGGTGGCGGTCTACGCCTTCCTCTTCGGCGCCGGGCTCGGGTTCACCATGCAGACGATCGTCACGGCGATCCAGAACGCGGTGGAGCGCAGCGACATGGGCGTCGCGACCAGCTCGGCGACGTTCTTCCGGATGATGGGCGCGGCCATCGGTACGGCGATCATGGGTGCGGTCCTCACCAACCGGCTCGCCCATCATCTGACCGCCGAGTTCGGCGGCAGGATGCCGCCGGGGCGCGTGGACGCCAACAACGTGCAGGCGATCCAGCAGCTGCCGCCGCCGGTCAAGAATCACGTGCTGGTCGCGTTCACCAACGCGATCGACGACGTGTTCCTCGCCAGCCTGCCCTTCGTCGCCCTCGCGCTGGTCGTGGCCTTCTTCCTCAAGGAGATCCCGCTCGCCTCGCGGAGCACCGAGGGCCCGGCCGCCGTGGGCTGACCCCGCGTCTAGCCGGCGGCGTACGGCCCGGGGTGGGCGGTTCGCCGCCGGCATGGCGAGTGGTCTCGCACAGAGCGGGCTCAGGCGAGGTGGGAGCGGATCTCGCGGATGTGTGCCGGGGTGGTGCGGCAGCAGCCGCCGACGTAACGGGCGCCGTGCGCGGCCCACCCGGCCGCCGCCCTGCCGAACTCGACGGGATCGGCGAGACCCAGCCAGCGCCGGTTCGCGGCGTCCCAGGTCTCGCCCGAGTTCGGGTAGACGATCGAGGCGCCGTGCTTGATCAGCTCGGGGATGAACCGCGGCGCGGTGCAGTTGACTCCCACGGCGACCACCTGGGGGAGGTCCGCGAAGACCGCCGCGCACTCCTCGAACGGCGTCCCGTCGCTGACGTGCTCGCCGTCCCGGCAGGAGAAGGTGACCCACGCCCGAACGGACGGCGTCTCGCGCAGGAGCCGCGCGAGCGCCCGCGCCTCGGCGTGCGAGGGGATCGTCTCGCACGCCAGCAGGTCGGCCCCTGCGTCGGCGAGGATCTCGAACCGCTCCCGATGCCACTCGGTCAGGCCGTCCTCGTCGAGGTCGTAGTCGCCGGTGTACTCCGCGCCGTTGGCCAGGTAGGCGCCGTACGGTCCGACGCTCGCGGCGACGAGCCCGTGCCCGGCCTCGTCCCGCGCCTGTACGGCGAGCGTCACCGACAGCCGGATGAGGTCGCGGGCCCCCTCAGAGGTGAGGCCGTGCCGTACGAACCCGGGGACGCTCGCCTGGTAGCTCGCCGTGGTGGCGACGTCGGCCCCGGCCCTGAAGTAGTCGAGGTGCGCCTGACGGATGACGCCGGGATCGTCGGTGAGAAGCCGTGCCGACCACAGGTCGTCGCTCAGGTCGCAGCCGAGTGTCTCCAAGTGCGTGGCGAGGCCGCCATCGAGGACGATTGCGTTCATATCGGGCAACACTACGTGCTCATGCGGGGTACGGGCGTGGCGGCGTCGCCGGCGGTAGGACCAGGGCTGGGACCAGTGCCCGGGCGCCTCCGGCGCCACCCTCCACGGCGCTCTGCCCGCCACCCTTCACGGCGCTCTGCCCGCCACCCTTCACGGCGCTTTGCCCGCCGCCCTGCACGCCGCTCTGTACGCCGCGATCGCCGGACCGGCCCGGGCTCTTCCGCTGGCTGAGGCCGAAGCACTCTCCGGGAGAGGAACCGATCGGGGATCCCATGCGTTGGCGGCACATGGGGCTGAAAGGGCTCATCAATCGGTTGCTGCGCCGCCGGTCTCCCGTCCCCGCAGGTGGACGCGACGATCGGCCCGACACGGGAGGGGTGAGGGAGCCGCGGCGTCCCGCACCCACCCCGCCGTCCGATGTCATTCGCCTACCCGAACCCTCGTAGGGGAGGGGCTTCGCCCAGGGCGAAACCCGAACCGGTGCGGCCGGGCCCGGCTTCCCCGCCGGCGTCCCGGCCGTGCTGCCCGCCGGTGTCCAGGCCGTGCTCCCGGCCGTGCTCCCGGCCGTGCTGCCTGCCCTGCCGCCTGCCACGGTGGCGACCTCTTGCGTGCCGGCTCACGACCGCTTCCAGAAGGGACGCCGGCCTTTCTCCGCGCCGGACGCGGAGCCCGGGGACGTGGAGCCCGGGGGCGCGGGAGACGTGGAGCCCGGGGATGCGGTAGACGTGGAGCCCGCGGATGCGGATGCGGAGCCGCCGGTGAGGGTGGTCAGCAGGTCGGTCGTCCGCTGCCAGAGCTCGTCGAGTGAGACCTCGGCCCACTCGGCCCTCTCCAGGTCGGCGGCGAGCACGGTGAGGTCAGGGTGGCCGCCCACCATCTGGTCGACGACGCGCAGGCGACTGGCGAGATCCGCCAGATAGCGCCGCCGCTCCCGCTCGGGCAGCGACTCCGCCTGACCCAGCTTCGTGAGCTCCTCGGCCAGCAGCGGCCGGATGCCGTCAAAGTCTGTGACCGGTGCGGTCCCCTCGCCGGTATGGGGAAGGAAACGGCCGATGGAGAAGCCGCGGGCGGCCCGTCTGGGAGCCGGTGTGGGCGCGGCGGCGAAAGGCGGGGCGGGGGGTGCGCCGGGCGGCGGGGCCGCTGCGACGGGCCGGTCCGCCGCCGAGCCGGGAGGCGGTCCGGTCGTGGCGAAGGTGGCCATCTTCGCCATCATCGGAGCGCCCGCCGCCATCAGCGGCATCGCGGTCGGCATCTCCCAGCCGCTCGGTGGTTCGACCGGCTGGATCACCCGATGCGCCGGGCCGCCTTCGCTCGTGACGCGGGTGTCGACGGCCACGAAGGCGGTGAACCGGCACAGCACGCCGAAACGCAGCGAGGTGTCGACGATCCGCTGTTCGAGGGAGTGGTCTCCCGTGGCGTACCGGTCCTCCAGACCGCGCAGATGCGCCCGCGCCCACACGGCCCGGGCGGCCGGGCCGTGGGCGGGACGGCCCTCGATCCGCTCCTCCCAGGGCCGGCCGTCGGCCGTGCGGCCCTGCACGGTGAGGGCTCCGGCGGGGCGTTGTCCCCGGTAACGCCCGCTCACGACCAGAGGGACGCCGGGGTAGAGCGAACCGGCATGCGTGACGGTGTCCGCCACGAGGTCCATGCCCTCGGCCTTGAGCGCGACGTCCGTCACCAGCGGCGAGCCGATGCGGCGGTGAATATGCTCCATCGCCGCGTCGAGCCGGTCCTCCGACTCGACCAGTTCGCACCGGCCCGAGCCGAGCAGGGCCAGCCGTCCGAGGAACCCGGCGTTCACCGCCCTGTCGATGCCCACGGTGTGCACCCGGATGCCGTGCAGCCGGGCGCCGATGCGTTCGAGGATCTCGTCCTCGTTGCCCACCTGGCCGTCGGTCACCAGGACGAGCACCCGATCCCGCGCCTGCTCGCGGGACAGCCCGGATTCGCCGGGCCGGTCGTCGTCCTCGCGGAACCGGCCGGAGTCCGTGCCGGTGGCCGCCCCCGGGGCGGGCGCGTCCTGGCCGTCGAGCAGCCGCAGCGCCTCCTGCAGGGGGGCGAGCATCTCCGTGCCCCCTCGGGCGTCGAGCCGGGACAGGTGCTCGACGGCGCGGTATCGGTTGCGGTCGCTCGCGTCCACCAGGCCACCCGAGAAGGCCCGCTCCACCACCGAATCGAACGAGAGCACGGCGAACCGGTCATGCCGGGTCAGCGTGTCGACGATCCGGGCGGCGGCGCGGCGTGCGGCCACCATCTTCCAGCCCGTCATGCTGCCGGAGCGGTCGAGCAGCAGGACGACGTCACGGGACGCGGTCCGGGTGGCGTCCTCCTGCGGCGGCAGCAGGGTCAGCACGAAGGTTCCTTCGGAGCCCGTCGCGTCCTTCGCCACGCCCTCTGCCGTGTCCGTCGCCCTGCCCTCCGCAGGGCCGCTTCCGTCGGCCGTGCCCGCTCCGGGCGAACCGGTGTCCGCAGCGTCGTCCGGGACGAGCGCGAGCGACGAGGATGCGTCGAACGCCAGGCGCAGGATGAAGTCACGGTCGAGCCGCTCGCCGGGCAGCAGCCTGATCGTGTCGCCCTCCCGGCCGACCTCGTGCAGGCTCGAACGGATCTCCCGCAGACCGAGCCCGGCGGGGTCGATCGTCGTCGCGAGCGACAGCCGTACGGGATAGGGGAAGCCGGGAAGCAGGACGGGCGGCGTGATCCGGGAGGCGTCGGGCACGGCGTCGGTGTCGGGCGCCACGCCGCCACCGGCCGCAGGCCCGGGCAGCGGAGCGCCGGGAATGTAGCGGGGCGCCACGACCAGCGGGAAGCGGAACTCGGCCGCGCCGTCCTCGTAGGGAAGCGGCTGGCTCAGCGTGAGGCGGATGACCACCCGCTCTCCGGGGACGATGTTGCCGACCCTGATCGTGAACACATCGGGCCGGTCCTCCTCGGCGATCGCCGCGCGCCTGCCCTCGGCGAGGGCCCGGTCGTAGTCGGCCCGTGCCTGCCCGCGCTCCTTGAGCACGCCGTCGACCACCCGGTCGTCCGCCTCCATCCGGAAGGCGGTGACCGCGGCCCGCGGCGGCAGCGGGAAGACGTACGTCGCCTCCAGCGACACGTCGAAGGCATTGCGGAAGGTCTGGACGACCTCGACGCCTGCCACCAGTCCGGTGACGTGGGCGGAGACGTCCACGCTCTCCAGCGGGAGGTTCCCCTTCTCGGTCTCCAGCGCTCCGAGCCCGGCGTCCGGCACGGGCCGGCATTCCTCCGGCCGCAGAGGTGTGATGGGAACGGTCATGGCGTCATCTCTCCAGCGTGTCGGAAGCGTGTGGATCGAGTGCCGGGACGTCGTGAGTGGCATCGGCGTCGTGAGTGGCATGGGCGCCGTCGAACGGCCCGGTCAGACCGAGCGTGGCGAGGGCTGTGAGGAGCGGCGCCGCGGCCCGGCGCAGCGCGGCCACCTCGTGACCGTCCGGAAACCGGTAGGCCGGATCGAGCAGGACCGTCACCCCGGGCGCGAGCCGTACCCCGTGCACGACGTCCGGGAGCGAGGCGTTGACGGGTGCGGCGTTCGAGGGCACGGGGTTCACTGGCACGGGGTTCACTGGCACGGCGTTCGAGGGCGCGGCGTTCGAGGGCGCGGCGTTCGAGGGCGCGGGGGTCACGGCCACGGGGTTCACGGGCACGGTCTTCCTGCGCGCGATGTCCCCGTCCGTGGTGTCGCTGTTCGCGGTCGCGAAGTGGCCGGAGTCCGCGGTGGCGGCGGTCGAGGCCGGGCGTGCCCAGAAGCGGTCGCGCGCCGCCGGCCGCGCCACGTCCGGTATGGCGGATGCGGTGCCGGTTTCCGGCATCGTGTCGCGCCAACCGGGCGCCGGAGGTGCCACGGTGTCCGGCGCGCCCGGAAGGTGGTGTGTGTCGCTCGCCGTGGCCGGGGCCGCCGGGCTGTGCGGAGAAGGCGGGACGAGCGGCCGGAGCGCCGGCTCCGCCGCCGACTCGGGTGGCGACTCGGGTGGCGGCGCGGGTGGCAGTCCGGTGAGCCCGGCGACGCGCTGGAGCATGGCGTCGGTCGCGCCCGTCAGCTCCGCCTGGATGGCGGCGATGGACAGGCCCTCCGCCTGACGGCGCTTGACGGCCACGAGCTGGAGCAGGTGGCGGCGGCCGTAGAGGGCCACCCGGCCGCGCCGGCCCAGCGGCGGGTCGAGCAGCCCGATCGTCGTGTACCAGCGGATGAGACGTTCGTTCGGCAACTCGCGGACCCTGCCATTGGCGCGCTGCTGAGGGCCGTCGACGCGTAGCTCGGGGCCGTTGGCCTGTTGCCGGGGGCCGTTGGCGCGCGACTCCGGGCCGCTGACGCATGGCTCCTGGCCCTTGACGCTGCCCGGCTCAGGACCGTCGTCGCGATCGTCCTTGGGCTCCTGCCCGTGGACGTGCCGCTCCTGGCTGAGCAGGTCTGCCGCCCGCTCCGCCAGCTCGCCGATCGTCCAGGTGTCGCTCATGCCTCCACAATGACACTGTCACAATGACACTGTCAATGTCGCCTTCGTCATGCGGCGCCATGGTTTTCGAAGAGTTCGTCTCGGCGAGGCACGGCGCTTGTCCCGCCGTTCACACGAGACGGGTCGACTGGTCGCCTCGATGTGTGCGGCGGACCGCCGGGGGACACGAAAGCGCGGGACGGCAGACAGCGGGAGACGCGGGAACGAGCGAACGGCCCGCCGGTGGGCGGACCGGCATGACCGGGGCAGGTCAAGGAGGCGGCCAGCGGTGCAGGGTATTTCCATCCGATCGGCGGCGCTCTCGGCGCTGCCGGGGGCGTTGTGGCGCTCGACGTTCGCACGGCCTAACGGCGGATGCGAGCCGAGCGGCGGGAGCGAGCCGTACGGGCAGGGGGATCCGGACGGCCCGTTCCCGGCGGACGTGCTGGGGGCCCTGCCGTACGGCTTCGCCGGCCGGATCGTGGCGCGGTCGGGAGAGCGGGCCGGGGGAGTGGCCTGGCACGCGGCGCCGGACGGCGGCGGATGCTTTCCGGACGGGGACGGCTGGATATACGTGTCCAACTGCGCGCTGCCGCTGCTGGGCGGCGTGACGGCGCTGCGGTTCGCCCCGGACGGGGCCCTGCGCAGCGGATATCGCATCCTGTCCGGCGCCGACCGCTGCGGGGCCGGCGTCGCGACACCGTGGCACACCTGGGTGTCGGGCGAGCGGACGCCGTACGGCCGGGTCTTCGAATGCGACCCGTACGGCCTGCGCGCCCCCATGCCCCGGCTCGCGATGGGGCTGTTCGCGCACGGCGGCGTGGCCTGCGATCCCGACCGGGGCGTCGTCTACCTCACCGAAGGGGAGGCGGACGGATGCCTGTACCGGTTCCGTCCGGACGACTGGGGCGATCTCACGACGGGCGTTCTTGAGGTGATGGCCGGCGACCCCGGCGAGGAGTCCGTGGCCTGGGAACGGGTGCCGATCCCGGCTCTTCGCGACCATGTTCCCCTGCGTGAGCAGGTGAAGGGTGCCAGGAAGTTCGCGGGCGGCGGTGACTGTCGCTATTCCGGCGGCCTGGTTTGCTTCGTCACCGAGGGCGACGGCCGCGTGTGGGCGTACGACGCCGCCCGCGAACGCCTGACGGTGCTGCATCGGACGGCCGGCGGTGCGGACGGCGGGCCGGCCGGCGGTGCGGACGGCGGGCCGGCCAGCGGTGCGGGCGGCGATGCGGCTGGCGATGCGTGCGGTGGGCCGGGCGGCGGGGCGGACGGTGAGATCACCCTCGTCGCGGGGGACCGGACGGTACCGTTCCTGCGCGTCACGGGCGGCTGGACCGTCGCGGGCTCCTCGATGTCACCGGCCGGCGACAGGCTCTACTTCTCCTGCCGTCCACCGCGGGATGCCCGGCCCGTCCCGGCCGCCGTGACCGTCGAGGTTCGCGGGCCGTTCCACGATCTGGTCCGGGTCTGATCCGGGCATGGCCCGTTAGGGGAGGCCTGTGCCGGTCCGAGGACGGCGCCGCGCCGCATTCTCCCAGTGCAGCTTTCCGGCGAGGGCTCTGGCGAGGCGTCCGGGTGGGGGAGGGGTCGTGTGGTGTGTGGTGGCGACCCGGCAGGCCGCAGCTGCCGGCGTACGAGGGCTGTCAGTCACAGGGGTCGTGCGGCACGGTGGCGGTGGCTCTCCTGCCGGCCGCGGCGACCGCCCTGAGCTGCGCCGTGGTGAGCGCGTAGCCGACGTCGGCCTTGTCCATGTTCACGGCGAAGACCATCCCCGCCACCCGATCTCCGTCCTCGATCAGTGGAGCGCCCGACATGCCGGGCGTGATGGCCGCACCCTGGAAGCGGTGGACCTGCCGCGAAACTCGGATGCGGTTGTATATGTCGTACGACTCGGCGGGCTGGTCCGCCCGCACCCTGGCGGACAGCGCGACCGGGACGGTCGCGCCCTTGCTGTAGCCGACGACCACGGCGGCGGTGATCGCGGCTTCTGTGAGCCGCAGCGGCCGGGCGGTCAGCCCGGGCACCCGCAGGACGGCGGCGTCGACCTCCGGGTCGAAGGCCACCACCCGTGCGGTGAACCGCTGCCCGTCGCCGAGGACGACTTCCAGGTCGCGGTCCACTCCTGCCACGGTATGCGCGTTGAGCATGACCCTCTCGGGTGCGTAGACGAATCCCGTCGCTTCCAGTCGTCTCCGGCAGGAGGAGGCGTAACCCCGGACCCGTACCACGCTGTGCGTGGCTTCGGATAGGGCCGTGGCTCGGGCCGTAGGAGCGGCGGGCGGCGCGAGCTCACGCGCGACCGCGCATCCCGCCGCGCTTCCTCCCACAAACACCGCCGCGCACACCGCGAGGGCGACCGCTTTCACGCTCTCCCGTCCCGTTCTCACCGTCCGCCGCACGATCCCAACACGGAGATCATGGTAGGGCCGCCCGGACGGACCCGGGAGGTCACAGGTCCCTGGCCCATATCTGATCGTTGACGGGGACGCCCGCCTCCTCGCCCGGGTGCTGCTCCATCAGTTCGAACCCCGCCGCCTGGTAGATCCGGCGGGCACTCGCGAGCGAGTCGCGGGTCCAGAGCATGATCCGCCGGTAGCCGGCCGTCGAGGCGAAGCGCAGGCACTCCTCGACCAGCCGCCCGCCGATGCCCCTGCCGCGCGCGGACGACTCGACCAGCAGCAGGCGGAGCTGGGCCGTCGTGTCGTCCTTGCGCACGCAGAAGATGCACCCCACCGGCTCGCCGCGCACCTCGGCGATCCAGCAGGCCTCCCCGCTGGGGTCGTGGTTCTCGACGTAGTCGGCGACGATCCGTGCGACCAGGGCCTCGAACGCGGCGCCCCAGCCGTACTCCTCGCTGTAGACGACCCCGTGCCGGTGCACCACCCAGCCGAGGTCGCCCGCCCGCGGGGGCCTGATCACGTACGGCTCGTGCCGCTCGACGGGCTGCAGCAGGCTCCGCACGGCGCCCATCGCGGAGACGAGTCGGCGGCGTTCGGGATCGGTCAGCTTCGACAGCAGGGTCTCGATCTCGCCGGCCGAGCGCCGGTCGAGCACGGCGAAGGTGTCGCGGCCCTTGGGGGTGAGCCGTACGACCTGGCGGCGGGCGTCCTCGGCCGACCGCTCCCGGGACACGAGCCCGTCGGTCTCGAACCTGGCGAGAATCCTGCTCAGGTAGCCGGGGTCGAGACCGAGCACGGCCCTGACGCCGGCGGCGTCCGCCGCCTCCGTGGTGCCGAGTTCGAACAACACCCGCGCCTCGGTCAGGGAGTAGGGGGTGTCGTGCATTCCCGCTCCGAGCACGCCGATGACGGACGTGTAGAAGCGGTTGAAGGCCCGGACTTCCGAAACGATGTCCATTTTCCTTTGCCTAACTCAAGGAAATGATTGACGGAGTCAAACATAGAACCACGGAGGGCCGTTGGGAAGACGCCTGTCCCGCGACGCGGGCGGTCTCGCCGTGCGAGACTGAGTTGGTCTGGTCGGCCGGGTGGCGTAGCCTCTCCTTTTGGTCTAGACCATTGAGATAGGCTCGGGCGGAATCGGTGCGGTGGAGCGCCGGGGTCCGCGTCGGGCCGGCCGCGCCATTCCGCGCGTAATCCCAGATGGAGGAAGAACCCGTCATGCGTATTGGAGTCCTGACCGGCGGCGGCGACTGCCCCGGGCTGAACGCGGTGATCCGCGGCGTCGTCCGCAAGGGCGTCGGCGTGTACGGGCACGAGTTCGTCGGGTTCCGGGACGGCTGGCGTGGCCCTCTGGAGGGCGACACCATGCCGCTCGACATCCAGGCCGTCCGTGGCATCCTGCCGCGTGGTGGCACGATCCTCGGCTCCTCCCGCACGAACCCGATCAAGATCGAGGGCGGCGTCGAGCGGATCAAGGAGAACCTCGCGGCGCAGGGCGTCGACGCGCTCATCGCCATCGGCGGTGAGGACACGCTGGGCGTGGCCAAGCAGCTGTTCGACCGCGGCGTGAAGGTCGTCGGCGTGCCCAAGACGATCGACAACGACCTCAACGCCACCGACTACACCTTCGGCTTCGACACCGCGGTCAACATCGCGATGGAGGCCATCGACCGGCTGCACACCACCGCGGAGTCGCACCACCGCGCGCTGATCTGCGAGGTCATGGGCCGTCACGCGGGCTGGATCGCGCTGCACGCGGGCATGGCCGCCGGCGCCAACGTCATCCTGATCCCGGAAAAGCCCTTCGACATCGAGAAGGTCTGCGCCTACGTCGAGTCGCGGTTCGAGACCCGCTACGCGCCGATCATCGTCGTCGCCGAGGGCGCCCACCCGCTTGAGGGCCAGATGGCGCTGCAGGCGGGCGAGCTGGACGCGTTCGGCCACGTGCGTCTCGGCGGCATCGGCGAGCTCCTCGCCAAGGAGATCGAGAAGCGCACCGGCAAGGAGGCCCGCACCACGGTCCTCGGCCACATCCAGCGCGGCGGCACCCCGACCGCCTACGACCGCGTGCTCGCGACCCGCTTCGGTCTCGGCGCGATCGACGCGGCGCACGAGGGCGACTTCGGCAAGATGGTCGCGCTGCGCGGCACCGACATCGTCCGCGTCGGCCTCGCCGACGCGACCGCCGAGCTCAAGACCGTGCCGCCCTCCCGCTACGAGGAGGCCGAGGTCTTCTTCGGCTGATCGGTCACGGGCCCGTCACCGCGGCCCGGGCACGATCCTGTACGGCTCCCGCGTCGCCCCGCGGGAGCCGTACGCATGCGTGGCCCCGAAGGGCGCCGGATGCACGCGCGAAAGCGTGACGATTGCCCGATCATGTGAGCGGAGGGCCCGGCCCTCCCGGCTCGCGATCAGGAGAGGGCGCCGCGATGGGCATCGAGGGACCGTTCTGGCGGGCGATCGGGGTCTTCCGCGTGGCGTCGCTCGCGTACGCCGCGCTGCTCGTGCTCAGGGCCGGCGGCTACGCCCGTCCCGCCGCGGCCTGGGCCGTCGTCGGGGTGATGGCCGTCTGGACGGTCGTCATGCTCGTCCCGCCTCCCGCCGCGCGGCGTGGGCCGCTGCTGGCCGCCGATCTCGTCGTCACGGCGGGATGCCTGCTGGCCACGCCGTACGCGCAAAGTAGCGGCGACATCCTGGACGGTGCGCTGCCGATCACGGCGACCTGGGTGGCCGGGCCCGTCCTGGCGTACGGCGTGGCGCGGGGACGCCGGGCCGGCGCCGTCGCCGCCGCGATCATGTCGGCGGCCGACCTGTGGCTGCGCAGCGGCCACGGGGTCGACCTCGCCTCGATCCCGGTGAACGGCGCCGTTCTCATGTTCATGGCCGGAGTCGTCGTCGGGCACGTCGCCCGGCTCGCGCGGGAGGCGGAGGAGCGCATGCGGCGCGCCGCGCGGATCGAGGCGGCGGGCCGCGAGCGGGAGCGGCTGGCCCGGGGCATCCACGACTCGGTGCTTCAGGTGCTGGCCCTGGTGCAGCGCAGGGGCGCGGAGATCGGCGGCGAGGCGGCCGAGCTGGGCAGACTCGCGGGGGAGCAGGAGGCGGCGCTGCGGGCGCTGGTGCAGGCCCCGCCGGTGGCGGAGGCGCCGGACCCTGCGCCACCGCCGGGCCTTCGCGGCCGGCTCAGGTCGCCGTCGCGGCCTCGCCGTCCCCTCGACGGCGCTGGATGTCCAGAAACGGGCCTCACGGGAACCGGCCCTGCGGAGCCCGAGGTCGATCTGCGTGACCTGCTCCGGCCGTACGGCACCTCCCGGGTGACCGTGTCCGCGCCCGCGACACCGCTGTCGTTGCCTGCCGAGAGCGCGCGGGAGGTGGCGGCGGCCGTCGGCGCGGCCCTCGACAACGTCGTGCGGCACTGTCCCGACGGCGCCCGCGCGTGGATACTCGCGGAGGAGGACGGCGGCGCGGTGGTCGTCACCGTGCGCGACGACGGGCCGGGCATCGCCGAGGGCCGGCTGGAGCAGGCGGCCCGCGAGGGGCGCATGGGCGTGGCCCGCTCGATCCGGGGCCGCGTGACCGACCTCGGCGGCACGGTGGCGATCACCTCGTCGCGGACGGGAACGGAGATCGAGCTGTCGGTCCCGGTGCGGGCGGACGAAGGAAGCGAGAGGCGGTCGTGAGCGGAGACGGACGGCTGCGCGCGGATGATGCCGCGCGCCGGGCCGCGGGCACAGAGCCCGAGGATGCGCGGGCTGAGGATGCGCGGGCTGAGGACGCGCGGGCCGAGGACGCGGGGGCGGCAGACGGCCGTGAACGCCCGCGGGTGCGGGTCATGGTGGTGGACGACCACCCGATGTGGCGGGAGGGGGTCGCCCGGGATCTGACCGAGGCCGGATACGACGTCGTCGCCGCCACCGGAGAGGGCCGTCAGGCGCTGCGCGTCGCGGCGGCGGTGCGGCCGGGCGTGGTCGTGCTCGACCTGCGGCTGCCGGACCTGCCGGGCGTGGAGGTGGCCCGGGGGCTGGGCGCGTCCGCTGCGCCGCCGCGCGTGCTGGTCCTGTCGGCCAGTGCCGAGGAGGCGGACGTGCTGGAGGCGGTCAAGGCGGGCGCCTCCGGATATCTCGTGAAATCGGCGAGCCGGGAGGAGTTCCTCGACGCGGTCCGGCGCACCGCCGAGGGCGACGCCGTCTTCACCCCCGGCCTGGCCGGGCTGGTGCTGGGGGAGTACCGCAGGCTGGCCCACCGGCCTGCCGGCCCGGGCCCGGACGCCGCGCAGGACGGCCCCCGGCTGACCGACCGGGAGACCGAGGTGCTGCGCATGGTCGCCAAGGGCCTGACGTACCGGCAGATCGCCGAACGTCTGGTGCTGTCGCATCGCACCGTGCAGAACCACGTGCAGAACACGCTGAGCAAGCTCCAGCTCCACAACCGGGTCGAGCTGGTCCGCTACGCGATAGACAAGGGCCTGGCCGAACTCGACTAGGCGGTAATCGTCTCTGTCGCGGCGACGGCATTACAGTGGGGAAGCCCGCATCGCTGTGACGCGTTGTCCTTGGCGTATGTCCCCTGGCCGCGCCCTTTCCCCGGCGTGACGGCCGTCCATGTCCGTCCGGAGGTTTCCACATATGACCATGACCGCCCTCGGAGAGCCCTCGGTGCTGCTCAAATTAGGCGAGGTGGTTCTCAAGGGCCGGAACCGCGAGATCTTCGAGATGCGCCTGCGGGCGAACATCAAGCACGCTCTCAAGGATCACCGGGTCGACATCCGCCAGCGGCACGGGGTGATCGCCCTGTTCCTGCCCTCGGGAACCGAGGTGGAGGAGGCCGAGGCGGTGGCGGCCCGCGTCGCCGACGTGCCCGGGATCGTGCTGGTCCACCTCGCGTGGCGGGTGCCGAAGGACCTGGACACGATCACCAAGGCCGCCATCGAGCTGATCAGGGACAGCGACGAGGTGGCCCGCAAGGCGCGCTTCGCCGTACGGGCGCGGCGTCGCGACAAGCGCTTCCCGCTGCGCTCCAACGAGCTGGACCGCATCGTCGGCGGGGCGATCAACGACACCTACGGGCTGCCCGTCGACCTGAGCAAGCCGGAACTGACCGTGCACATCGAGGTGGACAGGGATGAGGCGTTCCTGTTCACCGAGGGCCGCCCGGGCCAGGGCGGCCTGCCGGTCGGCTCCAGCGGCCGGGCGCTGGCGCTGCTGTCCGGCGGCATCGACTCCCCGGTCGCCGCCTACCGCATGATGCGCCGCGGCCTGCGGGTCGACTTCCTGCACTTCTCCGGCATCCCGTTCACCACGTCGGAGTCGATCTATAAGGCGTACGCGCTGGTGCGCAACCTGGACAAGTTCCAGGGCAAGTCGCGGCTGTGGGTGGTGCCGTTCGGCAAGGCGCAGCAGTCGATCAAGAACTCCGGCCAAGACCGGCTCGCGGTGATCGCGCAGCGGCGGCTGATGCTCAAGACGGCCGAGGAGGTCGCCCACCGCATCCACGCCGAGGCGCTGGTCACCGGTGACAGCCTCGGCCAGGTCTCCTCGCAGACCCTGGCCAACATCACGGCCCAGGACCACGCCGTGGACCTGCCGATCCTGCGCCCGCTGATCGGCCTGGACAAGACCGAGATCATGGCCGAGGCCCGCCGGATCGGAACGCTGGAGATCTCCGAGCTGCCGGACGAGGACTGCTGCACGCTGCTCGCGCCCCGGCAGGCCGAGACCCGAGCGAAGATCGAGGACCTCCAGCAGATCGAGCGGCGCCTCGACGCGGAGGATCTCGCCGCCCAGCTGGCCGACTCCATCCAGCCGTACAAGCTCGACGTCTGAGCCGGTGCCGGCCCCCGGGTGTCGCCCGGGGGCCGGTGGTTTCGAGTCGCGCGGGTCAGGCGAGGGCGGGCGCCGCGACCCCGGTGGGCGTGACGGCCGCCGTCCGGCCCAGCAGCGGGGGGAAGTCGCGCATGACCGTCGCGAGGTCGTCCAGGTCCCCGTTCACCAGGGCCTGCGGGCCGTCGCACAGGGCCTGCTCGGGGTGGGGGTGGACGTCGACGATCAGGCCGTCGGCCCCGACCGCGACGGCGGCCCGCGACAGCGGCAGCACGAGGTCGCGCCGGCCGCCGGAGTGCGACGGGTCCACGATCACCGGCAGGTGCGACAGCCGCTGCACGACCGGGACCGCCGAGATGTCGAGGGTGTTGCGGGTGGCGGGCTCGTAGGTGCGGATTCCCCGCTCGCACAGCACGATGTCGAGGTTGCCGCGCTGGGCGACGTACTCGGCCGCCATCAGCCACTCCTCGATGGTCGCCGTCATGCCCCGCTTCAGCATGACCGGCTTTCCCGCCGCGCCCACGGCCTGCAGCAGCGCGAAGTTCCCCGCGTTGCGGGTGCCGACCTGGAGCATGTCGGCGTACGACGCGACGAGCGCCACGTCGTGGGCGTCCACGACCTCGGTGACGATCGGCAGCCCGGTCTGCTCGCGTACGTCGGCCAGGATCCGCAGGCCCTTCTCGCCCAGTCCCTGGAAGGCGTACGGCGAGGTGCGCGGCTTGTAGGCGCCGCCGCGCAGCAGCGTCGCGCCCGCCGCCTTGGCCATCAGCGCGGCCTCCAGCGTCTGCTCCGGCGTCTCGACCGCGCACGGGCCCGCGATGAGGGTGACGGTGTCCGGCCCGATCGGCACGCCGCGCACGGTCACCGTGGAGCGTTGCGGATGGTTCTCCCTGCTCACGAGCTTGTACGGCGTGGAGACCCGCACGACGTCCGCGACGCCCGGCATGGCGCGCAGGTTCAGCGTGGCGAACTGCTCGACGTCGCCGACGAGGCCGACGATCGTGCGGTTCACGCCGCGGCTCGCGAACGCCTCCCCTCCGGCCGCGGCGACGAGGTCGGTGATCGCCTCGATGTCGTCCTGGGTGGCTTCGGGGGTCATGACGATGACCATGGTGACTCCTGTCGCTGTGAACGGTGCGGGTCCGGAAACGACGAAGGCCCCGGGTCCTGTGGACCCGGGGCCTTCGTTCGCCGTGGCTGTCAGCGCAGCGCATGGAGGCGATCGGTCCTCACGGGTCCGTCGCCATACCAAAACGACCAAGCGGTGCGCATGTGACGCAATATAGCGCATGCTTTCTTGATCATGCCGCACTCCGCGTCAGGGGGCCGGTGCGGTCGTCCTCGCGGCGGATGGCAGGATGGCCTGCGTGCCGGAGAATCCTGAGGAGGAGACGCGCCTGCCCCCGGGCCAGTACGTCCCACGCGGACGGCCTGTCGTCCACTACGGGCGGGTCCCGGCGTTCCGCCCTGGGACATGGCGTTTCCAGGTGTTCGGCGCGACGGCCTCGGGCCGGGTCCACGAGTTCTCGTGGGAGGAGTTCTCCGCGCTGCCCAGGACGACGGTCGTCGCGGACTTCCACTGCGTCACCAAGTTCTCCCTCATGGGCAACGAGTGGGGTGGCGTGTCCCCGTCGGTGCTGCTCGACCGCGTCCCCCCGGCGCCGGGCGTGCGCCACGTCATGGTCTGGGCCGAGTACGGCTACAGCGCGAACATGCGCATGTCCGACTTCGATCGCCCGGCCACGCTGTTCGCCACGCATCTCGGCGAGAACCCGCTGTCGCCCGAGGGCGGCCATCCCGTACGGATCGTGGTGCCGCACCTGTACGCCTGGAAGAGCGTGAAGTGGGTGCGTGCGGTCGAGTACCTGACCGAGGACCGGCGCGGCTTCTGGGAGGACCGCGGGTACCACAACGTGGCCGATCCCTGGAAGGAGCAGCGCTACTCATATCAGGAGGACCCGGGCGACGGCCCTCCCTGAGGCCGCCGAGCGGCTACGGTGTCCGGCGTGTCTTCAGCCGTCTGGGTCACGCTGTGCGCGCTCTGCGGGGTCTGCGGCGGCGCACTGGGTCGCGCCCTCGCCAGCCGCGGGCCGGCCCCCGGCGAACCGCCGGGAGAGTCGACGTTCCTCGCCCTGCGCGTCGCCGGGCTGGCGGCGGGCTCGCTGCGCGCGGGGCTCACCGGCGGCTCCGCCCGCCGCGCCGCCCGGCACCTGCGGACGTTGCTCGGCACCGCCGGTCTGGTGGTCGCCACGAGCGACCGCGTCCTGGCCAGGGACGGCACAGGTGTGCCGGCGGACGAGGTGGTCCTCGCCGAGGTGCGCGCGGCCATGGAGTGCGGCAGGCCCCGCCGCGCCCGCGCCGCGGGCGGCGACCGGTACGGGGTGGTCGTCCCCCTGACGGTGGAGGGGCGGGCGGTCGGCGCGCTCGCGGCGTACGACGCGCAGATCGGCGCCGCCCTGACGCGCACGGCGGCCGAGGTGGGCCGTTGGATGTCCGGCCAGCTCGAACTCGCCGAGCTCGACGCCTCCCGCAGGCGGACCCTGGAGGCGGAGGCGCGGGCGCTTCGGGCACAGATCTCGCCCCACTTCGTGTACAACTCGCTCACCACGATCGCCTCGTTCGTCCGGACCGATCCCGAGCGCGCCCGCGAGCTGCTGCTCGACTTCGCCGACTTCATCCGGTACGCGCTGCGCCGGGCGGCCGACTTCACCTCGCTCGCCGACGAGCTGAGCTGCGTCGACCGCTACCTGCTGCTGGAGCAGGCGAGGTTCGGCGACCGGCTGCGCTTCACCGTCCAGGTCGCGCCCGAGGTGCTGCGGGTCGACGTGCCCTTCCTGTGCCTGCAACCCCTCGTGGAGAACGCCATCAAGCACGGCATGCCGGGGGAGGTCCGGGTCGTGATCAGGGACGCCGGGCCGGAGGCGCACATCTGGGTCGAGGACGACGGCGTCGGCATGGACCCCGAGCATCTGCGGGCCGCGCTCGCCGAGGAGAGCAGCGGGATCGGGCTGAGCAACGTGGATCTGCGCATGCGCCACCTCTACGGCCCGGACTACGGGCTCATGGTCGAGACGGCGCCGGGCAAGGGGACCCGCATCCGGCTGCGCATCCCCAAGAGCCGCCCCCGGGCCGTCCCGGCTCATTAGCCGGATCACCGCGCCCAGGAGACGGCCGGGCCGGGCGCTCAGTTGGTCAGGAGCGGGAGCCGGAGGACGAACCGGGCACCGCGCGGGGAGTCCTCGACGCACAGGCTCCCCTGGTGCGCCACCGCGATCGCCCGGCACAGGGCCAGGCCGAGGCCGCTGCCGGTGGGATCGAGGCGCCGCCCCGCCTCCAGACGGGTGAAGGGTTCGAAGATGCGCTCCCTGTCCACCTCGTCGATGCCGTCGCCGTCGTCCAGCACGACCACCAGCGCCTGGGCCCCGGCGCGCTCGGCGCTCACGTCCACCTGACCGTTGGCGTGGCGCTGCGCGTTCACCAACAGGTTCGTCACGATGCTGGCCAGTTGCACGCGGTTGCCGAGGACCCGGACGTCCGGCTCGGTCCTGGCGCGCACCGGCACGTCCGTGGTGCGCGCCGCGGCCTCTGCGCGCACGAGCTCCCCGAGGTCGACGGGCTCGGACGAGCACGGCGTGTTGCGGAGCCGGGCGAAGGCGAGCAGCTCGTCCATGATCAGCTGCATGCGGTCGGCGGCGGGCAGCGCCCTGGCGATCGCCTCCCGCGCGTCGATCTCCGGGTAGAGCAGCGCCTCCTCCAGCCTGGTGCGCAGGCCGGTGAGCGGGGACTTGAGCTCGTGGGACACGATGGCGGCGAACTCCCGCTGCCGTGTGACCGCGCACTCCAGCCGGCTGAGCGTCTGGTTCGCGGCGCGGGCGAGCTGGGCGATCTCGTCCCGGCCGGGCGGCTGCGGCACCCGCAGGGACAGGTCGTTGGCGGTGATCTCCGACATCCGCTGCCGGATCGCGTTGATGGGGAGCAGGACGCGGCCCGTCGACCGCCAGGTCGTCAATGTCCAGAGGGCCGCCAGCAGCGTCGCGCCGGTGCCGGCGAGGAGCTCCAGCCGCTGCCCGCGCAGGGCGGGCGGCTGGTCCGTGCCGGCGTAGACGAAGTGGGGCTCGCCCTGCCAGAGCTCCCAGGACCGCAACGACGGGACCCGGCTGGCGGTGAGCATGACGCACTGATCGTTCTCGGGGCACTCGGTCACGTCCCGGAAGCGCTCTTTCTCTGTCGGCCTGACCGTGCTCAGCGGCCGATCGCCGGCCATGGGCCCGGCCGTCACCACCCGGCCCCGCGAGTCGACGAGCTGGACGAGCGGGACCCGCGCGGTCGGCGTCGGCGGCGGAACCTCTCCACGTTCCATCAGGCCCATCCACTCGGTGGCGACGTGACGCGTCTCCTTGAAGATCTCGCTCTCGATCCGGTGCCGCAGCAGCAGGCACAGGCCGGCCGCGCTCACGGCGGCGACGAGCACGGACACCGCCGCCACGGTAAGCGTCACGCGCGCCTGGATGGAGTGGGAGAAGGGAAGGAACATGGCCGGTCTGATGCTCATCAAAGTTCCTCGGTCGGCCTGGTCTCCTTGTCAACCGTAAGTAGTCGTAGCGGAGCAAATGCCATTTAGGCGGCTATGGACGAATAGGTCTACCCAGACTTGGCCCGAAGCTTGCCTCGGCGCTGACCGCATGATGGCGGAGAGTATCGGGAATGTTACCTACCGCTCGGTTACCCCTTGCGCGGAAGCCAGGGCACCCGGCACGGTGGACGCCATGCTGCGTGTGCTCGCGGTGGACGACGAGGTCCCCGCCCTGTCCGAGCTCGCCTTCCTGCTCCGGCAGGACGCCCGGGTGGAGCACGTGAGCACGGCGACCGACGGCGGCGCCGCGCTGCACGACATGGTCCAGATGATCGCCGACGGGGAGCGCCTCGACGGCGTCTTCCTGGACGTGCGCATGCCGGGCCTCGACGGCCTCGACCTGGCCCGGCTCATCGGCGGTTTCCCCGCGCCTCCCCGCCTGGTCTTCGTCAGCGCCCACGACTGCGCCGTCCAGGCGTTCGAGCTGGAGGCCGTCGACTACCTGCTCAAGCCCGTACGCCCGGAACGCCTGGCGGAGGCCGTACGCCGGCTCTCGGCCGCCGTCGCGCCTCCGGGCACAGAGGAGGACCTGGAGATGATCCCGGTCGAGCTCGGGGGCCGCACGAAGTTCGTGGCCCGGCAGGACGTGTGCTACGCCGAAGCCCACGGCGACTACGTACGCCTGCACACGGGCGACGCCATCTACCTCGTGCGGATGTCCCTCGCGGCGCTGGAACGCCGCTGGGCGGGCGCCGGGTTCGTCCGGGCCCACCGCAGCACCCTCGTCAACGCCCGGCACGTGAGCGAGCTGCGCTTCGACGCCGGGCGGGTGGTCCTGCAGGTGGGCGGCGAGACGCTGCCGGTGAGCAGGCGGCACACCCGGCAGGTGCGCGAGCAGCTCGTCCGCCAGTTCCGCCCCTGAGCCTCCACGCGTTCGCTTCGCACGTACGGCGCCTCAGTGGCGAGCCGGGGACACGGCCATGCCGCTCTCGAAGGCACGGGTCACCGCGCCTGCGGGTCGCCGGGGGAGCGTGTGCGCGCTTCTCGGTCCGAACGGCGCGGGCAAGACCACCGCCGTCCGCGTGCTGACCACGCCGGCGCGGCCGTCCTCCGGCCGCGCGGTCGTCGCCGGGGCCGACGTCGCGCGGCAGCCCGCCGAGGTGCGCCGCCGCATCGCTCGCGTGCGGCCTGGTCGCCGGATGGAGCTGGCACCGGGGGATCGCGACGCCCTGGCCGCCGTGGGCCTGCTCCTCCTGCTGCGCTTCGCGCTCATCTGGGTGGGGATCTACCTTGGGCTGGCGCTCACCCCGGCGGCGGCGAGCGCGGCCTGGCTGCCGCTGCTGCCGCTCACGATGCTGGCCAACACGTTCGTGTCCCCGGCGCTCCTGCCGGGCCCGCTCGGGACGATCGCGGAGTGGAACCCGCTGTCGGCGACGGTCGCCTCGTGCCGGATGCTGTTCGGCAACCCCGGATGGCAGGGCGATTCCTGGGCCGCCGAGCACGCCCTCGCCCTGGCGATCGGCTGGCCGCTGCTGATCGCGCTCGTCTTCCTGCCGCTGTCGGCCCGCCGCTACCGCCGCCTCGGTGGCTGAGCCGTGCATACGTCGCCGGGGCGTACGGCTGGGCCGGGGGCGGCTTCGCGCGCCCCGATCTACCGCTCGTCGTCTCCTGGAGCCCGCTCGTCGTGCGGGAGCGGGCCGCATGGCGCTAACTAGAGACCACTCGTCCGAACGGCCATCCACCCGCCCGACTACACCTCGTAGTCTTTCGCACGTCGCAAGACACGCGGGGTAATCACAAAGTGAGCAGGTTGTCACCGAGTGGCTACTAAGCGGGGCCCTACTCGGGGGGGAAGGGCCCCGCCTACGCGTATCGGGGGGGTGCGCGGCGATCCGGCCATACGGGGGCGCCGGATCGCCGCGAACGCCCCATCCTCGCTTTCCCCGCGAGGGCCGCCACTCCTGAACGCGGCCGGCAGACCCGCCGCGGCGGGCGGTGACCGGCGGCCCCGGGCACGCACGCCCCGAGCACGCCCCGAGCACGCCCCGAGCACGCGCAGGGCACGCGCAGGGCACGCGCAGGGCACGCACAGGGCACGCGCAGGGCACGCGCAGGGCACGCGCCGGTCAGGCGCCGCGCAGCTTCTTGAGCAGCTCGATGTCCTCGCGGTGCTTTTCCACCTTGCCGGGCGTCTCGATGCAGAGGGGCACCCCGGCGGCCGTGGGGTGACGCATCAGCTCGCCGAACGCCTGGGCGCCGATGTGCCCGGCCCCGATGTTCTCGTGCCGGTCCCGCTTGGAGCCGCAGAGGTCCTTCGAGTCGTTGGCGTGGATCAGCTTGAGCCGGCCCGGAGCGACGTCGTTCAGCGCGTCCATAGTCTCCTTCACCCCGCCCGGCGCGGCCAGGTCGTGCCCCGCCGCGAAGGCATGGCAGGTGTCGAGGCACACGCCCACCTTGGGGTGGTGGCCGAGGGCCTCCAGATAGGGACCGAGGTCCTGCACGGTCGCGCAGAGCATCTGGCCCTGGCCCGCCATCGGTTCGAGCAGCAGGTCGGGGCCGTCGTCGGGAAGCTCGTCCAGCACCGGCAGCAGGTGCTCGTGGATCTGGCGCATCGCGGCCTCGCGCGACTGGCTCACGGCCGAGCCGGTGTGGACGACCACGCCGAGCGCGCCGGTCTCGGCGCCCCTGCGCAGGGTGTGGCGGACCACCGCGATCGAGTTCTCCAGGGTCTCCGGCGTCGGCGACCCGAAGTTCACGAGATAGGCGGCGTGCAGGAAGACCGGCACGCCCGACTCGCGGAGCTTGGCGTCCTCGGCGGGGTTCCCCTCGCTGAGCGCCCAGCCCCGCGGGTTGGTGACGAAGACCTGGATCATCTCCGCGCCGATGTCGGCCGCGTACTTCAGCCCGCCCTTGGCGAGGCCGCCGGCGACGAAGACGTGCCCGCCGATGAGAGTGGAAGGAGTCATGATGCCCCCAGAGTATTGGCACAGGACATTGGCGCAGGCTGGTGCCGCCCCGTTCTGCCGCGGCTCCCTCCGCCGCAGCCCTCTTCGCCACGGACCTCCTCGCCACGGACCTCTTCGCCACGGACCTCTTCGCCACGGCGCCTTCTGCCGCGGCCCGGTGTGGCCTCTTCCCCCACGGCCTCTTGCACCACAGTCCCTTTGTCACAGTCCCTTTGTCACAACGTACAAAGAGACCGTCGGAGCGGGGCGCCCGGTTCGGACTTCGCGCCGCTGGAATCGCACCGGGCCCGGCGGTTGACTGACGGGCATGCGCGAACTCGGCCCGGAGGACCTGCGGTCCTGCTGCGCCTCCGCCAGGTGGCTGGAGGCGGTCGCCGCGCGCGGGCCGTTCCGCGATCTCGACGGGCTCCGCCGCGCGAGCGAGACGGCCGTCGCGGCGCTGACCTGGGACGACGTGCTGGAGGCGCTGGCGGCGCACCCGAGGATCGGCGAGCGGCCCGACGGCGCGGGACGCGAGGCCGCGTGGTCGCGGTCCGAGCAGTCCGGGACCGCGGACGCCGGCCGGGAGACGCTCGGCGCGCTGCGCGAGGGCAACGCCGCCTACGAGAGCCGGTTCGGTCACGTCTACCTGGTCTGCGCGACGGGCCGGGAGGCCGGCGAACTGCTGGCGCTGCTGCGCGACCGGCTCGGCAACGACGAGGAGACCGAGCGCGAGGTCGTCAGGGACGAACTGTCGAAGATCGTCGCGGTACGGCTGGGCAAGCTCTGGGAGGGCCGGTGAGTCTCTCGACGCACGTGCTCGACACCGCCGCCGGGCGCCCGGCCAAGGACCTGTTCGTACGGCTGTCGCGGCGCGCCGCGCACGGGTTCGTGCCGGTCGCCGAGGGCCGCACCGACGGCGACGGTCGCATCCGGGAGTGGACGCCGCTGGGCCGGGAGTGGAACCCGGCCGAGGATCCGCGCCCGGGGACCTACCGGCTCGTGTTCGACACCGGCGCCTACCTGGGGGACGAGGCGTTCTTCCCCGAGGTGAGCGTCGTGTTCGTCATCCGGGAGGCCGGCGAGCACCACCACGTGCCGCTGCTGCTGAGCCCGTTCGCCTACTCGACCTACCGGGGGAGCTGACGTGGCCGTTCTGGGGCCGAACAGGTACGGCAAGGCCGAGACGAGGGTCGTGCGGGTGACCCGGCACGGCGACGCCCACCGGATCAAGGACCTCACGGTCAGCACGTCGCTGTCGGGCGACATGGCCGAGGTGCACCTGAGCGGGGACAATTCCGCCGTCCTGCCCACCGACACGCAGAAGAACACGGTCTTCGCGTTCGCCAAGAAGCACGGCGTCGGGGCGATCGAGGACTTCGCGCTGCTGCTGGCGCGCCATTTCGCGGACTCCCAGCCCGCGATCCACCACGCGAGGGTCGCCGTCGACGAGCACGCCTGGGAGCGCAACGGCGCGTTCGGGCACTCGTTCGTCCGCTCGGGCCGGGAGGTCCGCACCTGCGTGGCCCACCACGACGGGACGCGGTCGTGGGTGGTGTCCGGGCTGCGCGACCTCGTCGTGCTCAACACGACCAACTCCGAGTTCTGGGGCTTCGCCAGGGACGAGTACACGACGCTGCCGGAGACCCGCGACCGCGTCCTCGCCACCGCTGTGAACGCGGCGTGGCGGCACGCGGAGGCCCCCCAGGACTGGGACAAGACCTACGAGAACGCGCGGGGCGCCCTGCTCGCCGCCTTCGCCGACACCTACAGCCTGTCCCTGCAGCAGACCCTGTACGCCATGGGCACGCGGGTGCTGGCCGAGTGCCCGGGGGTCTGCGAGGTGCGGCTGTCGCTGCCGAACAAGCACCACTTCCTGGTGGACCTCGCGCCCTTCGGGCTGGACAACGACGGTGAGGTCTTCTTCGCCGCCGACCGGCCGTACGGGCTGATCGAGGGCACGGTGCTGCGTGAGGACGCGCCCGCCGCCGGCCCGGCCTGGGAGTAGCCGATGGACTTCCTGCGACCGCTGACCTGGGCGGAGGCCCTGGCACTGAAGGCCGAGCGGCCCGAGGCCACACCGATCCAGGGCGGCACCGACGTCATGGTGGAGATCAACCTCGACAAGGGCCGCCCGGCCGCACTGCTCGACCTCACGCCGGTCCGCGACCTGCAGGACTGGTCGCGGGAGGGCGGTGAGATCCGCGTGGGCGCGGGCGTGACCTACTCCCGGCTGATCGCCGAGCTCGGGGCCGATCTGCCCGGCCTGGCCCAGGCGTCCCGCACGGTCGGGTCGCCGCAGATCCGCAACCGGGGCACGGTCGCGGGCAACCTCGGCGCGGCCTCGCCCGCGGGCGACAGCCACCCGCCGCTGCTGGCCTGCGGCGCGGTCGTGGAGGCCGAGTCGGTGCGCGGCACCCGGCTGATCCCGATCGGGGAGTTCTACACCGGCGTGAAGCGCAACGCGCTCGCCCCCGACGAGCTGATCCGCGCCGTGCGCGTCCCGGCCGCCACCGGCCCGCAGTACTTCTCCAAGATCGGCACCAGGAACGCCATGGTGATCGCGGTGTGCTCGTTCGCGGTCGCGCTGGACCCGTCCGCGCGGCGGGTGGGCACCGGCATCGGCTCGGCCGCGCCGACCCCGCGCCACGCCCCGAGGGCCGAGGACTTCGCGGCAGGGGAACTCGACTGGGACGGCCGCGGCCCGCTCGACTCCGGCGTGGCGCGCCGCTTCGGCGAACTCGTGGCCGCCTCCGCCGCGCCGATCGACGACGTGCGGGGCCGCGCCGCCTACCGCACGCACGCGCTGGCCGTGATGGCGTGCCGCGCGCTCGGCTGGGCATGGGACGACGTCAGAGCCGGCGACCGCAGGGGGAGCGCATGAGGGTAAACCTCACGGTGAACGGCCGCCCGATGACGGCCGACGACGTGTGGGAGGGCGAGAGCCTGCTGTATGTCCTGCGCGAGCGGCTCGGCCTGCCGGGTGCCAAGAACGCCTGCGAGCAGGGCGAATGCGGCTCCTGCACGATCTATTTCGACGGCGCCCCGGTCTGCGCGTGCCTGGTCGCCGCCGGTCAGTCGGAGGGACGCGAGGTGGTGACGGTCGAGGGCCTGGCGGGCGCCGCCGGTGGGCCGGGCGGCGAACTCCGCGACGGGCCGGGCGGTGAACGCGACGGTGAACGCGACGGCGGCCTGAACAGGGGGCCGGACAGGGAGCCGGACAGCGGGCTGACCGAGGTGCAGCGCGCGTTCGCGGACGCCGGGGCCGTGCAGTGCGGCTTCTGCACGCCCGGTCTCGTCGTCCAGGCCCACGCGCTGCTCGCGGGCGCCGACGGGGTGCCGCCCGACGCCGACATCAGGGAGGCGCTGGCCGGCAACCTGTGCCGCTGCACCGGATACGAGAAGATCCTCGACGCGGTGCGCCTCGCCGCCTCCCGCCGCCACCCCCACCCCCCGCCGTGATCTTGTAGTTTGTCGCACTCACGCGCCGCCACCTGCGCCGGAACCCTCCGTGATCATGCAGATAATTGTGCTCGCCGCACCTGACCAGGGAGTCTCCATTGCGTGATCTCGCACCACGAGGAGTGGTCATCGAGAACGCCTACGTCGTCCCGGTCGTGGGAGAGGAGATCCCGTCCGGCCACGTCGTGGTGGAGGACGGCCTGATCACCTCGGTCGGCCCGGGCCCGGCGCCGGTCGTGCCGGAGGGGGCGGAACGCGTCGATGCCTCCGGCTGCTTGGCCACTCCCGGCCTGGTCAACACCCATCACCACCTCTACCAGTGGGCGTCCCAGGGGGTGACCCCGGACGGCACGCTGTTCGAGTGGCTGGTGGCCAGCTACCGGCTGTGGGCCCGGATGGACGCCGAGGTGGTGTCGGGCGCCGCGACAGCGGGGCTGGCCTGGCTGGCCCTGTCGGGCTGCACGACCTCCACCGACCACCACTACGTCTTCCCCAAGGGCAGGGGAGACCTCTTCGCGGCGGAGATCGAGGCCGCGCGGCGGGTCGGGCTGCGCTTCCACCCCTGCCGGGGGTCGATGGACCGGGGGGCCTCGCAGGGAGGACTGCCGCCGGACGAGGTCGTGGAGGACATCGACGGGATCCTCCGGGCCACCGACGACGCGATCCGCAAATATCATGATCCGTCGTTCGGGTCGATGCTGCGCGTGGCGGTCGCCCCCTGCTCGCCGTTCTCTGTCAGCGGGGAGCTCATGACCCGCTCGGCCGAGCTCGCCCGCTCCCACGGCGTACGGCTGCACACGCACGTGGCGGAGACGGCCGACGAGGACGAGCACTGCAGGGAGCAGTTCGGCGTGCTGCCCGTCGAGTATCTCGACCGGCTCGGCTGGCTGGGCCCCGACGTGTGGCTGGCCCACTGCGTCCATCTGACCGACAAGGACGTGCGGCGCTTCGGCGAGACCGGCACGGGTACGGCGCACTGCCCGTCGTCCAACGGACGCCTCGGCGCGGGCATCGCGCGGATCTCCGACCTGCTGGCGGCGGGCGCGCCGGTCGGGCTCGGCGTCGACGGCGCGGCGTCCAGCGAGATGACCCCGCTGGCCGGGGAGATCCGCATGGCCGTGCTCATGCAGCGGGCCCGTCACGGCCCGCGGGCGCTGACCGCCCGCCAGGCCCTGGAGATGGCCACGCTCGGCGGCGCCCGCTGCCTCGGCCGGGAGGCCGAGATCGGCTCGCTGGAGCCCGGCAAGCTCGCCGACGTGGCGCTGTGGCGGCTCGGCGGCTTCCACGCCGCGATCGACGATCCCGTCGTCGCGTTCGCGTACGGCGCGACCCCGCCGCTCGCCCGGCTGCTCGTCGGCGGCCGGACCGTCGTGGACGACGGCGAACTGCGCACCGTACCGGGAGACGAGGCCGCGCGGGCCGGGGTCGGCGCCCATCGGCGGCTGACCACCGTGGATCATGTCTGAGGCGTTCCCGGACACGATCGAAGGGCCATAGGTGAGCCACACCATGACAGGACACGTCGTCATCGCACCGGACAAGTTCCGGGGGTCGCTCACCTCGCCCGAGGTGGCCGCGCACGTGGCCGCCGGGTTGGGGAACGTCTCGGTCGTCGAGTTGCCGGTGGCCGACGGGGGCGACGGCACCGTGGACGCGGTCGTGGCGAGCGGGTTCTCCCGGGTCGAGACGGAGGTGACCGGGCCGGCCGGCGATCCGGTCACCGCGAGCTACGCCGTGCGGAACGAGCCCGGCGCGCGGGTCGCGGTGATCGAGCTGGCCGAGGCGTCGGGCCTGCGCCGGCTGCCGGGCGACCCGGCGCCGCTGACCGCCACCAGCCGCGGCACCGGCGAGCTGATCGCCCACGCCGTACGGCACGGCGCGACGCGGATCGTGCTCGGCCTCGGCGGCAGCGCCTGCACCGACGGCGGCGCGGGGATGGCCCAGGCCCTCGGCGTGCGGCTGCTCGACGGGGCCGGAAACGACCTGCCGCCGGGCGGCGCCGCGCTGCGCGACCTGCACACGATCGACGCCTCCGGCCGCCTGCGCGGCTTCGAGGTGATCGTGGCGAGCGACGTGGACAACCCGCTGCTCGGGCCGTACGGCGCGGCGGCGGTGTACGCCCCGCAGAAGGGCGCGAGCCCGCAGGACGTGGCCGTGCTGGAGGCCGGGCTGGCCCGGCTGGCGGCCGTCGCCGTGCACACCCACGGCCTGACCGGCGCCGCCGAGCACGACGGCGTCGTGCGTGCCATGGGCGTGGCCGGGCGGCCGGGGGCGGGCGCCGCCGGCGGGATGGGCTTCGGCGCGCTGACGTTCCTCGACGCCGAGATCCGCCCCGGCATCGGCTATCTGCTTGACCTGGTGGGGTTCGACCGCCACGTGGAGGGCGCCCGGTTGGTGATCACGGGCGAGGGCTCGATCGACGAGCAGACCCTGCGCGGCAAGACCCCGGTCGGCGTCGCGGCCGCCGCGGCCAAGCACGGCGTGCCGGTCGTGGCCGTCTGCGGGCGGCGCACCGTCGGCGACGACGAGCTGAGGGCGGCCGGCATCGAGGCGGCGTACGCGCTGACCGACGTGGAGCCCGACGTGCGGCGGTGCATGGCCGAGGCCGGGCCGCTGCTTGAGCGGCTCGCGGCGCGGATCGCCACCGCGCATCTGGTGCAAGATCACGAACGGACAATGCCCAGCTCGTGAGGGGAGAGGCGGGTTTCGTGCATGATCACGGAGGTGATCGCCGCAGGTCGGCGGCATGGTCTGCGACAAACTACAAGATCACGGGGGGAGGGGGGGAGTACGACCTGGTGGTGAGGTCCCGGCGGACCGTGACCCCGCAGGGGGAGCGCCCCCTGGCGGTCGCCGTGCGCGGCGGCGTGATCGCGGCCCTGCGGCCCTACGACGAGCCGCCGGCGGCCGAGGAGTCCGCCGACCTCGGCGACCTGCCGCTGCTGCCCGGGCTGGTCGACTCCCACGTGCACGTCAACGAGCCCGGCCGCACCCACTGGGAGGGCTTCGCGACCGCGACCAGGGCGGCGGCGGCCGGGGGCGTGACCACGATCGTGGACATGCCGCTCAACTCGCTGCCGCCGACCGTGGACGTGGCGGCGCTGGAGGTCAAACGGAAGGCCGCCGAGGGCCGGTGCCACGTCGACACGGGCTTCTGGGGCGGCGCTATCCCCGGCAACCTCGCCGACCTGCGGCCCCTGCACGAGGCCGGGGTGATGGGCGTCAAGTGCTTCCTGTCCCCGTCCGGAGTGGACGAGTTCCCCGCGCTCGACCGCGACGGGCTGCGGGCCGCACTGGCGGAGGTGGCCGCCTTCGACGGCCTGCTGATCGCGCACGCCGAGGACCCCGGGCTGCTGTCCGACCCCGGCGGCCCCGCGTACGGCGACTTCCTCAGGTCCCGCCCGCAGGAGGCCGAGCGCCGGGCGGTCGAGCAGGTGATCGCCCTCGCGGCGGAGACGGGCGCGCGGGCCCACATCGTGCACGTGTCGGCCGCCGCCTGCGTCGAACCGCTGCGCGCGGCCCAGGCGGCCGGGGTGCGCGTCAGCGCCGAGACCTGCCCGCACTATTTGACCCTGGCGGCCGAGCAGGTCACCGGGCCCGCCTACAAGTGCTGCCCGCCGATCCGGGAGGCCGCCAACCGCGACGCGCTGTGGCAGGCGCTGGCCGACGGCGTGCTCATGGGGATCGTCTCCGACCACTCCCCGTCGACGCCCGACCTCAAGGTGCCCGACTTCGCCGCCGCCTGGGGCGGCATCTCCTCGCTCCAGGTCGGCCTGCCCGCCGTGTGGACCGCGGCCCGCGCCCGCGGTCACGGCCTGGCCGACGTGGCGCGCTGGATGGCCGAGGGACCGGCCCGACTGGCCGGCCTGCCCCGCAAGGGGGCGATCAGGGAGGGCGACGACGCCGACCTCGTCGCCTTCGACCCCGACGCCGAGTTCACGGTGGACGTCGCGGCGCTGCACCACCGCAACCCGGTGTCCCCCTACCACGGCGCGCGGCTGGCGGGCGTGGTGCGCACCACCTGGCTGCGCGGCACACCCGTCGACTTCGACACCCCGCGCGGCCGGCTGCTCACGAGGGGAGCCCGATGACCGGCTTCACCCGCCTGCCCGACCTCGCCTTGCGCACGTACGGCGGGTCGGTCGTGGCCGCCAACGACGAGTCGTTCGCCGAACGGGAGGCCCTGATCCGGCCGGGACCGGCCGAGTTCCGGCCG
This sequence comes from Microbispora bryophytorum, assembly GCF_043197435.1. Classification (NCBI taxonomy): domain Bacteria; kingdom Bacillati; phylum Actinomycetota; class Actinomycetes; order Streptosporangiales; family Streptosporangiaceae; genus Microbispora; species Microbispora bryophytorum. The sequence continues at coordinate 429,573 of NZ_JBICTF010000001.1, read as the reverse complement.
CACACCTTCGGGGCCAAGGGCCAGGTCTACGACGGCTGGGAGACCCGGCGGCGGCGCGAGCCCGGCCACGACTGGGCGATCGTGCGGCTCGGCCTGCCCGGGATCATCAGGGGCGTGGTCGTGGACACCGCGTGGTTCCGCGGCAACTACCCGCCGTACGCGTCGGTCGAGGCGTGCGCGGCCGAGGGCCATCCCGCGCCGGACGAGCTGGACGGCTGGGTGGAGATCGTGCCGAAGAGCCCGCTGAAGGGCGACGCGGTCCACGAGTTCGCCGTGACCGACCCCCGCCGCTTCACCCACGTGCGGCTGAACATCTTCCCCGACGGCGGCGTCGCCCGGCTGCGGGTCCACGGGCGGGTGGTGCCCGACCGGACGTTCCTGGAGGGCCTCACCGTCGACCTCGCCGCGCTCGAGAACGGCGGCCTGGTGACGGCGTGCTCCGACGAGTTCTACTCCTCGCCGAACAACGTCCTCGCGCCCGGCCTGGCCCGCAACCAGGCCGAGGGCTGGGAGACCGCCCGCCGCCGCGACGGCGGCAACGACTGGCTCGTCGTCGCCCTGGCCGGTCCCGGCCGGGTGGCCGTCGCCGAGCTCGACACGACCAACCTGGTGTTCAACGCCCCCGGCTGGGCGTCGCTCAAGGGCGTGGACGCGGACCGGGCGCCGCTGGAGGACGAGGACGCCTGGTTCCCGCTGCTTCCCATGACGCGCCTGCAGCCCGACACCCGCCACCGCTTCCGTCTCGACGACGACCGCCGGATCACCCACGCCCGGCTCGACATCCACCCCGACGGCGGCCTCGCCCGCCTCCGCCTCCTCGGCACCCTCGCCCCCAACTCCGCGACCGGTACGGTGGCGGGAACGCCCGTCCTGGGCGTCAGTGCCAGATCGTGATGGTGGCGCCCGGCGGCTGCTGGCCGAGCGGATTCTCGCCGACCACGCGGTCGGTGCCCACCATCTTGCGGGTCTTGACGTTGAAGCCGGCCGCCTTCAGCTCGTTCACCGCGTCCTTCACCGACTTGAACATCACGTTGGGCACGTTGACGACGGCGGGCGGGCTCTGGCCGGGGTCGGCGGGATTGACCTCCCACGGCCAGTGGAAGCCCTGGTCCGGTCCGCGCGAGGCGGTCAGATGGACGGTCCCCCCGGCCACCACCTCGGCGCCCCCGGGAGGGTCCTGCGCGATCACGGTGCCCGGCGGGGTGTCGTCGGTGGTCTCGTCGATCTGGACGTTGAAGCCCTTCTCCCGCAGGAACTTCTCCGCCTGGTCGCGCATCATCTGCGTGACGTCCGGCATCAGCAGTCCGGCGCTGACCACGAAGTTGACCGTGCTGCCCTTCTTGACGCGCTTGCCCACCGGCGGGTTGGTTCGGATGACCTGATCGCGGGGGACGGTGTCGCTCGCGCTCTTGCTCACCCGTCCGGGGGTCAGGCCAGCGTCGGCGATCTTCGCCCGGGCGTCCGCCAGGCTGACGTTCTCGACCTTCGGCACGGGGACCGTCTCCGGGCCGGCCGACGGGATGAGGGTGAGCACCGAGCCCTTGACCACCTCGGCGCCCAGTCCCGGATCGGTGTCCAGGACGATGTCCTTCGGCACCTTGTCGTCGAACCGCGCCTCACCGATCCTGACCTCGAAACCGGCCTGCTGCGCGGCCTGCCTGGCGACCGTGACGGGCTTGTTCACCAGGTCGGGGACCTTCGTGTAGCGGCCCTGGGAGAACCACCAGCCGGTGAAGGCGACGCCCGCCAGCATGACGAGGGCCAGCGCGGCGATGAACCAGACGGGCCTGATCCCGCGCCGGCGACGGCGCCCCGCCTCGGCGCGGCCGGTCAGCAGTTCCGAGCGCGGCTGGATCATCGTCCGGTCGGCCGGCGGCTCGTGCTCCGGGCGCGCGTGCTGCGCCGTGCCGAACGGGGAGGACCCGCCGGGCGGCGGGAGGGTCCGATGCGCGCCCGTCCGCACCCCGCTGTGGGCACCGCTGTCGTAGGTTCCGTGGGGGGCCCCGTGCGGGGCTCCGTGGAGGGCGGAGTGCGCGCCGGTGTGCCCGGTCCTGGGCAGCGTGCGGTGGATCTCGACGGCCGCGACGAGCATGGCGGTCGCGTCCGCCGGGCGCGCGGCGGGGTCCTTGTCGGTGGCCGCGGCGACGAGCGCGTCGATCGACGGCGGCACGTCGGCCACCGACAGCGACGGCGCTGGGACGGTCTCGTGCACGTGCCGGTAGGCGACCGACATCGGCGTCTCGCCCGCGTACGGCTGCCGCCCGGTGAGCAGCTCGAACAGCATGATCCCGGCGGCGTACACGTCGCTGCGGGCGTCGGCCGTGCCGGTCGTGACCTGCTCGGGCGACATGTAGCCGATCGTGCCGATCATCATGCCGGTCTTGGTCTGGTTGGTCGCCTCGATCGCGCGGGCCAGGCCGAAGTCCACGACCTTCACCCGGCCGTCGTCGGCGAGCAGCACGTTCTCGGGCTTGACGTCGCGGTGGATGAGCCCGGCCTGGTGGGCCGCGCCGAGGGCGGCGAGCACCGGGATGACCATCTCCAGGGCCTCGCGCGCCGGGACGTGACCGCGCTTGCGCAGGACGTCGCGCAGCGTCCTGCCGGGGACGTACTCCATCGACAGGTAGACATTCGCCCCGTCGGTGCCCTGGTCGAAGACCTGCACGATGTTGGGGTGCGAGAGGCTGGCCACCGACTTGGCCTCGCCGATGAACCGCCGCACGAACTGCGGGTCCTCGGCGAGTGAGCGGTGCATCACCTTGACGGCGACCGTGCGGTCGAGCCGGACGTCCAGAGCCAGGTAGACGGAGGCCATGCCACCCCGGGCGATCCGGGACTCGACGCGGTAGCGCCCGTCGAGCACCTGCCCCACGAGCGGGTCGGTTAGCGTCGTGTCCACCCGCCAGAGTTTACGGGTGATTTGCCGCCCGGCGTGTTCCCGAATCCCAAACCGAGACCTATTCGGGCGCGGTCCGAGGCGTCCGAAAAGCCGTGCAGATTTGGAAAACCGGCCTTACCAGACGCGGGTTTCGCGCCTTCCCGCCCGGCCCGCGAAGGGCCCGGAACGGGCGGGAAGGACGGTGGCGGGTTCAGGACGTGCGGGCGGGGGAGGACGCCTCGGCGTAGCGGCGGCGGGGGATGCGCCCGGCGAGGCGGGCCAGCCGGCCCGCCGTGACCGCCTGCCGCATGGCCGCGGCCATCAGGCCGGGCCGGTGCGCCCGGGTCACGGCGCTGGCCAGCAGCACCGCGTCGCAGCCCAGTTCCATCGCCAGCGCGGCGTCGCTGGCCGTGCCGATGCCGGCGTCGAGGATCACCGGCACCGTGGCGGCCTCGACGATCAGCTCGATGCTGTGCGGGTTGCGGATGCCCAGCCCGGAGCCGATGGGGGCGCCGAGCGGCATCACGGCGGCGCACCCGGCGTCCTGGAGCCTGCGGGCCAGCGCCGGGTCGTCGCCGATGTACGGCAGCACCGTGAAACCGTCGGCGACCAGCCGTTCGGCGGCGTCGAAGGTCTCGATCGGGTCGGGCAGCAGGGTCCGCTCGTCCGCGATGACCTCCAGCTTGACCCAGTCGGTCTCCAGCGCCTCGCGGGCCAGGCGGGCGGTCAGCACCGCCTCCCCGGCGGTGAAGCACCCCGCCGTGTTCGGCAGCACCTTGATGCCGCGGGAGCGCAGCACGTCGAGCACCGAGCCGCGGGACTCAGGATCGAGCCTGCGCATCGCGACGGTCGTCAGCTCGGTGCCGGACGCCTCCAGCGCCTGGTCGAGCACCTCGAGCGACGGCGCGCCGCCGGTGCCCATGACGAGCCGCGAGGTGAACTTCTCCCCGCCCAGCACGAAGACGTCGTCGGTCATGCTCACCCTCCCTGCACGGCCGTGAGCACCTCGACGCCGTCGCCGTCGGCGACCGGGGTCGTGTCCCAGGCGCTCCGGCTCACGACTTCGCCGTTAAGCGCCGCCGCGACCCCGGATGTGAGGGACGTGAGGGTCCGTACGGCGTCGCCGATCGTGGCGCCGTCCGGCAGTTCGGCCGCGCCTCCGTTGATCGTGACTTTCATTGACTGAATCTCCCTGGATCGCAGAACCGGGCGACCGGGGGCACCTCGTCGCCGGTGAGGAACGCGGCGACGGCGTCGGCGGTGATCGGGGACAGCAGCACCCCGTTGCGTCCGTGCCCGGTCGCCGCGAGCACGCCGGGCGGCCCGGCCGGGCCGATGATCGGCAGGTTGTCGGGCGTGCCGGGCCGGAAGCCGGTCGTCGTCTCGGCCAGTTCGAGCTCCGTGATGCCGGGCACCAGCTCGCGGGCGTCGCGCAGCAGCTCGTACACGCCTCCGGCGGTGACCCTCGGGTCGAACCCCATCTCCTGGGTCGTGGCGCCCACGGTGATCTCTCCGTCGCCCCGGGGGACCAGGTAGGCGGGGGAGCCGTGCACCAGCCCCCTGACGCACCGGGTGAGGAAGCCACGGGGCCCGCGCAGCCGGAGGATCTCGCCCTTGACCGGGCGCACCGGCAGGCCGGGCAGCAGGGACGCCGACCACGACCCGGCCGCCACGACGACCTGGCCGGCCGCGATGACGCCGCCGGACTCCAGCCGTACGCACGGAGTGCCGGGGCCTGGGGCGTCGATCCCGGCGACGCGCTCGGTCACCAGCGTGCCCCCCGCCTTCTCGAACGCCGTGAGGAGGGCGCGCACGACCCTGCGGGGGTTGACCCACGCGTCGTCGCGGGCCAGCAGCCCACCGCGTACGGAGGGGGAGAGCATCGGCTCGTAGGAGCGGCACTCGCGCCCGGTGAGCCGCTCGACCCGCAGACCGAGCGTCCGCTCGAAGGCCGCGAGGTCGTCGAGGACGGCCATGTCGTCCGCGCCGCGGGCGACCTCAAGTGTGCCCTCGGTCCGGTAGTCGAGGTCGTCGCCGGTCTCGTCCTCCAGCTCCGCCCGGAACGCCGGCCAGGCCGCCAGCGACGCGAGGCCGAGCCGCAGCAGCGGCTCTTCCGTGTAGGTCACCTCGCTGACCGGCGCGAGCATCCCGGCGGAGGCGTGAGTGGCGCCGCCTCCGGGCGCGGGGTCCACCACCGCCGCCGACAGGCCCCGCCGGGCGGTGCGCCAGGCCGCGGCCAGGCCCTCCACCCCGCCGCCGACGATCACGACGTCGTAGCCGGACCGGACTCCGGACGGCGGTGTGCGGGACACAGCGCTCCCTTCGCCGGCATTACCCGGATCAGGTCGGGGCGGTCGAGAGCCTCACGCTCTCCTCTCAGCCCGGTCCGCCGGGCTCCCGCGCGTCTTACTCCCACAAGCGTAGTACGCCGCCCATAACGGCCGATCGCCGGATCGGCGGGTGCGGAGCCGCCCGCAGGCGCATGATGGCGCGACGTGGATCGACTCGACGGAGGTATGCCATGGCCACGCTGCTCTACTCGGCCACCATGTCCCTGGACGGCTTCATCGCCGGGCCGGACGGCGACATGTCCTGGCTGACCGAACATCTCGGCCCCAACCCGGACGTGGACGGGCTGGTCGGCGACATCGGCGCGCTGCTCGTCGGCAACCGCACCTTCCGGGGTGACGATCCCAATCGCGGCACCTCGCAGGAGGGCGCGTTCGGCGGCGTGTGGAGCGGGCCGCAGTTCGTGCTCACCCACGACCTCCCGGCCGCGCCGGTGCCCGGCGTGACCTTCGTGACGGACCTCGGCGCGGCCGTCGAGGCGGCCGCGGCGGCCGCCGGGGACAAGTACGTCAACGTGCTCGGCGCCGACGTCGCCGCGCAGTGCCTCGACGCGGGCCTGCTCGACGAGATCCTCGTGTGCGTGGCGCCGGTCATGCTCGGCGACGGCGTCCGGCTGTTCTCCCGCCCCGGCGGCGACCGCGTCCGGCTCGAACGGATCAGCCTCACGCACGTGCCGCACGCCACGAACATCTGGATGCGCGTGGTCCGGTAGAACGCCGGTGAGGATCCGGCGTCCTTCACAACGCGGGCCCCCGCATAAGTGCGCGTCAATTGCCCAACTCGTTATGAGGGGCCCGTTGGCCAGGGCCCCCGTTCACAATCTATGGTCAAACTGTGGATCACGTCGTGGTGGTGGGTGCCGGCCTGGCCGGCGTGCGAAGCATCGAGGCGTTGAGGGCCGGTGGATTCACCGGCCGCATCACGCTCATCGGCGAGGAACACCATCGCCCCTATGACCGGCCGCCGCTGTCGAAGGCGGTGCTGCTCGGAGAGACCGACTCCACCGTGGTCGACTCCGATCTCGACGCCCTCGACGTGCGGCTGTGCCTCGGCACGGCGGCCAAGGGCCTGCGCGACGGCGTGCTGGAGACGACCGAGGGCGAGCTGGAGTACGACGGCCTGGTCATCGCCACCGGCGCCACGCCGATCCGCCTGCGCGGAGAGGGCCGCCAGCACGTGCTGCGCACGATCGAGGACGCGCTCACGCTGCGCGAGCGGCTGGTCCCCGGCGCCCGCGTGGCCGTCGTCGGGGCCGGCTGGATCGGTGCCGAGGTCGCCACCGCGGCGGCCAGGGCGGGCTGCGCGGTGACCGTGGTGGAGGCGGGGGAGAGCCCGCTCGCGGTGGCGCTCGGGCCCGCCGTGGGCAGCCACACCACCGACTGGTACGCGCGGGCGGGCGTCGAGCTGCGCCTCGGCGCGATGGTCGGCACCGTGGACGCCGACGGTCTCACGCTCATGTCCGGCGCCCGGGTGCCGGCCGACGTGGTCGTCACCGGCATCGGCGTGCGCCCGGCCGTCGACTGGCTGAAGGGGTCGGCGGTCCGGCTCGACGACGGGGTGGTAGTCGACGAGCACCTGCGCACGTCGCTGCCCAACGTGGTCGCGGTGGGCGACTGCGCGAACTGGTGGTCGCGCAGGTTCCACGCCCGGCTGCGGGTCGAACACTGGGACACCGCGCTTCAGGCCCCCGACACGGCCGCCGCCACCCTGCTGGGCGAGGAGGCGGTCTACGACCCCGTGCCGTACTTCTGGTCCGAGCAGTTCGGTCACATGGTGCAGTTCGCCGGTCATCGGGACGCCGGCGACCGCATGGTGCTGCGCGGCGACCCGCGCAGGGACGCGAAGTGGTCGGTCTGCTGGCTGACGGCCGACGACCGGCTCGCCGCGGTGCTCACCGTCGACCGGCCGCGCGACGTGGTGCAGGGTCGCAAGATCGTCGAAAGTGGCCGGCGGCTCGATCCCCTGCGGGTCGCGGACCCGGCCGTGGCGCTTCGCGACTGCATTATGGCCTAATCGAGGTGTATCCCCGGAGCTCGTGTGTGGTAATGGTGGACCCGTGACGCTTACTGTTGCGAAGATCGACCGGGAGACCGACCAGCTCGTAGGGGAGTGGCTCCCCCTCTCGGAGGCCGCCGAGAAGCTGGTGCTCAGCATCGGCCGCGCCAAGCAACTCCTCAAGGACAAGAAGCTCGTCGGCGTCCGGCGGGGCGGCGGCGAGCCGCAGATACCGGCGGTGTTCATCGCGGACGGCGAGGTGCTCAAGGGCCTGCCCGGCACGCTCACGGTCCTGGCCGACGCCGGGTACGACGAGGTGGAGTCGATCCGGTGGCTGTTCACCCCGGACGACTCGCTACCGGGGTCCCCGATCGACGCGATCGTGGGGGGCCGGCACACCGAGGTCAAGCGCAGGGCCCAGGCCCTGGGCTTCTGACCCCTCCGGCGCGTGGCATTGTGGTCGGGTGAACGACATCCGGCGACAGCGGCTCGCGCAGGCCAGGCTCTACCTCTGCACTGACGGCAGGAGGGGCCGCGGCGACCTGGAGAAGTTCCTCGACGCGGTCCTGTCCGCCGGGGTGGACATCGTCCAGCTCAGGGAGAAGGGCCTGGAGGCGCGCGAGGAGCTGGACCTGCTGGAGGTCTTCCGCGCGGCCTGCGACAGGCACGGTGCGCTGCTCGCGGTCAACGACCGGGCGGATGTGGCCTACGCCGCCCGGCCCGACATCCTGCACCTCGGCCAGGACGATCTCCCGGTCCCGGTGGCCCGGGAGATCCTCGGTCCCGACGTCCTGATCGGCAGGTCCACGCACTCGGCGGCCGAGGCGTCGGCCGCGGCCGTGCAGCCGGGGGTGGACTACTTCTGCTGCGGCCCGATCTGGCCCACGCCCACCAAGCCCGGCCGTCCGGCGCCCGGCCCCGCGCTGCTGGAGCACGCCGCGCGCCTGGGCGCCGACCGGCCGTGGTTCGGCATCGGCGGCATCGGCCCGGACAACCTCGACGAGGTGATGGCGCACGGCGTGCGCCGCGCCGTGGTCGTCCGGGCCGTCACCGAGGCCGACGACCCCGGCGCCGCCGCCGCAGCGCTCAAGGCCCGGCTGTCGGCCGTCCCGCTCTGATCGGAACGGCCTCCTCCGGGCCCGTACGGCCGGCGCCCGCGACGCGGCCCGGTGGCGTCGACGCGGAGCCGTCCACTCATGTCGCGGCCGGTCCGGCCGGCGCCTCGCGTCAGGTGCGGCGGGACGTGGCGGCCACGGCCAGGGCGGCCAACGCCGTGCGGGCCTCCTCCTCGATCGGCGCCTGGTCGAGGGCGTGCAGCGCGTCGTCGAGGTAGCGCTTGATCATGCCTTCGCATGCGGCCAGCGCGCCGGTCTCCTCGATCACCGTCCGGAGCTGCCCGACCCCCTCGGCGTCCAGCGCGGGGTCGCCGAGCAGGGAGCGTACGACCGCGGTCTGGGCGGGGGTGGCCGAGGCGAGCGCACGCGCGATCAGCACGGTCCGCTTGCCCTCGCGTAGGTCGTCCCCGGCGGGCTTGCCGGTCTCCGCCGGGTCGCCGAACACGCCGAGGATGTCGTCGCGGAGCTGGAAGGCGATGCCCACCTGCTGGCCGTACTGCACGCAGAGCCGGTCGATCCAGGCGTGCGAAGCCTGGGCGGCGAGGACGAGCCCGAGCCTGAGCGGCTGCTCGACCGAGTATTTGCCGCTCTTGTACAGCGCCACCCGCAGCGCACTGTCGAACGTGCTCTCGCCCTGCGCCTGTTCGAGCAGGTCGAGGTACTGCCCGCACATCAGCTCGGTGAGCATGTAATCGTGCAGCGGCTGGGCGGCGGCGATCGCCTCGGGCGCCAGGCCGCTGGTGCGCCACATCTCCCCGGACCACACCAGGAGCAGGTTGCCCAGCAGCACGGCCGTGCCCTCGCCGAACTGCTGTCCGGAGCCGTGCCAGCCCGCCTCGGCGTGCATCCGCTCGAACCGGCGGTGTGCCGACGGCATGCCCCGGCGCACGTCGCTCGCGTCCATGACGTCGTCGTGGATGAGCGCGCTGGCCTGGAGGAGTTCCAGCGAGGCGGCGGCGAAGTGCAGTCCCGGGTCGTCGCCTCCGCCGGCGGCCCGCCAGCCCCAGTGGCAGAAGGCGGGGCGCAGCCTTTTGCCGCCCGCTATGAAGTCCTCCGCGGCGGACAGCAGGGCGGCCAGATGAGGGTCACTGAAGTGTGGTCGCTGCCGGTCGAGGAAGTCCCGGAGCGCGCGGTCCACCTCCGTACGGATGGAATCGAGCGAGGCGGCGGAAGCGGTCATACTGAGAGACTAACCGGGGTTGATCCGGTCACCCAGCAGCAGATCCCATCCAAGTGGGCCAACTCGCCCTCATGGGACAAATGTCCACATAGCAAGACCGCGAGGGCGGCGAAAACCGCTATCGCTGTACCCTTGCCGGTATGGCTCTCGGTCTGCCCTCGCGGCTTCCTGATCGCGTCCCGACGGTCCGCGAACTGCTGGCCGCGGGCGAGCGCTCGTTCTCGTTCGAGTTCCTCCCACCGAAGACCGACGAGGGGGAGCGCCAGCTGTGGCGGGCGATCCGCGAGCTGGAAGCGCTGCGGCCGACGTTCGTCTCCGTGACCTACGGCGCCGGCGGCTCGACCCGGGACCGTACGGTGGACATCGTCGAGCGGCTGGCGCACGAGACGACGCTCACCCCCGTCGCCCACTTCACCGCGGTCGACCACTCGATCCGCGAGCTGCGCCACCTCGTCGGCAGGTTCGCCGACGCGGGCGTGCGCAACATCCTCGCCGTACGCGGCGATCCGCGCGGCGGCAACCCGCTGGACGAGTGGGTGAAGCACCCGGAGGGCGTCCTTTACGCCGAGGAGCTGGTGCGGCTGATCCGCCAGGCGGGGGACTTCTGCGTGGGAGTGGCCGCCTTCCCCTACAAGCACCCCAGGTCGGCGACCATCGAGTCGGACACCGAGTACTTCGTGCAGAAGTGCCGGGCCGGCGCGGACTACGCGATCACCCAGATGTTCTTCGAGGCGGACGACTACCTGCGGCTGCGTGACCGCGTGGCCGCCCGCGGGTGCGACACCCCGATCATCCCCGGCATCATGCCCGTGACGCAGATGAGCACGATCGCCCGGTCGGAGCAGCTGTCCGGTGCGCCGTTCCCGCCGGAGTTGGCCGAGCGGTTCGCGGCCGTCGCCGACGACCCGGCCGCGGTCCGTCGCCTCGGGATCGAGCACGCCATCGAGATGTGCCGGAAGCTTCTCGACGAGGGCGCTCCCGGCATCCACTTCATCACCTTCAACCGGTCGAGCGCGACCCGCGAGGTGTTCCAGGCGCTGCACGGCGTGCCCGCCGCCGTGGCCGGCTGAGCCGGCCGGTCCCGATCAGCCTTCGAGGGCCGCGCCCTCGGGCAGCGGCAGTGGCAGCCGCACCCCGGCGATGACGTACTCCTCGTAACCGCCCGGGAAGACGAACCGGGTCATCAGGTCGGCGAACCCGACGTCCCGGTAGAGGTGCCGGGCCACGGTGGGGGCGTCGTGCGTCGACAGCACGGCCGTGCGCTCCGGGCGGCCCTCGCACAGCGTGTGGATCAGTCGCCGGCCGATTCCCCGGCCCTGATACTCGGGGCGCACGTGGATCTCGGCGATCTCCAGGGCGTCGCCGAACCAGGCGTTCGCCACCACCGGCCCGGCCCGGTCCTGCAGCGCCCCGCGTACGACCTCGTGCCACCACTGCCCCTGGCCGCCGTGGAAGCCGTACGCGAAGCCGGCGACACCGGAGGCCTGCGTGTCCTCGGCGAGCACGCAGTCGAAGTCGGGATAGGTGGCGTGGTTGCGCATGATCGCCATGCGGCCCGCGAGCTGGTCCGACGGCGGACGCATGGCGACCGCGTAGATCTCCAGCACGGTGTCCAGTGCCGCCCTGAACTCGTCGGGCCCCACCCGTCGCAGTTGGATCACTCGTCGCACACTAGCAAAACGACGCCGGGCTGGTCCGGCAGCGTCACTCCACCTCGGTGGCCGTGCCCCCGGTGATGCGCAGCAGTTCGTCGTAGGACGTGGGGAAGACGGTGTGGGGGTGCCCCGCGGCGGCCCACACCACGTCGTGCTTGCTCAGCCAGCTGTCCACCAGCGTGCGCACGGGCGCGGGGTGCCCGACCGGGGCGACACCGCCGATGGGCTGCCCGGTGTGCTCGCGGACGAACTCCGGAGTGGCCCGCCGCACCTTCGCGGCGCCGACGAGCCGCGCGATCAGATCGGTGTTCACCCGGTGGGCGCCGCTGGTCAGCACCAGCAACGGCGCGCCGTCCGCGTCGAAGATCAAGCTGTTGGCGATCGCGCCGACCTCGCAGCCCAGCTGGGCCGCGGCCGTGGCGGCCGTCGGGGCGGCCTCGTCGAGCACGACGACCTCGCCCGTCACCGCGTGGGCCCGCAGGGCCTCCTGAACGCGGACGACGTTCGGATGCAACTTTTCTGCCACCCGGTCACTCTAAACGGATTGCCAGGACATACGCGGCCGATTATGGCCACTTACGATCACGCGGCTCACAATCGGACCGTAAGGTGAGTCCTTTGATCGAGAAGCGGGCTTATGAGGGGGTTGGTCATGATGAGGGGTAGACGGCGACTGCTCGGCGTGGCGGGGGCGGCGACGTTCGCGACCGCCTTCGCGGTTGCCGGCGTGAGCGGCCCGGCGCAGGCGCGCGCCGCCGCGCCGACGGGGACCATCACCACGGGGACCGTGCTCCCGGCGTCCGCGGCGCTCGCCACGTCCTCGGTGCTCGCCACGTCCGCGGCGCTCCCGTCGCTTCCGGTGTCCGCGTCGCTCCCGGCGCGAAGCGCCGTCCCCGCCCGCGCCACGGGGTATCCGCCGTTCACCGCCCCGGGCAAGACGCTCAAGCTCGGCGCCAAGGGCTCGGTCGTGAAGGCGCTGCAGGCCCGGCTGAAGGAGCTCGGGTACGTGCCCGGCAGCGTCGACGGCCGGTACGGCGGGGCCACGCTGACGGCTCTCTGGGCGTTCCAGAAGGTGCAGGGGATCACGCCGACCAGCACGGTCGCCGCCCGCACCTGGAGGGCGCTGGAGAACCCCCGCGCGCCCAAGGTCCTGGTGCCCAGGGGCAAGGCGAGCCGCGTCGAGGTGAACCTGACCAAGCAGGTGATGGTTCTGTACCGGGGCGGCGTGCCGGTGTTGATCAGCCACATCTCCAGCGGCAGCGGCATCCCCTACACCGAGTACGCCACCTGGAACGGCAAGCGGCAGCGGTTCTCCGGCAGCGCCCGCACGCCGACCGGCGACTACAAGACCACCTGGCGGGTCAAGGGCTGGCACCGGTCCTACCTCGGGCAGCTCTACAACCCCATCTTCTTCAACGGCGGCATCGCGCTCCACGGCGCGCTGTCGGTGCCGCTCTACCCGGCGTCGCACGGCTGCGTGCGGCTGCCGATGAACGTGGCGGAGCTTCTGCCGGGCATGCTCGGCAAGGGCGTTCCCGTGCACGTCAGGGGCGCCTTCAGGCGCTGACGCCGGCTCCGGAGGGGCCCCGCGCGAGATGGTCGCGCGGGGCCCCTCCGCCGTTCGCGGCCGGCGTTTCGAACGCGATCCTCGAACACGTATTCGTTGACAGCCTTGACAGGCGACGGGGTCGAATCTATGTTCGATGGGGTGGGCGTGGGACTCGCGGCTCGCGCCCACCCCGTTGGACTCGTGCCTTCGTCGTCGGCGGAGACGGATGCGGCACGGCCTGCGGCGTGGGCCGGACGGGGAGAGGGGAAGCTCCTCGTCCGGCCGCCCACGGGAGCCTGAGAATGCGTCGGGCGATCTCGAGCGGTTCACGGGATCTCCCGGCCGGCGAAATTGTCGGTGCGATCTGCGACTGTGAAGTCACCGGCGACTTCGCCGGAGTGCCACGACTCAAGGAGGCGGGCATGACCGAGCAGAACGACGACGATCACAAGAGCGGGCCCCGGCTCTCGCAGGCGGTTCTGGCACACCTCGCGGACGCCAGGGCATGCCTCGCGGACGCCACCGTCGGGCCCACTCCCGCGGACCGCTACGTGTCGGCCCACCTGGCGGCCCTCCGTGCGGCCGCCGGGATCCTCGCGGCCCGTCCGCGGCCGATGGACGGCCGCAGGCGGCGGCTGCGCAGCGCCTGGGAGCTGCTGCCGGAGGCCGAGCCCAAGCTCGCGGACTGGGCGGCCTACTTCGCGGTGAGCGCGGCCAAGCGCGCGGCGGCCGAGGCCGGCATGGTCCGGTCCGTCACGCCGAACGACGCAGAGGAGATCATAGCGGAGGCGGACAGGTTCGTCGGCGAGGTCGAGTCGATCCTCGGCCTGCCCGGCCGTCCCACTCTGCCCATGGCCGGCTGACCTCCGTCCCCGCCCCTGACCCCGTGCGCCCGTTCAGCATGGCCGTAAACGGTGATCGGCCGGGGACGGTGATCAGATGGCGACGGTGATCAGACGGGGTCGCGCTCCAGCGGGCAGCTCATGCACCGCGGCCCGCCGCGTCCGCGGCCGAGCTCGCTCCCCCGGATCGTGATGACCTCGATGCCGTGCCTGCGCAGGTGGTTGTTGGTCGTGGTGTTGCGCTCGTAGGCCACGACCACGCCGGGTTCCAGCGCCAGCACGTTGCAGCCGTCGTCCCACTGCTCGCGCTCGGCCGCGTGCACGTCCTGCGTCGGCGTGAGGACCTTGATGTCGTCGAGGCCGAGGGCCCGCGCGATCGCCTTGTGCATGTCCTCCGGCGGGTGGTCGGTGACCTTCAGCTCCTTGTCGGTGTCGCCCGGCTCCACCGTGTACGACGGGAGCATGCCGAGCCCGGCGTACTTGGTGAACACGCCCACGTCGACGTTGGTCATCACGGTGTCGAGGTGCATGAACGCGCGGGTCTTGGGCAGGTCGAGCGCCACGATGCGGGCCGCCGACCCCGTCCGGAACAGGTTGGTCGCCAGCATCTCCACGGCCTGCGGCTGGGTGCGCTCGCTCACCCCGACGAGCACGACGCCGTTGCCGAGCACCAGGACGTCGCCGCCCTCGATGGTGGCCGGGGCCATGCGCACGCCCTCGTACCAGACGTTGAACCCGCCGGCGTCGGGGTTGTCGTAGCCCGCGGCGAACAGCGGGTGCCACCGGTAGACCGTCTCGTAGTTGACGGTCTCCCGCCTGCGCGCCTTCTTCCGCATCGGGTTGATCGACACTCCGTCGTACACCCAGCAGGAGGTGTCGCGGGCGAACAGGTGGTTGGGCAGCGGCGGGAGGACGAAGTCGTCCATGCCGAGGGTGTGGAACGCGATGGAGCCGGGGTCGCAGCCCAGCTCCATGATCTCGCGTTTGGTGATCCCGCCGGTCAGCAGGGGCGCGAGCGCGTCCGCGTCGAGGGCGTCGAACGTGTTGCGGATCGCGTCGGCGGCCAGGGGGCCGAACCAGTGCTCGTCGACGCTGCCGTCGAGGATGTGCTTGCGCGCGTCGGGGATCTCGATGACCTCCCGCAGGAGATCGCCGAGGTGGTGCACCGTGACGCCGCGCCCGGCGAGCACCTCGCACCACTCTCGGTGCTCCTCCAGCGCGCGGTGCACCCACAGCACGTCGTCGAACAGCAGGCCGTCCTTGTTGCCCGGGGTGAGCCGCTTGAGCGCGAGTTCGGGTATGTCGACCAGGACCTGGCGAAGCCTGCCCACCTCGGAGCCCACGTGAAACGTCATGTCCTGCCTATCCCCGCGTGGCGGCAATCACTCGTCACCGGCGGCTCTCCGTTGCCGGAGCGTCGCCGGTGACGAGGCGGTGCCTGACACCGCCCGGCGCGAGCGCGGGCCACGCGCCGCAGGGCCTGGTCCGTCAGGCGCGACAGACACGAGGGGAGCCGGGCAGGACGGACGTCGGCGCGGGGAGCCGCGCGCGAACCGGGCGGAAGGTCAGAAGGACTCGACGGCGCGGCGGGCCTCGGCGTCGAGCACGCCCCAGTGGATGAACTCCTCGGTCAGCTCGACCGGCGACTTGTCATAGATGACCGCGAGCGAGCGCAGGTCCTCCTGCCGGATGGACAGCACCTTGCCGTTGTAGTCACCCCGCTGGCTCTGAATGGTGGCGGCGTAACGGGCAAGCGGGCCGGCCTTGTCCTTCGGCAGCTGTGACAGCCGCTCCAGGTCGATGACCAGCTTGGGAGCGGGCGCAAGCGGGCTCGGAGCGGCTCCGCCCGGAAGAAGCTCCGACACCGGCACTCCGTAGAAATCCGCGAGCTCGGCGAGCTTCTGCACGGTCACCGCGCGGTCGCCGCGCTCGTAGGAGCCCACGACGACGGCCTTCCACCGTCCGCGGGACTTCTCCTCCACACCGTGCAGGGACAGCCCCTGCTGGGTCCGGATTGCGCGCAGGCGCGCGCCCAGCGACTTGGCGTAGTCAGACGGCATCGTGTGGCCCCCGGCTTTCTATGGCTCTTCTCACTTGATTGTGCGTCCTTGTCCCAAGCGTTCCGAACACCGGGGCTGGTGCCCGCGACCGGCACCTTCGGTGACCGCTGCGTCGGGTTTTACCCAGGAAGGTCGCGTGTTGTGGTTACGGACAGTGACGGTAAAGCCGACACTCCCAAAGGTCAAGCTGATTGGAAAAAAGAGCGTCAAACAGTGCTCTCACCGAAATCACCGACACCGGCGTGATGTGGCTTCCGATCCCCGGCCCGCCCTCCGAACGTCCCGGAACGTCACCGGAAGATTCCCGAAGGTCCCCGAAGACCCCCGGCACGTCCTCGTCACGCCGAGGGCGAACGGCTCCTCCGCGGGCATCACCCCTGGCGGGAGGGGGGTTCGCAGACGGTCCTGATACTCTAAGCACAACCGACACCCTTTTAAGACCCGTCCAGTGAGGCGGGAAAGGCGGTGACTTTTTCATGTCTGATGCCCGAAATCAGGCCCGTGCCGTTCTGGAGGGGCCCGACATCCATCGGGCGCTCACCCGGATCGCGCACGAGATCCTCGAACGCACCAGGGGCGCGGAGAGCGTCGTCCTGCTCGGCATCCCCACCCGCGGCGCCACCCTCGCGCACCGCATCGCCGGGCGCATCGCCCAGTTCGAAGGGATCAAGGTCCCCGTCGGGGCCATCGACGTCACGATGTACCGCGACGATCTGCGCCTGCGGCCCGCGCGCCCGCTCGGCCGCACCGAACTGCCCCCGGACGGCGTGGACGGCAGGACCGTCGTCCTCGTGGACGACGTCCTCTACTCCGGCCGCACCGTGCGCGCCGCGCTCGACGCGCTGAACGACGTGGGCAGGCCCAGGGCCGTCCAGCTCGCCACGCTCGTCGACCGCGGCCACCGGGAGCTGCCGATCCGCGCCGACTACGTCGGCAAGAACCTGCCGACCTCCAAGAGCGAGAAGGTCAAGGTCTTCCTGGAGGAGACGGACGGGCGCGACGCGGTCGTGCTCATCAAGGAGGACGACCGATGAAGCGTCACCTGATCTCGACCGGCGACCTCACCCGCGACGACGCGCTCCTCATCCTCGACACGGCCGAGGAGCTGGCGCGGGTCTCGCAGCGGTCCATCAAGAAGCTGCCGACGCTGCGCGGCCGCACTGTGGTGAACCTCTTCTTCGAGGACTCCACCCGGACCCGCATCTCCTTCGAGGCCGCGGCCAAGCGCCTGTCGGCCGACGTGATCAACTTCTCGGCCAAGGGGTCGAGCGTGTCCAAGGGCGAGTCGCTGAAGGACACCGCGCTCACCCTGGAGGCCATGGGCGCCGACGCCGTGGTGATCCGGCACAGCGCCTCGGGCGCGCCGCACCGCCTGGCCACCTGGGTGCGCGGCAGCGTGGTCAACGCCGGGGACGGCACCCACGAGCACCCCACCCAGGCGCTGCTCGACGCCTTCAGCATCCGCCGCCGGCTGGGCCGGCTGGAGGGCCTGAAGATCGCCGTCGTGGGCGACGTGCTGCACAGCCGGGTCGCCCGGTCCAACGTGCTGCTGCTGCACACGCTCGGCGCGGAGGTGACGCTGGTCGCGCCGCCGACCCTGCTGCCGGTGACGGTCGAGACCTGGCCCTGCCAGATCTCGTACGACCTCGACGCCGTGCTGCCCAAGTCGGACGTCGTGATGATGCTGCGGGTCCAGCTCGAACGGATGAACGCGGCCTACTTCCCCTCGGCGCGGGAGTACAGCCGCCGCTACGGCCTCGACCGCGACCGCTTCGCCCGCCTGCACGACGACGCCATCGTCATGCACCCCGGCCCGATGAACCGCGGCATGGAGATCTCCGCGGAGGTCGCCGACTCGCCGCGCTCGACGATCGTCGAGCAGGTCG
Source organism: Microbispora bryophytorum (assembly GCF_043197435.1). Lineage (NCBI taxonomy): Bacteria > Bacillati > Actinomycetota > Actinomycetes > Streptosporangiales > Streptosporangiaceae > Microbispora > Microbispora bryophytorum. The sequence continues at coordinate 412,064 of NZ_JBICTF010000001.1, read as the reverse complement.
CCAACGGTGTGACGGTCCGGATGGCCGTCCTCTACCTGCTGCTCGGCGGTTCCGAGCCCGCGATCGGAGGCGCCGAATGAGCACCTACGACCTTCACGAGGGGACTGTGACCACCATCCTCATCAGGGGAGCCCGGATCCTGGGCGGCGCCCCGAGCGACATCCTGCTGCGCGACGGCGTGGTGGCGGACATCGGCGACCTCGCCGGCGTCAGGGCCGACCAGACGGTCGACGCCGACGGGCTGATCGCCCTGCCCGGCCTGGTGGACCTGCACACCCACCTGCGCGAGCCCGGCCGGGAGGACGCCGAGACCGTGGAGACCGGCACCCAGGCCGCGGCGCGGGGCGGGTACACCGCCGTCCACGCCATGGCCAACACCTCCCCGGTGGCCGACACCGCCGGCGTGGTCGAGCAGGTCTGGCGGCTCGGCCAGGAATACGGCCACTGCGACGTGCAGCCCGTGGGCGCCGTGACCTCCGGCCTCGGGGGCAGCCAGCTGGCCGAGCTCGGCGCGATGGCCGACTCCGCGGCCCGCGTGCGGGTCTTCTCCGACGACGGCAAGTGCGTGTCCGACGCCGTGCTGATGCGCCGGGCTCTGGAGTACGTCAAGGCGTTCGACGGCGTCGTGGCCCAGCACGCCCAGGAGCCCCGGCTGACCGAGGGCGCCCAGCTCAACGAGGGCGAGGTGTCGGCCAGGCTCGGCCTGATCGGCTGGCCGGCGGTCGCCGAGGAGGCGATCATCGCGCGCGACTGCCTGCTCGCCGCGCACGTCGGCTCCCGGCTGCACGTCTGCCACGTCTCCACCGCGGGCTCCGTCGAGATCATCCGCTGGGCCAAGTCGAAGGGCTGGGACGTGACCGCCGAGGTCACCCCGCACCACCTGCTGCTGACCGACTCCTGCGCGGAGAGGTCGCCGCTCGGGCCGTACAACCCGATCTACAAGGTGAACCCGCCGCTGCGCACCGCCGAGGACGTGCGGGCGCTGCGCGAGGCGCTGGCCGACGGCACGATCGACTGCGTGGCCACCGACCACGCCCCCCACCCGGTCGAGGACAAGGAGACCGAGTGGGCCGCGGCGGCCATGGGGATGATCGGCCTGGAGACCGCCCTGTCCGTGGTCCAGGAGGCCATGGTCGAGACCGGGCTGCTCGACTGGGCCGGCGTCGCCGACCGCATGTCCGCGCGGCCGGCCGCGATCGGCCGCCTGGCCGGGCACGGCCGCCCCGTCGAGCCCGGCGCCCCCGGCAACCTCACGCTGTTCGACCCGTCGGTCCGGCAGCCCGTCGACCCCGCCGCGATGGCGTCGAAGAGCCGCAACACCCCCTATGAGGGGCTGACCCTGCCCGGCCGCGTCGTCGCGACGTTCCTGCGCGGCCGTCCCACCGTTCTCGAAGGGAAGCTCGTATGACAGCCCTGCTCGTGCTTGAGGACGGACGCGTCTTCGAGGGGACGCCGTACGGCGCCGTGGGCGAGACGTTCGGCGAGATGGTCTTCAACACCGGCATGACCGGCTACCAGGAGACGCTCACCGACCCCTCCTACCACCGCCAGATCGTCGCGATGACCGCCCCGCACATCGGCAACACCGGTGTCAACGACGAGGACCCCGAGTCCCGCAGGGTCTGGGTCGCGGGCTACGTGGTGCGCGAGCCGTCCCGGATCCCGTCGAACTGGCGCTCCCGCAGGACGCTCGACGACTACCTGCGCGACCAGGGCGTGGTCGGCATCGCGATGCCCGGCACCCGCGCCCTCACCCGCCATCTGCGCGAGCGCGGCGCGATGCGCGCGGGCGTCTTCAGCGAGGGCGGCGAGATCGCCGACCTGGTCGAGCGGGTGCGGCGCTCGCCCGGCATGGAGGGCGCCGACCTGGCCCGCGAGGTCAGCACGGCCGAGCCGTACGTCGTGCCGGCGGCCGGGCGCAAGCGCTTCACCGTCGCCGCGGTCGACCTCGGCATCAAGGCCATGACCCCGCAGCGGATGTCCGAGCGGGGATGCGAGGTGCACGTGCTGCCGGCGACCGTCAAGGCGGCCGACATCCTCGCCCTCGATCCCGACGGCGTCTTCTTCTCCAACGGCCCGGGCGACCCCGCCGCGGCCGAATACGCGGTCGAGTCGCTGCGCGAGGTGCTGGACGAGAGGGTGCCGTTCTTCGGCATCTGCTTCGGCAACCAGATCCTCGGCCGGGCGCTCGGCCTCGGCACCTACAAGCTGCGCTACGGCCACCGCGGAGTGAACCAGCCGGTACAGGACCGCAGGACCGGCAAGGTCGAGATCTCCGCGCACAACCACGGCTTCGCCGTGCGCGCGCCGCTCGACGGGCCCTTCGAGACCCCGTACGGCGCGGCCGAGGTGAGCCATGTCAACCTCAACGACGACTGCGTGGAGGGGCTGCGCCTGCTGGAGCGCCCCGCGTTCAGCGTGCAGTACCACCCCGAGGCGGCCGCGGGCCCGCACGACGCCGCGTACCTGTTCGACGAGTTCTGCGAGCTGATGGAGCGAGGGAGCGGCGCGCGGCGTGTCTCCCCTGCGAGCGAGGCTCAGTCATTTGGCGCGCCCCAGGCGCGACGGAGCGCGACCGGGAACACGGACAAGAAGGGGGCCGAGGGTGCCTAAGCGTACGGACATCAGGTCCGTCATGGTGATCGGCTCCGGCCCGATCGTCATCGGACAGGCGTGTGAGTTCGACTACTCCGGCACCCAGGCCTGCCGCGTCCTGCGCAGCGAGGGATTCCGGGTCGTCCTGGTCAACAGCAACCCCGCGACGATCATGACGGATCCGGAGTTCGCCGACGCCACCTACGTCGAGCCGATCACGCCGGACATCGTCGAGAAGATCATCGCCAAGGAGCGGCCCGAGGCGCTGCTGCCCACGCTGGGCGGCCAGACGGCGCTCAACACCGCCGTGGCGCTGCACGAGGCGGGCGTGCTCGACAAGTACGGCGTCGAGCTGATCGGCGCCGACATCGACGCCATCCAGGCGGGGGAGAACCGCGAGCGGTTCAAGGAGATCGTCGCCAAGGTCGCCGCCGAGCACGGCCTCAACGCCGAGTCGGCGCGCAGCGTCATCTGCCACACCATGGACGAGTGCCTGCGCGGGGCCGGCGAGCTGGGCTACCCGGTCGTCGTCCGCCCGAGCTTCACCATGGGCGGCGCCGGCTCCGGCTTCGCCCACGACGAGCAGGAGCTGCGCCGCATCGCCGGCGCCGGCCTCGACGCGTCCCCGACCACCGAGGTGCTCCTGGAGGAGTCGATCCTCGGCTGGAAGGAGTACGAGCTCGAGGTCATGCGGGACCGCAACGACAACGTGGTCATCGTGTGCTCCATCGAGAACATCGACCCGATGGGCGTTCACACCGGCGACAGCGTGACCGTGGCGCCCGCGCTGACACTGACCGACCGCGAGTACCAGAACATGCGCGACGTCGCGATCGCGGTCATCCGCGAGGTCGGCGTCGACACCGGCGGCTGCAACATCCAGTTCGCGGTCGACCCGGAGACCGGCCGGATGATCGTCATCGAGATGAACCCGCGGGTGTCGCGGTCGTCGGCGCTGGCGTCCAAGGCCACCGGCTTCCCGATCGCCAAGATCGCCGCCAAGCTCGCGATCGGCTACACCCTCGACGAGATCCCCAACGACATCACCAAGGAGACCCCGGCGTCGTTCGAGCCGTCGCTCGACTACATCGTGGTCAAGGTGCCGAGGTTCGCGTTCGAGAAGTTCGCCGGGGCGGACGAGACGCTGACCACCCACATGAAGTCGGTCGGCGAGGCGATGGCGATCGGCCGCTCCTTCCCCGAGGCGCTGCAGAAGGCGCTGCGGTCGCTGGAGAAGAAGGGGTCGTCGTTCAGCTGGACGGGCGAGCCCGGCGACCTGGACGAGCTCCTGGAGGCCTGCCGCAGGCCGCACGACGGGCGGCTGCGCACCATGCAGCAGGCCATCAGGGCGGGCGCGACCCCCGAGCAGGTCCACGAGGCCACGTCGGTGGACCCGTGGTTCGTCGACCAGCTCTTCGCGATCGACGAGGTCGCCCGGTCGATCACCGCGCTCGACCGGCCCACCCTCGAGCTGGCCAAGCGGAACGGCTTCAGCGACGCGCAGATCGCCGAGATCCTGGGAGTGCCGGAGCCCGAGGTGCGGGCCAGGCGTTACGAGCACGGCGTCCGGCCCGTCTACAACACCGTGGACACCTGCGCCGCCGAGTTCGCCGCCCGCACCCCGTACCTCTACTCGACCTACGACGAGGAGAACGAGGTGCCGGTGGGGGACCGGCCCAAGGTGATCATCCTTGGCAGCGGGCCCAACCGCATCGGCCAGGGCATCGAGTTCGACTACGCCTGCGTGCACGCGTCGTTCGAGCTGGCCAAGGCCGGCTACGAGACCGTGATGGTCAACTGCAACCCCGAGACCGTCTCGACCGACTACGACACCTCCGACCGGCTCTACTTCGAGCCGCTCACGCTGGAGGACGTTCTCGAGGTCGTGCACGCCGAGCAGGAGACCGGGCCGGTCGCCGGCGTCATCGTGCAGCTCGGCGGCCAGACGCCGCTGGGGCTCGCCCAGGCGCTCAAGGACGCGGGTGTGCCCGTGGTCGGCACCTCGCCCGAGTCGATCCACCTCGCCGAGGACCGGGGCGCGTTCGGGCAGGTCCTCGCCGAGGCCGGGCTGCCCGCGCCCCGGCACGGCACGGCGACGACCGTGGAGGAGGCGCGGGCGGTCGCCGAGGAGATCGGCTACCCGGTGCTCGTGCGGCCGTCGTACGTGCTCGGCGGCGCCGGCATGGCGATCGTGTACGACGAGGACACCCTCGGGGAGTACATGGCGAAGGCGGCCTCCGAGCACCCGGTGCTGATCGACCGGTTCCTCGACGACGCCATCGAGATCGACGTGGATGCGCTGTTCGACGGCGAGGAGCTCTACCTCGGCGGCGTCATGGAGCACATCGAGGAGGCCGGCATCCACTCCGGCGACTCGGCGTGCGCGCTGCCGCCGATCACGCTGGGCGGCTTCGACATCAAGCGGATCCGCGCGGCCACCGAGGCCATCGCCCGCGGCGTGGGCGTGCGCGGCCTGCTGAACGTCCAGTACGCGATGGCTTCCAACGTGCTGTACGTCCTGGAGGCCAACCCCAGGGCCAGCCGTACGGTGCCGTTCGTGTCCAAGGCGACGGCGGTGCCGCTGGCCAAGGCGGCGGCGCGGCTGACGATGGGCGCGACGATCGCGGAGCTGCGCGCCGAGGGCATGCTGCCCGCCGACTACGACGGCGGCACGCTGCCGATGGACGCGCCGGTCGCGGTCAAGGAGGCGGTGCTGCCGTTCAACCGGTTCCGCGGCGTGGACATCGTGCTCGGGCCGGAGATGCGCTCGACCGGCGAGGTCATGGGCATCGACGAGTTCTTCGGCACGGCCTTCGCCAAGTCGCAGTCGGCGGCCTACGGCGCGCTGCCGACCAAGGGCCGGGCGTTCGTCTCGGTCGCCAACAAGGACAAGCGGGCCATGATCTTCCCCGTGAAGGCGCTGGCGGACCTCGGTTTCGAGATCCTGGCCACGGAGGGCACCGCCGAGGTGCTGCGCCGCAACGGCGTCCGTGCCAAGATCGTGCGCAAGCACAGCGACGGCGCCGGTCCCGACGGCGAGCCGACGATCGTGCGGCGCATCCTCGACGGGGAGGTGGACCTCATCGTGAACACCCCGTTCGGCAGCCCCGGCCAGTCCGGGCCGCGCCTGGACGGGTACGAGATCCGCACCGCCGCCGTCAACCGCGGCATCGCCTGCGTCACGACCGTCCAGGGCCTGGCCGCCGCCGTGCAGGGCATCCAGCACATCGTCAGGGGCGACATCGACGTGCGATCGCTCCAGGAGCACGCCAGGAGGCTGCGAGACTAGCCCGAGACACGCGGAGGGTGCCATGGGCGCGGAGGGCCGTACGCATCGCGCGCCCCCGGCACGACCTCACCGGCTCAGGCGCCCGTAGCCGGTAGGGTCAGCGGCGCGACGATCAGGGAGGAAGGGAGTGGCCGGCAGTCCGGTTCAGGTCACGGGCACGGTGCTGACGACGCGCCGGGTGGACGCCTACCATGCGCTCACCGTCGTCGCGCCGGGCATCGCCGACCGGTTCCGGCCCGGCCACTTCGTCACGGTCGCCGTCGGGGGCCGCGACTCCTCGTTGCTCACCCGGCGGGCCTTCACGATCCACGACGTGAAGCCGGACTACGGTGGCACGGTGGAGCTCGTCTTCGGCGTGCGCGGTCCCGGGACGGCGTGGCTCGCCGACCTGCGGGCGCGTGACACCCTCGACCTGGTCGGCCCGCTCGGCCGTCCCTTCCCCCTGCCCCGCGACCCCTGCACCTGCGTGCTGGTCGGCGACGAGCACGGCGCGGCGCCGATGTTCGCGCTGGCGGACGCGTTGCAGCAGCGGGGCTGCCGCATCGACTTCGTGCTGGGGGCGCCGTCGGCCGACCGGGTCTTCGGGGCGCTGCGGGCCCGCCGGATGGGCGAGACGACCACGTTGACGACCGAGGACGGTTCGCTGGGCATGCGCGGCAAGGTGACCGACGTGCTGCCCGGCGTGATCGCCGACGCGCGGGCCGACGCGCTCTACGCGTGCGGGCCGATGGAGACGCTGCGCGGGGTCACGGCGATCGCCGTCGAGCTCGGCGTCCCCGTGCAGGTTGCGGTGGAGGAGTCCATGGCCTGCGGCATCGGCGTCTGCATGACCTGCGTTGTGCCGGTCATCGGCGACGACGGCGTGACCCGCATGGTCCGCGCCTGCACCGAGGGGCCGGTGTTCCGGGGCGAGCGGGTGCGGTTCGACGACGTCGGGACGATCCCGTTCGACGCGCTCGGCGCGCCCGGCGGACGGCATGTCTGAGCCGGGGCGGGGGAGGCGGCCGTGACCGCCGACCTGCGGACCTACCTGGCCCATGTGGAGCTGCCCAACCCGGTGCTGACCGCCTCGGGCTGCGGCGGGACCGGCCGCGAGCTGGCGCAGTTCTCCGACGTCCACCGGCTGGGCGCGTTCGTCACCCGGTCGATCACCATGGCCCCGCGCGCGGGGCGGCCGACGCCGCGGATGGCCGAGACCCCCTCCGGGCTGCTGAACGCCGTGGGCCTGCAGGGCCCGGGCGTCGAGGCGTTCCTGGAGCGTGAGCTGCCCTGGCTGGCCGAGCGCGGGGCCCGCACCGTCGTGTCCATCGGCGGCGGCACCGTGACCGAGTTCACCGCGCTGGCCCGGCGCCTGGCAGGCGCCGACGGCATCACCGCCGTGGAGATCAACCTGTCGTGCCCCAACGTCGAGGACCGCGGCAGGGTGTTCGCCCGCGACGGAGCCGCCGCGGCGGAGGTCGTGGCCTCGGTGCGCGCGGCCACGCCGTACGAGGTGCCGGTGATCGCCAAGCTGTCCCCGGACGTCGCGGACGTCGTCGCGGTCGCACGCGCGTGCGTGGACGGCGGCGCCGACGCCCTCGCGATGATCAACACCCCGGTCGGGATGAGCATCGACGTGGACACGATGCGCCCCTCGCTCGCGGCGGGCACCGGCGGCCTGTCCGGCCCCGCCGTACGGCCCCTGGCGGTGCGCTGCGTGTGGCAGGTCCACGCGGCGCTGCCGGGAGTGCCGATCATCGGCATGGGCGGCGTCTCGACCGGCAGGGACGCCCTTGAGCTCGTCCTGGCGGGCGCCTGCGCCGTCGCGGTGGGCACGGCGCTGTTCCACGACCCCTACGCCTGCCCGCGCGTCCTGAGGGAGCTTGAGGAGCTCCTGCAGGAGCGCGGGTTCGACCGGCTCGCCGACGCCGTGGGCCTGGCCCACCGCCCGGCGGGCGCGCAAACACGATCGCGATCAGATCTCGAGGAGAGTTCGCTTTGACCACGCCCGCTCCCATCGCCGTCGCCCTCGACGCGCCCGACCTGGAGACCGCCGCCCGCTGGGCCGGCCTGGTCACCCCGCACGTTTCCACGGTGAAGGTGGGACTGGAGCTCTACCTGCGGTACGGGCCCGACGTGATCGCCTCGGTCCGCGGCGCCAGCGGCGTGCAGGTCTTCCTGGACCTCAAGCTGCACGACATCCCGAACACCGTCGGCGCAGCCGCCCGGGCGGTCGCCCGGCTCAAGCCGACCTACCTCACCGTGCACGCAGCGGGGGGCTCCGCGATGGTCAGGGCGGCCGTCGAGGGGGCCCCCAACACCCGGATCGCGGCCGTGACGCTCCTGACGTCGCTTTCTGAGGCCGATCTCCGGCAGATCGGTGTCCAGGGACCCCCTGCGGACGCCGCGCGCCGTATGGCCGCCGTAGCCGTCGGCGCGGGCGCCCAGGCCCTCGTCTGCTCGCCCAGGGAGGTCGCCGCCGTACGCGCGGAGGTCGGCCCGGACGTGACATTGATCACTCCGGGCGTGCGGCCGGTCGGTGCCGACACCCAGGACCAGGCGAGGGTGGCCACCCCGGAGGACGCGATCGCCAACGGGGCCGATCTCCTCGTGATCGGACGGCCCATCACCGGGGCGCCCGACCCGGGTGCGGCGGCCGCCGGGATCGCCGCCGCACTGCGCCGCGTGAGCCTGTGAGGGAGCGCCGGGCGGCCTTGGCGCCGTCACCTTGGGTCATCCCGCTCCGCGCCTGCTGAGGCGGTTTTGATCTACGAAGAGTGACTTTTCCAATACCAAAAGTAGTAAAATCAATTTTGTAGTCCGAGAAACCGCCCTTGACGTTGCCGTTACGGCCAAGACCAGCTAGTTTCCCCTCCCGTCCGAGTACATCGACAAGAAATTCGAGGTGACCCGGCGTGGCTCTTCCTCCCTTGACCCCCGAGCAGCGCGCCGCAGCTCTTGAGAAGGCTGCCAAGGCACGCAAGGAGCGTGCCGAGGTCAAGAACCGGCTCAAGCACGGCGCGGTTTCTCTGGCTGAGGTGCTGAAGGATGGGCAGACCGACGACGTCATCGGCAAGATGAAGGTCTCGGCTCTGCTGGAGTCGCTCCCTGGCGTCGGCAAGGTCCGCGCCAAGCAGCTCATGGAGCGCCTTGGTATCGCCGAATCCCGCCGTGTGCGGGGTCTCGGCGCCAACCAGCGCGCCTCCCTGGAGCGTGAGTTCGGCGGCGCCGAGAGCTGATCTCGGCGACGTACGAGCGAGTTCACGGGGGTACGGAGTGACCGACACGTCCCGGTCCGCTGGAGATCGGGCCCACGAGGCAGTCGCGACCAGCGGATTCAGGACGCGTGGCGGTGACTCCATGCCTCGCCCGCGCCTGACGGTCCTGTCCGGTCCGTCGGGTGTGGGGAAGTCCACGGTCGTCGCCGAGCTCCGGCGGTCCCACCCTGAGGTGTGGCTGTCGGTCTCGGTGACAACCCGGAAGCCCCGTCCGGGGGAGCGGCACGGCGTGGAGTACTTCTTCGCCGGCAACGACGAGTTCGACGAGCTCGTCGCCTCCGGCGAGCTTCTGGAGTGGGCCGAGTTCGCCGGCAACCGGTACGGCACGCCCAGGCGGCCGGTGCTGGAGAAGCTGGAGGCAGGCGTCCCCACTCTGCTGGAGATCGACCTGCAGGGCGCCAGGCAGGTGCGTACGACGATGCCCGATGCCCTGCTGGTGTTCCTGGCCCCGCCGAGCTGGGAGGAGCTGGAGCGGCGGCTGCGCGGCCGTGGCACCGAGCCTCCCGAAGTGATCGCCCGCCGTCTGGACGCGGGCCGGATCGAGCTGGCGGCGGAGAAGGAGTTCGATCTCACGATCGTCAACACGTCCGTCAAGGACGTGTGCCACCGGCTGATAACCTTGCTGGGAAACTCACCTAGCTAGGGGAATCACTGACGTGGCAAGCAGCTCCGCCTACGCGGAAGGCATCACCAACCCGTCGATCGACGCGCTTCTCGACATCGTCGACAGCAAGTACAGCCTTGTGATCATGGGTGCGAAGCGGGCGCGCCAGATCAACGCTTACTACTCTCAGCTCGGCGAGGGGCTGCTGGAGTACGTGGGGCCTCTCGTGGAGACCCACGCCCAGGAGAAGCCGCTGTCCATCGCCCTGCGCGAGGTCTCCGAGGGCCTGCTCACCTCTGAGCCCATCGAAGGCTGACACCACTTCCGCCGATGACGTCTGTCGTGCTGGGCGTGAGCGCCGGCATCGCGGTCTACAAGAGCTGCGAGCTGCTCCGCCTGTTCACCGAGTCGGGACACGACGTGCGCGTCGTGCCGACCCGGGACGCTCTGCGGTTCGTGGGCGAGCCGACCTGGGCGGCCCTGTCGGGCAATCCGGTGACCACCGAGGTGTGGGAGTCGGTGCACGAGGTGCCGCACGTGCGGATCGGGCAGTCCGCCGATCTGGTGGTCGTCGCGCCGGCGACGGCGGACGTGCTGGCCCGCGCCGCGCACGGCATGGCCAACGACCTGCTCACCAACACCCTGCTCACGGCGCGCTGCCCGGTGGTGTTCGCGCCCGCGATGCACACCGAGATGTGGGAGCACCCTGCCACGCGGGCGAACGTGGCGACGCTGCGCGAGCGCGGCGCGATCGTGATCGAGCCCGCCGTCGGCAGGCTCACCGGTGCCGACACCGGTCCCGGGCGGCTGCCCGACCCCGCCGAGATCTTCGAGGTGTGCCGCCGTGTGCTGGCGGGCCCGCGCGAGGACCTGGCCGGACGGCACGTCGTCGTGTCCGCCGGCGGCACCCGCGAGGCGATCGACCCCGTGCGCTTCATCGGCAACCGTTCTTCCGGGCTGCAGGGCTACGCCCTCGCCCGTACGGCCGTCGCCCGGGGCGCGGAGGTCACGCTCGTGGCGGCGAACGTGACGCTGCCCGATCCCGCGGGCGCGAAGGTCGTGCGGGTGGAGTCGGCGCGGCAGTTGCGCGAGGCGGTCCTCGCGGCGGCCGAGCACGCCGACGCGGTCGTGATGGCCGCCGCGGTGGCGGACTTCCGGCCCGTACGGCAGAGCGACACGAAGATCAAGAAATCGTCCGCCGAGCCCGACCCAATCCATCTGGTGAAAAATCCGGACATCTTGGCTGAGCTGGGGGAGGTCCGCCGGGCCAGGCGGGAGGCGTACGCCGCGAGGGACGCCGCGAGGGACGCCGCAGTGGGCGCGGCGGCGGCCGGTGGGCGCGAGACCGGTGACGGGCCGGGCGCCGCGACGCAGGCGCCGGGGGACGGGCCGCATCCGCGGGTGATCGTGGGATTCGCGGCGGAGACCGACGACGTCCTGGCCAACGGGCGGGCCAAGCTGGAGCGCAAGGGCTGCGACCTGCTCGTGGTGAACCAGGTCGGAGAGAACCTGGCGTTCGGCACGCCGGACAACGCGGCCGTCGTCCTCACGGCGGAGGGCGGATCCGTGGAGATTTCGAGGGGTCCCAAAGAGGATCTCGCCGACGTAGTGTGGGACTTGGTGGCGCAGCGTCTCGCCTGACCTTCGCGGGGTGCCGGCGCGGGCGCCCGCCCCGCCCCCACAGGTCGTGCGTCGAGGGAGCGATCGCCATGCCGGTGTCCGCCACGATCAGGGTGCGCTGCCGGGCGATGCTCGGCCCCGGCGAGGACATCCGCTACGTGTTTCCCGCGGTGGCCCTGCCACCTCCCGCCATGATCGGTTTCCTCGTCGTGGTGACGGACCGGTCGATCACGCTGCTGTCCACGAAGATCTTCGGCAGGGACGAGCCGTCAGGGGTGTGGGCGCGCTACCCCCGCCGCACCCGCCTCGGGCCGGTCGAGTTCGGGTCGGGACCTCGGATCGAAATCGGCGGCATGACCCTGGAGGTCGACGACGAGTACGCCGCGGTGGTGGCGGCGGCGGACGCCGAGGCCTTTTCGCCCGGTGACCTGCCCAGAGATCCGTTACCCGACCTTTGAGGGGCCGTCCGCGAGCGCGGAGAACCCTCTCGTGGGGTGACGGCCGGATGACGGGAAGCCGGATGGCTTCGCCGCTCCGCGGCGCCTAAGGCTAGACTCGCGTGAGCATCGAGTGGCCGCGGTGGGGCTGGGCCCTGCCGCCGGTCACTCATGGACGTCAGCAGCCGCTGCATGAGGAGCCCTGAGTTGTCCCGTCGCCTGTTCACCTCCGAGTCGGTCACCGAGGGCCACCCGGACAAGATCGCCGACCAGATCAGTGACGCGATTCTCGACGCCATGCTCAAGGACGACCCGAGGAGCCGGGTCGCCGTCGAGACAATGATCACTACTGGTCAGGTCCACGTCGCCGGCGAGGTGACGACGGAGACCTATGTCGACATCCCCGCCCTGATCCGCGAGAAGATCCTCGAGATCGGTTACGACGCCTCCCACAAGGGCTTCGACGGAGCCTCCTGTGGCGTGTCGGTGTCCATCGGCGCGCAGTCGCCGGACATCGCGCAGGGCGTGGACGACGCCTACGAGCACCGCGCGGGCGAGGGCGCCGACGACTTCGACCGCCAGGGTGCGGGCGACCAGGGCCTGATGTTCGGCTACGCCTGCCGTGAGACCCCCGAGTTGATGCCGCTGCCGATCCAGCTCGCGCACCGGATGGCCCGGCGCCTGTCCGAGGTGCGGAAGAACGGCACGGTTCCGTACCTGCGCCCGGACGGCAAGACCCAGGTCACCATCGAGTACGACGGTGACCGGCCTGTCCGCCTCGACACCGTGGTCGTCTCGACGCAGCACGCTCCGGAGATCGACCTGCGGGAGATGCTGGCGCCCGACATCCGCGAGCACGTGGTCGAGCCGATCCTGGCCGACCTGGAGATCGAGACCGAGGGCTACCGCCTGCTGGTCAACCCGACCGGCCGCTTCGAGATCGGCGGGCCCATGGGCGACGCCGGGCTGACCGGCCGCAAGATCATCATCGACACGTACGGCGGCATGGCCCGCCACGGCGGTGGCGCCTTCTCCGGCAAGGACCCGTCCAAGGTCGACCGCTCGGCCGCCTACGCCATGCGCTGGGTCGCCAAGAACGTCGTCGCGGCCGGCCTGGCCGACCGCTGCGAGGTCCAGGTCGCCTACGCCATCGGCAAGGCCCAGCCGGTCGGTCTGTTCGTCGAGACGTTCGGCACCGAGAAGGCGCCGGTCAGCGTGATCCAGGAAGCGGTGCTCCAGGTCTTCGACCTGCGTCCTGCCGCGATCATCCGCGACCTCGACCTGCTGCGCCCGATCTACTCCGAGACCGCCGCCTACGGCCACTTCGGCCGTGAGGGCTTCTCGTGGGAGTCCACGGACCGGGCCGACGCTCTGCGCGAGGCCGCGGGTCTGTGACCTGCGCCTGACGGGCACCGCGAGCATCGTCGCACCGGGCGGCGCCCGCCTCTGACGGCGGGCGCCGCTCACGCGTGCCCGGTGGACACCCGGACGTCCACAGGCGGCGGGCGTATGTGTGATTGCGGCTCGCCGGGTCTGGTAGGACGGAGACGTGACCGAGCCGACCCGCGCCCCGCATCCTCAGGAGGCGCTCATTCCGGCGCCCCCGGCCGCCCCGCAGCGGATGCGCGGAGGCACTGAGCGGACGCGGGGGAGTGCTGAGCGGACGCGGGGAAGTGCTGAGCGGGCACGGGGGACGGCAGAGCGGGCGCGCGGAAGCGCATCGCGGGCGGGCGCCGCGAAGGGTGCGCGCGAGGCGGCGCCGGACCTTCCCGTCGCCAGGGTCGTCGTGGACACGCCGCTGCCGCACCTCGACAGGCCCTTCGACTACCTCGTTCCCACCACGATGGACGCCGAGGCGGTGCCGGGCTGCCGGGTGCGCGTCCGCTTCGCCGGGCAGCTCGCCGACGGCTACCTGCTCGAACGGCTCTCCGACAGCGAGCACGAGGGCCGGCTGTCCTTCCTGGAACGAGTGATCTCCCCGGAGCCCGTCCTCACCCCGGACATCGCGCGGCTGGCCCGCGCCGTGGCCGACCGGTACGCCGGGACCATGCCGGACGTCCTGCGGCTGGCCGTTCCGCCGCGGCACGCCCGGGTCGAGGCCGAGGCGAGGACTCCCGCGCGCCGGGCGGCGTCCCCCGGCGTCGCCGGCGGTGACGTTTCCCCGCCTGCCGCTGAGCCCTTAGACGAGACGGCGGACGTCGGCGGCCCGCCGTCAGGTCCCATCGAGGGCGCGGGGCGCACAGAGCAGGGCGCGGTGCCGACAGGGCAGGGCGCGGGACCCACGGAGCAGGATGCGGGGCCCACAGGGCAGGATGCGGGGCCCACAGAGCAGGACGGGCCCCGTGAAGACGCGGTGCCCGCCGCGTCGATCCATGGCGAGTCGATCCATGGCGAGTCGATCCATGGCGAGTCGATCTACGCTGCGTCGATCTACGCTGCGTCGATCCACGGGGAGACGACGCCGGGGGAGGCCGCGTCACATGAGGCGGCGGGGCGGCGGGCGGCGCGGGCGTACGGCGACGCCTGGAGGGCCTACCCGGCGGGTGCCTCCTTCCTGGAGGCGCTGGCCGAGGGCAGGGCGCCGCGCGCCGTGTGGACGGCCCTGCCCGGCACGGACGCCGCGGGCCCGTCGTGGCCGCTCGCCATCGCGGCCGCCGCGCGGGCGACGCTGGACGGCGGGCGGGGCGTCGTCGTGGTGGTGCCCGACGGCAAGGACGTGGCGCTGGTGACCGCGGCCCTGGGGGAGACGCCGCACGTCGCGATCACGGCGGACCTCGGCCCCGCGGAGCGCTACCGGCGCTGGCTCAAGGCGTTGCGCGGCGAGATCGGGATCGTGGTGGGCAACCGCCCCGCGGCGTACGCGCCGGTGCGCCGCCTCGGGCTGGCGGTCGTCTGGGACGACGGGGACGACCTGCACGCCGAGCGCCACGCGCCCTACCCGCACACGCGCGAGGTCCTCGGCCTGCGGGCGTACCAGGCCGGGGCGGGACTGCTCGTCGGCGGCTACTCGCGCACCGCCGAGGCCACGGCCCTCGCCGAGACGGGCTGGGCGGTGCCGCTCGTCCCCGACCGGGCGGCGGTCAGGGCGCGGGCGCCCCGGGTGCGCCCGGCGGGCGGCGACGCGGAGCTGGCCCGCGACCATGCGGCCCGAGCGGCCCGCCTGCCCAGCCTCGCCTGGCGGGCGCTGCGGGAGGGGCTGGAGCACGGTCCTGTGCTCGTCCAGGTGCCGCGCAGGGGCTACCTGCCGGCGCTGGCGTGCCGCCACTGCCGTGCCCCCGCCCGCTGCTCCGGCCTGCCGGCGGTGCGCCCGGTGCCGGCGCCCGGTGCCGCCGATCCTGCGCTCGCGGAACCCGTGTCGACGGATCCTGCATTGACCGACCCCGTGGTGACGGGCTCTGGGTCCACGGAACCTGTGGTGACGAGATCGGGGCTCGCGCGATCCGCGCCCGCGGAACCCAGGGCCGCCGGACCGGTGTGCTCCGGCCCGCTCGCGCTGCGCGGCGGGCACGCCGTGCCGTACTGCCGCTGGTGCGGCCGGATCGCGGGCGACTGGCGCTGCCCGTCCTGCGGCGGGACCGGTGTGCGGGCCGTCGTCGTGGGCGCGCGGCGCACCGCCGAGGAGCTGGGCCGGGCTTTTCCTTCCGTGGCCGTGCGCACCAGCGGGCGCGACGGCGTGCTCGCGACGGTGAGCGGCGCACCCGCGCTGGTCGTGGCGACGCCGGGGGCCGAGCCGGTGCCGGACGGCGGCTACGCGGCCGCCGTGCTGCTCGACGGATGGGCACTGCTGGGCCGCCCCGATCTGCGCGCGGCCGAGGAGGCGCTGCGGCGCTGGATGAACGCCGCCGCCCTGCTGCGGCCGGCGGGGGAACTGGTCGTCCTGGCCGACGCCGCGGTGCCCGCCGTGCAGGCTCTGCTGCGCTGGGACCCTGTCACCTTCGCCGAGCGCGAGCTCGACGAGCGGGCCGAGCTGGGTTTCCCCCCGGCGGTGCGGATGGCGACGCTGACGGGCCAGGGTGCGGCGGTCAGGGAGACGCTGGCGAGCGCCGGGCTGCCTCCCGCGGCGCAGGTGCTGGGGCCGGTGCCGGTCGAGGACGGGCTGGAACGGGCCATGGTCCGGGTGCCGCGCCACCTCGGGTCCGCGCTGGCCCGTGCGCTCAAGGGCGCCTCCGGTGTGCGCTCCGCGCGCAAGGCGCCGGACGTGGTACGTGTGAACATTGATCCGCTCGACCTCATCTGACCGATTCGCCTCGCACAAAGCGAGCCGTTAGCGTGCCTCTGTGTCGATCGAATGGGTGAACCGGGCCGTCGACGGCCTGCGCGCCTGGGGGCGCGAGCGGAACGTCGAGGTCGACGTCGACGAGGTACGTCTGCTGTGCGACTACGCCAGCGACTACCTGGAGGTGAACGAACTGGGCGATTTCCGGCCGGGCACCTTCGAGGAGCTCTTGCTCGAAATCTATCCGCGCAAGGTCATCGCGCCGCCGGAGAGCGCGCAGGAGACGGTCGCCGCGGCGCGGACACTGGTCCAGTTCCTGCTGGACACGGGCGAGATCGGCATCAAGACGGCCGCCCGGATGCGGGAGACCATCGACCACATCGAGCCGGAGATGCCGCAGGCGCTCGCGGACACGTCCAAGTTCGGCATGGCCAAGAGCCTGTTCAGCGCCATCGGGCCCGACTCCCTGGAGCTCGACGCGGGCCGGGGCGCGGGGGCACAGGACACGGCGGACGGCGACGAGTGCGACTGCCCCGGCTGCGCGCCCCTGCCGCCCGTACGGCTCGCGCCGCGCGAGGAGGTGGCGCTGGCCGTACGCGAGGTGCCGCTGTTGCGCGACGCCCACCGGGTGGTGACGTGGCTGGTGGAGGGCGGCCGCACGGTGACGACGCGCCGGTCGCTGCGGGTCAGGGACGCGCGGGCGTGCACGGCCGAGCTGGGCGTCGAGTGTCCCGAACCGGCGTGGCGTCTCGCGCTCGATCTGGGCCTGGCCCGGCTCGACGGCACGGCCGTCGTGGTCGCGGAGGACTTCCGCGAGCTGGGCACGCGCGGTGAGGACGAGCTGCTCGACCTGTGGCGGTCGGCGCTGGAGTTCCTCGTCGAGAGGTCCGTGCGGCTCACCGGGGAGGCGGTGGTGGACGAGGGGATGTCCCAGATCCACGACCTGCTCTACCGGCTGCAGTCGCCCGTCCCGGTGGACGCGCTCGCCGACTACCTGCGCGAGGTGGCCGCCGGGAGGCCGGTCGGCAGGCTGGACGAGGCGCTGACCGCCCTTACGTACGCGGGAACGGTCCAGCGCACCGAGGACGGCCTGGCCCTGACCTCGCACGCCCTGTGGGGCCTGCGCGAGCTGTACGCCGGCATGGGCCTGGACGCGCCGCTCGCGCCCGCCCCGGCCGAGGGCGACGCGAGCGGGCTGATCGCCTTCCTGATCGGCGACGGCACGGCGGACGAGGCGGCCGAGCGGGACATCGCCGAGTGGCTGTCGCGGCGCACTCCCGAGCAGGCGGCGTCGGAGCTGCTCGCCGCCGTGGCCGGCGCCCCGGCGGAGGTGCGCGGGGTCGCCGTGACCATCGTGGACCGGCTGGACGTCGAGGCGGCGCCGGTCGTGCGGTCCTTCCTGGACGACGCCGAGCTGCGCCCGCACGCCATCCACTGGCTGTCCTCGAGGGGCCTGGACGCGCCCGCGCTCACCCCTGAGGAGGTCCTGTGGGTGAGCGTCGACATGCTCGCGCTCGCGCTGCCCGCCGCCGAGGCCGACCCGGACGGCTTCGCGGAGAACATCGCGGCCTCGGGGCCGCCCGCCCATCTGATCGAGGACATGTGGCGGGTGGACCACCCCGACGTGGTCGAGGTTCTCGAACTGCTCGGCAGCACGCTGCCGGACCAGGCGGCCGCCAAAGCCGCCCGGAAAGCGGCGTTCAAGGCTCGTTCGCGGGGCATCAGGTGACTGCTGTGCAGTAAGTTGCTGGAATGGCCGACAGCGACGTGCTCACCTTCCCGCCGGTCGACATCGCCCCGGACGAGCAGCTCGTCCACGCGGTGCGGGAGGTCCCGCTCGTGCGGGACGCCCGCCGCGTCGCCGAGTGGGTCGGGGCCCGCTGCGCCGCCTCGCCCCGGAATGTGTGCGAGGTGACCGAGCAGGGGCTGCCGCACCCCGCCGAGGCCGAGGCGGCCGTCGCCGAGCTGGGCCTGGAGCCGGCGAGGCTCCGCCTGCTGTGGGTGGTCGCGGTCAACGGCCGTCTCGTGGAGGTCACCCGGCAGGGCGCCCGCCCCGGGCCCGGCGTGCCCGACCCCATGGAGTTCTGGGACGGCGTGGTCATGGACGTGCTCGACCGGACCGAGGAGGGCCTGACCGGCTCGGCCGTCGTCGACGAGCACCTCACCGAGATCCTCGCGACGATCTATTCGGTGCGCGAGGGCATGCCGCTCGCCGCCCTGGCCGGCGGCATCCTCCAGGCCCACGAGGTGGGCTGCGAGGCGCGGCCGGCGGACCTGCGGCGGCTGCGGATGACCCTGCCGGGCGAGCTGGCGGCGGCCATGGCGCTGCTGGAGTACTGCGGGCTGATCGAGCTGACCGGGGAGCTCGTCCGGCTCACCCAGCCGGGCGTGTGGGCCGTGCGCCGCGACCTGCTGAGGGAGGGCCACGACGCGCCGTCGCTCGGCGAGGTGGCAGCGCTCGCGGAGCTGGGCGCCGCCGACCTCATCGACGCCATGCTGACCGGCCGGGCCTCCGCCAGCGCCGCCACGCTGTGGCTGGAGCGCCGGGTGCCGGAGGACGCGGCGCGCGAACTCATCAAGATCGCCGCGTCGGGCAACGCCGCCCAGCGCGGCACCGCCGGGACCGTGCTGGAGGAACTGGGCCCGGAGGCCGCGCAGGCCGTGCGGGAGGCCCTGGACGAGCCGATGATGTGGCGCTACGCCGCGGCCTGGCTGGGCGTACGGGACCTGGAGGCGCCGGCCCTCGGCGAGGGTGACGGGGCCTGGGTGGCGGTGGACACCCTCGCCGCCCTGCTCTACATCGGCGCCCCGGTCGGCTCGGTGGCCCACTTCGACCTCCTCGGAGAGGACCTGCTCACGCTGGTGCCCGAGATGGGCCGGGCCGACCACCCCGACGCCCTCGCGGTGCTGGAGATGCTCGGCAGGCACCATCCCGAGCCGGTGATCGCGAAGACCGCCAGGAAGACGGCGATGAAGGTGCGTTCACGCCCGTAGACTGGGGCGATCCTCCTCGTGTACGTGACGTGAACGGAGCCAACCGTTGGCCATTCAGCCGATCCGCCTGTTCGGCGACCCGGTGCTGCGCACTGCGGCCGAGCCGGTGGTCGACTTCGACAAGGAACTGCGCAAGCTCGTCAAGGACCTGACCGACACGATGATGGACGCGCCGGGCGCGGGCCTCGCGGCGCCGCAGATCGGCGTCGGCCTTCGTGTGTTCACCTACTACGTCGACGAGCAGCTCGGGCACCTCATCAATCCCGATCTCGACCTCGGCGGTGAGATGGACGAGGAGGGTGAGGAGGGCTGCCTGTCCTTCCCCGGCCTGACCTTCCCGACGCCCCGCGCGATCAGCACGGTGGCCAAGGGCTTCACCATGCACGGCGAGCCGGTGACGATCGAGGGCACCGACCTCATGGCGCGCTGCTTCCAGCACGAGACCGACCACCTGGACGGCGTGCTGTTCATCGACCGGCTGGACGCCAAGCAGCGCAAGCTCGCCATGAAGGCGATCCGCGAGGCCGAGTGGAGCGGCCTGTCGTCGCCGGTGGTGAAGATCTCGCCGCACAGTACGCAGGGAAGGGCCCTGTAGTGCGCCTGGTCTTCGCCGGCACGCCCGACACCGCGCTCCCGTCGCTGCGTGCCCTGCTGGACTCGCCCCGTCACGAGGTGGCGGCCGTGGTGACCCGGCCGGACGCGCAGTCGGGCCGGGGACGCAAGATGCACCCCAGCCCGGTGGCCCAGCTCGCCGAGGAGTCGGGGATCGAGGTGCTCAGACCGGCGAAGGCCGCGGACCCGGAGTTCCTCGCCCGGCTGAGGGCGATCGGCCCCGACTGCTGCCCCGTGGTCGCGTACGGCGCCCTGCTGCCGCAGGCGGCGCTCGACATCCCCCCGCAGGGGTGGATCAACCTGCACTTCTCCGTGCTGCCCGCCTGGCGCGGCGCGGCGCCGGTGCAGCACGCCGTGCTCCACGGCGACGACGTCACCGGCGCCTCGACCTTCCGCATCGTGAAGGAGCTGGACGCCGGGCCGGTGTTCGGCGTGCTCACCGAGCGGATCCGCCCGGACGACACGAGCGGCGCGCTGCTGGCCCGGCTCGCGGACGCGGGCGCGGGCCTGCTGCTGGCCACGCTCGACGGCGTCGAGGACGGCACGCTGGAGGCCCGTCCGCAGCCCGCGGACGGCGTCAGCCTGGCCCCGAAGATCACGGTCGAGGACGCGAGGATCGCCTGGACCACGCCCGCGATGCGGGTGGACCGGCTGGTGCGGGCCTGCGCTCCGGCTCCTGGTGCGTGGGCCGAGTTCCGCGGCCAGCGAATCAAGATCGGCTCGGTGCTGCTCGCGCCCGACGCGGGCCCGCTCGCCCCGGGACAGATCGCGGCCACGCGGAAGGCCGTCCTCGTGGGGACCGGCACCCACCCCGTGGAGCTCGGCGAGGTGCAGCCGCAGGGCAAGCGGCAGATGAGCGCGGCCGAATGGGGCCGCGGCGTCCGGTTCGCGGACGGTGAGACCCTGGTCTGAGGGGCCCTGCCCGCCGGCATCCCGGCCCCCGGGCAGCGCCGACCCCGGGCAGCGCCGAGGGTGACAGGGACGAGGGCCGAAGGGCCGAAGATGGCAGGGCCGAGGGTGGCAGGGTCGAGGGTGACACCGTGAAGCAGGGCAGAGGTCAGGGCGGCGGCGGGCGGCGCGGCCAGAGCGGCGGCAAAGACGGCGGCACCGGTGGTAGCACAGGTGGAGGCACCGGTCACGGCACTGGTGGAGGCACCGGTGGCGGCACTGGGCAGGTCCGTCCGGGCCGCGGCGGCAGGACGGGCCACGGCGGGCCGGCGGCGAAGCCCGGCCAGCCGAGGCAGGGCCGCGGGCGCCCGCCCCGCGACGAGGCGCGCAACGCCGCCTATGACCTGATGCGGGCCGTCGACGAGCGCGACGCCTACGCCAACCTGCTCATGCCGGCCCTGCTGCGGCAGCGGCGCCTCACGGGACGCGACGCGGCCCTCGCCACCGAGCTGGCGTACGGCACGCTGCGCGGCCTCGGGACCTACGACGAGGTCATCGCCGCGTGCAGCGACCGGCCGCCGGAAGAGGTCGACCCGCCGCTGCTCGACGCGGTGCGTCTCGGCGTCCACCAGCTTCTGCGCACGCGGATCCCGCCCCACGCGGCGGTCAGCGCCACCATCGACCTCGTACGGCTGCGCGTCGGGGCGGGCCCGTCCCGCTACGCCAACGCCGTGCTGCGCAAGGTCGCGGGCCGCACGCTGGAGGAGTGGCTGGAGATCGTCGCCCCGCCGCGGGCGCAGGATCCGGTCGGCAACCTGGCGATCACCTACAGCCATCCGCGCTGGATCGTCACCGCCCTGCGCGACGCCGTGGGCGGGGACGTGGACGAGGCGGCCGCGTTGCTGGAGGCCGACAACGAGCGGCCCCGCGTGGCGCTGGTGGCGCGGCCGGGACGGGCCACGGTGGAGGAGCTGGTCGCGGCCGGGGCCGAGAGGGCCGCCTACTCGCCGTACGCGGCCTACCTGCCGGAGGGCGACCCCGGCTCCATCCCCGCGGTCGGGGAGGCGCGGGCCGCGGTGCAGGACGAGGCCAGCCAGCTCGTCGCGCTCGCGCTGACGCGCGTGCCGCTCGACCGGGACTCCACGTGGCTGGACATGTGCGCCGGCCCCGGGGGGAAGGCCGGGCTCCTCGACGCGGTGGCGGCGCAGCGGGGCGCCCGGGTGCTCGGCGCCGACGTGCAGTATCACCGCGCCCGGCTGGTGTGGGGCACCACCCGCGAGGCGAAGGTGATCACGGCCGACGGCACGCGGCCCGCCTGGCGGCCCGGCGCGTTCGACCGGGTCATGCTCGACGCCCCCTGCACCGGGCTCGGCGCCCTGCGCAGGCGGCCGGAGGCCCGGTGGCGGCGCGACCCCCGGAGCATCCCCGAGCTGACCGCGCTGCAGCGGCGGCTGCTCGACTCGGCGCTGGAGGCCGTCCGGCCGGGCGGGGTCGTGGCGTACGTGACCTGCTCGCCGCACCTGGCCGAGACCCGGGCCGTGGTGGAGGACGTGCGCGACCGGGTCGAGGTGCTGGACGCCCGCGCGTTCCTGCCCGAGGTGTCCGGCCTCGGAGACGGCCCGTACGCGCAGTTCTGGCCGCACCGGCACGGCACGGACGCGATGTTCCTGGCGCTGCTGCGCCGCCTGTGAGCGAGTGGTCCGAGGTCCGGGCCTCGACGGGATTCCCCTGAGTGGTGAGCGCTGAGCGGTGAGCGCCGCCGCGCCGATGAGCCCCGCCGCGAAGGCGGCGCGGAGGCGGCGCGGGCGGCCGGCGTCGCCGCCTTGCCGGCGGCCTCGGACTGGAGGCCGCCGGGGAGGGGCGGGACGGACGCCCGGGCGAAATAGACTGCAGGCACTATGGCCGTTCAGATCTCGCCCAGCATCCTGTCCGCAGACTTCGCCCGCCTCGCCGACGAGGCCGCACGGGTGGAGAACGTCGCCGACTGGCTCCACGTCGACGTCATGGATTACCACTTCGTGCCGAACCTGACGCTCGGCCTGCCGGTCGTCGAGTCGCTGCTGAAGACCACCGCGACGCCGGTCGACTGCCACCTCATGATCAAGGATCCGGACCGGTGGGCGCCGGACTACGCGGAGGCGGGTGCGGCCAGTGTCACGATCCACGCCGAGGCGGCCAAGGCCGCCGTGCGCACGCTGCGGGCGATCCGCGCCGCCGGGGCGCGGGCCGGTCTGGCGCTGAACCCGGCGACCGCCGTCGAGGGGTACGAGGACCTGCTGCCCGAGATCGACATGATGCTCGTCATGACCGTCGAGCCGGGCTTCGGCGGGCAGCGCTTCCTCGACATCGTGCTGCCGAAGCTGGCGCGGGCCCGGGCGCTGATCGACAAGCATGGCGGCGAGGTGTGGCTCCAGGTCGACGGCGGCGTCTCCGCGGAGACGATCGAGCGCTGCGCCGAGGCCGGGGCCGACGTCTTCGTGGCCGGCAACGCCGTCTACGGCGCCGACGATCCCGCCCGCGCCGTCCAGGAGCTCCGGACCCTCGCCGAACAAGCCACCCCACCCAGGTGGTGATCTTGTAGTTTGTCACAGTCGCATGGCTTGACCTGCCGCTCCACGCTTTGTGATCTTGCAGCGTTCCACTGCTTCATGCCCCCGAGCAGGGAAAGCGCCGTCCGTGATCTTGCAATGTGCCGCTGAGTGCAAGATCACGGACGGTGAAAGCGAAGGTAGGCCGGACGTGCCGGACTACTCTGCATGATCACGCCGAGTGTTCGCCGAGGTCAGAAAGGAAGCCTGCGACAAACTGCAAGATCGCGGCGTAAGGAGGCCGAGGTCGGAGGGCTTTCTGCGACAAAGTGCAAGATCACGCGGGCAGGGGAGGGGGGTTAGGCGAGGGCGGGGTCGAGGACCACGTCCTCGCCCTGCGTGGTGGGCGCCTCGGGGAAGTGGCAGGCGGTCAGGTGGCCCTCGCGGTTGCCGCTGAGCCTGACCAGGGGCGGCACCTCCGTGGCGCACTTGTCCTGGGCCTTCCAGCAGCGCGTGCGGAAGCGGCACCCGGACGGCGGGTTGATCGGCGAGGGCACGTCGCCGGCCAGGCGGATGCGCTCGCGCGGCTCGCTCGACACGTCCGGCTCGGGCACGGCCGACAGCAGGGCGTGCGTGTACGGATGCCGGGGCCGCTCGTAGATCGACTGGCGGTCGCCGACCTCGACGATCTTGCCGAGGTACATGACGGCGACGCGCTGGGAGAAGTGCCGTACGACGGCGAGGTCGTGCGCGATGAACAGGAACGCGATGCCGAGGTCACGCTGCAGTTCCTGCAGCAGGTTGACCACCTGGGCCTGGATGGAGACGTCCAGCGCCGACACCGGCTCGTCGGCGATGATGAGCGTGGGGTTGAGCGCCAGGGCCCGGGCGATCCCGATGCGCTGCCGCTGGCCGCCGGAGAACTCGTGCGGGAAGCGGTTGTAGTGCTCGGGGTTGAGACCGACGATCTCCAGCAGCTCCTGCGCCCGCTTCTTGCGCCCGCCGGACGGGTTGATGTCGTTGACCTCCATCGGCCCGCGGATGATCGTGCCCACGGTCTGGCGCGGGTTGAGCGAGCTGTAGGGGTCCTGGAAGATCATCTGGATCTCGGGGCGGATCGGCTTGAGCTGCTTGCGCGAGCTGTGGCTGATGTCCCGCCCCCGATAGAGGATCTCACCCGAGGTGGGTTCGAGCAGGCGGGCCGCCAGGCGCCCGGTGGTGGACTTGCCGCAGCCCGACTCGCCCACCAGGCCGACCGTCTCGCCGGGGCCGACCGCGAGGTCGATGCCGTCCACCGCGTGGACGGCCCCGACCTGACGCTTGATCAGCGTGCCGCCCCGCACGGGGAAGTGCTTGACCAGCCCCTTGAGCTCCAGCAGCGTCTCGTTCATGCGTGGTCCTCGGTCTTCGCGGTGCGGAGTTCCCTCTTCTGATCAAGGGTCAGGTAGCAGGCGTCGCCGTGCCCGGTCTCCGGGGAGATCGACGGCCGCTGGTTGAAGCACAGCTCCGGCCCGGCGAGCTTCGGGTAGTCGCAGCGCGGGTGGAACGGGCAGCCGGACGGCGGGTTCAGCAAACTCGGGGGAGTGCCGCGCACCGGCATCAGCGGGACGTCCACGGACGAGTTCAGGCGCGGCATCGACGACAGCAGGCCCCAGGTGTAGGGGTGGCGCGGCTCGCGCAGCACCTCGCGGACGGTGCCGCGCTCGGCCGCCCGCCCGGCGTACATGACCAGGACGTTGTCGGCGGTGCCGGCCACGACGCCGAGGTCGTGGGTGATCAGGATGATCGCGGTGCCGAACTGCTGCTGAAGCTCCTTGAGCAGGTCGAGGATCTGCGCCTGCACGGTCACGTCGAGCGCGGTCGTCGGCTCGTCGGCGATGAGCAGGTCGGGGTCGCACACCAGCGCCATCGCGATCATCGCGCGCTGCCGCATGCCGCCGGAGAACTCGTGCGGGTAGTGGTCAACCCGCGTCTCCGGCTGGGGGATGCCCACGCGCCGGAGCATCTCGACGGCCCGGTCGCGGGCCTCCTTCTTGCTCGCGCCCTTGTGCTTGCGGTAGACCTCGCCGATCTGCCGGCCGATCGTGTGGAACGGCGACAGCGCGGTGAGCGGGTCCTGGAAGATCATGGCGACGCGGTTGCCGCGGAGTTTCTCCATCGAGCCGCGGCTCGCCGAGATCAGCTCCTGGTCCTCCAGCCAGATCTCCCCGCCGATCTTCGTGTGGGCGGGGTCGTGCAGGCCGAGGATGGCGAGGTTGGTCACGGACTTGCCCGATCCGGACTCGCCGACGATGCCGAGCGTGGTGCCCTTCTCCAGATCGAAGGACAGGCCGTCGACGGCGTGCACGATGCCGTCCTCGGTGCTGAACTCGACGCTCAGGTCGCGGACGGACAGGAACGGCCCGGGGCCGCGCGAGGTCCCCGGCTCGCCGCTCCACGACACGGTGGTCACTTGCTGCTCCAGTTCCCGGTTCGACGTGATTAGGCGTTGGGCTTGGTAGGGCGTGGCTCAGCTCAGGCGGACCCGCGGGTCGATGAACGCGTAGAGCATGTCCACGGCGATGTTCAGCAGGACGATCGCCGCCGCGCCCACGATGGTCACGCCGAGCAGCATCGGCAGGTCGGTGTTCTGCACGGCGCGTACGGCCAGCTCGCCGATGCCGTGGAGGCTGAACGTCTGCTCGGTGATGATCGCGCCGCCCAGGAGCGTGGCGAGGTCGACACCGAAGATCGTGAGGATGGGGATCATCGCGCCGCGCCAGGCGAAGCGGAAGAACACCGACCGGCTCGACATGCCCTTGGCGCGCGCCGTGCGGACGTAGTCCTCGGCGAGCTGCTCGACCATCTGCGAGCGGGTCATGCGGGTGTAGTTGGCGGTGAAGATGATCGACAACACCACCCACGGCAGCATCAGGTGGGTGAACCAGCCCAGCGGGTTCTCGGTGATCGGCACGTAGGACGGGCGCGGGATCAGCTGCAGGGTGTCCACCAGGTAGAACGCCAGCAGCGGTCCGACGAAGTAGATCTGGAGCGAGGCCCCGATGACCGACGACGAGCTGGCGATCTTGTCGAGCGGCTGCCCGACCTTCCAGGCTGCGATCATGCCGGTGAGGATGCCGAACGCCAGGATGACCACCGATGCGCCCAGGGTGAGCGACAGCGTCACCGGGAAACGGTCGACGATGGCGCTGAAGACGGGCTCCTGGGTGGCGAAGGAGTAGCCGAGGCAGGGCGCCGGGCAGTCGCCGAACTGGACGAACTGCCGGCCGGCGAAGATGCCGACGAGCCAGTGCCAGTACTGCACGAACAGCGGCTCGTCCATGCCCAGGTTGTGCCGGATCAGCGTCAGCGTCTCAGGCTGGCAGATCTTGCCGCAGAACGCCCGGGCGGGGTCGCGCGGCACGGCGTAGAAGAGGTAGAACGTGATCGCGCTGATGATCATCAAGATCACGAGTGCGCCGGCGACGCGGCGTACCAGATAGCTGGTCATGGTCTCGCACTTGCTCCTGCGGGCGGGACGGGCCCGGGGTCCGCCGCCCCGCGGAGGGGCGGCGGACCCGGGGTGCTGCTACTTGACGTAGATGCCGAGCGCCGACTGCTCGCCCGTGATGGGGTCGAACTTGACCCCGCCGAGGCCGGAGCCGTACAGGCCGAAGTACGTCTGGTAGAACTCGGGCACGATCGCGGCCTGGTCCATGATCTGCCGGTCGATCGCGGCCCACGCCTTGCCCGCCTCGGTGGCGTCGGCGATCGCGTTGGCCTTGTCGATGGCGTCGTTGATCTCGGGCAGGTTGAGGTGCGTGTAGTTCGGCGCGTTGTCCGCGATCAGGCGGCCGTCGTACTGCGGCTGGATCGCGGTCGAGCCGGTCGGCCAGTCGGCCGCCCAGCCGCCCCAGTAGATGTCGTACTTGTTGTCCACCGGGCCGATGGCGTCATAGTAGGTGCCCGCGTTCAGCGGCTTGCCCACCACCTTGAAGCCGGCCTTGCCGAGCGCCTCCTTGATGGCGACGGTGACCTTCTCCTGGACCGGCGTCTGGTTGTAGGCGTAGACCACGGTCGGGTTCGGGTCGCCCGACTTGGCGAGCAGCGCCTTGGCCGCCTCGGGGTCGCCCTCGGGCTTGGCCAGCTTGTTGTACAGGTCGAACGCCTCGTAGCCGAGCACCGTCGGGCTCATCACCGTCGTGGCGATCTTACCGATGGAGATCTCGCCGCCCTGGAGCTGCTGGATCTGCTTGGACGGCCAGGCCGTGATGATGGCCTTGCGGACGTTGACGTCGGTGATCCGCTTGGTGTTGATGTTGTAGAAGGTCGTGAACGGCGTCAGGCCCTGCAGCGACCGCTTCATCAGCTCGGAGTCGTTCAGCACCTCCTGGGTGCGCTCGGGCGCGACCGGGTTGTGGAAGGTGAACGCCTGCTTGTCGTTGCCGGTGTCGGCCATGAAGCGCTCGGTGGTCTGCTGGGACTGGAGACCGAACTCCATGTGGAACTTGTCCGGGTACGCGTGCCGGATGGGGTCGGTCTTCGGGTCCCAGTTCTCGTTGCGCTCCAGGTCCAGCGACTTGTCCGTGATGTGGCTCACGATCTTGTAGGGACCCGAGGAGAACGGCTGCTTGTCGTACTTCTGCTTCGTGTCCTGCGCCTTGGGCACGGCGCCGTAGCCGGTCATGGCCACGGTGAAGTTGAAGTCCGGGTGCTCCGCGTTGAGGTGGAAGACCACCGTCTTGTCGTCCGGAGTCTCGATCGTGTCGAGCTCCTTGCCGTCGTAGGGGCCCTTGTACTGGTCGCGGAACGGCTTCTTCGCGTCCGGCACCAGCCAGGTCTCGGCGTAGTCCGGGCCCTCGGTGATGAAGTCGGCGAACAGGCGCTCGAAGCTGTACTTGATGTCAGCGGAGGTGATCGGCGTGCCGTCCTGCCACTTCAGGCCGTCCTTGAGCGTGAACTTCCACGTCTTGCCGCCGTCGGTGGTGGTGCCGGTGTCGGTGGCCAGGTCGCCGACGAGCTTGATGTTGCCCGCGTCGTCCTCCTTGTAGTTCGTGAGCTGCCGGGTGAACAGCGACGAAACCGAGGAGTTGTAGTTCAGGTAGACCCGGCCCGGGTCGAGGTGGCTGAAGTCGTCACGGTCGATCATGTAGGCCGTGCCGCCGGGCTTGGCGCCGGCCACCTCGGGGGCGGGGCCGGTGGAGTCGGCCGCGGTCCCGACCGAGATGGCGCTGACGGCCTTGTTCTCCAGCGGCTTCTGGGAGGCGCCCCCCGCGCTCTGGGGCGCTCCGCCCCCTCCGCCCTTGGCGCAGCCGGCCAGGGCCAGCGCGCCCGCCGCGAGCACGGCCGTCATCGAGGCGATCCGCCTGCTGTGCGATCTCATGTGGTCCTTCCTATGGGGGAGAGCGCGTGTGGTCAGCGCTTTGTCTTGGGGTCGAAGGCGTCGCGGATGGAGTCCCCGAGCAGGTTGAAGGCGACGACGAAGATCAGCATCGACACGCCGGGGAACAGGAGGTAGGTCACGTCGGAGTGGTAGACGTTCGCGCCCACCTGGAACATCCGGCCCCAGTCGGGGGTGGGTTCGGTCATGCCGACGCCGAGGAAGCCCAGGCCCGCCTCCGCGCCGACGTACAGCGGGAGCGCGAGTGTGGCCTGGATGATGATCGGCGTCCAGAGATTGGGCAGCAGCTCCTTGAAGATCACCCGTGCCGGCGACGCACCGGTGACGCGGGCGGCCTCAACGAACTCACGAGCCCGCAGCGACAGCACCTGGGAGCGCAGCAGGCGGGCGATCGTGGCCCAGCCGAGGACGGTGAGGACGACGCAGATGGACACGTATCGCAGCCAGACCGGCGTCTCCTCCTCGGGCAGCACGAACGCCGCCTCGACCACGGGGAGGAAGACGATCAGGAAGAGCTGCGAGGGGAAGGCGAGCAACGTGTCGATGACCCGCCCGATCACGTAGTCGGTCTTGCCGCCGATGTAGCCCGAGGTGATGCCCATCGTGATGCCGACGATCGTGGACACGACGGTCACGATCATCGCGATGCTCAGCGAGGTGCGGATGCCGTACACGAGCTGCGTGAACACGTCGCGGCCCAGGCCCGGCTCAAGGCCGAACCAGAAGTCGCCGCTCACGCCGCCGTTGGGCGCGATCGGGTAGCCGAAATCGTTGAGCAGACCCGGCTGGTTCTGGCCGTAGGTCGTGTACGGATCCTTGCCGTACAGCGCCGCGATCACGGGAGCCAGCAGCGCGATCAGGAAGAAGGCGATCACGATGATCGCCGAGGCCATGCCCGTCTTGTCGCGCCGGAAACGGCGCCACATGAGCTGGCCGGGCGAGCGGCCGACGACGGCGGGACCGGAACCGGCCGTGGCCGCGGTGTCCGCGGACTCCGCGGCGGCGTCGGTCGCGGTCGAAGGGGGGAACGTCATGGTGCGGTGCTCCCGGATGGACCATTAACGATCGGAAGAGATCCGACTATAGGGAACCCTGGCAACTAATTTTGCAGGGGTCAATCACTTGAGGCGGGCAGTTCGCCACTTGCTTGCTTCGTTGTGCAAAGTAAATCACCTTGTGTCCTGCGACTGCATTGACCTCGGTATACGTGGCAGGGAACACTACTTATTACACAAATGCTTTTGTGTCACAGCTTTGTGACACAACCCGCACACGCCTGAGACCAAACCGGATCGGGAAACCCGTGTGCCGCAGATCACCACAATCCCGCCCTACGGCCACGAGTCGGGCGCGGCTACACTGACGGGTAGCAGAGCAGCGTGCTCCGGGGTCGGTGTAATTCCGAACCGGCGGTGACACCCCTGTCTTCAGGGGTGACAGTCCGCGACCCGGCCGAAGCCATCGGCCGGTGGACCTGGTGAGATTCCAGGACCGACGGTGAAAGTCCGGATGGGAGGAAGCGCGCGAGCGGGTGGCCGTGGTGCCGCCGGACGGCCGTGTGGCCGCGCCGGCAGCGAGGCCGTCCGTGCAGGTGATGCGAGGCCGCATCCCGAACGATCCCCGGGGCCCGCCGTAGACAACGGCGAGAGGAAGACCGGGGTGACCTCAGGGGACATCCTTCACATGCGGCGCGCGATCGCGCTCGCCGCCCGGGGCCTGGGCGGCACCAGCCCCAATCCCGTCGTCGGCTGTGTGATCCTCGACCCGTCGGGCGAGGTCGCGGGGGAGGGCTTCCACGCCTACGCCGGCGGCCCGCACGCCGAGGTCGTGGCGCTGCGCGAGGCCGGCGAGCGAGCCAGGGGCGGCACGGCCTACGTGACGCTGGAGCCGTGCAACCACACCGGCAGGACCGGCCCCTGCTCCGGCGCCCTCCTGGAGGCGGGCGTGGCTCGGGTCGTCGTCGCCGTCTCCGATCCCAACCCGAAGGCCGCGGGCGGCGCGGCGGTCCTGCGGCGGCACGGCGTCGTGGTGGACGAGGGCGTGCTGGCCGCCGAGGCCGAGGAGGTCAACGCCGCCTGGCTGACCTCCGTGCGAGCCCGCAGGCCGTATGTGACCTGGAAATTCGCCGCCACCGTCGACGGCCGCTCGGCGGCCGAGGACGGCACGAGCCAGTGGATCACCTCGCCCGAGGCCAGGGCCGACGTGCACCGCCTGCGGGCCGAGAGCGACGCCGTCGTCGCGGGAATCGGCACCGTGCTGGCCGACGACCCCCGGCTGACCGTCCGGCTGACCGCCGGGCTCACCGCCGGGCTCACCGCCGGCGCTCCCGCCCCCTCACGCGCGGCGCCCGTGCTGCGTGTGGTCGTGGATTCGGGCGCCCGCACCCCGGCCGCCGCCCGTGTTCTGGACGGCGAGGCGCCGACGCTGGTCGCCGTGGCCGAGGACGCGGCCGTGCCCGCTCACCTGTCCCCCCACGCCGTACGGCTCCCGCGCGTCCCCGGCGGGATCGACCTGCGCGCCCTCCTGGCCGAGCTGCACGACAGGCAGGTCGTGAGCGTGCTGATCGAAGGCGGGCCCACCCTCGCCGGCGCCTTCCTCCGTGAGGGCCTGGTCGACCGGGTCGTCGGCTACCTCGCCCCGGCGCTGCTGGGGGCGGGGGCGGCCGCGCTCGGCCCCGCGGGCGTCTCGACGATCACCGAGATCCACCGGCTGGAGTTCGCCGAAGTCACCCCCGTCGGGCCGGACCTCAAGCTGGTCCTGCGTCCGAAGTCCCCTGTGCCGTCAACCCCGATGTCGTCAAACCCCGTGTCGTCAAACCCTGTGCCGCCACACGCTGCGTCATCACACCCTGTGTCGTCACCCCCTGTGTCCTCCACCCCCGGGTCTCCCGCCCCTGTGCCTTCGGAGTCCTCCGGCCCGCAGTCCCCTAAGGAGAGCTGAATGTTCACCGGAATCGTCGAGGAGCTCGGCGAGGTCGTGGCACTCGAGGCGCAGGGCGACTCCGCGCGCCTCACGGTGCGCGGCGCGGTCGTCACGGCCGACGCCGGGCACGGCGACTCGATCGCCGTCAACGGCGTCTGCCTCACTGTCGCCGGCGCCGAGGCGGACTCCTTCACCGCCGACGTGATGAAGGAGACCCTCGACCGGTCCTCGCTCGGGGCCCTGCGCCCCGGCTCACGGGTCAACCTGGAGCGCGCCGTACGGGCCGACCAGCGGCTCGGAGGGCACATCGTGCAGGGCCACGTCGACGGGACCGGGCAGGTGCTGTCCCGCGAGCCCGGGGAGCACTGGGAGGTCGTGCGGTTCTCGCTGCCCGCGAACCTCGCCCGGTACGTCGTGGAGAAGGGCTCGATCGCGGTGGACGGCGTCAGCCTCACCGTGGCCGGCGTGACGGACGACTCCTTGTCCGTCAGCCTGATCCCCACCACCCTCGAACTCACCACGCTCGGCCGCAAGCAGCCGGGCGAGCCGGTCAACCTCGAGGTCGACGTGATCGCGAAGTACGTCGAGAAGCTCACCGCGGCGACCGCCAGGGGAGCCTCGGCATGAGCGAGCGTAGCGAGCGAATCAACAGGCACAGCGTCTGGCGCATGCCACTCCGAGCCGAAGGCGAGGAGGTGGCATGAGCTGGACCGACGCGGCGGCCTTCTACGCGTTCGGCAAGCCCGTGCTCTGGACCGACCTGGTGGGCAACGTGTGCGCGCTGGGCACGGTCTGGCTCGCGATCAGGAGGACGATCTGGACCTGGCCGGTGCAGTTACTCGGGTCGGCGCTGCTGTTCGTGGCGTCCGTCAGCGCGCACATCACCGGCAACGCGCTCAAGCAGGCGCTGTTCGGCATCCTGGCGATCTACGGCTGGGTGAGGTGGACGCGCGGCATGCGCGGCGGCGCGGAGCTGCCGATCCGCTCGGCGCGCGTCCGGGAGCGCGTGGCGCTCGTCAGCGTCATGATCGCCGGGACGGTCGCGGTCGCGCTGCTGTTCGTCCTCCTCAACTCCCGGGGCTGGAAGATCTCCTGGGCGCCGTGGCCCGACGCGTACATCTTCGTCGGCAGCGCGGTCGCCACCTGGGCGCAGGGCAGAGCCCTGGTCGACTTCTGGATCATCTGGGTCGCCGTGGACCTCGTGGGGGTTCCGCTGGCGTTCAACTCCGGGCTCGTGGTTTCCGGCCTGGTCTACGGAGTGTTCTTCGTGATGGTGTTGATCGGGTTCCGCGGCTGGCTGCGGCAGTCGCGCGAGTTGCGGGCGGTGACCGCGTGAGTGACATCAGGCTGGACCCGATCGAGCGGGCCGTCAACGACATCAGGGACGGCAGACCCGTCGTGGTGGTGGACAACGAGAACCGCGAGAACGAGGGCGACCTCATCTTCGCGGCGTCGAAGGCCACGCCCGAGCTGGTCGCCTTCATGATCCGCTACACGAGCGGCGTCATCTGCGTGGGCACGGAGGGGGCCACGCTCGACCGGCTCGGCCTGCCGCTGATGGTGCAGGACAACCGCGAGCGCCTGCGCACCGCGTACACGATCAGCGTGGACGCCAGGGACGGCGTGACGACGGGCATCTCCGCCGCCGACCGGGCCAAGACGATCAGGACGCTGTGCGACTCGGCCACCGAGCCGTACGAGCTGGTCCGGCCGGGCCACATCTTCCCGCTGCGCTACCGCGAGGGCGGCGTGCTGGCCCGGCCGGGGCACACCGAGGCGTCGGTGGACCTCGCCAGGCTCGCCGGGCTGACCCCGGCCGGCGCGCTCGCCGAGATCGTCAACGACGACGGCACGATGGCGCGGCTGCCCCGCCTGCGCGAGTTCGCCGACGAGCACGACCTCGCGCTCGTGTCGATCGAGCAGCTCATCGAGCACCGCCGCAGGTCCGAGCGGATGGTCACCCGGGTCGCCGAGACGCGCATCCCCAACCGCTACGGCGTCTGGCGGGCATACGGCTACGCCAGCGCGCTCGACGGCGGCGAGCACGTCGCGCTGGTGTACGGCGACATCGACGACGGCGAGAACGTGCTCGTCCGGGCGCACTCGGAATGCCTCACCGGCGACGTGCTCGGCTCCCTGCGCTGCGACTGCGGCGTGCAGCTCGACACCGCGATGCGCATGATCGCCGAGAAGGGGCGCGGCGTGATCGTGTACCTGCGCGGCCATGAGGGGCGGGGTATCGGCCTGCTGGCCAAGCTGCGCGCCTACAGCCTGCAGGACAACGGCAGCGACACCGTCGACGCCAACCTGGAGCTGGGGCTGCCGGTGGACGCCAGGGAGTTCTCCAACGCCGGGCAGATGCTCGCCGACCTCGGCGTGAAGTCGGTGCGGCTGCTGACCAACAACCCGGCCAAGGTGCGGGGCATGGACGGGTACGGCATCAAGGTCCTGGGCCGCGAGGCCATGCCGGTGGCGATGAACCCGTACAACGAGAGGTATCTCACCGCCAAGCGCGACCGGCTCGGCCACGAGATCTCGGGCGGCGTCCCCCGCGACATCCACGGCGAGCACTTCGGCAAGGAGGCCTCATGAACGGGCGCATCAGCACTTCGGGTGGTCATACGAGGAGGAACGCATGAGCGGTGAGGGACGGCCGGACGCGGCGGCGGTGGACGCGGGCGGGCTGACCGTCGGCATCGTCGCCGCCCGGTGGCACGAGGAGATCACCGACCAGTTGCTCGTGAGGGCGGAGCGGGCCGCGCGGGACAGCGGCGCGGCCGTGGTCACGGCCCGAGTGGCCGGGTCGCTGGAGATCCCGGTGGTCGCGCAGGCTCTGGCCCGGCGCTACGACGCCGTCGTCGCGCTCGGCGTGGTGATCCGGGGGGACACGGCCCACTTCGACTACGTCTGCGACTCGGTGACCGCCGGTCTGACCAGGGTCGCGCTCGACGAGTCGACCCCGGTGGGCAACGGGGTGCTCACCTGTGACACCCTTGATCAAGCGGTCGAGCGGTCCGGCGTGCCGGGCAGCAAGGAGGACAAGGGGTATGAGGCGACGATCGCCGCCCTGGAGACCGCCCTCCTCCTTCGCGGCCTCGCCTCGCCGGCCGGCCTCGCCCGATCCTCCTAGCCGCAGCCCTCGCATCCGCGGCCCACGTAGCCACGGCCCTGGTAGCCAAGGTCCTGGTAGCCACGGCCCTGGTAGCCACGGTCCTCGCATCCGCGGCCCACGCACACGCAGTCCTCGCATCCGCAGCGCCGAGCCGGGAAGACTTGATTGGTGATCTCGCAGTATCCGCCCGCGGCCTCGCGGGCCGGGCACGCCGTACGCCGCCGCGCCGTGTCCACTCGCGGGGGCCGTCATGCCTGAGAACACGCCTCCGCTGCCGGTCACCTGGCGTCCCCGCGTCACGACGATCATGGCGTACGGCATGGCGGCGGTGATGGTGATCGGCTCGGTCCTGCTGGCCGTCGGCCTGCCGGAGCAGTTCAAGCTCCCCGACCGGCTGGGCATGGTCGCCTTCGGCCTGGCGGTGGCGTGCGTGCTGCACCTGCTCGGCCGCCTGCGGGTGCGGGCGGACGAGCAGGGGGTCACGGTCGTGAACCCCCTGCGGGTCCACCGCTTCGAGTGGGCCGAGGTGCTGGACGTCACCATGGTGGAGGGCGACCCCTGGCCCAAGCTGGACCTCGCCAACGGGCTCAGCCTGGGCGCGATGGGTATCCAGAGCACCGAGCGGGAACGATCGCGACGGGCGGTGGCCCAGCTCACCGCCCTCATCCGCGAGCACGGCGAGGCCCCCGACCGCCTGTGACGCGGCGGGGGCGGCCGGGGCGGCACGGGTGGCCAGGGCGGCACGGCACCGAGATGGCACCGATGCGGCTCCGAGATGGCACCGACGCGGCACCGACGCGGCACCGACGCGGCACCGACGCGGTGCGCGTGGGCGCCCCGGTGCGCCGTCAGGCGCTCAGCCGTACCGGATCGCCGGCGCCGAGCAGGCCCCGCCGGCGCAGCTCGGGCAGCACGCCCTCACCGAACCAGAAGGCCTCCTCCAGGTGCGGGTATCCGGACAGGACGAACTCCTCCACGCCGAGTGAGGCGTACTCCTCGACGAGGTCGGCGACCTCCGCGTGGCTGCCGACGAGCGCGGTGCCCGCGCCGCCCCTCACCAGGCCGACCCCCGCCCACAGCCCGGGGTGGATCTCCAGGTCCCTGACTCTGCCGCCGTTGCGGCCGCCGTTGAGGTTCCCGTTGCGGCTCCCGTGGAAGCCCTCGTGGAGCGCGAGCATCCGCTGCTGCCCCACCGACTCGCTGCGGGCCAGGACGGCCCGCGCCGACGCGATGTCCTCGGGGGAGATCTGGTCGAGCAGCCGCCCGGCCTCCGCCCACGCCTCCTTGGAGGTGTCCCTCGTGATCACGTGCAGGCGGATGCCGAAGCGCAGCGTGCGGCCCTCGGCGGCGGCCAGCTCCCGCATCCAGTCGAGCTTGGCCGCGACCTGGGACGGCGGCTCGCCCCAGGTGAGATAGACGTCCACGTGCCGGGCGGCGACCGGGCCCGCGGCGGCCGAGGAGCCGCCGAAGTACAGCTCGGGCACGGGGTCGGGCCGCTCGGCGACCGTCGCCCCCTCGACGTCGTAGTAGGCGCCGGTGAAGTCGAACGGCCCGTCCCACGCGCCGCGCACGATCGACAGGAACTCGGCGGTCCGCGCGTACCGCTCGTCCTTGCCCAGGTGGTCGCCGAACCGCCGCTGCTCGGCCGCCTCCCCGCCGGTCACCACGTTCAGCAGCAGCCGGCCGCCGGAGATCCGCTGGTAGGTGGCGGCCATCTGCGCCGCGAGCGTGGGGGACAGCACCCCGGGACGGAACGCGACCAGGAACTTCAGCCGGGTCGTCACCTGGGTCAGCGCGGCGGTGACGAGCCAGGCGTCCTCGCAGTAGGTGCCCGTGGGGGTGAGCACGGCCTCGAACCCCACCTGCTCGGCCGCGCGGGCCACCTGGGCGAGGTAGTCGATCGTGGGCGGCCGGAACGCGGTGGCCGGAGACTGCCCGTGCGCGCGGCGCAGGCCGTGCCCGCCGCCGGTTATCGCTCTGCCGTCGCCCGAGGTGGGCAGGAACCAGTGGAATTTCATTGCTGCGCCTTCCTGACGACGTCGTTGAAGCGGTCGTCCACGAACTGGGAGAACGTGATGGTGCCCGGCACGAGGCCCTCGGCGGTGAACGCGTCGGCGATCTCCTGTTCCGAGGAGACGACCGACTCGTCGATCACGACGGGGGTGGCGACGGCGTTGGCCACGGCCGCGTCCGCCACCTCGATCGGCAGGCCGGTCTCCTGCGCCCACACCTGCGCCCACTCGTCCAGGTGGGTGGCGGCCCAGTTGCGCGCCTTTCCCAGCCGGGTGAGGAAGTCGCCGATCGCGCTTCGCCTGCCCGCGTCGTCGAGCGCGGCGGGAGCGGCGACCTGGAAGCCCAGGCCGTTGACGAGGCCCGCGCCGTCGACCAAGAGCCGGGCCTTGTGCTGGATCTCGGCCTGGGAGGTGAAGGGGTCCCAGATGGCCCAGGCGTCGACGGTGCCGGACGAGAACGCCGCCAGGGCGTCGGCGGGCTGGAGATACTGCGGCTGGATGTCCTTGAAGGTCAGGCCCTCCTTCTTCAGGACCGCCAGCAGGTGGTAGTGGGCCGAGCTGCCCTTGGCGACCGCGATCTTCTTACCCTTGAGCTGGGCGGGCGAGGTGATCGCGGACCCGCCGGGGACGAGGATCGCCGATCCCTTGGCGCTCTGCCGGTACGCCGCCACGATCTTGATCTTCGAGCCGGACGCGGCGGCGAAGACGGGCGGGGTGTTGCCCACGCCGCCGATGTCGACCGCGCCCGCGTTGACCGCCTCCAGCAGCGGCGGCCCGGAGGTGAACTGCGACCACGTGATCGCGTAGGAGGTGCCGTCGAGCAGCCCGGCGGCCTTGAGTAAAGCCTGCGACCCGGCCTTCTGGTCGCCGACCCGGAGAGTGACGCGGTCCGTGGCCTGTCCGTCCTTCCCCCCGGACGCGCCCTGTCCCGTCCCGGCGCAGGCCGTGGCGGCGGACGCCAGGGCGATCAGCAGCGCGACGAGCGCTCTCCTGGTCATGCGGGTCCTTCCGGGGTGACGCCCAGCGCGGACAGCAGGGCCGCGCGCAGGGTGAGCAGGTCGGGGTGGTCGCGGTGCCGGGGGCGCGGCGCGGTGACGGTCCACTCGTGTGCGACGCGTCCGCCGTCGAGCACCAGGATCCGGTCGGCCAGCAGCAGCGCCTCGTCCACGTCGTGGGTCACCAGCAGCACGGCCGGGCCGTGCGCCGCCCACAGGTCGAGCACCAGGCGGTGCACGGTGATCCGGGTCAGCGCGTCGAGCGCGCTGAACGGCTCGTCGAGCAGCAGCAGTCCCGGGTCGCGGACGAGCGCGCGGGCCAGGCTCGCCCGCTGCGCCTCGCCGCCGGACAGCGTCAGCGGCCAGGCCCGCGCCCGGTCGGCCAGGCCCACCTCGGCCAGCGCCGCGTCCGCCCGGCCGGCCGGGTCGGGTGCGGCCAGGCCGAGCGTGAGGTTGTCGCGCACCCGCTTCCACGGCACCAGCCGGGGCTCCTGGAAGGCCACGGCCACCGAGCCGTCCACCTCCAGGCCGCCCTCGACCTCCTCGTCCAGGCCGGCGAGCGCGCGCAGCAGCGTGGACTTGCCCGAGCCGCTGCGGCCGAGGAGCGCGACGAACTCGCCGCGCGAGATCGTCAGGTCGAGGCCGTCGAGCACCGTACGGTCGCCGAAGCGCCGGGTGAGCCCGCGCACGGTGGCCAGTGCGGCCTCCGCCGGCGGTACGGCGCCCGGGGCGTGCGCGCCCACCGGGACATCCACGGGGACATCCACGGGGACGCTCACCGGGACAGGAACTCGCGCCGCCATACCAGCGCCCTCCTTTCCAGGAGCCGGACCAGGGCGTCGGTGAGCAGGCCGAGCGCGCTGTAGACGAGCAGGCCGACCACGATCACGTCGGTGCGCAGGAACTCCCGCGCATCGTTGATCATGTAGCCGAGGCCGGCGTCGGCGTTGACCTGCTCGGCCACGATCAGCGCCAGCCAGGCCACCCCGAGGCTCTGCCGCAGCCCGACGAGCGTCTGGGGGAGCGCGCCGGGCAGCACGATGTGCCGCACGAGCGCGGTCCGCCCGAGCCTGAGCGTCCGGGCGACCTCGGCGAGCTTGCCGTCCACGCCGCGGATGCCCGCGAACGTGTTGAGATAGAGCGGGAAGGAGACGGCGAGCGCCACCAGCAGCACCTTGGGCGTCTCCCCGATGCCGAACCAGAGGATGAACAGCGGGATCAGCCCGAAGAAGGGCAGTGCCCTGAGCATCTGCATGAGCGGGTCGACGGCGTTCTCGCCGGGCCGGCTCAGCCCGGCGACCAGCGCGAGGCCGACGCCCGCGACCGCTCCGGCGGCGAAGCCGAGGAGCACCCGTTCGAGGGACACCGCGATCGCCGTGGGCAGCGTTCCCGAGCGCACCAGGTCGAGCGCGGTCACGGCGATCTGCGACGGGGCGGCGAGCAGCCGGGCGGGCAGCAGCCCGAGCGCGCTGGCGAGCTGCCACAGCAGCACGACGGCGAGCGGGCTGACCCACCGGTGCCACCCCCTCCGCGGGCCGCGGGCCCCGGCGGAGCGGAGCT
The DNA here is from genome assembly GCF_043197435.1 of Microbispora bryophytorum. Taxonomy (NCBI): domain Bacteria; kingdom Bacillati; phylum Actinomycetota; class Actinomycetes; order Streptosporangiales; family Streptosporangiaceae; genus Microbispora; species Microbispora bryophytorum. The sequence continues at coordinate 373,043 of NZ_JBICTF010000001.1, read as the reverse complement.
GCGGCCGGGGACGCGGCCGGGGATCCGCCCGGAGCGCGCCTCCCAACTCGCCTCCTAACTCGCCTCTCAACTCGCTACGGAGTTCGACGACGGACATGGACACACCTCGCAGTCGATGACGAAGGATTCGCCACCAGGGTTACCTGTATTTCCTACCAAGTCAATAGGTTTACGGGGCGGGCTCGTCGTACGGGGCCGGCTCGCCGGGCGGCGGGTCAGGGGTGACCGGTGGCCCGGCCGGTGCGCGGGACGCCGGCCGGGCCCGCGGCCGTCTTACGCGGCGGTCAGCTCACGCCCGGGATGGAGACGTTCTGCTCCTCGAACTTGTAGCCGGTCTTCGCGGCGTCGCGCTGCAGGCCGTCCATCGAACTCTTGCCGGCGTCGACGTCGGCCGCCGTGACGGTGCCGTTGCGCAGCTTGCCGGTCAGTGTGGAGAACTGGTTGCTCACGCCCTCGACGGCCTTGCACAACGTCGGATTGGCCGCGGCGAAGCCCCTGGCGACCTTCAGCTGGTGCAGGGCGAAGGCGCCGGCGATCACTGCCTTGGCGATCGTGCGCTTGCGTTTGTCGGCTCCGGCCTTGAAGCCGCCGCTGCGCAGCGGCTTGTAGACGTAGCGGTGGAAGGCGCCGAGCGCGAGACCCGCGTGCAGCGCGAACCGGGTCTTGGCGAATTTCTTGGCGTTGCCGCCGGTCGGGCACGGCGAGCTGTACTCGCTGTCGGCCGCGGTCGGCGTGACGTGCGCCGCCGGGCCGGCCGCGGCGGCGTTCCCGGAGGCCGGGGCGGTGGTCGTGCCGCCGCAGCCGACGAGCAGCGCCATCGTCAGCACGGCTGCCGCCGCGAGCGCGGTCAGGGATCGAACAGTTCGTCCAGCCATCGTTTCCCCCTGTGAACCAGTGGATCGTGTGGACCTTGCGGTTGAGCGGCGGCGCACCCGGCCCGTGCACCGTCTCGCGCACCGGCCCGCGCGCCGGGTGGCGTGGCGAATCAGGGCCGTCGCGGGTGGGTGATCGGCGCCCATCGCCGCGACGCTCACGGGGTCGCGGATGTCGCGGGGCCGTGCCGGCCCTCCTCCGTGAGGGCGTCCTGGACGACGGTTGCCGTCCGGGTGGCGTCTATGCGGGCTTTTGCCGGGTCGGGGCGATTTCCATGCCGTGCCCGGAGGGACATTTTGGGGCCGCCGCACGATTGGCATGGCGAAAGCACGCAAGGCGCTGTGAATTCGCCGGAAAATGCGGCCCGTAGAGATCCGGCGCCTCGTGCGGACGTAGATCCCGCGTCAGCGGAAACCGGAGGCGGGACCATTCGGGAGCCGGCCCGGTCCGTCATTCATCGATCCATGCCAATCGCCGGATCGGGAATCGCATCGGATTTTCCCTGGATCATCCGCGTGGCGGGTGCTGGGCTGGACGCCTCCCGCCAGAAATTCGGACAATGAGCGAGAAGTGACACAATTCGCCGCACCGCGGCTTGATCGACAGGGAGAACGGCCATGCGAGGTGGACGACTCAGCATGATCGCCGGCTCGGCGCTCCTCGGCGCAATCGCGCTCTGGCCGGCCGCGGCGTCGGCGTCGGCGCCGGCGAGCGTCAGTGGCGCGGCCGTCACACAGGCGGATCCCGGCAATTCCTATGTGAAGCCGAAGCCGCCCCGGTGCACCTACCGATGCACGAACCACCGTAAGTTCAAATGCTGTCCCAAGTGCACGCGGATAAAGGGGAAATGCTAAGGAGTGGATGCGGGCGTAGATCGCCGCGGAACGGGGAGCCGGTTCACGCGGTGGCCCTTGCGTGACCCACCGCCTCTCCTCGGCCGTCCGGCGCTCGAGTGTGACCGGCCCGGTTTCCGCCGGTCGCATTCGCCTGATGGCAGGGCGAGAAACGAAGGTCGTGAAATCGGCCGTATGCCCGGACCTGAGGAGGAGGGGCGTCGCGTTCACGGGGAGCTGGCGGAGGTCACGGCCTACCTGCTGGGGCGTCCCAGCGTGGTCGCCGGGCCCCCGCTGCCGGGCTGGCTCTGATCGCCGGTACGCGTCGCCGGGAGGTGAGGTCCCTCCCGGCCGCCCGACAGGCCCCGGCTAAGCTCGCGTCGAACGGGGAGGGGTGCATGGCGGTGCTGATCGACCGGCCGAACTGGCCGGGGCCTCGCGGCCTGCTGTGGTCCCACCTGGTCAGCGACTCCTCGCTGGAGGAGCTGCACGCGTTCGCCCGCCTGCTCGGCGTGCCCGTACGGGCCTTCGACCGGGACCACTACGACGTGCCGGAGACGGTCTACGACCGGGCCGTGGTCCTCGGCGCCGAGCCCGTCGGCAGCCGGGAGCTGGTGCGCCGGCTGACGGACGCGGGCCTGCGCCGGCGGAAGACCCGGTCGGAATCTACGTTGTAAAGGCGCCCGGCGTCTCAGAGGCCGGCGAGCTCGGCGGCGATGTTCTCGCGTGCCCGCCGCTCCCACAGGTCCCGGCCCACGGGGGTGCCGAACAGGCGGGCCTTGCCGAGGAACCCGCGCAGCACCCCGGCCCGTCCGGCCCTGAAAGCCGCGTCCGGCACGTGCCGGTACTCCTCGCGCACGGCCCTTCTGTACGCCTCGTAGGCGCCGGGCGGCGCCGCGAGGATCGCCAGATCGGCGTCGCACAGGACGGCCGCGTTCATGTCGCCGGGCTCGTAGGAGTGCCCCGCCGTGACCCGCACGAGCCGGGCCACCTCGCGCACCCGCTCCGCGGGCAGGCCGCAGGCGGGCAGCCGGGACTGCGCGAGCTGGGCGCTGCGTTCCTCGTCCCCTCCCGGCCGTCCGTCGTAGACGGCGTCGTGGAACCACGCGGCCAGCCGTACGGCGTCGGCGTCGGCGGCCTGGGCGGCGAGCGGCTCGATCGCGGCCAGGACCGCCCGCAGATGGGCCGTGGTGTGGTAGCGCCGGTGCGGTTGCGCCCAGCGGGCCTCCAGCTCGGCGGCGAGGGCCAGGCCGGCCGGCGAGCCGGTGAGGCAGCCGGGCCGGGGCAGGCTCCGATCGTCGGTCATGGTGCCGAATCCTAAAGAGCCCGCCCACGGACAGGGCCGCGATCAGCGCGGGGTGCCTGATCGTTCAACTATTATGGAACTATGCCTGGAGCCCGGGACCTACCGCACCCCGACGCCGCGACCCTGGTGCTGACCGACGTGCTGTTCGCGCTCAGCGACCCCTCGCGGCTGGCGCTCGTACGGCGGCTCGCGCAGGGCCCGCTGGAGGTGGCGGCGTGCCAGCCCACCGGGGGAGAGGTGCCGAAGTCGACGCTGTCGCACCACCTGAGGACCCTCCGCGAGGCCGGTGTCGTCCGCAACGTCCCGCAGGGCCGGCAGCGGTACGTGAGCCTGCGCAGGGAGGACCTGGACGACCGCTTCCCCGGCCTGCTGGACGCCGTGCTGGGCGGGAACGGGGAGTAGAACCCGGGCGGATCTGTGCGATCGTGGCGACGCGGCCCCCTGTGACACGCCCGGCTTTGGTGGATTCGGCCAGAGCCTTGCGGAACAGTCGCCACGTACCCTGTCCGTGTGCTGCGGCGGACGACCACGGTCTCTGACATCGACGCGCCGGCGAGGCTGGCGGAGCTGCTCGACCACCACGACTACCTGGCCGACGAGGGTGTGACGACCGCAGCCTATCTCGCCCTGAAGATGGGCCGGCCGCTGTTCCTGGAAGGCGAGGCGGGCGTCGGCAAGACCGAGCTGGCCAAGACGCTGGCGGCGATTTTGGGCGCGCCGCTGATCAGGCTGCAGTGCCACGAGGGGCTCGACGCGGCGCAGGCGCTGTACGACTGGGACTTCCCGCGTCAGCTCCTGCACCTCAAGGCGGCCGAGGCGGCCGGCAGGGCCGACGTCGCCGCGCTCGAGGGCGAGATCTACGACCGGCGGTTCCTCATCGCCAGGCCGCTGCTGCGGGCCCTGGAGACGCAGCCCGGCGTGCTGCTCGTGGACGAGATCGACCGGGCCGACGACGAGTTCGAGGCGTTCCTGCTTGAAGTGCTGTCCGACTTCACGATCACGGTGCCGGAGATCGGGACGATCAGCGCGGCGACTCCGCCGGTCGTCGTCCTGACCTCCAACCGGACCCGCGAGGTGCACGACGCGCTCAAACGGCGCTGCCTGTACCACTGGCTGGAGCACCCGGGGTTCGACCGGGAGGTGGCGATCCTGCGGCGGCGCCTGCCCGCGTGCGCGGAGCGGCTCGCGGCCGACGTGGCGCGGACGGCGGGCCGGATGCGCGAGGCCGGCCTGGTCAAGCCGCCGGGCATCGCGGAGACCCTCGACTGGGCCGAGGCACTGCTCACGCTCGGCGCGGTGGAGCTCGATCCGGCCCTGGCCGCCGCCACGCTGGGCGCGGTGCTCAAGCACCGGGAGGACCAGGAGACCGTCCGGGCCCGGAGGCTGCTCACGCCGGACGGCGGCCGTGGCTGACCGGGACGGGAGCGGACGCCGTCCGGGCCTGCTCGCGCCGCCCGGTCCCGAGCCCGTCGCGGTGCTGACCGGGTTCGCCCGGACGCTGCGGGCGGCGGGGGTCGCGGCCGACCACCATCGCACCCAGAGCTTCCTCGCGGCGCTCGGCCACCTCGACGCGGCCGACGGGCGGAACGTCTACTGGGCGGGGCGTCTCACCCTGTGCGCCGGGCCCGACGACCTGCCGCGCTACGACCGCTGCTTCGCGGCCTACTTCTCCGCCGGCTCCCCCGCGCCGCGCCGTGTGCGCGTGACGACCGTGTCCGTGACCCGTCCGGTGGCGGCGCCCGGCGCCGGTGGGGAGCGGGAGACGACGGGCGAGCCGGGCGCGCCCCCGGCCACGGCGAGCGAGATCGAGGTGCTGCGGCACCGGGACGTGGCGCGGATGAGCGAGGCCGAGCGGCGGGAGGCGCACCGCCTGCTCGCGTTGCTGCGCGGCGCGCGGCAGCCGCGCAGGTCGCGGCGTCACCGCCCGTCGCGTCACGGCGGCGCGACCGACGCGCGCCGCACGGTCAGGGAGATCCTGCGGCACGGCGGGGAACCGGCCCGGCTGCGCCGGCGCGTGCGCAGGCAGCGCCCGCGGCGGGTCGTCCTGCTCGTGGACGTCAGCGGCTCGATGGCCGCCTACGCCGACACGCTGCTGCGCTTCGCCCACGCGCTGGTGCGCGCGGAGCCGGGGGCGACCGAGGTGTTCAGCGTGGGGACCCGGCTCACCAGGATCACGGCCGGGCTGCGCCACCGCGACCCCGGCCTCGCGATGGACGAGTGCTCGGCGGCGATCCCGGACTGGAGCGGCGGCACCCGGCTGGGGGAGGAGGTGCGGGCGCTGCTGCGCCTGCCCGACCCCCGGGGCGCGATCGTCGTGATCGCCTCCGACGGGTGGGAACGGGGCCCGGCCGACCTGCTGGGCGCGCAGATGGCCCGGCTGTCCCGGGTGGCCCACCGCGTCGTGTGGGTCAACCCGCACAAGGGCGACCCGGCGTACCGGCCGCTCACCGCGGGCATCCGCGCGGCGCTGCCGTACGTCACGGACTTCGTCGCCGGGCACAGCCTGGCCGCGTACGAGGACCTGGCCGCGCTGCTGGCCGGCGACCGGCCGGCGCGGGCTGTGAGGAGGGGAGGGGCCGATGCGTGACGTGCTGGACCAGGTGATGCGCTGGTGGGGGCAGGGGCGGCGGTTCGGCCTCGCCACCGTCGTCGGCACCTTCCGCAGCGCGCCGCGCCCGCCGGGGGCGGCCATGGCCGTCCTCGACGGCGAGGTGGCCGGCAGCGTGTCGGGCGGCTGCGTCGAGGGAGCGGTCTACGAGCTCGCCGCGCAGGTCGTCGCCACCGGGACGCCGGTGCTGCAGCGGTACGGCGTGAGCGGCGACGACGCCTTCGCGGTCGGCCTGACCTGCGGCGGGATCATCGACGTGTTCGTGGAGCCGGTCTCGAAGGAGGACTATCCGGAGCTGGGGGAGCTCGCCGCGGACGTGGCCGCGCGACGGCCGGTCGCGGTGGCCACGATCGTCGCCGGCCCCGGTCGTGTGGGGGCCCGCCGCCTGGTCTGGCCGGACCGGGCGGCGGGCTCGCTCGGCTCGGCCCGGCTCGACGACGCGGTGGACGACGACGTGCGCGGCATGCTCGCGCAGGGCCTGACCGGCGTGCGGCGCTACGGCCCCGAGGGCGAGCGGCGGCTGGACGACCTTGGGGTGTTCGTGCGGTCGTTCGCGCCGCCGCCGCGCATGCTGGTCTTCGGCGCGATCGACTTCGCCGCGGCCGTCGCGCGGATCGGCCGCTTCCTCGGCTACCACGTGGTGGTGTGCGACGCGCGGCCGGTCTTCGCCACGGCTAAGCGGTTCCCGGAGGCCGACGAGGTCGTGGTGGCCTGGCCGCACGATTATCTGGCCACCGCCGAGGTCGACGAGCGCACCGTGATCTGCGTGCTCACCCACGACCCGAAGTTCGACGTGCCGCTGCTGGAGGCGGCCCTGCGCACCCCCGCGGCGTACGTCGGGGCGATGGGGTCGCGGCGCACGCACGCGGACCGGCTGGCGCGGCTGCGCGAGGCCGGCCTGACCGAGGACGAGCTGGCCCGGCTGAGGTCGCCGATCGGGCTCGACCTCGGGGCGCGCACGCCGGAGGAGACGGCCGTGTCGATCGCGGCCGAGCTGATCCAGCTGCGCTGGGGCGGCAGCGGCAGGTCGCTCACCGAGACGTCGGGCCGCATCCACGGCGAGTCGCGGTGAGCGGTGCGGCGGTCGCCGGGCTGCTGCTGGCCGCCGGTGGCGGCAGCCGGTTCGGCGGGCCGAAGGCGCTGGTGGAGTTCGAGGGAGAGCGGCTGGCCGACCGCGGGGTGCGGCTGCTCGCCGAGGGCGGATGCCGGCCGGTGCTGATCGTGGTCGGGGCGGCCGACGTGCCGGTCGCCGGCGCGGTCGTCGTGCGCAATCCCGGCTGGGCGGCCGGCATGGGGTCGTCGCTGCGGGCCGGGCTGCGCGCGCTTCCTCCTTCCGCCCCCGCGCTGGTGATCGCGCTGGCCGACCAGCCGCTGGTGCGGCCCCAGGCGGTGCGCCGGCTGATCGCGGCGTTCGAGGCCGGCGCCCGCGTCGCCGTCGCGGCGTACGGCGGGACGCCGCGCAATCCGGTGCTCATCGCCCGCGAGCACCTGGCGGAGGTGGCCGCGCTCGCCGAGGGCGACGTGGGGGCGCGGCCCTTCCTGCGCGCGCACCCCGAACTGGTCACGGCCGTGCCCTGCGACGACGTGGGCGACCCCGCGGACATCGACACCCCCGCTGACCTGCGCCGACTCCATAAGTGATAATTCGCCCGATTCGCCGCTCTTGGTGAGCTCCGTCACAATGATCGGAAAAACAGTCCGGCCGAGCGGAGCGTGTCATGACGAAGCAGGCGCCCGGCGGGTTCGACGTCACTCAACCCAACGTCGCCCGCATGTACGACTACTACCTGGGCGGCAAGAACCACTTCCCGGCCGACCGGGCGGCGGCCGAGCGGATCATCGAGCTGTCCGATGGGCACGTACGGGAGGCCGTGCTTGAGAACCGCGCGTTCCTCGGCCGGGCCGTGCGCTACCTGGCGGGCGAGTGCGGCATCCGGCAGTTCCTCGACCTCGGCGCCGGGCTGCCGACGCAGGGCAACGTCCACGAGATCGCGATGAAGGAGGCCCCCGACGCGCTCGTGACGTACGTGGACAACGACGCGGTGGTGGCGGCGCACGCGCGGGCGCTGCTGGAAGGCGATCCGCGTGTGCGCTTTCTGCTGGGCGACCTGCGCAGGCCCGAGGAGATCCTCGCCGCGGCGTCGGAGAGCGGTCTCAGCTTCGAGCGGCCCGTCGCGCTGCTGATGGTGGCCTGCCTCCACTTCGTGCCGGACGAGGAGGACCCGGAGGGGATCGTCGCGGCCTACCGCGAACTGCTCCCTTCCGGGAGTCACCTCGTCATCTCGCACGCCTGCTCCGACCCCGTCCCGGAGGCGATGGCCGCGGCGGGCGGCGTGTACGGCAGGGCCAACGCGCCCTTCGAGGCCAGGCCGGCGGCGCGGATCGCCGGGTTCTTCGACGGGTTCGACATGGTCGACCCCGGAGCGGTCCCGCTGAACGAGTGGCGTCCCGAGCTCGACGCGCTGCCGCTGCGTGGCGGCTTCCTGCCGGTGCTCGGAGGCGTCGGACGCAGACCCTGACGGCGGGCATGCCCGGTTCGCCTGATGCGGCGCTCCGGACACCGATCCGTCCGAGCACATCTTGTCGGTCACGGCACTAGCCTTGGGACCCGAATACGGAACATCATTCGGTTACTGGCGGGTTCACGCGTGGAAGGACGAAGCGGATGCGGATCGGGATGGCCCTCAACTACTCGGGGGGCTTCAAAGAGACCGTCGCCGAGCTGGCCGACTACGAGAAGGCCGGGCTCGACATCGTGTTCGTGGCCGAGGCGTACAGCTTCGACGCCGTCAGCCAGCTCGGATACATCGCGGCGAGGACCGAGCGGCTGCAGATCGCCTCGGGCATCCTGCCGATCTACTCGCGCACACCGGCTCTGCTGGCCATGACGGCCGCCGGCCTCGACTACGTCTCCGACGGGCGGTTCACGCTCGGCATCGGCTCCTCGGGCCCGCAGGTCATCGAGGGCTTCCACGGCGTGCCGTACACCGCGCCGCTCGGCCGCACCCGCGAGGTCATCGAGATCTGCCGCAAGGTATGGCGGCGCGAGCGGCTGCAGTACGCGGGCAGGCACTACACGCTGCCCCTGGAGGGCGGCACCGGCCTCGGCAAGCCGCTCAAGCTGATCAACCACCCGGTGCGCGAACGCGTCCCGATCGTGATCGCGGCCATCGGGCCCAAGAACGTGCAGCTGGCCGCCGAGCTGGCCGAGGGCTGGGAGCCCATCTTCTTCGTGCCCGAGAAGGCCGGCGACGTGTGGGGCGCCTCGCTCGCCGCCGGGCGGGAGCGCCGCGACCCCGCGCTCGGCGAGCTGGACGTGATCGCCCAGGCCATGCTGGCGATCGGCGACGACACCGGCGACATGCTGGAGCTGGGCCGTTCCATGGCCGCCCTCTACATCGGCGGCATGGGCGCCAAGGGGAAGAACTTCTACAACGACCTGGCCCGCCGCTACGGCTACGAGAAGGAGGCCGAGCGGATCCAGGACCTCTACCTGGAGGGCAGGAAGAAGGAGGCCGAGGCGCTGGTGCCGATGGAGCTGCTGGAGCGCATGTCCCTGGTCGGTTCGGAGGGGCACGTCAGGGAGCGGCTCGCCGCGCTGCGCGAGGCCGGCGTCACCACGCTCAACGTCGTCCCCATGGGCCGCACCCACGAGGAGCGCGTCAAGCTCATCGAGAAGATCCGCGACCTGGCCTCCTGAGCCGTCCGGCGGCGCGGGGGACCGTCCGGCCCCGCGCCGCGTGGGCGTAGAGTCCCGGGCGTGACGCACACATCCCGCCGCGCGCGGCTGGCCGAGGCGCTGCGCGAACACGAGGCGGCGGCCGTCCTCGTGACCTGGCCGGTCAACGTCCGCTACCTGACCGGCCTGGCGAGCTCCAACGCCGCCGTGCTCGTCACCGCGACGGGCGAGGCCGCGCTCGCCACCGACTCGCGCTACCTGGAGACGGCTCGGGCGGTGTGCTCGGGCGTCGAGGTGATCGAGGACCGCGACGTGGCGGGAGCCCTGCTCAAGCGGGGGCAGGGCGCGGCGCGGGTCGCGGTGGAGGCCGACCACATGCCGGTGGGGCTGTTCCAGCGGCTGGCCGCCGAGCATGCGGGCCTCGTGCCCGTCGGCGGTCTCGTGGAGGCCGTCAGGGCCGTGAAGGACGAGGGGGAGATCGCGGCGCTGCGGCGCGCCTGCGCGATCACCGACAAGGCGTTCTCCCTGGTCGTGGAGCGCGTCGCCCCCGGCGTCACCGAGCGGGAGATCGCCCGGTGGCTGGAGGCCGCCATGGTCGAGCTCGGTGCCGACAAGCCGGCCTTCGACTCCATCGTGGCGAGCGGCCCCAACGGCTCGATCCCGCACCACTCGCCCTCGGACCGGCCGGTCGAGCGGGGCGACCTGGTGACCATGGACTTCGGCGCCCGCTACGACGGCTACCACGCCGACATGACCCGCACGGTCGCGGTGGGCCCGCCCGCGACGTGGCAGCGCGACCTCTACGACCTCGTACGGCAGGCCCAGCGGGCCGGCCGCCACGCCGTACGGGCGGGGGCGACGGCGCACGAGGTGGACGCCGCGGCGCGCGACGTGATCGCGGAGGCGGGTCACGCCGAGCGGTTCGGCCACGGGCTGGGCCATGGAGTCGGCCTGGAGATCCACGAGCTGCCGTTCCTGGGCCCTGGCAAGACCGGTAGACTAGAGGATCGAGTTCCGATCACCGTCGAGCCGGGGGTTTATCTTCCGGGCAGGGGCGGTGTGCGCATCGAGGACACGCTGGTGACGCGTGGTGACGGGCCGGAGCTTCTCACACTGACGACCAAGGAGCTGCTCGTCCTGTAGGGCAGCCGCACGCGGGAGACTCTACGTGGCGACGACGAACGACCTGAAGAACGGACTCGTGCTCAAGCTCGACGGCGGGGAGCTGTGGACCGTTGTCGAGTTCCAGCACGTCAAGCCGGGTAAGGGCGGTGCGTTCGTCCGCACCAAGCTCAAGAACATCATGTCCGGCAAGGTCGTCGACAAGACCTTCAACGCCGGCGTGAAGGTCGAAGTGGCGAACGTCGACAAGCGGGACATGCAGTACTCCTACCTCGACGGCGACGACTTCGTCTTCATGGACACCGAGACCTACGACATGGTCAACATCCCGCGCGAGGTGGTGGGCACCGCCGCCAACTACATGCTGGAGAACACGACCGCGACCATCGCCTTCAACGAGGGCAACCCGCTGTACGTCGACCTCCCGGCGGCCGCCGAGCTGACGATCTCGCACACCGACCCGGGCCTGCAGGGCGACCGCTCCACCGGCGGCACCAAGCCCGCCACCCTGGAGACCGGCGCCGAGATCAAGGTTCCGCTCTTCATCACGACCGGTGAGAAGGTCAAGGTCGACACTCGCACCGGCGAGTACCTCGGTCGGGCCTGACGTGTCGGCCCGGGGGAAGGCCCGCCGCCGCGCGCTGGACGTCCTCTTCGAGGCCGAGGCCCGGCAGTTGAGCCCGCTCAACGTGCTCGCCGAGCGGGTGGAGCGGGCGGACCCGCCGGTCAACGAGTACACCTCCTTCCTCATCGAGGGCGTGGTCCGGCACCTGGACCGCATCGACGAGCTGATCTCGACGTACGCCGAGGGCTGGACTCTGGAGCGCATGCCTGCCGTGGACCGCAACGCCCTGCGCGGCGGCACCTACGAGATGCTGTGGTCGGAGGAGGTCCCGGAGGGCGTGGTCATCAGCGAGTGGGTGCACCTGGTGGCGGAGCTGTCGACCGACGAGTCGCCGCAGTTCGTCAACGGGCTGCTGGCTCGCTTCAAGCAGCTCAAGCCCTCGCTTTCGCTCTGACCCCAGGGCCCTCGGTCCTCGACGCCGGCCCTTGCCAGTGCCGAGAGGCCGGCGGTTCCGAGAGGTCGACAGTTCGTTCGAGAGGCCGACAGGGAGGCCGCAAGTGCGTGACGCCACACGCCGCGCCGTCGTCTGGGAGGCGCTGCGCGCGCTCCTGGCCGAGCGGACGGCCGCCACCGGGCGCGACACGCTCGACATCGTGGACGCGGGCGGCGGCACGGGCGGCTTCGCCGTGCCGCTGGCCACCCTCGGACACGCCGTGACCGTGGTCGACCCGACCCCTGATTCGCTGGCCGCGCTGGAGCGCCGCGCCGCCGAGACGGGCGTCGGCGTGAAGGGCCTGCAGGGCGACGCCGCCGACCTCGGCGACCTGCTGGATCCCGGCAGCGCCGACCTGGTGCTGTGCCACAGCGTGCTGGAGTACGTCGAGGACCCGGCGGGCGCGCTCGGCGCGGTCGGCGGCATCCTGCGGCAGGGTGGCGTGGTGAGCGTGCTGGCCGCCAACTCGGTCGCCGCGGCCGTCCACCGCTCGCTGGCCGGCAACTTCGACGAGGCGCGCCGGGTGCTGTCGGACCCGGCGGGCCGCTGGGGCGACCGCGACCCCACGCCGCGCCGCTTCTCCCGGGAGACGCTGGGCGCGCTGCTGGCCGGCGCCGGGTTCACCGTCGGCGAGGTGCACGGCGTGCGGATCTTCGCCGACCTCGTCCCGGGCATGCTGGCCGACAGCGACCCCGAGGGCCTCGTCGCGCTGGAGCGGGCGGCGGCGACCCATCCCGTGCTCCGCGACGTCGCCACCCAGATCCACGTCATCGCCTACCGCCAGTAGAAAAAACGTTCGGGTAGCACGGTGGTCGGGTAGGGTGACCTCATGTCCCGGAACCAGCTGCTGCCTCGGGATCCGTCGCCACCGCCGGACGGTCCGGTCGACGACAGCGGCTGCCCCATCCTGCATGTGGACATGGACGCCTTCTACGCCAGCGTCGAGCTGCTCGACCGCCCGGAGCTGCGGGGCACCCCGGTCATCGTCGGCGCCACCGGCGTGCGCGGGGTCGTGCTGAGCGCCACCTACGAGGCCCGCAGGTTCGGGGTCCATTCGGCGATGCCGATGACCCGAGCCCGGCGCATCTGCCCGCAGGCCACGGTCATCCCGCCCCGCCACGCCATGTACGCCGAGGTGTCCCGCGGCGTCATGGAGATCTTCAAGGCGGTCACCCCCGAAGTGGAGCCGATCGCCTCCGACGAGGCGTTCCTCGACGTCGGCGGGGCCCGCCGCAGGCTCGGCAGCCCGGCGGCCATCGCCCGGATGATCCGCGCCCAGGTCGCCGAGCGGCACGGCATCACCTGCTCGGTGGGGGTGGCGAGCACGAAGTTCGTGGCCAAGCTCGCCTCGCGCCAGTGCAAGCCCGACGGCCTGCTCGTGGTCCCGGCCGACCGGGTGGTGGAGTTCCTGCACCCGCTGCCCGTCGCCGCCCTGTGGGGGGTGGGAGAGCGCACCGAGCAGGCCCTCGTACGGCTCGGCATCCGCACCGTGGGTGACCTGGCCCAGGTGCCGGCGGCGACCCTCCAGCGCGAGTTCGGCGCCGTCGGCGCGCACCTGGCGGCCCTGGCCTGGGGGCGCGACGAGCGCCGGGTGGTGCCGCACGCGCCCGACAAGAGCATCGGCAACGAGGAGACGTTCCCGCACGACGTCGACGACCCCGCAACGATCAGACGTGAACTGCTGCGGCTGTCGGAGCGCGTCGCCGCGCGCCTGCGGGCCGGCGGGCACGTCGGCCGCACGGTCAGCGTCAAACTCCGCCGATCCGACTTCACGACCATCACCCGGTCGCGTACGCTGCGCGAGGCGACCGACGTCGCGAAGGAGATTTTCGACACATCATGCGAGCTCTACGAGGCCGCCGGGCTGGAGCGGGTGCGGTTGCGGCTGGTCGGCGTGCGCATGGAAAACCTGATCCCGGCCGCCGCCGCGACGCGTCAGCTGGGGCTGGGGGAGCGGGAGACCGGCTGGCGGGAGGCCGAACAGGCCATGGACCGGGCGGCCCGCCGCTTCGGTCCGGACGCGGTGAAGCCGGCATCGCTTGTTCGTCGTCCGTTTGGTCCAATAGGTCCATGACGTCACCTCCGGTTTGGACCGCGTTGGACGTTTTCTTTCGCCTACGTCTGAGGCCTCGTATTCTGGGGATAACCGACCGCGAGGTTCGGACACCCCGTGTCGTCCGTTGCCGTCTTCCCCTGAATGGGGCCGTCCTTGGGAGGCGCCGTGCCGCTATCTGAGCACGAGCAGCGCTTGCTCGACCAGATCGAGCAGGCCCTCTATGCCGAGGACCCGAAGTGGGCGAACACCGTACGGATCAGCGATCCGCGCAGCCACTACAAGCGCCGCCTGGTGAAGGCCTCCATAGGCTTCGCACTCGGCGTGGTCCTGCTGATGGTCGGCGTCGTCGCGGCCCAGATCTGGCTCGGTGCCGCCGGCTTCGTGGTCATGCTGGCCACCTGCCTGTGGGGCCTGTCGAGCTGGAAGCGCATGAACGGGTTCGGTGACTCCCCGCCGTCCCGTGAGCGCGGCCGCCGCCCCCAGCGTCAGAGCTTCATGGAGCGAATGGAAGAGCGCTGGCGCCGCCGCCACGACGAGCACTGATCCCCATCTGAATCACCGCCCCCCATCCGAGGCAACGCCGGTGGGCCCATGTCGCGGGCCCACCGATTCGTCTGCGGCGGGAGCCGGCCGATCAGCGGCGGGAGCCGGTGAGGGTCCGCTCCCTCGCGGACTCCCCGGCCCCGGCCCGCGCGCCGCCGGGGCGTCCCGGCATGGCGGCCGCCCGCGTCGCGCCCGGCCGCCGCAGGCGCAGTCCCTCCAGCCGGTCGAACACGTCGAGAGCGCCCTCGCCGGCCGCCCGCACCCGCAGCAGGACGGACATCGGGGCGAGCACGGCCCCCAGGCGCCGCCACCGTGAGGCCCGCGACGCCAGATCGCGCCTGATCCGGCTCAGGTCCGCGGCGACGGGCCCCGACGCCGAAGGCGTGGGAGCGTACCTGAGCCGCTCCTCGGACGTGACGACGCGGGTGAGCGACTCGGCGGCCTGTGGTCCGAGCGTGTAGCGCTCGCCGATCCGGCGGCCGAGCGCGCGCGGCGTCTCGCTCGGCTCCCCGGCCATTCCCAGGTCCGTGAGCATGTCACGCAGTTCGGCCCAGGCCGCGTGACCTCCGGCCGCCGTCCGCGTCATCCGGCGAAGGCGCCGGCGGCGCACCACGAGCCGCGCGGCGGCCGGCAGCAACAGCAGCGCGAGCGCGGCGGCGACGCCGATACCGATCTTGACGGCCGTGGGCGTGCCGGAGTCGGCCGCGATGGCCGTGCCGTCGAGGTCGCGGTCGAGCTGGCGCGGGTTCGGCCGGGCCGGCCCGGCGCTCTGGCCGCTGTCGTCCTTCTCGTCCGCCGACGGCCCGTCGGACGGGCCCGTCGTGGGACCGTCGGTCGGCGTGACCGGCAGCGAGTACAGCGGCACCCGGGCCGTGCCCTGCCCGCCGGCCCCGGCGGGGGTGGGCTCGAACCGCAGCCAGCCGATCCCGTCGAAGAACAGCTCCGGCCACGCGTGGGCGTCGTGGGTGCGCACCGTCCACACGTTGTCGATCTTGGTGCCGCCCGTGTAACCGATCGACACCCGCGCCGGGATGTTGAGCAGACGCGCCATCACGGCCATCGCCCCGGCGAACTGCTCGCAGTAGCCGGTGCGGTCGCGCAGCAGGAAGCGGGACAGCGCCTGCGCGCCCGATCCGGACGCGCGCACGTCGTAGGTGAACCGGTCGCCCCGGGTGAACCACTCCTGCAGCTCGACCGCGGCCTCGTACGGCGTGGCGGCGTCGGCGGTGACCCGGCGCGCGAGGTCGGCCACCCGGGGGTCGAGCCCGTCGGGCAGCTGCAGATAGCGGTCGCTTTCCGGGAGGGTCACCGCCGTGCGCAACTCGGTCATGGTGGGCTCGGGCTCTTCGGTCACCACCCGATAATCCAGCCCGGACGCCTCGTCCTCGGTGGAGAAGACCATGAGCGAGGACCGGTCCGCGCGCCAGTCGCCGTCCGCCTCGACCTGCCGGGCCGGGTACGGCAGCGGCAGGAAGTTGAGCTTGTCGAGGTCGTCGCTCATCGTGACCCGCATCTCGGCGCGCTTCACCGTTATCCCGGGACGAAGCCCGGGGACGGGCGGCAGCGGCCCCTCCGACACGCGGTCCTCCGAGAGCCCCCGCAGCGGGGACAGCGTCCACTTCGCCCCGTCGAAGATGTCGAGAGAGTAGATCCGCAGATAGCGCGGCACGTCGTCGCTGCTGGTGTAGGTGAGCACGGTCGCGTTGCGCTGCTGCCTGAGCTGGCCGCCGAGCTTGGCGATGGCGTCGGGGATGCCGATGTTGCCGCCGCCTCCTCCGAGGCCGTTGCCGACGCCGAAGCCGAACAGCGGATCGGGGGAGAGCGCCGGCAGCACCGCAGGCACCAGGACCGCCAGGGCGATCGCCGTCACGCCGATGCGCTTGCCGGACAGGGCGAGCCGCTCGGTGTCGGGAGCGGCGCCGCGCGCGGAGCCGGAGGAACGGCGCACCACGACGGCTCGGCCCCAGCCGCTCAGGCGCTCCCGCCCGTCGGTCACGAGCAGGCCGATGTAGCCGAAGGCCGCGACGACGAACGCGATCCACCCGATCGGCTCCGTGAGCACCGCCGCGGGCACGGTGAACAGGGCGAGCAGCGGCAGCCCGGCCAGCGCCGCCCGGCGCAGCCGCACCGCGAAGACGTCCACGAACAGGGCGATCAGCGCCACGCCCGCCGTGGTGAGCAGCGTGATGCCGGGATCGTCCGGCACGGGGGCGGCATAGCGCTGGATGTCGTCGAACCCGGAGCCGATCAGCTCGGCCAGCAGGGCGAGGGAGTCCTTGGTGGGGACGATCCGCAGCCACGCCTCGTCGGGAGTGAAGACGAGCGTCAGGTAGAGCAGGACCGCGACCGGCGTCACGGTGGGCGCCACCCACGGACGGGCGCCCAGGTGGGAGGCGAGCGCCCCGGCCGCGGTGGTGACGAGGATCGCCCCCAAGCAGGACCAGAACCAGGTGCCGCCCTCGAAGAGGGGGTAGAGCGTGACCGTGACGGCCGCCGTGGCCAGCCCCGCCGCAACCGGCAGTTTCATTGCTTCATCCTCCGTCACGCCGGAGCGGCCGGCTCAGGCCGCGCTCCTCTTGTTTCCGGCCTCCGGCCACACGCCGGCGAGCGAGGCGCCGGCGGGCAGGCCGAGCACCCGCCACCCGGCGCCGGTCAGGACCGAGCGCGCGGCCCGCGCGCCGTCGTCCGCGACGGCGTCCCAGGAGGCCCCGTTCCCGGAAGCGCGGTCCCCGGAAGCGCGGTCCCCGGAAGCCCGGTCCCAGGACGCGAGGTCGAGCAGGACCGCGACCGCGGTCACGCCCGGACGCCTGAGCTGGGCGAGCGCCTGGGCCTCCTCGAGGTCGAGCGCCCCGAGGACCGCGATGATCAGCCCGTCCCCGCCGCCCTGGCGCAGCGCGGCGACGCCGTGCTCCAGCGAGCGCGCCGTGCTCTGCCGGATGACGGCGAGCGTGTCGAGCAGCGACCACGACTGACCGCTGTCCACCACGTGCCGCGCGCCCTGGTCGGTGACCAGGCGCAGGGCGAGCCCCTCCGCGGACAGGTGCACGCCGATGGACGCGGCGGCCGAGACCGCGACCTCGAACGACGAGCGCGGCCCCTCACCCCGGTGGGCGTGCCTGCGGGTGTCGAGCAGCAGCGCGCCCCGGCTCTGCAACTCCTGTTCCTCGCGCCGCACCATCAGCTCGCCGCGCCGCGCGGTCGAGCGCCAGTGGACCCGGCGCAGGTCGTCGCCCTGGCGATACTCGCGGGGCGCCACGTCGTCGTCGCCCGCCGCCGCGACCGACCGCGTACGACTGTCGCCGCCGCCGCTGTGCTCGCCCGACAGGCGCACCGGCGGCAGCGGCACCACCTCGGGGGTGACCACCAGAGTGTCGGTGACGGTGAACGAGCGGGTGAGCTCGACCAGCCCGAACGGGTCGGCGATCCGCACCGAGAGCGGCCCGACCGGGAAGCGTCCCCGCAGGTCCGAGCTCACCTTGTAGTCGATCTCCCGGACGCCG
Source organism: Microbispora bryophytorum (assembly GCF_043197435.1). Classification (NCBI taxonomy): domain Bacteria; kingdom Bacillati; phylum Actinomycetota; class Actinomycetes; order Streptosporangiales; family Streptosporangiaceae; genus Microbispora; species Microbispora bryophytorum. The sequence continues at coordinate 355,465 of NZ_JBICTF010000001.1, read as the reverse complement.
CGCGACTCCATCCGGTCGAGGACGAACCTCGGCCGCGTGCCCAGCGCGTACTGCAGGGTGTCCTCCACCAGCAGCAGCCCGGTGGGCAGCCGGGTGACGTTCTCCAGCCGCAGGGTGACCGTGCTCTCCTCGCCGGCCTGCACCCGGGCCGGGCCGAGCCGCCGGGTGGAGGCCAGACGGTATCGCGTGCGCGTCACGACCATCGACGCGATCAACGGCATCGCGATGATCAGCACGGCCACGCGCAGCAGGTCGTGCTCCCCGAGGACGAGGGCGCACAGCAGGGCCGCCACGCCGGAAGCGAGGAACGAGCGTCCTCGCGGGGTCAGAGCCTTCAGCCCGGTCATGGGCCCTCCGTCACTTGCTCACTGTCACATCGCCGGGCGTGCGCCCGGATCCACTCGCGTCCGCTAACTGGCGTCGGGGACGGGGACGCGCCGCACCAGCTCGCCGACGAGCTCTTCCGGGTGGCGGCGCTGACCCTGCGCCTCCAGGCTCGGCAGCAGGCGGTGCGCCAGCACGGGGACGGCCAGTTCCTGCAGGTCGTCCGGGATCACGTAGTCGCGGCCGGACAGCGCGGCGTGCGCCCGCGCGGCTCGCACCAGATGAAGGGTGGCCCGCGGGGAGGCGCCGAGCCGCAAATCGGGGGAGTGCCGGGTGGCGGCCACCATGTCGACGGCGTAGCGCTTGACCGGCTGGGAGACGTAGACGGCGCGGACGGCCTGGATCAGCGCGGCCACCTCGGCCGTGGTCGCGACCGGCTCCATCTTGTCCAGCGGCTGGGAGGCGCCGTGCACGTCGAGCATCTCCAGCTCGGCGGCCGGCTCCGGATACCCCATCGCGATCTTGGCGGTGAAGCGGTCGCGCTGCGCCTCGGGGAGGGGGTAGGTGCCCTCCATCTCGATCGGGTTCTGCGTCGCGATGACCATGAACGGCGACTCCAGGACGTAGGTCACGCCGTCGACCGTGACCTGGTGCTCCTCCATGCACTCCAGGAGGGCGGACTGCGTCTTGGGGGAGGCGCGGTTGATCTCGTCTCCGACGACGATGTTGGCGAAGACCGGTCCGGGCTTGAACTCGAACTCCCGCGTCTGCTGGTTGTACGCGCTGACTCCGGTGATGTCGCTCGGTAGCAGGTCGGGGGTGAACTGGACGCGCTTGACCGGGCAGTCGAGCGAGCGCGCCAGGGCCTTGGCGAGCATCGTCTTGCCCACGCCGGGCACGTCCTCGATCAGCAGGTGGCCCTCCGCCAGGAGCACGGTGAGAGTAAGGCGGACGACGTCGCTCTTGCCCTCGATCACTGATTCGATCGAGTTGCGGATCCGGTGGGCGGTGTCGATCAGATCCTCGAGCCGGGCTGAAGCATCGGTGACGTCGGGAGTTACTGCCACCAGGCCTCCATGAGGGTGCGTCCCCGAGAATGGGGTGCTAAACGTTCCTTTTCCATTCTGCGTACTGACCTTATGTCCCCTCTGGTTCTAGGGCGACTTTGTCCGGAAATCCGGGTGAACTGCCCACAGTGTTGTGGTGTCTCTTCACGGTCGCGTGCCGCGTTCGTCCGAATCCCGTGACACATGAAGCCGCGGCGCCCCCGGCGCACTCCACTTCCCCCCACCGCTTTCCTCCACCGGGCTCCGCCCGCCGCCGGGAACGCCGTACGCGCCGGGGTTTCCGGCGAGCCGACACGCCCGTGCGCGGGCCGGGGGGCCCGTGGCGCCCCACTCCGACCCACCCCATTTCACCTGCGAAAACGCCGCCGATTTTGAATGCGGACACCCTCAGAATCAGTTGACGGTGGGGAGAAGTGGAGTATGGTGGTGCGCAGTGGAGGGCAGGGGCTATAGCGCTGAGCGCTCCGCAAGGCACAGGAGGTGGGTCCGGTGTTCCTCGGCACCCACCACCCGCGCCTCGACGACAAAGGACGGCTGTTCCTGCCGGCGAAGTATCGCGAGGAGCTGGCGGAGGGTCTGGTGATCACCAAAGGCCAGGAGCGCTGCCTCTACGTCTTCCCCGTAGAGGAGTTCCAGCGCATCACCGAGGCCCTGCGTACCGCTCCCGTGACGGCGAAGGCGGTCCGCGACTACAGCCGTGTCTTCTTCGCCAGCGCGTCCGACGAGGTGCCGGACAAGCAGGGGCGCATCACGATTCCCCAGACGCTGCGGCGGTACGCCGGGCTGGAACGTGACTGCGTCGTGATCGGCGCCAACATGCGGCTGGAGATCTGGGACGCCCAGGCATGGGACACCTACCTGGAGGCCCAGGAGCAGGCATTCTCCGATCTGTCGGAGGAGGTGCTGCCCGGGATTCTGTAGAACGGTCCTTTTCTGATCAATTGACCCGTCGGTGACGTTCGGCGAGGTCTCCACCCGCTCCCGTGTGACAGCTGATGCACCTTCCCCGGTGTCAGACGCCACGGCCGGTGACGCGGATGGGGACCTGGCCGGACGGGTCGGTTCCCCGGGAACCGGCATGGGTGGGGGTCCGTTGGGTAGTCACCGGCGGCACAGCCGCGAATCCGCGAGTAATGCGGCGTAAATGGGGGTTGGAAGCGTTGTCGTACGAGCCCGGTCAGCCGGGTGGTCACGTTCCGGTCATGCTCGATCGCGTGCTGGAGTTGCTCGCTCCGGCGTTGTCCGGACCGGAGCCGGTGGCCGTGGACGCCAACCTCGGTCTCGGCGGGCACGCCGAGGCGCTTCTGGCGGCCCACCCCTCTCTCCATCTCATCGGCATTGACCGCGACCCCACCGCCATCGAGCGTTCCACCGCCCGGCTCGCGCCGTACGCGGACCGGATCACCCTGGTGCGCGCGGTCTCCGACGAACTGGCCGACGTGCTCCGTGACGCCGGACGGCCCCGCGTGGACGCCGCACTGTTCGACCTCGGCGTGTCCTCCCCTCAGCTCGACGAGGCCGAGCGCGGCTTCGCCTATTCCTACGACGCCCCCCTCGACATGCGGATGGACCGCGAGCAGGAGCTGACCGCCGAGCGTGTGGTGAACACCTACTCGGCCGCGGACCTCATCCGCATCCTGCGCGTCTACGGCGAGGAGCGCTTCGCGTCGCGCGTCGCGAACCTCATCGTCAAGGAGCGCGCCAAGGACCCCATCACCAGCACGAAACGGCTTGCCGACCTGGTACGCGCGGCGATACCCGCCGCCACGAGGCGGACCGGGGGCAACCCGGCGAAGAGAACGTTCCAGGCGCTGCGCATCGAGGTGAACGGAGAGCTGTCGGCGCTCGAGCTCGCGCTCCCCGCCGCGCTCGACGCGCTGGCGCTGGGCGGGCGCGTGGTCGTGCTCGCCTACCACTCCCTGGAGGACCGGCTCACCAAGCAGGTCCTCGTGGCGCGAACCAGGGACACCGGCCCTCCCGGGCTGCCGATCCCCCTGGAGGCTCACCAGCCCCGGTTCCGCCTTCTGACGAGGGGAGCGGAGCTCCCGGACGACGAAGAGGTGGCCCGCAACCCGCGGGCGGCCTCGGCCCGCTTGCGGGCGGCAGAGAGGATCCGCGAGGGATGAGGACAGAGCAGGAGAGCAGGAGGGCGGCCGGGCGCACGGCCGCGCCGCCCCGCACGCCGGACCGGACCGCCGCGCCGGCGGGCGAGGCCGTCGCCGCTCCGGACAAGCGCCGCGTCCGCCCCGGCGCGCCCACGGCAGCCGACGCCCGCACGCGCGAGGCCGTCCCGGCTCCCCGCGGCGCGGAGGGCCGTCGCCGCGAGGCGGCCCAGGCTTCCCGGCCCGGTGGCGTGGACGGCCGGCTCCGCCGTGAGGCCGCCCCCGCGACTTCCGGCACGACCACTTCCGGCACGGCCGGATCCCGCGCGGCCGGATCTCGCACGGCCGGATCTCGCACGGTCGCCCGTCCCGCGCCGTCCCGTGAGGCCAGGGGCCTCACCGAGGTCGCGCCCGCTCCTTCGCGGCGCGCCGGACACGGCGCCCCGGAAACCCGGCCGGCGGCGACCCCACGTGCCACAATGGCGCGGCGGGCGTTCCGGCGGCCGCCACGTGCGCCCTTCGTGCTGCTCGTCGTGGGCCTCATGTGCGGTGGCCTGGTGACCCTCCTGCTGCTGAACGTGGTCCTCTCTCAGGATTCGTTCAGGCTGAGCGACCTGCAGTCGAGCATCGACGAGCTGCACGAGCAGGCCGCGGAGCAGGAGAACCAGCTCCGCCAGTGGACGCAGCCGGGCCCGCTGGGCGATCAGGCCGCGGCGCAGGGCCTCGAGCGCGACAAGTCCGCGCCGCAGTTCATCGACGCCGGCGGCGGTGAGGCGGCGCAGGAGCAGGCCCAGAAGGAGGGCACGGACCGGTGAGAGACAGCGGCCGGAACCCGGGTCCCGGCCGCGGGGGTCCCAGCGGGCGAGGCGGTGGCCAGGGCCCGGGCGGTGACAGGAGGAGCCCCGGCTCCCCGGGGCGGCCGTCCCGTCAGGACGGGCCGTCGAGGCCGGGCCGTCCCGGCCGGCCTGCCGACCCCGGACGCGACGACGCGACGGGCGGGCCGACCGGCGGCATGACAGGCGGCACGGCACGGCGGGGCAGGACCGGTGGATCCCCGGAAGGCGGATCCCCGGAAGGCGGAGGCAAGCAGGGCGGCGGCCGGGCGGACGGTGCGCGCGACGCCGCGGGCGAGCGCGACGACTCCCGCAACGGCCGCACCGGCGAGTCGTCCGGGAGGCGCCGGGCCGCGCCAGGCGGATCCGTCCCGCCCTCTCGCGCGCCGCGAAGTGGCGAGTCCGGCGTGCCCGGCGGCGGCCCGCGCCGCGCCGGCGCGCAGCATCCGGCCCCGGGTGAGGGGCGTCCGCGTGGCGCGGGACCCGGGCAGCCGCGGGCGGGTGCGCCGGAGAGCTCCGGCCGTCCGCGTGGCGGCGCGCCGGGTCACGGCGCTCGGGGAGCCGCGTCCGGTGCTCCCGGCCGCCCACGCGCCGCGGCCGCCGGCGATCCGCGTCCCGGCGCTTCGGGGAAGCCCGGTGCCTCCGGGAAATCCGGTGCTCCCGGAAAGCCCGGCACCTCCGGGAAGTCGAGTGCCTCCGGGAAGCCCGGTGCTCCTGGAAAGTCCGGTGCCCCCGGAAAGCCCGGCACCCCAGGGAAGTCCGGCGCTCCCGGCAGACCCGGTGTCACGGGAACGTCGGGGATGTCCGGAGACGGCGCTTCGGCGAAGGCGGGGGCCCCGGGCAGGACCGGCGCTCCGCGGCCGTCCGCGCCGGGAGCGCCCGGCGGGACAGGCGGGGCCGGAGCGGGCCGTCCCCGCCCCGGTGGCGCCCCGCCGCGCCCCCAGCGTCCGCAGGGACCCCAGCGCCCGCAGGGACCCCAGCGTTCTGCGGCGCCGCCACGTCCTCCGGGTCCGCCGCGCCCGCCCGCCGTGCTCCGGCTGGGCAACCCCGCCCGGCGGCTGAGGGCGGCGCTGGTGGTGATGGCGATCGTGCTGTCGCTGTTCGCCGGCCGGCTGGTCCAGCTCCAGGGCTTCGACTCCAAGGTCCTCCAGGCGAGGGCCGCCGAGCAGCGCGTGCGGCCCGAGACGCTGCCGGCGCGGCGCGGCTCGATCACCGACGCCGGGGGACACGACCTCGCGGTGACGGTCGAGGCCAGGGAGATATACGTCGACCCCAAGGACGTCGATCCGGACAAGCGCGACCTGGTCGCCACCACGCTGGCGCGTGAGCTGAACAAGCCCAAGGAGGAGATCGCCGCCGCGCTGGCCAAGACCACCCAGCGGTACATCCCGCTGGCCCGCGACATCGAGCCGCCGCGGGCCAAGCGGATCATGGGCTTCGAGCTCAAGGGTGTGGGAATGAAGGAGACCTACCGCCGCCTCTATCCCGGGGGTTCGCTCGCGGGCGGCCTGCTCGGCTTCGTCGGCGTCGACGGCAGGGGCCTGGAGGGCCTGGAGAGCGCCTACGACGACATCCTGGCGGGCAAGGACGGCAAGCAGAGCGTGGAGCTCGGCGCGAACCGGCAGCGCATCCCGATGACGCGCAGCCAGCGCGAGGCGCCGGTGCCCGGGCGGAATGTGCGCCTCACCCTCGACAGGGACATCCAGTGGGCCGCGGAGCAGGCGCTGGACCGGCAGGTCCGGGCGACGGGAGCGCGCAGCGGCAGCGTGATCGTCATGGACGTGCGGACCGGGCAGATCTACGCCATGGCGAACGCGCCCCAGGCCAACCTCAACGACTGGCAGTCGGCCCCGGCCGACGACCGCGCCAACCGCGCGGCGTCCGAGGTGTTCGAGCCGGGCAGCACCAACAAGGTGATCACGGCCGCGGCGGCGATGGAGGCGGGCGTCGTCACCCCCGACACCGTGCTCCGCGTGCCCGACCACATCCAGTGCGCCGACCAGCAACTCAAGGACGCCCACCCGCACAAGCCCGAGCCGCTGACGTTCACCGGGATCCTCGCCGAGTCGAGCAACGTCGGCACGATCATGGTATCCGACAAGATCTCCAGTCAGCAGCTTTACGACATGTTCCGGTCCTTCGGATTCGGCGCGCGCATCGGGTCGGGGATCCCCGGCGAGCAGGCGGGCCTGCTGCCGCAATGGCAGACATGGTCGGGCAGCCAGCGCTGTACGATCGCCTACGGCCAGGGCATCTCGGTCACCGCGCTGCAGATGGCCAGCGTCTACCAGACGATCGCCAACGGCGGAGTGCGGATGACCCCCTCGATCGTGGCGGGCACCACCGACGAGCACGGCGCGTTCGTCCCCAGCCCCGCGGCCAAGGCCACGAGGGTGATCAGCCAGACCACCGCCGACAAGATCGCGCTGATGCTGGAGGCCGTGGTGGGCCACGAGGGCACGGGAGAGGAGGCCTCGATCGAGGGCTACCGCGTCGCGGGCAAGACCGGCACCGCCATGCGGTACGACGAGAAGTGCGCGGGATACTGCGGGTACACCGCCACGTTCGTCGGCTTCACCCCCGCGGACCAGCCCCGGTTGATGGCCCTGGCAGTGATACAGGACCCGAAGAAGGACCACTACGGCGGCTCCGTCGCCGCCCCGGTGTTCAAGGACGTCATGACTTTCGCGTTGAAGAGCAGGAAGATCCCGCCGACCGGCACGAAGGCGCCCGCGATGGTCCTTCGCCCCTCGGAGTGACGGCGGAGTGACCGGAGCAGGAGTGGCCGGGGCGAGCGGCGGAGAGGGGTACGCTCTCGCCGTGCGTTCCCCGTCGTCCATGCGTCCCGAGGCCGTCCAGGCTCGCCCGCTGTCCGCGCTGGCGTCCCTGCTCGGCACCTCGTCGGCCGTCCCGTCCCCCGGAGCGCGGGCGGTACGCGGCACCGTCACCGGCATCACCCTCGACTCGCGCCGGGTGCGGCGCGGCGACCTGTACGTGGCCGCGCCCGGCAAGGCCCGGCACGGCGCGGAGTTCGCCGCCGACGCCCTGGCGTCGGGCGCGACGGCGATCCTGACCGACGCCGACGGCCGCGACCAGGCCGTCGCCACCGGGCTGCCGGTGCTCGTCGTGCCCGACCCGAGGGCGGTGCTCGGACAGGTCGCCGCCTGGGTGTACGGCAGGCCGGCGGCCGGCATCACGCTCATCGGCGTCACCGGCACCAGCGGCAAGTCCACCTCGACGTTCCTGCTGGAGGCGGGCCTGCGTGCGGCGGGCCGCCGTACCGGCCTGGTCGGCGGCGTGGAGATCCGCGCGGGCGACGCGCGGTTCACCCCCGAGCTCACCACTCCGGAGGCGACCGACCTGCAGGGGCTGTTCGCGCTGATGCGCGAGCGGGGCGTGAGCGCGGCGGCGATGGAGGTCTCCAGCCACGCCCTGGCGCTCGGCCGCGTGGACGGCCTGTTCTACGACGTGTCGATCTTCACCAACCTCTCGCAGGACCACCTGGACTTCCACCGCGACCTGGACGACTACTTCGCGGCCAAGGCCCGGCTGTTCACCCCCGAGTTCAGCCGGGTGGGCGTGGTGAACATCGACGACGCCCACGGACGGGAGCTGGCCGCCACGGCCAAGATCCCGATCACGACGTTCTCCGCCGCGGGGGCGCCGGAGGCCGACTGGCGCGCCGAGAACGTGCGCCTCGGCTCCGCCGGCAGCACGTTCCGCCTGGTCGGTCCCGGCGGGGTCGAGGCCGAGGTGTCGGTGGCCCTGCCCGGCCCGTTCAACGTGGACAACACGCTCGGCGCGCTGGTGGCGCTGGTGGAGGCCGGGGTCCCGCTGCAGGCCGCGGTGACCGGCGTGAGCGAGTTCGGCGGCGTGCCGGGCCGGATGGAGCGGGTGCCGGGCGCGGACGACGTCCAGGTGATCGTGGACTACGCGCACAAGCCGGGCGCGGTGGAGTCGGTCCTGCGCTCGCTGCGCGCCGTGCTGGACGACGGGCCGGGAGGCCGCCTGGTGATCGTGCTGGGCTGCGGCGGCGACCGCGACCGCGGCAAGCGCCCGATGATGGGCGAGGCCGCCGTCCGTCTCGCCGACCTGGCCGTGTTCACCAGCGACAATCCCCGTACGGAGGATCCGCTCGCGATCCTCGCCGCGATGCTGGAGGGCGCACTGCGGGTACCCATCAAGGAACGGGCCCACGTGGTCGTGGAGCCGGACCGGGCGGACGCCATCCGCCTGGCCGTCGGCGGTGCGGTGCCCGGAGATGTGGTAGTTGTGGCCGGCAAGGGACACGAGCAGGGGCAGTATGTCGGGGCCGAGGTCATTCCCTTCGACGACCGTGAGGTGGCCGCCGCCGCCGTCGCCGAGCGGAGCCGGGCGCGGCGGGCGGCGCGAGACGCCGATGCGTGAGCCGATGCCGGGCCGTGCCCCGGCGGCTGAGTTAGCGACGCGAAAGAGAGCAGGAAAGACACCATGATCCCGTTGCCGCTGGCCCGGGTCGCCGAGATCACGTCCGGAGCGCTGAACGGAGCGGCGGACCCCGCGGCCGTGGTCCGGGGGCCCGTCGTGATCGACTCACGGGCGGCCGGACCGGGCTCGCTGTTCGTGGCGATCAAGGGTGAACGGGCCGACGGGCACGACTTCGCCCGGCAGGCCCGCGACGCCGGCGCCGCCGCCGTGCTCGCCACCCGGCCCGTCGACGCGCCGGCCGTGATCGTGGGCGACCCGCTCGCGGCCCTGGCCTCGCTCGCCACCGCCGTGCTGTCGGAGCTGCCCGGCACGACCGTCGTCGGGGTGACCGGCTCAGCCGGCAAGACCACGACCAAGGACCTGCTGGCCGGTCTCGCCGCCCGGCTCGGCCCCACGGTCGCCCCCGTCGGCTCGTACAACAACGAGATCGGCCACCCGCTGACCGTGCTCAAGGCCGACGAGGCCACCCGGTTCCTGGTCCTGGAGCTGAGCGCGCGCAGCATCGGCCACATCGCCTACCTCGCGAGGATCGCCCCGCCCAGCATCGGCGTGGTGCTCAACGTCGGCACCGCGCACCTCGGGGAGTTCGGCGGCAAGGAGGCGATCGCGCAGGCCAAGGGCGAGCTCGTCGAGGCGCTGCCCGCCGGCGGAGTCGCGGTGCTCAACGCCGACGACCCGCTGGTGCGCGCGATGGCCGGCCGTACGAGCGCGCGGGTGACCTACTTCGGGCGCTCGCCGGAGGCGCATGTGCGGGCGGAGGACGAAACGCTCGACGCGACCGGCCGCGCCTCGTTCACGCTGCGCACGCCGTCCGGCGCCGCTCCGGTCCGGCTGCGCCTGTACGGCGCGCACACGGTGGAGAACGCCCTGGCCGCCGCGGCGGCCGCGCACGAGCTGGGGCTGCCGGTGAGCGACATCGCCGAGGAGCTGTCGGCGGCCGAGCCGCGCAGCCGCTGGCGGATGGAGGTCACCGAGCGGGCCGACGGCGTGACCGTGATCAACGACGCCTACAACGCCAACCCCGACTCCATGCGGGCCGCCTTCGGCAGCCTGGCGGTGATGGGAGAGGGGCGGCGGCGGTTCGCCGTGATCGCCGCGCTGCGCGAACTCGGCGAGGACGGCCCGGCGCTCAACGAGGATCTCGGGCGGCTGGCCGCGGGCGCGGGCCTGGAGGCGGTCGTCGTCGTGGGGGAGGACCCCGAGCCGGTGCTGCGGGGCGCGCCAGGCGCGATCCACGTGCCGGACGCCTCGGCGGCGGCGCGGGAGTTGTCGGACCGGCTCGCGCCGGGCGACGTGGTGCTGGTGAAGGGGCCGCGTGCGGCCGCGCTCGAGCGGGTCGCCGAGGCGATCCTCGGAGGTGACGCCCGGTGAGGAACATCCTCATCGCGGGGGCGATCTCGCTGATTCTCTCCATGGTCGGCACGCCGCTGGCCATCCGGCTGTTCGCCCGCAGGGGCTACGGCCAGAACATCCGGGAGGAGGGCCCGTCGGGACACTACGACAAGAAGGGCACTCCCACGATGGGCGGCACGGTGATCGTCATCGCGGCGCTGATCGGCTACTTCGCGGCCCACGGGGCGACCGTCTTCTCGGCCGTCAGCGACCCCCCGACGGCATCGGGACTGCTGGTGTTGTTCCTGATGACCGGCCTCGGCGCTGTCGGCTTCCTCGACGACTTCATCAAGATCTACAAGCAGCGGAGCCTGGGCCTGCGCAGCGGCGCCAAGGCGGGCGGGCAGCTCGTCATCGGGGCGATCTTCGCGGTGCTCGTCCTGCGCTTCCCCAACGCCTACGCGGTGACCCCCGCGGAGACGCGCGTGTCGTTCCTGCGGGACATCGGGCCGTCGATCGGCCTGATCGGGTTCATGATCTGGGTCGTGTTCTTCATCGTGGGCTTCTCGAACGCGGTGAACCTGACCGACGGCCTCGACGGCCTCGCCTCCGGCGCCACCTGCATGGTCCTCACGGCGTACGTGCTGATCGGCAACTGGCAGCTGCGCAACAGCTGTACGACGGTCGGCTTCGGCCCCAACTGCTACTGGGTGCGAGATCCGCTCGACCTGGCGGTGGTCGCGGCGGCGGTCCTCGGCGCCTGTCTGGGCTTCCTGTGGTGGAACGCCCCGCCCGCCAAGATCTTCATGGGTGACACCGGCTCGCTGGCCCTCGGCGGCGTGATCGCCGGCCTGGCCTTCACCACCCGGACCCAGCTCCTGCTCGTCATCCTGGGCGGCCTGTTCGCGATCATCACGATGTCGGTGATCATCCAGGTCGGGTCCTTCAAGCTGACCCGCAAACGCGTCTTCCGGATGGCGCCGCTGCAGCACCACTTCGAGCTGTCGGGCTGGGCCGAGACGACGATCGTGGTGCGCTTCTGGCTGATCGCGGCCCTGTGCGTCGCCGCCGGTCTCGGGCTGTTCTACCTCGAATGGATGCCGAAGTAGTGAACGTCGTCGTCGCCGGCCTCGGCGTGTCGGGCGCCGCCGCGGCGCGGGCCCTGGCGGCGCGCGGCGAGCGCGTGACCGTGCTGGAGTCCGCGGACGGCGAGCGGCAGCGCGCGACGGCCGCCGAGCTCGCCGAGCTGGGCGTGGAGGTGCGCTTCGGCGAGCCCGCCCTGCCCGCCGGGACCTCGCTCCTGGTCACCTCGCCGGGCTGGCGGCCCACCCACCCGCTGCTCGTCGCCGCCGCGGACGCGGGCGTCGAGGTCATCGGGGAGGTCGAGCTGGCCTGGCGGCTGCGGCAGGAGCCCGCCGCCCCCTGGCTGGCGCTGACCGGCACCAACGGCAAGACCACCGCCGTCCGCATGCTCACGTCCATGCTGTCGGCCGCCGGGCACAAGGCCGTGGCCGTGGGCAACGTCGGCGTCCCCATCGTGGAGGCCGTCGACGGGCCGTACGACGTGCTGGCCGTGGAGCTGTCGAGCTTCCAGCTCCACTGGTCCTCGACCCTCGCCCCGCGCGTGGCGGCCGTGCTCAACGTGGCGCCCGACCACATCGACTGGCACGGCTCCATGGAGGAGTACGCCGCGGCCAAGGCGCGCATCTTCGCGGGAGCGGGGACCGTGGTCTACAACGCCGACGACGCGTCCTCGTCCCGCCTGGCCGAGCCGTACGCCTCGCGGGTGGGCTTCACGCTCGCCGTGCCCCGGCCCGGGCAGCTGGGAGTCGTGGAGGACCTGCTGGTCGACCGGGCCTTCGTGGCCGACCCGGCGACCTCGGCGGAGGAGCTGGCCTGCCTCGCCGACGTGCGGCCGTTCGCGCCGCACAACGTCGCCAACGCGCTCGCCGCGGCCGCCTTGGCCCGCGCGTACGGCGTGCCGCCCGAGGCCGTGCGGCGCGGCCTGCGGGAGTTCACGCCCGACCCGCACCGGATCGCCCACGTGGCCCGGGTCGGCGAGGTCGACTACGTGGACGACTCCAAGGCCACCAACCCGCACGCGGCCGCCGCGTCCCTCGCCGCCTACGAGTCGATCGTGTGGATCGCGGGCGGCCAGCTCAAGGGCGCCGAGATCGACGACCTCGTACGGCAGGCCGCGCCCCGGCTTCGCGGGGCGGTGCTGCTGGGGACCGATCGGGATGTGATCCGCCGCGCATTGGCGCGACACGCCGCGAATGTCCCCGTGGTGGACGTGCCGGGGCAAGACACTGGGGTCATGGACCGTGTCGTCGCCGAAGCCGCCCGGCTCGCCACCCCGGGTGACACCGTGCTGCTCGCCCCCGCCGGAGCGTCGCTGGACATGTTCGCCAGTTACGGAGCGCGTGGGGAGGCCTTCGCCCGAGCCGTGCGGCGGCTGGCGGCCCGGTGACGGGCCCCGTGACCGGCCCCGTGACCGGCTCGGCGACCGCCGGCGCCGCGACCGCGCGGAAGGCGGAGCGTCAGGGGCCCGAGCCCGTCGGCTGGGCCGCCGCCCAGCTCGCCGCGCTGCGCGAGCTGCTCGGCCGCCCGCTGACCTCCTATCACCTGGTGCTCGGCTGCAGCGCGCTGCTGCTGGCGCTCGGGCTGATGATGGTGCTGTCGGCGTCGAGCATCGAGGCGCTGCAGCGGACCGGCGACCCGTTCTACTGGTTCCTCAAGCAGGTCACGTCGGTCGCGATCGGGCTTCCGCTGATGTGGGTCTGCTCCCGGTTGCCGCAGCGGTTCTTCCGCCTGGCCGGCTATCCGCTGATGGGCCTGTCGATCCTCGGCCTGCTGATGGTCATCTTCCTCGGCCAGGAACTGCTGGGCGCCCAGCGGTGGATCGTCGTCGGCCCGTTCTCGGTCCAGCCGTCGGAGCCGGCGAAGCTGGCCCTGGTGCTGTGGGGTGCCGACCTGCTCGCGACGCGGGCGCGCGTCGGCCGCATCGAGTGGCGCCAGCTGCTGATCCCGCTGATGCCGGGCGTGGCCCTGCTGGCCGTCCTGGTCATGCTCGGGCGCGACCTCGGCACGACGCTGGTGCTCATGATGATCTTCCTGGCGCTGCTGTGGGTGGTCGGCGCGCCGGTGCGGCTGTTCGGCGGGATCCTCGCACTGCTCGTGCTCGCGACCGCCACTATGATCGTCGTCGAGCCGTACCGGCTCGGCCGCCTCACCGGCTTCATGCACGTGTGGGAGACCGCGCAGAAGGAGGGGTTCCAGTCCGCTCAGGGACTGATGGCCATCGGTTCGGGCGGCTGGTTCGGCCTCGGGCTCGGCGCGGGCCGGCAGAAGTGGAACTATGTTCCACACGCGGAGAGCGACTTCATCTTCTCCATTCTGGGCGAGGAGCTCGGGCTGATGGGGACGCTCGTGGTGGTCGCGCTGTTCGGCCTGCTCGGGTACGCCGGGCTGCGGATCGCCATCCGGACGAAGGACCCCTTCATCCGGCTGTCGGCCGCCGCGGTCACCGCCTGGATCGCCGGGCAGGCCGTCGTCAACATCGGCGCGGTCATCGGGGTCTTCCCGGTCACCGGCATCCCGCTGCCCCTGGTGTCGTACGGCGGATCGGCGCTGCTCCCGACGCTAGCCGCGCTCGGCATGCTGGTGTCGTTCGCCAAACAGGAGCCCGGAGCGCCCGAGGCGCTGGCCGCCCGTGGCCCGGGACCGGCCGCGCGGGCTCTAAGCTGGCTTGGCCTGAGCGGCCGCGCCGGGCGGCGGCCCGCGACCTCGCGGACGCCGGCCCGTCAGCAGTCGGCACGGCCGCGGGCGGCACGAAGAGGAACGACAGGGAGCGGACGCGGGAACATTCGCGAGAACATCCGGGAAGACGTCCGCGAGAACATCCGCGAAGACATCCGCGAAAGCAGGGAGTGACATGAGGGTGGTCCTCGCCGGCGGCGGGACGGCCGGCCATATCGAGCCGGCGCTCGCGCTGGCCGACGCGCTTCGCCGGCTCGACCCGAGGATCGGCATCACCTGCCTCGGCACCGAGCGCGGCCTGGAGACCCGCCTGGTGCCCGCCCGGGGTTACGAGCTCGAACTCGTGCCCGCCGTGCCGCTGCCCCGCTCGCTCAGTCCCCAGCTCCTCACCGTGCCCGGCCGCCTCGCCGGGTCCATCGGCAGCGCCGCGGGCATCCTCGACAAGGTCGGCGCGGACGTCCTGGTCGGCTTCGGCGGATACGTCGCCACGCCCGGCTACCTTGGCGCCCGGCGGCGCGGCGTGCCGATCGTGGTCCACGAGGCCAACCCCCGGCCCGGCCTGGCCAACCGGCTCGGCGCCCGCCTCACCGAGCACGTCTTCACCGGCCACCCGGACGCCGTGCTCCAGAACGCCGAGTACATCGGCATCCCGCTGCGCCGCGAGATCAGCACGATGGACCGCCTGTCGATGGGAGACAAGGCGCGGTCGTACTTCGGGCTGGAGTCCGACCGGGTGACGCTGCTCGTGTTCGGCGGCTCCCAGGGCGCGCGCTCGATCAACCAGGCGGCGCTGGAGGCCGCGCCCTACCTGCGGGCGGCGGGCGTCCAGGTGCTGCACGTGATCGGGCCCAAGAACACCGTCGAGGCGGAGCTTCCGCCGGGCGACCCGCAGTACGTCGTCCTGCCGTACGTCGACCGGATGGACCTCGCCTACGCCGCCGCCGACCTCGTGCTGTCCCGCGCGGGCGCCATGACCTGCGCCGAGCTCACCGCCGTGGGGCTGCCCGCGGCGTTCGTGCCGCTGCCGCACGGCAACGGCGAGCAGCGCCTCAACGCCGAGCCCATCGTGCGGGCCGGGGGCGGCCTGATGGTCGACGACGCGAACCTGTCGGCCGCCTGGATCGTCCAGACGCTGCTGCCGATCCTGAACGACCCCGAGCGCGTGGTCGCGATGTCCGAGGCCGCATCGCGGATGGGCCGCAAGGACGCCGACATGACGCTCGCCCGCAAGGTGCTGGAGATCGCCCACCGATGAGTCTCGTCAAGCTCGTGGATCCCGTCCCGGCGGCCGACCTGGGGCGGGTGCACTTCATCGGCATCGGCGGCGCCGGGATGTCCGGCATCGCCCGGATCCTGCTCAAGCGCGGCGTGCCGGTGTCGGGCAGCGACGCGCGGCCGTCCGAACTGCTGGCCGAGCTGCGCGAGCTGGGCGCCGTCATCCACGTCGGCCACGCCGCGTCCCACGTCAAGGACGTGGACACGGTCGTGGTGTCCACCGCCATCCGCGACTCCAACCCCGAGCTGGGGGAGGCGTTGCGGCAGAACCTGCGGGTGATCCCGCGGGCCGCCGCGCTGGCCTCGGTCATGACCGGCCGCAACGGCATCGCCGTCGCCGGCACGCACGGCAAGACCACGACCACCTCGATGCTGACCGTGGCGTTGCAGAAGTGCGGCGAGGACCCGTCGTACTGCGTCGGCGGGCAGCTCGTGACGACCGGGCTCGGCGCCGACGACGGCGCGGGCGAGGTGTTCGTCGCGGAGGCCGACGAGAGCGACGGCTCGTTCCTCATGCTCGCGCCGCGCATCGCCGTGGTGACCAACGTCGAGGCCGACCACCTCGACAACTACGGCGACCCCCAGGCCGTCCACGACAGCTTCGCCCGGTTCGTCGAGCGGATCGGGTCGCTGCTCGTGGTGTGCGCCGACGACCCGGGCGCCGCCGCCCTCGTGCCCATCGCGCGCGAGCGCGGCCTCACCGTCGTCACGTACGGCGAGAGCGCCGGCGCCGACCTGCGCACGACCGACGTGGTGCCGCGCGGCCTCGGCGTGGAGTTCGGCGTGGACCTCGGCCCCGCCGTGCCCGGGGGAGCGGGACACGGCGAGGTGCGCCTCGCCGTGCCGGGCCGGCACAACGCGCTCAACGCCACCGCGGTGATCGCGGTGGCGCTCCACCTCGGCCTCCGCTTCGACGACGTCAAGGGAGGCCTGGCCGCCTTCACCGGGGCCAAGCGGCGGTTCGAGTCCAAGGGCGAGGCCGCGGGCGTGACGGTCTTCGACAGCTACGCCCACCACCCGACCGAGCTGACCGCCGACCTGCGTGCCGCCCGTGACGTCGTGACCGGCGACGGCCGGGTCATCGCGGTCTTCCAGCCGCATCTCTACTCGCGCACCCGGTTCTTCGCCGACGAGTTCGGCGCGGCGCTCGGCCTCGCCGACGAAGTGGTCGTGCTGGACGTGTACGGCGCGCGCGAGGACCCCGAGCCGGGGGTCTCCGGCGCGCTGGTCGCGGGGAAGATCCCGCTTCCCGTCGAGCGGGTCGTCTACGCGCCCGACCGGCAGGCCGTGCCGGCGCTCGTCGCCGACCGGGCCCGCCCCGGGGACATCGTGCTGACCATGGGCGCGGGAGACGTGACGGAGCTCGGCCCGAAGATCGTCGCGGAGCTGTCCGCCCGGTGACGCGGGCCGTCGTCCGGGCCGCGATCCGGAGCGTGGGGAACCGGTGAGGCGCGCCGTCCGCCGTTCGGCCCTCGCCACCCTGCTGACCGGCGGGGTGGTGGGCGTCGCCACGTGGGTCGTGTTCTTCTCGCCCGTCCTCGGCGTGCGGGAGGTCGAGATCACCGGCAACAACCGGATCCCCGCCGAGCAGTTGCGGCAGGCCGCGGGGGTGCGCACCGGCACGCCGCTCGCCACTGTCGACCTCGCCGGGGTCGAAGGGCGGCTGCGGGCGATGCGCGCGGTCGAGTCGGTCACCGCCGACCGCGGCTGGCCGGGAACGCTGCGCATCAGCGTGGTCGAGCGCGTCCCCGCCGCCGCCGTGCCCCTGGGGGTGACGACGGCGGTGATCGACCGCTACGGCGTCGTCCTGCAGGAGGTGACCGTGGCTCCGCCCCGGCTGCCGGTGCTGCGCGTGCAGCGGGCCGCTGTGGACGACTCCGCCACCAGGGCCGGGCTCACCGTGCTGCGGGCGCTGCCGGACACCGTCCTGCAGCGCTTGCAGGAGCTGCGCGTCCCCTCGCCCAGGTCGATCACGCTCAAACTCACCGACGGCCGTACGGTCGTATGGGGAGACGCGGGGCGCTCGGCGCAGAAGGGACGAGTCCTGCTCGCCGCCCTCGCCAAGCCGGGAACCAGCTACGATGTCAGCTCGCCGCAGGTGGTGACGGTCAGGTGAGATTTCTCACGGACCGTGGGCGCGTGATCCGGGACCGCCTGTCAGCACGGCGGCATGCGAATAGGACAGTGCGCGACACGCCGGACGGCCTTGCGGCGCGGTTAGTTGACCCTGGGGGACGCACAACCCTACTGTCCGTATCAATCTTCAGGTTGACATAACTCTAAATCTCAACTTGAGGGTGAGAGTTCAGAAGACGGCGGGCCCTGCCCGCAGGAAACGCAAACGAGCGGAAAGGCCCCTCGTCGTGGCAGCACCGCAGAACTACCTCGCGGTCATCAAGGTCGTCGGCATCGGCGGCGGCGGAGTGAACGCCGTGAACCGGATGATCGAGGAGGGACTCAAGGGCGTCGAGTTCATCGCCATAAACACTGACGCCCAGGCGCTGCTGATGAGTGACGCCGACGTCAAGCTCGACGTGGGGCGCGAGCTCACCCGAGGCCTCGGCGCGGGCGCCAACCCGGAGGTGGGCCGCAGGGCCGCCGAGGACCACCGGGAGGAGATCGAAGAGGTCATCAAGGGCGCCGACATGGTCTTCGTGACCGCGGGCGAGGGCGGCGGCACCGGGACCGGCGGCGCGCCGGTCGTGGCCGGCATCGCCCGCTCGCTCGGCGCGCTGACGATAGGAGTGGTCACCCGGCCCTTCAGCTTCGAGGGCAAGCGCCGGGCCATGCAGGCCGAGGCCGGCATCGAGACCCTCCGCGAGGAGGTCGACACGCTGATCGTCATTCCGAACGACCGGCTGCTGTCGATCTCCGACCGCCAGGTGAGCGTGCTCGACGCGTTCAAGGCCGCCGACCAGGTGCTGCTGTCCGGTGTGCAGGGCATCACCGACCTCATCACCACACCCGGTCTGATCAACCTGGACTTCGCCGACGTGAAGTCCGTCATGTCCGGCGCGGGCTCGGCCCTCATGGGCATCGGCCACGCCAGGGGCGACGACCGGTCGGTCGCCGCCGCCGAGATGGCGGTCTCCAGCCCGCTGCTGGAGGCGAGCATCGACGGCGCCCACGGCGTGCTGCTGTCCATCGCGGGCGGCTCCGACCTGGGCCTGTTCGAGATCAACGAGGCGGCCCAGCTCGTCAGCAACGCCGCCGCGCCCGACGCCAACATCATCTTCGGCACGGTCATCGACGACGCGCTCGGCGACGAGGTGCGGGTGACGGTCATCGCGGCAGGGTTCGACGAGCCCGAGCCGGTCAAGCCGGCGGCCGCGCCGCTGTCGCGGCCCCAGCAGGCCCGTCCGGCGCCGGCCGCGCCCGCGGCCCGTCCCGCGCCCGCCCCGGCCAAGCCCGAGCCGCGTCCGGAGCCCGCGCAGCCGGTGCGTCCGGCGAGCGGCGTGGCGCAGCCCGCGACTCCGCCGGCGACCCAGTTCCCGGTGAACGCGTTCACGGCCAACCCCGTGCCGCCGCCGGCCCAGCCCGTGAGTCAGCCGGTCCAGCAGGCGACGTCGCAGGCCGCGTCCGCGCCGGAGGCCCAGCAGGCCGAGGCGGTCACGTCGTTCCCGCGTGACACGGCGGCGGACGGCGGGCGCGACCAGGGCGCCACCGGGCCGCTGCCGATCCCGCGCCCGGCTCCCGAGCCGCCGACCCCGATCACCTCCAGGGCCGTTCAGCCGGGTCCCCGGCGTCCGGTGGTGTTCGAGGAGCAGGAAGAGGAGCTCGACGTGCCGGACTTCCTCAAGTGACGCTGGGCATCCGTACGGCCGGGGGAACGGTCCGTGGGTGACCGGCGCGAGGAGCTGGCCGCGGCGCTGGCCGAGGTGGAGCGGCGCGTCGGCGACGCCTGCCGGGACGCGGGCCGGTCGCGGTCGGAGATCACTCTGATCGCGGTGACGAAGACCTATCCGGCCTCCGACGTGCGGCTGCTCGCGGAGCTGGGCGTGTCGCACGTCGGCGAGAACCGCGACCAGGAGGCGGCGGCCAAGGCGGCCGAGTGCGCCGGTCTCGGCCTCACCTGGCACTTCATCGGCCAGTTACAGACGAACAAGGTCCGCTCGGTCGCCTCCTACGCCCACATGGTCCACTCGGTGGACCGTCCCCGTCTGGTGGACGTGCTCAGCCGCGAGGCCGTACGCGTGGGGCGTGAGGTGGACTGCCTCATCCAGGTCGCCCTCGACGCCGCGCCGGGCGAGGGCGAGGGCGAGGCCGGGCGGGGCGGCGCCGCGCCGCAGGAGGTGCCGGCGCTCGCGGGGCTCGTCGCGAAGGCGGAGGGGCTGCGCCTGCGGGGGGTCATGGCGGTCGCCCCGCAGGGGGAGGATCCGGCGGCCGCGTTCGCCCGCCTGCGGACCGTCGCCGAGCGGGTCCGCGAGGAACACCCCGCGGCCGATGTGATATCGGCCGGGATGAGCGGAGATATCCCCCAGGCTGTGGCGAACGGCGCGACACACCTGCGAGTCGGTACGGCGTTGCTCGGCCGCAGAAAGCCCTTCGTCAGGTAATGTCCCCCAAGTGGACCGTGGTGTCCGCGCACAGGTAGAGGTCGATCAGCGGTGAGCTCCAAGGGGGGTACGGCTACCGCCCTGGCCTTCCGAAGGGACCTTGAAGGCACCAGTAAAGCGGAGGACGACGAGCGATGGCCGGCGCGATGCGCAAGATGGCGGTCTACCTCGGTCTCGTGGAGGACGACCGCTACGAAGACAGGTATGCGGCAGAATACGGCACCGACGAGGAGTACGGCGACGAGGAGTACGAGTCGCCGCGGCGCGGCTTCGCCGGCCCCTCGGGCACGCATGCCGGGCCCCTTGAGCGCGAGGACGACACCGAGGCCGCCGTCCCCGCTCCGCGTCCCCCCACAACCGTGCTGGAGCGCCGCACCACCGATCTGGCGCGTATCACCACCCTGCATCCCCGCACGTACAACGAGGCGCGGACGATCGGCGAGCACTTCCGCGAGGGCACGCCCGTCATCATGAATCTGACAGAGATGGTCGACAGCGACGCCAAGCGCCTTGTCGATTTCGCGGCAGGTCTCGTCTTTGGCCTACACGGCAGCATCGAACGTGTTACCAACAAGGTGTTCCTGTTGTCCCCCGCCAACGTTGAGGTGACCGCCGAGGACAAGGCCAGAATCGCGGAACGCGGCTTCTTCAACCAGAGCTAGAGTTCCATACATGAACAGTGACCGGCTGAGCGGTGCCCGTGCGGCCCGAGGGCGGCTGGACCGAGGGGAGGCGGGGCTCGACCGTGGGGATCATTAGTGAGATCTTGGTCATCGCCCTGACCCTCTTCCTGGTTCTGCTGATCGGCAGAATGATCATAGATACGGTGCAGGCGTTCGCCCGCGCCTGGCGGCCCACCGGGGTCGTCCTGGTGCTGGCGGAGGTTGTTTACACAGTGACCGACCCGCCTCTCAAGTTCCTCCGCCGTTTCATTCCGCCCCTCAGGTTGGGTACGGTGGCCTTTGACCTGAGCTTCACAGTGCTGTTCATTGTGGTTTTGGTCTTGATCCAAGTCGTGAACGCGCTTCGTTGATCGGGTACCGTCCGACCGGACAGACTCCAAGCGCGCCAAGGAGACCCAAATGCCGTTGACGCCCGCTGATGTGCGGAACAAGCAGTTCAGTACCACCCGGCTGAGGCCGGGGTACGACGAGGAGGAGGTCGACGCGTTCCTCGACGAGGTCGAGGCCGAACTGGACCGCCTCATCCAGGAGAACGAGGAACTCCGCGCGAAGCTGGCCGAGTGCCTCAGGGGCAAGGTTCCCGGGGGCATGGGCATGCCCGGCTCCATGCAGATGGCGCCCGCTCCCGTGGCAGAGCCTAAGCCCGAGATGATGGCCCCCCAGCCGGAGCCGATCAAACCTCCGGAGCCGGCCCGCCCCGAGCCGGTGCCCGTCGGCATGGGTCTGCCGCCCGCCGAGGACAACATGGACACCGCGGCCCGCGTGCTCGCCCTCGCCCAGCAGACGGCCGACCAGGCGATCGCCGACGCCCGTCGCGAGGCGGACGAGACCGTGACCCGCGCCCGGCGTGAGGCCGACGACATCCTCGGCAAGGCCCGCCGCCAGGCCGAGCAGATCATCGGCGACGCTCGCGCGCGCGCGGAGACGCTGGAGCGCGACGCCCAGGAGCGGCACCGCCAGGCCATGGGCACCCTCGTGCAGACCCGTGACGAGCTGGAGCGCAAGGTCGAAGAGCTGCGCAGCTTCGAGCGCGAGTACCGCAGCCGTCTCAAGCTGTACCTGGAGAACCAGCTCGCCGAGCTGAACGTCGCGGGTGAGGGCAGTGGAGGGTTCCCGATCGTGGGCGCCGCCCCGGCCATGGCCCACGCCGTCGCACCCGGCCCCCAGCAGATGGGCGCCGCCCCCAACCCGTTCGGTCAGGAGCCCTCGCAGCACTCCGGCGCCTTCCCCGGACCCGACGGCCCCCACAACGACCGCCGGTAAGAAGTGGCGGGTCCTCACAGGGACCCGATAGCTCGGAGAACCCCCCGTGATCCTCATCAGTGCCGCACTGGTCCTCGCTGCAATCGTCCTGCTCATCGCGGGCGTCGTGCTGGGAACGCCCCCTCTCGTGATGTGGTCGATCGTCGTCAGCGTGCTGTCGGCGGTCTGTCTGCTGATCGGGGCACTGCTGAGGCGCCATGAGCTGTTCCCCGCCGGTGGGCGTGCCGCCGAAGGAACCGCTCCCACCCCCCAGGGTTCGTCCGTGCCCCAGCTCGCGCACGTCGGTGCCGTGAGCGGGGCGTACGGCGGAGCCCTCGTCGGGGCACCGGCGCATCCGGTGGCGACGCCCATGGTGGCGGCACCGCCGGTCACGCATCACGGGGCATTGCCCCCACAGACCTTCCCGCCCCAGCGGACGGGACCGATCACGCGGTCGCCGGCCGGTTCCGGCCGCGGCCTCGCCCCCGACGCGATCGTTCTCGTGATCCCCGGGCGTAAGCGCTTCCACCTGGCCACCTGCCGCCAGCTCGTCGGGCGTGAAACCGAGGAGCTCACGCACGAGGAGGCCCGCGAGGAGGGCTTCACCCCGTGCACCACCTGTCTCCCCGAGAACTCCGCCCGTACGGCGGAGCCGGACAAGACCCCTCACCGCGGTGACGCAGCCCGCGACGACACGGCCCGCGACGAGAGCATGCGCGCGGAAGCTCCGACGACCACCACGCCTTCGGCCGGAACCTCCGGCACGACCGGCCGGGAACCGTCCCGTTCCACGCCCGCTGATCGAGAGCCGCCCGTCGCGCGGTTCCCTCAGCCCGGCGTCCCGGGGCCGCGCCTGCCCGAGTCGTCCGTCTCCGAACTGTCCGGCCCCCAGTCGTCCGCTCCCGGTGCCTCAGATCCCGGTGCGTCAGATTCCGGTGCGCCAGATCCCGGTGCGTCGGACGCCACCGCGGGGGGCGCCGCCGGTGCGTCGCCGGCCGCCGCTCCGCCCGCGTCGGGCCCTTCCACGACCGCCCCGCCCACGCCCCCCGGCGGCAGGCCGTCCGACGACGTAGCGCGCGAAAAGCCCGGTGAGACGGCGGAGAAGGCGTCCGGAAAGACGTCAGGGAAGACCGCCGACGCGGGCGAGGTCGATGAGCACGACGGTCCGGCGCGCGACACGGCTTCCGAGGCCGATGCCGGGACCGAGGGCGACGGGCACACGCCGGTGAACTGGTTCGGCCGGGGCACGTCGCCGGAGTCCGGCGCCGGGACGGCGGTGCCGCGGTCCGCCTCCACCTCGCCGTCCTCCACCTCGCCGTCCTCCACGCCGCCGTCCTCGCCTTCCGCCGCGTCTTCGGGATCGTCGTCCGGATCCTCCGCGCCGTCCTGGCCTTCCGCCACGTCATGGTCCGCACCGGCCTGGTCTCCGCCGGCGGCAGGATCGGCGTCGGACCAGGCGGACGACGAGACGGACGACTCGCTGACCGACACCGCGGAGCACGACTGGTTCGTGCCCGGCAGGGTTCCCCTGCCGTGGGACCCCGCCCGGTCCAAGGCGACCGGGGAGGCAGGGAAGGAAACTTCGTCGCCGGGGGACGGCGAGCCCGATGGATCCACGGCCGTGGACCAGGCTCCCGGCTCGCGTGCGGCCTCGCTGCCGAAGGCCACCGCTTCCCGGGCGGACGACGAGCAGCCCGGTGACGACCAGAGCGCCTCCGGCGCGGCGGACGCGAAGGCGGCGTCCCGCCCGGAGGACGCCCCCACGCCCCGGCGTGCGGGGCCCGGAAAGCCGGTGGAGCCGGCAGAGACCCCCGGATCCGGGCGCGCCGGATCCGCGGCCTCGGCCGGCTCCACCTCCGGCTCGGCCTCCGCCGCCGAGAGCACCGCGAACAAGACCACCGCGAACAAGGGCGTCGCGGAGAAGACCGGCTCCGGGAACGGCACTGACAAGGCCGGTACTGGCACGGTCGGTACTGGCAAGGCTGGCACCGAGAAGACCGGTGCTGAGAAGAGCGCCAAGAAGAGCGCTGAGAAGACCGGCTCCGCCCGTGAGGACGGCGCCGGCATGGGTGACGGCGCCGCGCCGACCCGCGCCGCAAAGGCGGCCACGTCCGGTTCCGGCAGCCCGGACAATCCGGGCAGGACAGGCGAGGACCGCGGCGGGTCGGGAAGCGAGACCGGTGAGGATCGCACCGCCGGCGCGGCTCAGCCGTCCGCGGACGGGGACGCGCCGGTGCGGGTCATGATCGGCACCCGGCGCTACCACGAGGCCGGTTGCCCCCTGATCAGCGGAATGGGCGACTCGGGCATCGAGACCATGACACGGGCCGAGGCCGACGAGGCGAACCTCACCCCTTGCTCGGTCTGCCAGAACGACCGTTGACGCGCTCTGCGGCGTGAGGGCCGGGTAGCCGGCCAGTGCGGCGCGGTGTGCGGTGCGGGGCGACACTGCTGTCGTCTCCGAGGCGGTTCCGGACGCCAACCCCGGCGCGGCACGGCGCGGCCGTGGCCGTCCCCGATCGAACGCCGAACGCTGATGGAACGCCGGTGGAACGAACGCCGGTGGAACGCTGACGGGGCCGGTCGGTGACCGGCCCCGTCAGTCGCGGGATCAGGCCTTGCGGAGGCGGAAGGACAGGCCCAGGTCGGCATCCTCGTGGACCGGCAGGTCCTCGTCAGGAACGCCCTCGGCCAGGCTCACCGCCAGCACCTCGTCGGCGACGGCGTCGCCGCCCTCGCGCAGCGCCGCTGCCAGCTCACCGCCGGCCGACCACCACAGGTGGATGCGGTCGGTGATGGACAGGCCGGTGGACTTGCGGGCCTCCTGGACGAGCCGGATCACGTCGCGGACCAGGCCGGCCCGGCGCAGTTCGTCGGTGATCGCCAGGTCCAGCGCCACGGTCTCGCCCGTGCCGGTGTCCACCGCGCCGGTCTCCACGGCCCAGCCCGACTTCGGCTGCTCGGTCACGATCACGTCGTCCGCGCCCAGCTCCACCGTGCCCAGTTCTCCGGCCTCGACGGTCGCGGGCCCGCCCGAGCGCAGGGCGCGGGCCAGCTCCGCCGGGGCGGCGCCGGACACGGCCGCGGCGACGAGCTTGGTCTGCGAGCCGAACCGCTTGCCGAGGCTGCGGAAGTTGGGCTTGACCGTGAACGTCACCAGGTCGGCGGAGAAACCGGACAGGTCCTCCAGCCGCTGGACGTTGAGCTCGTCGGCGATCAGGTCGCGCAGCTCGCCGGGGAGCGAGGCCCAGCCGGGGGCGCCGACCAGGGCCCGGCCGAGCGGCTGGCGGGTCTTGACCGACGACGAGGCACGCGCCGACCTGCCCAGCTCCACGAGCCGGCGCACCAGCGCCATCCGCTCCGACAGCTCGGGGTCGAGCAGCGCCGCGTTCACCTCCGGCCACGTGGCCAGGTGCACCGAGGCCGGGGCGTCCGGGTCGCGCAGCACGTCCCAGAGGTAGTCGGTGACGAACGGCACGAGCGGGGCCATGAGCCGGGTGACGGTCTCCAGGCACTCGTACAGCGTCGCGAAGGCCGACGCCTCACCGGACCAGAAGCGGCGGCGCGAGCGGCGGACGTACCAGTTGGACAGGTCGTCCAGGAACTCGGTGAGCCGTCGCCCGGCCCGGGTCGTGTCGAACTCCTCCAACGACGCGGTGACCTCGGCCACCGTGCGGTGCAGCTCCGCCAGCGCCCACCGGTCGATCAGCGGCCGCTCCGCGTACGCCGGGGCGTCGGCCATCCGGGCCGGCGACCACGACTCGGCGTTGGCGTAGAGCGCGAAGAACGACGTGGTGTTCCAGTAGGTCAGCAGGACCTTGCGGACGATCTCCTCCAGCGCGGTGTGCCCGATCCGCCGGGGCGCCCAGGGGGACCCGGAGGTGGCCATGTACCAGCGCAGGGCGTCGGCGCCGTGCTGGTCCATGAGCGGCATCGGGCGCAGCACGTTGCCCAGGTGCTTGCTCATCTTGCGGCCGTCCTCGGCGAGGATCAGGCCGAGGCAGAGCACGTTCTCGTACGACGACCGGTCGAACACCAGCGTGCCGACGGTCATCATCGAGTAGAACCAGCCGCGGGTCTGGTCGATCGCCTCGCAGATGAACTGGCCGGGGTAGGAGCTCTCGAAGACGTCCTTGTTCACCAGCGGCGCGCCCCACTGGGCGAACGGCATGGCGCCCGAGTCGTACCAGACGTCGATCACGTCGGGCACCCGGCGCGCCTCGGCCTGACACGTGGGGCAGGGGAAGGTGACATCGTCGACGAACGGGCGGTGCGGGTCGAGGCCGGTCAGATCGTGGCCCGCCAGCTCACCCAGCTCCTTCAGCGAGCCGACGCAGGTGACGTGGTCCTCGTTCTCCGAGCAGACCCACAGCGGCAGCGGCGTGCCCCAGTAGCGGGACCGCGACAGCGCCCAGTCGACGTTGCCCCGCAGCCACTCGCCGTACCGGCCGTGCTTGATCGTCTCGGGGAACCAGTTGGTGCGCTCGTTCTCGGCGAGGAGCCGGTCCTTGATCGCGGTGGTCCTGATGTACCAGGACGGGAGCGCGTAGTAGAGCAGCGGGGTGTGGCAGCGCCAGCAGTGCGGGTAGCTGTGCTCGAAGTGCTCGCCACGGAACAGCAGCCCGCGCTCGCGCAGGTTCTCCGTCAGCGGCTCGTCGGCGTCCTTGAAGAACAGACCGCCCACGAACGGCACGTCCGGCAGGAAGCGCCCGTCCGGGCCGATCGGGTTCACCACCGGCAGGCCGTAGCGCTTGCAGACGGTCATGTCGTCGGCGCCGAAGGCGGGGGCCTGGTGGACCAGGCCGGTGCCGTCCTCGACCGTGACGTACGTGCCGAGCACGACGTAGTGGGCGCCCTCGATGTCCACCAGGTCGAAGGGGCGCCGGTAGACGGTGTGCTCCAGCTCGGAGCCCTGGTAGGTGGCCAGCACCTCGGCGTCCTCGCCGAGGACCCGCCGCAGCAGCGGCTCGGCCACCACCAGCACCTCGTCGCCGCGCCGGGCCGCGACGTACGTCACGTCGGGGTGCACGGCGACCGCGGTGTTGGACACCAGGGTCCAGGGCGTGGTGGTCCAGATCAGCAGCGAGGCGCCCATCTCGGCCAGCGGGCCGGAGACGACGGGCATCCGCACGTACACCGACGGGCTGGAGACGGTCTCGTAGCCGCCGGGCTGGCCGAGCTCATGGTCCGACAGGCCGGTGCCGCAGCGGGGGCAGTACGGCGTGATCCGGTGGTCGCGGAACAGCAGGTCCTTGTCCCAGACGACCTTGAGCGACCACCAGACGGCCTCGACGTACTGGGGGTCCATGGTGCGGTAGGCCTGGGACATGTCGACCCAGTAGCCCATCCGCTCGGTCATCTCCTCGAACGCGTCGACGTTCCGCAGCACCGACTCGCGGCAGCGCGCGTTGAACTCGGCGATGCCGTACGACTCGATCTCGGGCTTGCCGGACAGGCCGAGTTCCTGCTCGACGGCGACCTCGACGGGCAGGCCGTGGCAGTCCCAGCCGGCCTTGCGGGGCACGTGGTAGCCGCGCATGGACTTGTAGCGGGGGAAGATGTCCTTGAAGACGCGGGCCTCGACATGGTGCACACCGGGCATGCCGTTCGCCGTGGGCGGGCCCTCGAAGAACACCCAGGAGGGGCCGTCGGCGTTCTGCTGCAGCGAGCGCTCGAAGACCTTCCCGTCCCGCCAGCGTTCGAGGACCTCGTGCTCGAGGGCCGGCAGGTCGACCTGCGCGGGAAGTGAGCGGAAATAGTGGGAAGACATCGTCGGGCGGGACCTCCACGCGGTGGCTGTGACAGCCTGCTGACATGGCGTGAAGGGACGAAGCCGCCGGACGGCTCCGCGGTACCACCCTTCTTGACGCCCGGCCGGTGCCGGACGCCCTCTCGTTTCGCTTTCCGCTGCCGGTTCTACTCGGCCGGGACGGCCTTTCTTCCGGCGGCTCCGGGGTGATCTTCCCTTCACGGCCCGCCCCGGGCTCGCACCGTCCCCGGGTCGCTGAGCGGGCGGATGTGGAGGTACTCGTCCCCATCAACACCTTGCAGACTATGACGATAACGCAACCCGGCCGGAAGGGCTTCCCGATATGCGGGTGACGTCCCGGGTGAGACCCGGCTCGTCGCGGGAATACGTGGGAGGAACACGCGCAGGCTCCGCGATTGTTGTGGGGGTGTGCGGGTGGGCGCCGTGGCCGGCGAAACGGCGACGGAGGCGGCCCCCGCGTGGGCCGCCGCCCCGGGACCCGGGGCGTGGGTCCGGGTGGTACCACCCACCGACAAAACGATCGAAATAGAGGGCGACGAGGAGGAGCTGCGCGAAGGCGCCACCCGGTTACGGGTGGGGTAAAAGCCTCAGCGAGTCCGTTGCCGATCCGTTATCGGCGACTTATTCTGCCCGGACGGGCTCGAATCGCACCACTCGAAGGGTGCCACGGGGCCGAAGGGTTCTGGGCGAAGGGGAGGCCCGCAATGACGACGCGCACGGCGAAAACCGCCATCGGTGACGACGTCTGGTCCGAAGAGGAGCTCGCCGAAGTCCGTGAGCGGCTGCGGCACGAGATCGAGGAGTTGCGCGCCGACATCGCCCGGGCGGAGGAACAGCTCGCCTCCGGAGACGTGAGCCAGGGCGCGGGGGACGATCCGGCGGACGCCGGAGCCAAGACGTATGAGCGTGAGCGCGAGATCGCCCTTACCCTGAATGCGCGCGACCTGCTCGCGCAGAACGAGCGGGCGATCGCCCGCGTCGAGGCAGGGACTTACGGAGAGTGCGAATCGTGCCACAAGCCGATCGGCAAGGAGCGCCTGCGGGCATTCCCGAGGGCGACGCTGTGCGTAGCGTGCAAGCAGCGGGAGGAGCGCCGCTGAGCGGTGAACCCGCGCGGCCCGACCGGGCGCGGAGGATCGCTCTCCTCGTCGCCGTGGCCGCGGTGGTGTACGCGCTCGACCAGGTCGCGAAGTTCCTCGTCGTGGAGTTCCTGGAGCACGAGGGGCCTGTCACCGTCGTGCCCGGCGCGCTGGTGCTGACGGTGATCCGCAACGCCGGGGCCGCCTTCAGCATCGGCACCGGCATGACGATCGTGTTCACGGTGATCGCGCTGGCCGTCGTCGTCGCGATCGTGCGTACGGCGCGGAAGCTGCGCAGCCTGCCCTGGGCGATCACGCTGGGCCTGCTGCTGGGCGGGGCGGTCGGCAACCTGACCGACCGCATCTTCCGGTGGCCGGCCCCGTTCCAGGGGCACGTGGTCGACTTCATCCAGGTGTTCCCGGTCACCCGGTTCCCGGTGTTCAACGTCGCCGACTCGGGGATCGTGTGCGGTGGCGTGCTCGCCGTGTTCCTCGCCTGGCGCGGCTACCAGATCGACGGCACCCGCCAGATGGACGGGTCCGTCGAGGACCACACGCAGGACAAGGCGCAGGACCACACGCAGGACAGTGCGCAGGAGCACGCGCACGACCACGCGGAGGGCGAGTCGGGCAAGCAGGCCGGCGAACGGGCGGGGGAGCGGGCCGATGGGTGACCAGCGCAGCCTGCCCGTGCCGGACGGCCTGGAGGGCGAGCGCCTCGACGCCGCCCTGGCCCGGCTTTTCGGCTTCTCCCGCACCCGCGCGGCCGAACTGATCGCCTCCGGGGACGTGCTGGTCGACGGCGGGGTCCCGGCGAAGTCCGACCGCGTCCACGCCGGGGCGTGGCTGGACGTCACGATTCCGCCGCCGCCCGCCGCGCCGATGCCCGTGGCCGAGCCCGTGCCGGGCATGGCGATCCTGTACGAGGACGACGACGTCGTCGTGGTGAGCAAGCCGATCGGCGTGGCGGCGCACCCGACCGTCGGATGGACCGGCCCCACCGTGATCGGCGGCCTGCTCGGCGGCGGGCACCGGGTGTCCACCAGCGGCGCGGCCGAGCGGCAGGGCATCGTGCACCGGCTCGACGCCAACACCACCGGCGTCATGGTCGTCGCCAAGAGCGAGCGGGCCTACTCGCACCTCAAGCGGGCGTTCAAGGAACGCACGGTCGACAAGCGCTACCGCGCGCTCGTGCAGGGGCACATGGACCCGCTGCGGGGCACCGTGGACGCCCCGATCGACCGGCATCCGGCGGGTGACGGGCGCTTCGCCGTGGTGGCAGGCGGCAAGGACTCGGTCACGCACTACGACACGATCGAGGCGTTCCGGGCGGCGTCGCTGCTCGACATCAAGCTGGAGACCGGCAGGACCCACCAGATTCGGGTCCACATGGCCGCGCTCAGGCACCCGTGCGTGGGCGATCTGCTGTACGGCGCCGACCCCACCCTCGCGGCCCGCCTCGGAGTGGGCCGGCAGTGGCTGCACGCGGCCTCGCTGTCGTTCGAACACCCGGCGACGGGGGAGTGGATGACCTTCACCAGCGACTACCCCGCAGACCTGGCCAACGCGCTGGAGATCCTCGCGGACGAGGGCTGACGCGCGCTCCGGGCATTCATCCCATCCGGCGCCCGTGCTGCGTCCGTCCTGCGGCGGTCCTGCGGTGCTTGCTGATGGCGCGGTCAGGCCGTGACGGCGTGGTCAGGCAGTGATAGTGCGGTCGGGCAGTGGTGGCGCGGCCAGGTGCTGATGGCGTGGTCAGGCGGTGATGGCGCGGTCAGGCATCCCAGTCGTTCTCCGGCTGGGTGTAGCCGTCGGGAATGTCACCGAGGTCGTCCGTGGTGGCCTCCTGGCCCTCGCCTTTTCCCTGGCCCCCACCCTTGCCCTGGGGCGGCTCGGCGCTTCCGCCGCCGGCCCCGGGCTTGGGCGCGGAGGGCTTCCCCTTGCCTGTCTGCTTTCCGGGGGGAGACCCCTTGGGCTTGCCCGCCCCCTTGGATGCGGCCCCGGTGGGCTTGCCCTTGGGTTTTCCCCCGCCGGGCTTGCCGGGTGACCTTCCGGCGGACCTGTCCGTCGGCCTGCCGCGTTCCTCCATACGGTGCCCGCCCGCGGCGCCGCTCCCGGTGTTCGTCACCGGCTGGGTGGCCGTCCTGCTCACGTCGCGGCTCTCGGTCCGCTTGCCGGCCTCGGCGGTCCTGGGCTCGGTGGCCCGGGGTTCGGCGGTCTTCGTCGCGAAGACCGTCACCGTGGGCGTGCTCACCACGGCGGTCCCCCTCGGGTCGGCCGGAAGCCTGGCGGTGGTGAACGCGACGGCGCCGGCCACCAGCCCGACGAACGCGACGAGCGCCCCGGAACCCGCCGCCAGGGCCCAGGGCCTGCGGCGTCCGCCCACCGGTACGGGCGCGGGCACCCGGACCGGCGTCGGGGTGCCCTCGCCGAAGGGCATGGGCACGGGCGCGGACGTGGACACGGGCTCCGAAGGCGCGGTGTCGAAGATGGGCATCAGCCGGGCGAGCCGGGGCGGCTGCCGCGGGCGCGGCACGACCGAATCGGTCACCTGCCCGCTGGCCACGGCGTGCAGGTGCTGGGCCGCGTAGTCCGCGGTCATCCTGCGGGCCGGGTCCTTGATGAGCAGACCCTCGATCACCGGTGCCAGCGGCCCGGCATTGTGCAGGGGGCCGGCCTCCTCGTACATGACCGCGGCCAGTGTCGCCAGCGCGTGACCGCGGTGGAACGGCGAGCGCCCCTCGACGGCCAGGAACAGCGTCACTCCGAGCGACCACAGGTCCGACGCCCGCTGCGCCTGCTGTCCCGCCGCCCGCTCCGGTGCGATGAACGCCGGGGTGCCGATCAGCATGCCGGTGCGGGTGACCGGCGAGTCGTCCTCCATCGCGGCGATGCCGAAGTCCGTCAGCACGACCCGGCCGTCGTCGGCGAGCAGCACGTTGTCGGGTTTCACGTCCCGATGCAGCACCCCGTTCGCGTGGGCGACGCGTAGCGCGGCCAGCACCTGGGATCCGATCTCCGCCACCCGCCGCGGCGGCAGGGGGCCCTCCTCGCGGATGACCGATCCCAGCGTCCGGGACGGGATCAGTTCGAGGACGATCCAGGGGTAGCCGTTCTCCTCGAAGGCGTCGTACACCGCCGCCACGCTCGGATGGCTCAACCGCCCGGCGGCCCTGGCCTCGCGGAAGGTCCTGATGGTGAAGACCTCCCGCTCCGGACCGGTGAGCTCGTTCGACGCGAGCAGCTCCTTGACGGCGACCTCTCGTTCGAGCACCTGGTCGACGGCGCGCCACACGGTGCCCATGCCGCCCCGTCCCAGCGGCTTGATCAGGCGATAGCGTCCTGCCACGACACGTTCGGAGGTCTGCGCTTCAGCCATGATTGTCGCGCTACCCCTCGTGGGCGAACGCATGCGACATCGTTACTGTTCTGGGGCGAAATCCTTCCCGACCTGCGGATCTTCATCAAATTGTTATCAAGGCTGGAAGGTACGCGCGAAGGCGTTGAAATACGACAAACCGGAGGTCCACCGGGAGTCGGCGACCTGCCAGTAGAGAGCGACGCAGCGGCCGTCGTCGAGCCTGAAGGCGCGGTCGAGCACCCGCACCTTGCCGGCGTCGGTCGTGTGGGTGAACTCCCAGTCCGCGGCGGGAACACCGAGGTATTTCCTGGCCGTCAGTCCGATGCGCTCGTAGCCGCGCAGGTAGCCCTTCTTGGTCGAGGTCACCTCGACCGTGCGCAGGGCGGCCACCGGGTCCGTGGTCTCCCAGGGGGTGAAGTCGACCTGCAGGTAGTCCCGCCCGCCGGGGTCGTGGAAGCGCACCCGGGTGGCCTCCCTGTGGAACGGGACCCAGCGGGAGGGCAGGGCGATCGCGAAGCCGAGCGGGTCGTGGTGGGTCTTCCACCCCTTGGGCACCGTGGCCGCCGTCGGCGTGGGGGACTGCGGCGACGGCTCCTCCGAGGGCTCCTCCGAGGGCTCCTCCGTCGGCTTCTCCGTGGGATCCTCCGTCGGCTGCTGCGTCGGCTCGGATGGGAGCGCGGACGGCTCGCCGGAGGCGCTCGGCTCGGTGTCCCCCGACGTGTGATCGGAGCCCAAGGTGGGATCGGTTCTCGCGGGTACGGGGTCCTCGGCGAGGGTCCCGCCGCCGGCCAGCGAGTTGTAGCCGTACCAACCGCCGGCGACGACGATCACGAGCAGCAGCGGTAACAGGACGAACAGGGTCACCTTGGCAGCGGAGCCGTGCCCCGGAGGGCGCGCACCCGGTGCGGGATACGCGCCGGGGTGGCCTCCCGGCGGGACGGCGGGCCCGCCGGGGCCCGCGTTGCCGCTGTGCCCCATGTGCCCCAGGTGACCCATCTGGCCCATGTGGCTTGTGTGGCCGGCGATGGGGCCCGCTGGGTGGCTTGTGTGGCCCGCGGGGGCCGGACCACTCGGACTCGTGGGGTAGCCCGCCATGCCCGTGCCGCCGGGGCCCGTCGGTCCCGGGTGGCCGGTGGCCCCCGGCCAGGAGGCGGAGCCGCCGGACTGCTGCGGGCCGCCGGACTGCTGTGGGCCGCCGGCCTGGTGCGAGCCGCCGTACGACTGCGAGCCGTCGTACGACTGTGAGCCGCCGTACGGCTGCGAGCCGCCGGCCGGGCTCTGGCTCCAGGGGCCGGGCTGCCCCGGCTGGGGCGGCCCGGACGGGGAGCCGCTCCAGGGGCCGGGGTCGGGCCGG
This sequence comes from Microbispora bryophytorum, assembly GCF_043197435.1. Taxonomy (NCBI): domain Bacteria; kingdom Bacillati; phylum Actinomycetota; class Actinomycetes; order Streptosporangiales; family Streptosporangiaceae; genus Microbispora; species Microbispora bryophytorum. Next base: position 322,261 of record NZ_JBICTF010000001.1, on the reverse strand, counting down.
TTCGCCAGAGGATTCGGGGTGGCCGCGACGGCGGCGTTGAGCAGGGCGGCGGCCTCGGCCGCGCCGATGCGCCGGGCCGGGTCCTTGCGCAGCAGGCCTTCGAGCACCGGCGTCAGGGCGCCCGCCCGCCGGGGCGGGGCGGGGTCGTCGTGCAGGATGGCCGCCATCGTGGCCACGGGGGAGTTGCGCTCGAAGGGGGTCCTGCCCTCGACCGCCGCGTACAGCGTCGCGCCGAGGGACCACAGGTCGGACTCGGGGGTCGCGGGGTCACCGTTCAGCCGCTCGGGCGGTATGAACGCGGGGGTGCCGGTGATGCCGCCGGTCATGGTCAGCCCGGTCTCCTCCGGCATCGTCGCGATGCCGAAGTCGGTCAGCACCACCCGGGTCTCCCCACTGAGCAGCACGTTCTCCGGTTTGACGTCCCGGTGCAGCACTCCCGCGGCATGCGCGGTGCACAGCGCGTCGAGCACCTGTAACCCGATCGCGGCGACCCGGCCGGGCGGGAGGGCGCCCTGGTCGCGCAGCACCTCGCCCAGCGACCGCGACTGCACGAGTTGCATCACGATCCAGGGGCGGCCGTCCTCCTCGATCACGTCGTGGACGACGACGACGTTCGGGTGGTCGATGCGGCCCGCCGCCCGGGCCTCGCGGATGGTGCGCCGGGTGAACGTCTCGCTGTCCTCTTCGGAGGTGGGGTGGTAGAGCACCTCTTTCACGGCCACGGTGCGGTCGAGCAGGTCGTCGTGGGCACGCCAGACCACGCCCATGCCTCCGCGGCCGATCGGTTCAAGCAGGTGGTACCTGCCCGCGACCCGACGCTCCTCGTCCACCCTGTCCTCCTCGAAACCCCATGAATGGTCCCACAGGCCGGTACGCGGCCGTCTGTCTTCGATCTCACGACACCGTGCGCCGGCGGTGAAACTCGCAGGCCGTGACGGCGGACGGTGACCGCCTCCGTGGCGGGCGAACTCGATGCGCAGTTGTTATCGGACGTTATGGAAGGGTGATTCGGTCGGCCGCTGCCGCATTCACTTGCGGAAACGTCATTGCTCACAGTTTCCATTCACGTATGGTTATGTTTCGCCGCAGCTTGTCCGATTTATTCACTTCTAATACTGTCCGTAGGGACTTTGTCGTTTCCCGGACGGGTGCTCTCCCCGAGACGTCACCCCGTCCCCCCGCCTGGAGGCGAGATGCGGTTACGCACCACGTTGTGCGGAAGATCCCCCTACGGCATGGCGCTCGGCGCCGCGCTACTGGTGTCGGCGGCGCTCACCCTGACGCCCGCGTCCCCCGCGCAGGCCGGCCCGGTCGACCCGCACAAGGCACCCGGACGGTGCGACACCGACCCGGCCGCCCACCTGGGCGCGGTGCCGGCCCCTGAGCAGTTCTTCGGCTTCCCGCTGGGCAAGGGACAGCCCCGGGTGCTCACGACCGAAGAGATCGGCAAGTACGTCGAAGCCGTGGGAGGGGCCTCGGACCGCGTGGTCACGGGCACCGTGGCGCACAGCGTGACCGGCCAGGACCTGCCGTACGCCATCGTGTCCGACTCCCACAACATGGTCCCCGGTCAGCTCAAGAAGATCGCGGACCAGATCCGCTCGCTGCGTGACCCGAGGTCGCTGCGGGCCGACAAGGCGGCGCGCATCGCCGAGGACTCGCCCGCCGTCGTCTGGATCGCCGGCAACGTGCACGGTGGCGAGAAGAGCGGCGCCGACGCCGCGCTCAAGACCCTGTACGAGCTGGCGAGCGGCCTGTCCTGCGACGTCGCGAAGCGCAACGACAACCTGGTCACGGTCATCATGCCGACCCAGAACCCGGACGGCCGCGACGCGAGCCGCAGGACGAACGAGTACGGCTTCGACCTCAACCGGGACTGGTTCGCCCGCACCCAGCCGGAGACCGACGGCAAGCTCGAAATGCTGCGCCGGTATCCGCCGCAGGTCTTCGTCGACGCGCACGAGATGGGCGGGCGGCAGTACTTCTTCCCGCCCAACGCCGACCCGATCCACCACGAGATCGCCGACCAGCCGGTGAACTGGATCAACCGGATCGGTGCGGCGAACGCGGCGGGCTTCGGCTACAACGGCGCCTGCGGCGACGCGGTCACCACCGAGTGCTACTTCAACTACGCGACGTACGACCTGTTCTACATGGGCTACGGCGACAGCGTCCCGGCCGCGGGCTTCGGCGCCGCCGGCATGACGTTCGAGAAGGGCAGCTCGTCGGCGGTCGAGGACCGGGTGCAGCAGCAGTTCAACACCCAGTGGGCGACGACCGGCTGGGCCGCCGACAACAGGCGCGAGGTCCTGAACGGCTACTACTCGATTTGGCAGACCGCGCTCGCCGAGGGGGCCGCCGGCGCCCTGGAGCCGAACGAGGTCGTCCAGCCGGCGAACACCGTCCGCTTCCCGGTGCCCGACATCGCGATCCGGTCGTACTTCCTGCTGCCCGACCGGCAGCTCGGCGACGTGCGCCGGCTGGTCGAGCGGCTGCGCCGCATGGACGTCGAGGTCTACCGGGTGAAAAAGCCGGTGAAGGTGCCCTCCGCGCGGGTCTTCGGCGGCCGGACGGCCAGTGACGTGACGGTCCCCGAGGGGGCCTACTGGATCCCGATGGACCAGCCGCAGAAGCACTGGATCCAGGCCGTCATGGGCGAGGACCCGTACGTCCCGTTCCCCTACTTCTACGACGTCTCCTCGTGGAGCAACCCGCTGCTCGCGGGCGTCGACACCATCTCCACCGGTGACAAGCTGTCGCCGAAGGCCGACCTCGTCAAGGACGTCGACGGCGGGGTGGCCGCCGCCGCGCCCCGGGGCGGGTCGTACTCCTACCCGATGGACTCGGCCGCCGCGTCCGAGCTGACCTTCCGGCTGCTCGGCGCGGGCGTGCCGCTCACGCGTGACGCGCGTTCCGGGGTCGTCAGCCTGGCCGCCACCGCGATGAACCGCGGCGAGCTGGACAAGCTCGCCCGCTCGCTGGGCGTGACGGTCGAGGGCGGCGCTGCCCCGGCCTCCGGAGCCGCGCTGCGCACGCCCGACGTCGGCCTTTTCGCCGGCACCGGCGTCTCCACCACCTCCGGCTCCTACGGCGAGGCCCGCTACGTGCTCGGCGACCGATGGGGCCTCGGGCTCACGCCGGTGACCACGGCCGACGTCAACGACAACACCCCGGCCTTCACCGAGCGGTCCGTCCTGCTCGTCCCGGACGGCAGCAGCGCCAACGGCGGGCTGACCGCGCAGGGCCTGGCCAACCTCAGGCAGTGGGTGGCCGCGGGCGGCACGTACGTCGGGCTGCGCAACGAGGGCACCCGGGTCGCCAGGGCCGCCGGCCTCACCTCCACGACCGAGAAGGCCAAGCCGACCGGCTACCAGGTCATCGGCTCGCACTTCCGGGTGGACGTGGCCCAGGACAGCCCGGTGTCGCTCGGCCGACCGGCGGAGGACTTCCAGTTCAACAACGGCGACCCGATCCTCAACCCCAGCCAGACCGGGGCGAACGTGCTCACCTACCCCTCGGATGACACGTTCTGGTCGAACGGCTACACCGTGGGCGCCGAGGCGCTCAAGGGCACGACCTCTCTCGTCGACGAGCCGACCGGCGCGGGACACGCCGTGCTGTTCGCCTACAACCCGCTGTTCCGGGCGTACAACGAGAACGGCATCCACCTCCTCGCCAACGCGCTGCTGTACCCGGCGGGCGCGCCGCAGCCGCAGGCCAAGCAGCGGACCGCCGCGGCCCCGGACGCGCTGCGCAGCGCCGCCGCGACGGCGCAGGAGCCGCCGAACCTCGGCGGGGAGTGGCGGCCGATCGTCATCCAGGTGGCCGACGCCGACCTCGCGCGGACCCAGGCGGTGGTCGAGCGTTACACGGACACGGCGCTGACCGCGTCCGCGGACGGCTCGTCCTACGTCACGATCCCGAACCCCGACGGACTGCCCGCCGACGAGCACCCGTTCGTCCGCGACCTGGTCCGCGACCTCGGAGCGGCGGGCATCCCGCTCCGCTCCGTCGTCGCCTGATCCCACGCAGGAAACCGGACCGAGCGGCCGGCCCCCGGCCGCTCGGTCCCTGAAAGGACACTCATGACATCGTCTCGTTCGCGCCGGGCGGCGCGGTTCGGCGGCGCCGCCCTCGCGGCCGCGCTGCTCACCGCGACCCAGGCGACCACGGCTCTCGCGGCTCCCGGAAACCCCGGTGCGCCGCGCTACTCCGCGGGCGCCCCCTCGCTCGGCGACCCGTACTTCCCCGACCAGGGCAACGGCGGCTACGACGTGCGGCACTACGACGTCACGTTCACCTACGACCCCGCCACCAAGGTCATGGACGCCACGACGGTGATCACCGCGGTCGCCACCCAGGACCTCGACCAGTTCGACCTGGACTTCCGCGGCCCGCAGATCACGTCGCTGACGGTGGGCAAGCACCCGGCCTCCTACCGGCGGGACGGGCAGGAGCTCGTCGTCACCCCGCGGCCGAAGCTCAAGACCGGGGAGACCTTCACGGTCACGGTGACGTACGCCGGGACGCCGCCGGTCGTCACCGACCCCGACGGCTCGATCGAGGGCTGGGTGCCGACGGACGACGGCGCCTTCGTGCCGGGCGAGCCGCAGGGCGCCCCGGCGTGGCTGCCGGCCAACGACAGCCCCGCGGACAAGGCGACGTTCACCTTCCGTGCGACGGTCCCCGAGGGCGTCACGGTGGTCGGCAACGGCCGCCTGGCGTCCAAGACGACCGCGAACGGCAAGACCACGTTCGTCTGGGACTCGGCCGAGCCGATGGCGACCTACCTCGCCACGGTGACCCTGGGCAACTTCGTCGTCGACGAGACGACCACGCCCGGCGGCATCCCCGTCTACACGGCGGTGGACCCCCGCCTGGTGACCCAGTCGGCCGCGGCCGTCGCCAAGATCCCCGACATCGTCGACTACTTCTCCTCGATCTTCGGGCCGTACCCCTTCAACCAGACGGGCGCCATCATCGACCGCGCGCCCGACGTCGGCTACGCCCTGGAGAGCCAGACCAAGCCGATCTTCTCCAGCGCGCCCAGCGTCGGCACGATGGCGCACGAGCTCGCGCACCAGTGGTACGGCGACAGCGTGAGCGTCGGCAAGTGGTCCGACATCTGGCTGAACGAGGGCTTCGCGACGTACGCGACCTGGCTGTGGACCGAGCACACCGGCGGCGCCACCGCGCAGCAGACGTTCGACAGCTCCAGCAACTACGGCCGGGCGGCGACCTCGTCGTTCTGGCAGGTCGTCACGGCCGACCCCGGCCCCGAGGACATGTTCGGCAACGTGCCGTACAACCGCGGCGCGATGACGCTGCACGCGCTGCGCGGCAAGATCGGCGACGCCGCCTTCTTCACGCTGATCAAGGACTGGGCGACGACGCACCGGTACGGCAACGCGAGCACCGCCGACTTCATCCGGGCGGCGGAGAAGGTCTCGGGCATGGACCTCAAGGCGTTCTTCGACGTGTGGCTGTTCCAGAAGGGCAAGCCGGCCTCCTGGTAAACCCGTTCCGGCGGCTCCCGCTCGCGGGGGCCGCCGGTTTCCGGAAGACGCGGGCGGGGACGCGGTTCAGGGACGCAGATGCAGCGTGAGCTGGATGCGGTCGCGCAGGCCCAGCTTGCGCAGCACGCTGGACACGTGGTTCTTGACCGTGCCCTCGGTGATGAACAGGCGCGCCGCGATCTCCCTGTTGGCGGCACCGGCGGCGACCATCCGCGCCACCTCCACCTCGCGGGCCGACAGCGACTCCTGCCCGCGGAAGGCGACCGGGCTCACCGGCAGGTGCCGCAGCTCGGCGACCAGGCGGGCCGCGACGGGGCTGCCCAGCACGGTCTCCCCGCGGTTCGCCCGGTGCACGGCCGCGACCAGGTCCTCCGGCGAGCAGTCCTTCAGCAGGTAGCCGGTCGCGCCGCCGCACAGCGCGCCGAAGATGAACTCGTCCTCGTCGAACGTGCTGAGCACGACGACCGCCACCTCCGGATGCTCGTCGGCCAGCCGGACGATCAGCTCCACGCCGTTCATGCCCGGCATGCGCATGTCCACGAGCGCCACATGCGGACGGCACTCGCCGATCACCCGCAGCGCCTCGTGGCCGTCGGCCGCCTCGCCGACGACCTCGATGCCGTCCTCGACCTCCAGCAGCTTGCGCAGCCCCTGGCGCAGCAGCGCCTGGTCGTCCACCAGCACCACCCTGACCGGCGTCATGCCCGCGCCCCCAGCGGCAGCTCGGCGCGCAACTCGAACCCGCCGCCCGGCCTGTTGCCGCCGGCCAGCGTGCCGCCGAGCGCCCTGGCCCGATCCGCCAGCGACGTCAGCCCGAAGCCGCCGCGGGCCCGGTCGTCCCTGCCCGTTCCGTCGTCTCTGACCACGAGCGCCACCTGGTCGTCGCCGAACGTGAGCGTGCCGTGCACGTGCTCGGCCTTCGCGTGCCGCAGCGCGTTGGTGAGCCCCTCCTGCAGCACCCGGTAGAGGACGAGCTCGGTGTCGGCCTTCAGATGCCGCTCCTCGCCCCGCACCTCGAAGCTCACGGTGATGCCGGTGCCGTCGAACGACGCCGCGAGCCGTTCGAGCGCGGCGCTGCCGACGCGGCCGTCCAGCGCGAGCGGCCGCAGCGCGCGCACCCAGCGCCGCGCGTCGGCCAGCGCCTCCACGGTGAGCTCCTTGGCCTGGCGGACCTCCGACCAGGCGGCGTCGGGGCGGCGCCGGCGGAACCGCTCGGCGTTCTCCAGGCCCATCTTGATGACGGTCAGATGGTGGCCGACGGAGTCGTGCATCTCCGCCGCCATCCGGGCCCGCTCCTCGGCGACGGCCAGCTCCCTGATCCGCTCCAGCAGGCCCTGGGCCTCCTCACGTCTGCGCCGCGCCTCCAGCGTGGAGGCCGCCATGCCCAGGACGAACGCGGAGAACACCGCCATCGCGGTGGCCTGGACGATGCCGTCGGCGATCGTCGAGCCCAGGAGCGGCGGCATCACGGCGCATATGACGGTGACGCAGGACAGGGCGGCCGTCGCGACGCGAATGCCATGGAGGAAGGCCAGGTTGGCCACCGCGACGAGGATCAGGGGCATGTGGTAGACGGCCGCACCGGTGACCCCCATCATGAGCGTCGCCACCAGGAACAGCGGCCCCACCCAGAGGCGGCCCCGCGCCCGGCTCCAGGGCAGCGCCGGCCAGAGCGCCACGACCAGCACCAGGTTGGCGCCGAAGAGCGCGCACTGCAGCGGGGCGGCGCCGATCACGGCCGCCTGCGCGAGGCCGGTGGCCAGCAGGGCCGTCACCGTCCAGAACACGAGGTTGAACAGGAACGGCCGGTCGGCGTCGCGAAGCCAGTCGAAGCGCGCCATGGTCCCGACCCTAGAGCGTTTCGGATCGGATGCAATCGCCCACAGGAACCATGACCATGGTCATGCCCGCGTCTATCCGCCGCTCGACGCGCCGGTGGACAGGGCGCGACGGACTGTGGCGCTTCACCCGCCGCGATGCCGTCGTGTGGTGACACTCCGGACGGCGGCCTGTCGTGACGGGTCCGTCACGGCGTACGGAACCCGCGGAACGTCACGCGCGTGCGGATCACGAAGCCGAGCCGCTCGTAGAGCGCGAGCGCGTCGACGTTGGCCTCGGCCACGTGGAGGAACGGGCGCTCGTCCCGAGCCGTGATCCGGGTGACCAGGGCGCGCACCAGGCGCGAGGCATGACCTCGGCCGCGGGCCTCCGGGGCGACGCAGACGGCGCTGATCTCGGTCCACCCGGGCGGGCGGAGCCGTTCGCCCGCCATGGCGACCAGCGCGCCGTTCTCACGGACACCCAGATAGGTGCCGAGCTCATGCGTACGGGGCCAGAACGGCCCCGGCCGGGTCCGCGCGGTGAGGTCGAGCATCTCGGGCACGTCGTCGACGCCCAGCTCGACCGTCCGTGAGCCGGACTCGGCATCGGCGCGACCCGGGTGGGCGCCCGCGGGCCAGATCATCTGGAAGCCGTCGAGAGCGAAGACCGGCTCCCAGCCCGCGGGCGGGGTGGCCGGGCAGCTGAACAGATCGGCGAACGCGCCGCGACCGAGCAGGCGCGCGAGGTCGGCCCACTCGGCCGGGCCGGGGTCGGCGGGCACCGCGGAGAAGGTCGCGACCTCCGGCGTGTAGTTGGCCGCCCGGCCGAGCCGGCGGGCCAGGTGGGCGTGGTGACCGCGGAGCGACTCACCGACCGGGTCGTCGAGTGTGACGGTGTCGTGGTCGGCCATGGTGCGTGCCCTTCGTGTGTGCGGAGGTGAGAGCCGGTGACCAGCCGTCGGCGGGGTCGTGACCGGGGATTGTCGCAGCCGCAGTGTAGTCAGGAGGGCTTCCGCCCTCGCGGGGGCTTGAACCTCACGCCGGGGGAGGTCGTAGCGTTTCGGGCATGATCGGGGCAGACGACGCCGGACGGCGATGGTCGATCGGCGAACTGGCGCGGGCGGCCGGGATGACGGTGCGCGCGCTGCACCACTACGACGAGATCGGTCTGCTGAGCGCGAGCGAGCGTACGCCCGCCGGGCACCGCCGATACACCGAGCGTGACCTGCGGCGGTTGTACCGGGTCCGCGCGCTTCGGGCGCTCGGCCTGTCGCTGGAGGAGATCGCGGGTGTTCTCGACGGCGCCGCGGACGACCCCGAGTCGATGCGCGAGCTGCTGACGGCGCAGTTGCGCAGGCTCGACGAGCACGCCGAGCTCATCGGGACGCTGCGCCGGCGGATCCGCGGGCTGCTCCGGCAGGCCGGCGACTCGTCCGGCCCCGATCCGGACCGGTTGATGACCACATTGGAGTTGATGTCGGTGTTCGAGACCTATTTCACCGAAGAGCAGCGCGAGCGGCTGGCCGAGCGCAGGAACGCGCTGGGCGGCGAGGGCGTCGAAGCGGCCAAGCACGAGTGGGCGGGGCTCGTCGAGGAGGGCCTGCGGCTCGTGGAGAGCGGCGTGCCCGCGGAGGACGAGCGCGCCCGGGACCTGGTACGCCGCTGGGACGCGCTGGCGGGCGGGTTCCACCCCGACGGAGCGGACGGCGAACGGACCAGGGCGGCGGCCCGCAGGATGTGGCAGGACAACAGCGCGGAGATCGGAGGGAGCCTGCCCTGGCCGGTCGAGCGGATGGCGGGCCTGGTGGCCTACCTGGAACAGGCCCGCCAGACCGGCTGAGCCCGTCCGCCACGGCGGGCAGGGGCGGGCCGGGTCGCGGGGGCGCTGCTCACGGGGTGAACCTTTCACCCGTTCCGCCGCGTCTCCCGAGCACCGAGCAGAGCGGGGGAGGGCGAACGTTGACCGGCAGGAGGGACCGGCCTACCGTCCGGGTCGCCCCCGCCCCCGCCCCCCCCGTCAGCCGGAGGTTCCGTGTTCCGCACCGCCGCAGCGCGCCTCGCCCCCCTGGCCGCCGCCGTCCTCGTGGCGGCCACCGCGCTCCCCGCCTCGGCCGAGGTCGTCGACCCCGCTCCCATCGGCCCCCACCAGTACTTCTACGGTTTCGTCAACGGCCAGACCGGCCACACGATCATCAAGATGGCGTGCTACGGGCCGGTGTTCCCGGGACAGACCGGTCATCCGTTCCCCGGGCAGACGGTGGAGGTGCGGCCCGTCGCGATCTCGTCGTCGTCGGCGAGCATCGGCTACACCGGCAGCGGCGGCGGGCCGATCGCGGTGGACCTGGGCGACCCGTCGACCGTCGCGAGGGCGCTCGTGCTGCGCTACTACGGGGTCAAGGCCGAGATCCCGGTCACCGCGACACTGCCGTGCTACGGCTCAGGGAAGGTGACGTTCACGCCCGTGGCCGACAGTTGGACCGCCCGCCAGGCGACCGTCCTGGTCGACTACGTCGGCCAGCCCTGACCCGCATCGCGTCGCCGCCGTGCCGTGACTGCGGGCACCCGCGTATGGGTGCCCGCAGTCACCGGCGTGACACGCCCGCCGGTCACTACTTCGCCGGTTTGAAGGTGGCGGCGATGGTCTCGAAGAGCTCCTTCTTCTTCTTCCAGTCCTTGTCCTGGGTCTTGTACAGCAGCGCGTAGCCGTTGTGCTTGTCGGTGACGAAGCCGCGGTCGATCACGCGGGACCGGTAGCGGCTGTCGCCGAAGGTGAACTCCCAGTCGGCCGCGGTCTTCCAGTACCCCTTGACGTCTCTGATCTCGACCAGCTTGTAGCCGGGGAAGTTCCGGCTCATCCCGGGCACATCGCGCCGCCAGACCTTCAACGCGTCCGACTCGGGGCTCGTGGTGTGGTGGACCTCAAGATAGGTGTGCGAGTCCCCGCGGAAGCGGACTTCGCCGTTGCCCCTGCCGTCGACGTGCCACCCCTTCGGCAGCGCGAGCGAGAACCCGCTCGAGTGCTTGTACTTGTGCCAGCCCTCGGGAACGCCGGCGGGCTCGGAGGTCGTGGCACTCGGGGACGGCTCGGGGGACGGGGACGTCGCCTCGTCCGAGGCGGACGGCCCGGCGGAGGACGGTGCGGCGGAGGACGCGGCGTCGGAGGGCTTGTCGGCGGTCTTCCCCGTCGCGGCGGGGGCCGCGTCCGACCCGGAGGCGGGGTCGCCCCCCTGGTCGCCCTCGCCTGCCATCAGGCCGAGGTAGCCCGCCACACCCGCGATGATCAGCAGGGCGGGAATGAGGATCAGCGCGACCTTCAGCATGCCGTTCGACGACCGCTGCGGGACCGGGCTGGTGGACACCGGGTGCCAGGCCGCCCCGCCCTGCGCGGGCACCGTGGCGGGCGCCTGCCGCAGCCCGGCCATCGGGCTGCCGGCTCCGGCGATCCCGGCCGCGCCCGACCCGTCCTGCGCCCGGTCCTCCATGGCGGCGCGCCGCTCGTCGCCCCCGCCCGGCGTGGACCCGCCGTTCGAGAAGGGCCGCGAGGTCCCGGCGCGGGCCGCTCCGGCACGCTCGCCGGCCCGGTCCGTACGGCTGTCGCTCCCGCCCGCCGCGCCGGAGCCGGTGGCCCCGGAGGAGGCGGACGAGGCCGGCCCCGTCGTGCCCTTGGATCCGGTGGCCCCTCCCGCGGCGCCCTTCGCTGTCGCGCTCGCGCCGAAGGCCGCCGAGGACGGCGATGCCGACGACTGGGGCGCCGACGACTGTGATGCCGAAGTCTGCGATGCCGAAGACTGGGGCGTCGTGGGCGAGCGCTCGCCGGAGGAGGTGCCGGGACCCTTCGCCGTGCCTGAGGCGGCCGAGCCCTCCGGCGCCTTGCGGTCCTCCGCGCCGGAGGTCGCGCCGGAGCCCATAGCGGGGCTGACCTTGACGGTGCCGTCGCCGGCGTCCGCTTCCGGACCGGCTTGCCTCCCGGGCCTCTCCTCGGCGGGGACGCCGGTCGAGGGCTTCGTACGGGCGGGCGGGGCGGCCTGCGCTCCGGTTTCCGGCATGCCTTCCGGCATGGTCTCCGGCACAGCGCCAGGAACAGCGTCCGGCGCCTTCCCCGCCTTCTCCTGAGCCGGGCCGTCCCCCTGCTCCGGCGGCCCGTCGTCGCGTATGACCGGGAGGGGCGAGGTGATCTCGCCGGGGCCCGCTGCCTCGCTTGCGGTCCCGGTCGCACCGCGCCCGGCCGCCGCTCCCCTGCCGGAGGCGGGCGCATGGTCCGCCCCCGCCGCCTCGTCGCCCTGCTCGTGACGATCGTCCCGCCGGGCGGAGGATCCGGGCGGGGAAGACCCGGGCGGGGGAGACACCGGCGGGTACGGCGCCGCGCCCCGTGAGGCGGGCGTTTTGGGCTTCGCGGCCTCCGGCCTCTCGGGGCGCGACGAAGCTGGCTCGGCGGGCGCGGCGCCGGGTGCCGGCGCTGGCGAGGACAGCTCCCGTGAGGCGCGCTTGAGCAGCCGGGTCAGCTCGTCGTAGCCGGGCCGGTCGGCGGGCTCCTTCGCGAGCATCCGCAGGAGCACGGGGCCCAGCGCGCCCGCGCGTCGCGGCGGGGCCGGGGCGTCGTTCAGCACGGCGTGCATGGTGGCCATCGCCATGCCCCGGTCGTGCGGGGGCTTGCCCTCCGCCGCCGTGTAGAGCGTGGCGCCGAGCGACCACAGGTCCGATTCGCGCTGCGCGGCCTCGCCGCGGAGCCGTTCGGGGGCGATGAAGGCGGGGGTGCCGACGAGGCCGGTGCGGGTCATGGTGGAGTCGGCTTCGAGCCTGGCGATGCCGAAGTCGGTCAGGACCACCCGGCTGTCATCGGTGAGCAGCACGTTCTCGGGCTTGACGTCGCGGTGCAGCACGCCCTGGCGATGGGCGGCGCGCAGCGCGTCCAGGATCTGCAGGCCGATCTCGACGGTGCGCTGGGCGGGCAGCGGGCCGTCCTCCCTGATCACCTGCCCGAGCGAGCGGGACGTCACCAACTGCATGATGATCCAGGGGCGGTCGTCCTCTTCGATCACATCGTGGACGACCACCACGTTCGGGTGCGTGAGGCGGCCCGCGGCCCTGGCCTCGCGCATGGTCCGGCGATTGAGGTCGCTGAGCTCGTCGCCCATGGCGCTGTCGTAGCGGACCTCCTTGACCGCGACCTCGCGGTCCAGCAACTGGTCGTGGGCGCGCCAGACGACGCCCATGCCTCCGCGGCCGATCGGCTCAACCAACTGGTACCGGCCTCCGACGAGCCGGCCTTCCGCACGCGACACTCGAACCCCTTCCTGGACCAATGAATCGTCCCACGGATGGCAAAGGGATCAACCGCGTACATGACTGACGATCCCGAAATCCGAGACAAATCGGTTCGAGTCGTGGCCGCTCGCTGCTAAGGTCCTTGTTATGGGTAGGTACAGCTCGTTTACGAGGCCGGTTCCGGGAGGGCCGGTCGCGTGACGTGAGCTAGCGACCATCCGGGACCGGCTTGAGGCAGGGACGCCAGCGTCTCTGCCTTTTTCGTTCTCTCGGAGGTCTGATCTCAGCGAATCCCCATGGCAGACGGCCGGTTCCGCGGGGCCGGCGCACGGAGGAGCCCACATGTCGAAGGCAGCCCAACTCGACCGCGACGCCGTACGGATCGGCGACCTCGTGATCGGCGACGGGCGCCCGGTTGTGGTGATCGGGGGCCGGGACGCCCGCTGGCTGCGCCTGCGCGGCGACGGCGGCCTTCCCGTCGACGGAGCGGAGACCGTGCAGGACAGGCCGGGAGACTCCTCGAAGGACGGGTCGTGCGCGGGCGAGTCGGGCGCGGACAGGTCGTGCGCGGGCGATTCGTGCGCGGACGGCGCGGTCGCCGAGGCCAGAGCGCGGTGGGCGGGCCCGCTGCTGGTGGAGCCCGCCACGGTCGCCGACCTGTCCGCCGTGGCCCGGCACGCCGACGGAGTGGTGGTCGGGGCGGCCTGGGCGGCCGACCCCGATCTCGTCCGCGCCGCGGCCCGGCTCGGGCTTCCCGTGGTCCTCCAGCGGGGAAGCTCCCGGCATGGGCGGCCGGTGACGCTGGAGGAGTGGCTGGCCGCGGTGGACGACTGCGCGGCCGAGGGCAACGAGGCGGTCGTGCTCTGCGAGAGCGGCGGCCGCGGCGAACCGCAGGACGCCGCGCCCGACCTCGGGCTCATGCGCGCCGCCCGGGAGCGCGCCGGCCGCCCCGTGCTGGCCGGACTGGGCGGCGACGGCGGGCTCGCGGACGCGGCGGTGGCGGCGGGGGCGGACGGCCTGCTGATCGACCCGGGCGCGCCCGAGCGAGCCCTCGCGGCGGCGCACGAGGCGGCGACCGTCATGGCGGCGCTCGTACGGCCGGACGATCCCGAGACCCTCGACGCGGCCCGGGGCGCGATCGACCGCGTGGACGCGGCCCTCGCCACGCTCCTCGAACACCGTGCCGCGCTGGCCGGGCGGATCCAGCGGCTCAAGCCCGTCGGCGGGTTCCGGGGGCGGGACATGGACCGCGAGCGCCGCCTCGTCGCGGCCATGGCCCGCCGTGCTCCCAGCCTCGGCGCCGGGCTGCTCGCCCCGATCATGAACGCTGTGATCGAGGCCGGATTGCGCCTGTCGGAGGAGCGGCGGGACGGCGAGGAGCGGGGATAGAATTTGTTTCACCTGAGTCCCACCGGCTCGCGATCACGGCGTAGGCACTGGTCCGCGGTCCGGTGACGATGGGGGTCGCATGGGTGATCCGTTTGTGCATCTGCACGTCCACACCGAGTACTCGATGCTCGACGGAGCGGCGCGGCTGAAGCAGATGTTCAAACTCGTGGGCGAGCTGGAGATGCCCGCGATCGCGATCACCGACCACGGCAACATGCACGGCGCCTACGACTTCTACACGCAGGCGACCGCCGCCGGGGTGAAGCCCATCCTCGGCATCGAGGCCTATGTCGCGCCCGAGTCGCGCATGCACAAGAAGCCGGTGCTGTGGGGCGAGCCGCACCAGAAGAGCGACGACGTCTCGACCGGCGGCTACTACACCCACATGACCATCTGGGCGCGGAACAAGACCGGCCTGCAGAACCTGATGAAGCTCAGCTCGCGCGCCTACACCGAGGGCTTCGTCCGCAAGTGGGCCCGGATGGACGCCGACATCCTCGCCGAGCACGCCGAGGGCCTGATGGCCACCACCGGCTGCCCCTCCGGCGAGGTGCAGACCCGCCTGCGGCTCGGCCAGTACGACGAGGCGCTGAAGGCCGCCGCGAAGTTCCAGGAGATCTTCGGGAAGGACAACTACTTCCTGGAGATCATGGACCACGGGCTCGACATCGAGCGGCGGGTCCGCGACGGCCTGGTCCGGATCAGCCGCGAGCTGGACATCCCGCCGGTCGTCACCAACGACTCCCACTACACCTACGAGTCGGACGCGGCCGGCCACGACGCCCTCCTGTGCATCCAGACCGGCAAGCAGCTCAGCGACCCCGACCGGTTCCGGTTCGACGGCAGCGGCTACTACGTCAAGACGGCCGACGAGATGCGGGCGGTCGACTCCTCCGGCGTCTGGCAGGAGGGGTGCCGCAACACGCTGCTGGTGGCCGAGAAGGTCGAGCCCGAGGGCTTCTTCCCCTACCGCAACCTGATGCCGGCCTACCCGATCCCCGAGGGACAGACGGAGGAGGAGTACTTCCGGCAGCAGGTCTGGGAGGGCATGGGGCGCCGCTTTCCCGGCGGCGTGGACGAGGAGCACCGCACCTGGGTCGAGAACGAGATCGGCGTCATCCTCCAGATGGGCTTCCCGAGCTACTTCCTCGTGGTCGCCGACTTCATCATGTGGGCGAAGAACAACGGCATCCGGGTCGGTCCCGGCCGTGGTTCGGCCGCCGGCTCGCTGGTCGCGTACTCGCTGGGCATCACCGACCTCGACCCGATCCCGCACGGCCTGATCTTCGAGCGATTCCTGAATCCCGAGCGCGTCTCGATGCCCGACATCGACATCGACTTCGACGAGCGCCGGCGCGCCGACGTGATCCGCTACGTGACCGAGAAGTGGGGCGCCGACAAGGTCGCCATGATCGCCACGTTCGGCACCATCAAGGCGAAGGCGGCCGTGAAGGACGCCGGCCGCGTCCTCGGCTACCCGTACGCGCTGGGCGACCGCATCTCCAAGGCCTTCCCCCCGGCGGTGATGGGCAAGGACATCCCGCTGTCGGGCATCTTCGACTCCGGCCACCCGCGCTACAAGGAGGCGGGTGAGCTGCGCAAGCTGTACGACGAGGACGCCGACGTCAGGGCGACGATCGACCTCGGGCGCGGGCTGGAGGGCCTGATCCGGCAGACCGGCGTGCACGCCGCGGGCGTCGTCATGTCGGCCGAGCCGCTGACCGACCACATCCCGATCATGCGCCGTGACTCCGACGGCGCGATCATCACGCAGTTCGACTACCCGACCTGCGAGACGCTGGGCCTGCTGAAGATGGACTTCCTGGGCCTGCGCAACCTCACGATCATCGACGACTGCCTGAAGATGATCGAGGGCAACACCGGGAACATGATCGAGCTGCCGGAGCTCCCGCTCGACGACACCAGGACGTACGAGCTGCTGGCCAAGGGCGACACGCTCGGCATCTTCCAGCTGGACGGCGGCGGCATGCGCACGCTGCTGCGGCTGATGAAGCCCGACAACTTCGAGGACATCTCCGCGGCCCTCGCGCTCTACCGGCCCGGCCCGATGGGCGCCAACTCGCACACCAACTACGCGCTGCGCAAGAACGGCCAGCAGGAGATCATCCCGATCCATCCCGAGCTGGAGGAGCCGCTCACGGAGATCCTCAACACGACCTACGGCCTGATCGTCTATCAGGAGCAGGTCATGGCCATCGCGCAGAAGGTGGCCAACTACACGCTCGGCGGCGCCGACCTGCTCCGCCGCGCGATGGGCAAGAAGAAGAAGTCCGAGCTGGACAAGCAGTTCGAGTTCTTCGAGAAGGGCATGAAGGAGAACCGGTTCTCCGCGGCGGCCATCAGGGCCCTGTGGGACATCCTTCTCCCGTTCTCCGACTACGCCTTCAACAAGGCGCACACCGCCGGCTACGGCCTGGTGTCCTACTGGACCGCCTATCTCAAGGCCAACTACCCGGCCGAGTACATGGCGGCGCTGCTGACCAGCGTCAAGGACGACAAGGACAAGTCGGCGCTCTACCTCAACGAGTGCCGCCGCATGGGCATCAAGGTGCTCCCGCCGGACGTCAACGACTCCGACTTCGACTTCACCCGGCGCGGCACCGACATCCGGTTCGGCCTGTCGGCCATCCGCAACGTCGGCGCGAACGTCGTGGACGGGATCATCGCGGCGCGCGGGGAGAAGGGCAGATTCACCGACTTCAAGGACTTCCTGCGCAAGGTCCCCGCGGTCGTCTGCAACAAGCGCGTCATCGAGTCGCTGATCAAGTCGGGTGCGTTCGACTCCTGCGGGCACGTGCGCAAGGGCCTGCTGATGGTGCACGAGCAGGCCGTCGACGCGATCACCGACATCAAGAAGAACGAGGCGATCGGCCAGGACTCGCTGTTCGGCGCGATCGACGGCGGCGAGGACCAGACCTTCGACGTGCAGATCCCGCCGGGGGAGTGGGACAAGACCACGCTGCTGCAGTTCGAGCGGGAGATGCTCGGCCTGTACGTCTCCGACCACCCGCTGTTCGGCGTCGAGCACATCCTGTCGGCCGGCGCCGACTGCTCGATCGCCGCGCTGCAGGACGACAGCCGCTCCGACGGGCAGGTCGTGACGGTCGGCGGCATCCTGTCGGGCCTGCAGCGGAAGGTGACCAAGAAGGGCGACACCTGGGTCCTCACCATGCTGGAGGACCTGGAGGGCTCCATCGAGGTCATGATCTTCCCGTCGGCCTACCAGCTCTGCGCGACCGTGCTCGCCGAGGACGCGATCGTCTTCGTCAAGGGCAGGATCGACAAGCGGGAGGACGTCGCGAAGATCATCGCGATGGAGGTGGCCGCGCCGGACCTCACGGCCGAGTAGGGCGGGCCGCTGGTGGTGAGCATGCCGATCAACCGCTGTACGCCGCCCGTCGTCGGCCGGTTCAAGGAGGTGCTGACCACCTACCCCGGGACCACGGAGGCCACCTCCAGGTGCACAACGGGCCGCGCACGACGGTCATGCGGCTGGACGACCGGCTCCGCGTGAGCCCGTCGCCCGCCCTGACGGGCGACCTCAAGCGGCTCCTCGGCCCGGCCTGCCTGGCCGGTTGACCGGCCGCCCGGTCGACGAAGTGACGAGGCCGGCCGCCCGGCGGCACGCCTCGTCGATCCTCCTGCGGCGCCGTGCGGTCACGGCACTGCGTATGGCGGCCGCGGCACCGCGCACGGCGGCCACGGCACCGCGCACGGCGGCCGCGGCATCCACTCGCTCAGGCGCGGCGCCGCACGGGGTGGGCGGGGTGGTGGCGTCGAGCCGGTGATCCGGCTCGGCGGGGTGCCGAGCTTCGCGCCGGAGGCTTCGCCGTGTGGCTCGCGCTCTGCTTCGCGTTGTGGGGCGCGCTGCGGTTCGCGTCGTGAACAGCGCTGTGCTTCGCGTTGTGGGGCGCGCTGCGGTTCGCGCTGTGGGTCGCCGGCGGGTTCGTGCCCTCGTGGCGCACCGCGCTGTGCCGGCCCCGGGGCGTGCGGTGCGGGACCGCCGCGCGGCGTTCTGCCGTCGCGTCGGCTGTCGCGTGGTCGGCGATCGCGTGTTTCCGGGTCCCGCGCTCCGCCGTGCCGGATCGGGCCGTGTCACGGGCCGTGTCACGGCGGGTTCCGGCGCGTGGGGCTTCGGCGCGTCGGACGGCGGGCGGCGCCGCCGGAGGAGCGGCGCGGTGGCGGGCGAGGCTCGCCCAGCCCGTCCTGCCGGTCGTCGCCGGCACGCCGCCGGGCCCTCTGCGGAGTGGCGCACGGGGCGAGGAGCCACGGGCCGCCGAGCGGGCTGCGGCGGCGATCGGCGAGTCGCGGGCGGGGCGGACCACGGTGGAGCGAACCACGGTGGAGCGGCTCGCCGGGGCGGCGGGCGCGGCGGGAGCGGCCCGGAGGGCGGTGGGGGCGGTCCCGGCGCCCCCGGCGCCCCTGGCCAGGGGGGTGGTCCCGGTGCTGCTGGACGCATGCTCGCCGCCGCTCGCCGCGCCGTCCGTCGCGTCCTCGTCGGACGCCGAGGCGCCGTCGCCGTCGTCGTCGTGCTTCTCGCGCTCGGCCTCCCGCTTCTTCTTCTCCTTCTCGCGCTGCTTCTCCAGCGCTTCCTTCAGGCCGGGCGTGAAGCCGCCGCCGAACCGGGCCATATCCGGTGGGACGAAGCCGTACGCCGGGGTGTCCCGCAGGGCCGCGTGCATCGAGTCCACCCAGATGGGGCCGGGCAGCGAGGCGCCCTGCACCGCTCCGTAGTAGCGGCCGCCGATGGTGACGCCGGTGAGCGGATAGCGGTAGGAGCCGCGGATGTCGCCCACGCTGACGGCGGCGGCGAGGGCGGGCGTGTATCCGGCGAACCAGGCCGAGGTGTAGCCGTTGTTCGTGCCCGTCTTGCCCGCGACGGGCCGGCCGATGGACTGGCCGCGCATCGTGCCCTTGGTGAAGACTCCCGTGAGCACATGGCTCACCGCGTCGGCGACCGCGGGTTCGAGCGCGGTCACGCAGGCGGGCGGTGTCTCGGTGCGGGTGCCGTCGCGCTCCACGACGGCGGTGACGGCCATCGGCCGGCAGTAGCGCCCCCGGGCGGCGAACGCCGCGTACGCCGCCGCCACGGTCGTCGGGTCCATCTCGTTGGCGCCCAGCGTGAACGTCGGCACCTCGTGGAGCGACGTGCCGTCCGCCCGCCTGATGCCGAGTGACTTGGCCGTCTGCACGACGTCGCACAGGCCGACCTCGCGCTCCAGTCGCATGTAGAAGATGTTCACCGACTGCCAGGTGCCCATCTCCAGGCTCAACGGCCCGCCGCCGCCCTCGCCGCCCGCGTTGTGGATGACCGTGTTCGGATCGTTGACGGACTTGCCCGAGCAGTCGCGATAGCCGTACGACGGGACGTACGCGCCGGGGATCGTGAAGCCGTCGCCGAACCGCATCCCCTGCTTCAGCGCGGTGGCCAGGGTGAACACCTTGAACGTGGACCCCGCCTGCAGGCCGAGCCCGCCGCCGTGCGCCATGTCGGCGGCCAGGTTGTAGGTGGTGGCGGGCCCGAGGTCGCGGTCGTGCGGGTTGCGCCCATAGCGCTTGCTCACGGCCATCGCGCGGATGCGCCCGGTGCCCGGCTCGATCATCGTCTCCGACGCCACCTGGTTGTCGCGGGGGCTGACCCGCGAGGCGATGGCACGCTCCGCGGCCCGCTGCGCGACCGGGTCGATGGTCGTCCAGATGGTCAGCCCGCCCCGCTGGAGGCGCCGCTCGCGGTCGGCCCTGGTGTATCCGAACGCGGGGTTGGTGAGCACCTCGCGCTCCACGTACACGCAGAAGAAGGGGTGGGCGCTGCCCGCGCAGCCGCCGGGCTCGGGGCGCAGGTGCAGCGCCAGCGGATCGGCCGCGGCGGTGCGCGCCGCGTCCTTGCCGATCACCCCGAGCTCGGCCATCCGGCCCAGGACCAGGTCGCGCCGCGCCCGCAGCCGGTCACGGTGCTCGTCGCCCAGCGTGGGGTCGGTGTCGTACGGCGTGCGCACGGCGCCGGCGAGCGTCGCGGCCTGCGTGAGCGTGAGGTCGGCGGCGTCGACGCCGAAGAACCGTTTGGCCGCCGCCTGGACGCCGAACGCCCCCGCGCCGAAGTAGGCGATGTTGAGGTAGCGCTCGAGGATCTGATCCTTGGTGTATTTACGTTCCAGCGCCAGCGCGTACCGCAGCTCGTCCAGTTTGCGGCGGAACGAGCGGACGAGGGCCTGCGCGCGCTCCTGCTCCGACTCGGCCTGACTCAGCATGATGTTCTTGACGAGCTGCTGGCTGATGGACGAGCCGCCCTGCCGGATCCCGCCGGCCCGGGTGTTGGTGACGAAGGCGCGCAGCGTGCCCTTGAGGTCCAGGCCGCCGTGCTCGTAGAACCGCGCGTCCTCGATGGCCACGATGGCCTGGCGCATGACCGGGGCGACCGCGCCCAGCGGCACCGACTGCCGGTTCTGGTAGTAGAACTGGGCGATCTGGTGCCCGTCGCGATCGAGCAGCCGTGTCACCTCGGGCAGCGGCTCCTCGCGCAGGGGCACGGGCAGGTCGGTGAGGACGGACGCGGCGCTCCTGGCCGCCAGACCGGCCCCGCCCGCGAAGGGCAGCACCAGCCCGGCGACCAGGGCGCCCCCGGCCGCGCCGCACATGCCCAGGGCGAGGACGGCGCGCCCGAGACCGGCCTGGCCGGCAAGACGAGAGGTCACGGGATATCAGTGCGACCTCTGGCGTTTCTCCAAACCCAGGGGCCACAAAGCTTTACGTGAGTCTGTTTATCTTCAACCCGAGGGAGGTGAACTGTTCGAACGGTCTGTGGTAGCCGCGTTCGATGTGGTTGACGCCCCGCAGGGTCGAGGTGCCCTCGGCCACGGCGGCGGCGAGCACCGCGGAGAACCCGGCGCGGATGTCGGGGAGCGTGACGTCGGCCCCGCGCAGGTTGGAGATTCCGCGTACGACCGCCGAGTGCTTGGCGTTGGTGTCGTGGTAGCGGCAGGCGGGTCCGCCCAGGCACTGGGCGAACACCTCGATTTCACACCCCATCTTCTGCAGCGCGGGCACGTACACGAGCCGGTTCTCGAACACCGTCTCGTGCAGCACCGACATGCCCTCGGCGCGAGTGAACAGCACCATCAGCGGCGTCTGCCAGTCCGTCATGAAGCCGGGGTGGGTGTCGGTCTGCACCGCCGCGGCGCGCAGGCCGTCCGGCGCGGAGGCGCACAGCCACTCGTCGGTTATCTCGAACCGGGCGCCCATCCTCGCCAGCGTGGTGATGGCGGTGACGAGCCGGTCCTGGTGGCAGCCGTGCACGCGCACCTCGCCGCCGGTCACCAGACCCGCCACGAGGTAGGAGAACGCCTCGATGCGGTCGCCGGCCAGCCAGGTGGAGGCGCCGTGCAGCCGCTCGACGCCCTCGATGACGATGCGGCGGTCGGGGCTCAGCTCGATCATGGCGCCCATGCGCTGGAGGAACAGCGCCAGCTCCACCACCTCGGGCTCCATCGCCGCGCCCTTGATGACGGTCTTGCCCTCCGCCAGCACCGCCGTCATCAGGATCGTCTCAGTGGCGCCCACGCTGGGATAGGGGAGCGTGATGCGGCTGCCGCGCAGCCGGGCCGCCTTGGCCGTGATGCCGTTGTCGCCCACCTCGATCTCCGCGCCCATCGACCGCAGCGCCTCGACGTGGAAGTTGACCGGCCGCCTGCCGATCGGGTCGCCGCCGACGAGGGGGACGAACGCCTCGCCCGCCAGGTGCAGCAGCGGGCCGAGCATCAGGATCGGGATGCGGTTGAGCCCGGTGTACTCCTCCGGCACCCGCGGCCGGATCTCGCTGCCCCGCTCGATGGTGATCTCACCCGGGGTGATCTCCACATGGATGCCGAGGGCTTCGAGCATGGCCGCGGTGAGCCCCACCTCGCCGACCTCGGGGGCGTTGTGCAGCGTGCTCGGACCCGTGCCGAGCATCGCCGCCACCATGTGCTTGGAGACCGCGTTCTTCGATCCACGGACCTCCACGTCCCCCCGCAACGGGCCGGACGGGTCGATCTGCCATACCTCTTCGCTCACTCGGCCTCCTTGGCCCACACTGACGCCGTGCATCCCCTGAACCCGGCTTCAGCAAGAGTAACGGGATCGGCACCGATCACCACGTGGGTACTATCGGGACGGTGCGGCATCTGAGGGGCAATCTGGCGACGACCGGCCTTACCGTCCTCGTGCTCGCCGTCCTCGGGGTGGTCGCCGGATACGTGTGGTCGGCGCTCGCCCCCACCGCGCAGTACGTGCTGGTCGACGGGACGCCGCACCTGGCCGATCCCGAGACGCAGTCGCTCATCGAGGCCGACGGCTGGTTCGCCGTCGTCACCGCCGCTTTCGGCCTGGTCTGCGGGATCGCGGGGTACGTGCTGTCGCGGGGCAGGGCGATCGAGGTCCTCGTGGGGCTCGCCGCCGGCGGGCTGCTCGCCGGATACGTCGCCATGCTGGTCGGCGGCACGGCCGAGGGCGGGGTCCAGGCGGCGGGACCGCGCGGCTACACCACCACGACGTCGCTGGACCTGACCGCGCACGGCGTGCTGTTCGCCTGGCCGCTCGTGGCCACCGCGGTGTTCTGGGTCGTCGAGTTCGCCGTGAGCTACAACGAGAGAAGCCGCTGAGCCCTGCCGCAAGCCCCGCCGCAAGCCCTGCCGCAAGCCCTGCCGCCTACACCGTGCCGCCGGACTCGGCCGTCTAAGCCCTGCCTACGCCGTGCCGAGGCCCGGCTCGGTCCGCCAGAAGCCGGTCGCCCGCTCGAAGGCGTGTCCGAGGCGCAGGACGTCCATGTCGGCCCACGGCCTGCCCACGATCTGCAGGCCGACCGGGAGACCGTCGGACGTGAAACCGCACGGCACCGACATCGCGGGCGCGTGCAGCACGCTGATCCAGTAGCACGACCGCATCCAGGCCAGGTAGTCGGGCATCTCCACCCCGGCCACCTCCGTGACGTACGGCTGCTCGACGGGGAACGGCGGCACCTGGCTGACGGGCGCCACCAGGAAGTCGTAGCGGCCGAAGAACTCCCGCATGCGGTGGAACAGGCCGGTGCGCAGCCGCTCGGCCCTGGCGAGATCGGCTCCGGTGACCTTCCGCCCCTGCGCCACGTTCCAGCCCACGTTGGGCCCCACCTCGGGGAGGTCGCCGAAGGTGAGCGCGTAGTACCACGACCGGTAGACGCGGAACGCCTCTTCAGCGTCGGACAGGTCCAGGTCCACCCGCTCGACCTCGGCTCCCAGCGCGGCCAGCGTCTCGGCCGCCCGCGCCGTCGTCGTGGCCGTGCGGGGGTCGACCGGAAGGCCGCCGAGGTCGGGGCTGAAGGCGACGCGGACTCCGGCGAGGTCCATGTCGGGGGACGCCGCGAACGCCGAGCCGTCCTCGCGGATCGAGAAGGGCGAGACCGGGTCGAACCCGGCGACGGCCGACATGAACAGCGCGAGGTCGCCGGCCGTGCGGGCCATCGGCCCCGGCACGCTGAGCGTGAACCAGGCCGCCGTCGCCGACTTCGCCGGCACCCGTCCCGGGGTCGGCCGCAGGCCCGCCACGTTGCAGAACGACGCCGGGTTGCGCAGCGACCCGCCCATGTCGGAACCGTCGGCGAGCGGCACCATCCGGCACGCCAGCGCCGCCGCCGCGCCGCCGCTGCTGCCGCCCGCGCTCTTGGACAGGTCGTAGGGGTTGCGGGTCGCCCCGAACACCTCGTTGACCGTGTGCGAGCCGGTGCCGAACTCCGGGGTGTTCGTCTTGCCGAGCGCGATCCCGCCCGCCTCCCGGATGCGCCGCACGAGCGGGTCATCCTCGGTGGGGACGTGCTCCGCGAAGGCCGGCGAGCCGTACGTGGTCCGCACGCCCGCGGTGTCGGCGAGGTCCTTGTGCGCGACCGGGATGCCGTGCAGCGGGCCGCGCACCAGGCCGCGCCGCAGGTCCTCGTCGGCGCGTGCGGCCTGGTCGAGCGCCCGCTCGGCGGTCAGCGTCACGACGGCGTTGACCCGCGGGTTCGTCTCCTCGACGCGCCGCAGGCACGCCTCGGTCAGTTCGACCGCGCTCACCTCGCCCGCCCGCAGCAGCGCGACCATCTCCGTCGCGGTGAGGTCGACCAGCTCGTTCACGTTTCCCCCGTTCGGTGCGGTTCCCGGCCAGTCTTGTGGCCGGTGGGCCGTACGGGCGACGGCAACAGTAGACAGGCTCAGAGCTTCGCGATGGGGGCGGTCACGGCCTGGACGATCCGGATGAGGTTGCCCGGCGCCGTCTCGATCTGCAGGCCGCGCCGCCCGGCGGAGAAGTAGATCGTCTCGAAGCCGAGCGCGGACTCGTCCACCACGGTCGGCAGCCGCTTGCGCTGCCCGATGGGGCTGATGCCGCCGACCACGTAGCCGGTGACCCGCTCCACCTTGGCCGCGTCGGCCATCGCCGCCCGCTTGCCCTTCAGCGCCGCCGCGAACGCCTTGAGGTCGAGCTTGCCCGCCACCGGCACGACCGCGACCGCCAGCCCCGCCTCGGTCTCCGCCACCAGCGTCTTGAAGATCCGCTCGTACGGCAGGCCGAGCGCGTCCGCCGCCTCCTCACCGTACGCCTGGGCGTTCGGGTCGTGGTCGTAGGGGTGCAGGGTGAACTCCGCCTTCGCCTGCGTGAGGGCGACCGTCGCCGGAGTGCCCTGGCCGCCCTTGCTCTTGGTCTTGCTCACGACGGCAAGCCTAGTGTGACTCTCGCCGCACGCCGGGGGGCGCCGCGGGCAGGACGGAGCGCACGGCCTCGGGGGAGCGGGCCACCACGGCGGTGCCGTCGTCCGCGGTGATGATCGGCCGCTGGATCAGGATCGGGTGGGCGGCCATGGCCTCGATCCAGCGTTCACGGGACGGCCGGTCACGCGGCCACGACTCCATGCCCAGCTCGGCCGCGACGGGCTCGCCGAGGCGGGCGACGTCCCAGGGCTCCAGCCCGAGGCGGCGCAGCACCTCGGAGAGCTCCTCCGCGCCCGGCGGGTCCTCCAGGTAGTGGCGGACCGTGTACCCCGCGCCCTCGGCGTCGAGCAGCGACAGGGCCGACCGGCACTTCGAGCAGGCCGGGTTGATCCAGATCTCCATGCGGCCATTGTCCCGCCCAGCTGCGGGCAAACGGGCTCTCATGCCCACCCGGCGTACGGCAAAACGATCTAAAGGGGACAATCTTTAGACGGCCTTTGTCGATGGGGAGGGGCCGAGTGCGGAGGGGCGGCAGATGGGGACGGTCGGGGATCTCGCAGGTGGTGTCGCGAAGGGACAGGCATTCCTGTTCGGCGGACTGGGGGTGTGTCTCACTCTCCGGCCGGAGGGCCTGGGGGCCAACCACGGCATGAGTTACTACGGGGCCCACTGGCAGACCGCGCTGCCGTACGCCGCGGGCCTGGCCGGGGCCGCGCTGTTCACCCACCGGGCGCTGCGCGACGCGGCGGCCCGCACCCCGTCCCCGGCCCATCTGCGGTGGATGGCCGACTCGTTCGTCGCGCTGCTGGCCGGGATCATCCTGACGCCGTACACCCTGGGCGGGATGGTCGACTGGGCGCATCGGGGGCTGGGCGCGGCCCTGTTCGCGCTCCAGCTCCTGCTGGCCGGACGGCTCGTCGCGTGGGCTCACGGTGACGCGGCCGGCGTCGTGTTCCTCCTGCTGCAGCTCGGCGGCGGCGTCCTCGCCGCGGTGTACGTGCTCCAGGCCGAGGGGCTGCTCATCCACGGCGAGGCGACGTTCCAGCTCGGATTCGCCCTGGTGCTGGCCAGGACGCTCCCGCTGGTCGCGCCCCCGATCGCCGCGCCGTCCGCGGCGGCGGGCGCAGTGCCGGGGCCGGTGGCGGGCGCAGTGCCGTCCGCGGCGGTGGGGGGAGTGCCGGGTTCGGCGGCGGCGGCCTCGGCCCGGTGAGACGGTGATCGGACCGCCGGGCCGCCCTACGGGCCGATCACCTCGGCACTCGCCCTGACCAGCGCGGACGCGAGCGCGGGAGGGGGTTCCTCGTCGGTGATGAGGCCGGACAGGCCGTCCAGGGCGCACACCCGGTGGGCGGCGACCCTGCCGTGCTTCGAGCTGTCGGCGAGCACGTACGTCCGGGCGGTGCCGGCGAGGATCACGCGCTTGGTCGCGACCTCGTCCAGGAAGTAGTCGGTGAGCCCCGCTTCGGCGTCCACCCCGCCCGAGCCGAGGAACGCCACGTCGGCGCGCAGGTCCTGGAAGAACCCCAGCGTCTGGGCGTTGGAGACGGCGAGGTCGCCCTGCCGGACGCGCCCGCCCGCCACCAGCACCTCCACGCCGGGACGGCCCGCGAGCTCGGCCGCCACCAGCAGCGAGCAGGTGGCGACCACCCCCCGGAAGGACGGGGGGACGGCCCTGGCGACGTGGACGGCGGTGGTGCCGGCGTCGACGATCACGGTCTGGCCCGGCCGCAGGAGCCGCGCCGCGAGCTCGCCGATCACGGCCTTCGCCTCCGACTGGCTGGTCGAGCGCTCCAGGTAGGACCGCTCCTCGCCGGTGCCGGACGGCGCCGGGGTCGCCCCGCCGTGCACGCGGACGAGCAGCGCCCGGCGCTCCAGGAGCGCCAGGTCGCGCCGGACGGTCTCGTGGGAGACGCCGAGCAGCGCGGCGAGGTCCTCGGTGCGTACGGTCCCCTTCCGCCCGAGGGCCTCGATGATCCGCTGGTGGCGCTGTGCCGGAAGCAAGAGATCCGCCTTGACCGAATGTGACTGATGTTGCCCGAGAGTGTGGATCGATGCCCGGAAACCTGTCAAGGAACCGGCCCGGAAAACGGACGTCGGCGAAGAACCCCAGCTCCGGAGTGGTGTGCGTACCGGTGAAACGCCCGTCCCGAATGCTGGACACCCGCTGATCCGTCCCCGGCCGTCCGTAGACTGGGACGGTGATTTCCCGTATCGACCTGCGCGGGTCCCTTCCCGCCGACCTGCGCGACGTGCTGCCCCGCGCCGAACTCGACGTCGAGGCCGCCCTGGAGAAGGTGCGGCCCATCTGTGAGGACGTACGCCATCGTGGCGCGGCAGCCGTACGGGAGCTGACCGCGAGATTCGACGGCGTCGAGCTGGAGTCCGCCCGGGTGCCCGCGCAGGCCCTCACCCGCGCCCTGGAGGAGCTGGACCCGGCAGTGCGCGCGGCGCTGGAGGAGTCGATCCGCCGCGCCCGGCTGGTCCACCGCGACCAGCGGCGCACCGACACCACGACGCAGGTCGTGCCGGGCGGCACGGTCACCGAGCGCTGGGTGCCGGTCGACCGCGTGGGGCTGTACGTCCCCGGCGGCCGGGCCGTCTATCCCTCCAGCGTGGTCATGAACGTGGTGCCCGCCCAGGAGGCGGGCGTGCCCTCGCTGGCCGTCTCCTCGCCTCCGCAGAAGGAGTTCGGCGGCCTGCCGCACCCCACCATCCTCGCGGCCTGCGCGCTGCTCGGCGTCGACGAGGTGTACGCCGTGGGCGGCGCCCAGGCCGTGGCGATGTTCGCCTACGGCACCGAGGAGTGTCCCCCGGCCACGATGGTGACCGGCCCCGGCAACATCTGGGTGGCCGCGGCCAAGCGCCTGCTCAAGGGCCGCATCGGCATCGACTCCGAGGCCGGGCCCACCGAGATCGCGGTCCTCGCCGACGAGACCGCCGACCCCGTGCACGTCGCGGCCGACCTGATCAGCCAGGCCGAGCACGACGTCATCGCCGCCTCCGTGCTGGTCACCACGAGCGTGGAGCTGGCCGACGCGGTGGAGAAGGAACTGCCCGGCCAGGTGGCCGCGACCCGGCACGGCGAGCGGATCACCGAGGCGCTCGCCGGCCGTCAGTCGGGCATCGTGCTCGTCTCGGACGTCGAGGACGGGCTGAAGGTCGTGGACGCCTACGCCGCCGAGCACCTGGAGATCCAGACGGCCGACGCCCGCGCGGTCGCCGCCCGGGTGCGCAACGCCGGTGCGATCTTCGTCGGGCCGTACGCGCCGGTGTCGCTCGGCGACTACATGGCGGGCTCCAACCACGTGCTGCCGACCGGCGGCTGCGCCTGCCACTCCTCGGGACTGTCGGTGCAGACGTTCCTGCGCGGCATCCACGTGGTGGACTACAGCCGCGAGGCGCTGGCCGGGGCCGCACCGCACGTGTGCGCGCTCGCCGACGCCGAGGACCTGCCCGCCCACGGCGCCGCGATCCGCGCCCGCTTCGACTGGGAAGTGCCCGCATGACGACGCTCGACGACCTGCCGATCCGCGACGACCTGCGCGGCAAACAGCCCTACGGCGCGCCGCAGCTCGACGTACCGGTGCAGCTCAACACCAACGAGAACCCCTACCCCCCGTCGGCCGCGCTGATCGACGATCTCGCCCGCGCCGTGCGGCAGGGCGCGGCGACGCTGAACCGCTACCCCGACAGGGACGCCGTCGAGCTGCGCAAGGATCTCGCCGACTACCTCGGCCACGGGCTGACGGCACGCCAGCTGTGGGCGGCCAACGGCTCCAACGAGATCATCCAGCAGATCCTCCAGGCGTTCGGCGGCCCCGGCCGCTCGGCCATCGGGTTCGAGCCGTCGTACTCCATGCATCCGATCATCACGGGCGGCACGAACACCCGATGGATCGAGGGCCTGCGGGGGGAGGACTTCGCGATCGACCCCGGCGCGGCCGTGGCCGCGATCGAGGAACACCGCCCCGACGTGGTGTTCCTGACCTCGCCGAACAACCCGACCGGCACGGCCCTGCCGCTGGAGGTCATCGAGCGGATCCTCGCCGCCGCGCCCGGCATGGTCGTGGTGGACGAGGCGTACGCCGAGTTCGCCCGCGCGGGCACGTCGTCGGCGCTGACGCTGCTGCCCGGCAACCCCCGGCTGATCGTGACGCGCACCATGTCCAAGGCGTTCGCGATGGCCGGCACCCGGCTCGGCTACCTCGCCGCCGACCCGGCGGTGGTCGACGCCATGCTGCTGGTCCGCCTGCCCTACCACCTGTCCACGCTGACGCAGGCGGCGGCCCGGGTGGCGCTGGCGCACCGCGAGGAACTGCTGGGCGCGGTGGACGCGCTGCGGGCCGAGCGGGACGCCACCGTGGACTGGCTGCGGGGGCATGGCCTGGTAGCCGCCGACTCCGACGCCAACTTCGTGCTGTTCGGTACGTTCGCGGACCGGCGGTCCGTGTGGGAGGGACTGCTCGATCGCGGGGTGCTGATCCGGGAGACCGGCCCCGCCGGCTGGCTGCGCGTGTCGATCGGCACGCCGGAAGAGATGGCGGCGTTCCGCGCCGCGCTGGAAGGGGTCCTCGCATGACCGAGCTCAACGAGCGCCGCGGCCGCGTCGAGCGCACGACGAAGGAGACATCGGTGCTGGTCGAGGTGGGCCTCGACGGCACCGGGATCGTCGAGGTGTCCACCGGCGTCGGATTCTACGACCACATGCTCGCCCAGCTCGGCAAGCACGGCCTGTTCGACCTGACCGTGAAAACCGAGGGGGACCTGCACATCGACGCCCACCACACGATCGAGGACACCTCGATCGCGCTCGGCGCGGCGTTCCGCGAGGCCCTGGGCGACAAGTCGGGCATCCGGCGGTTCGGCAGCGCCTCCTGCCCCCTGGACGAGGCGCTCGCGCAGGTCACGGTGGACCTGTCCGGCCGGCCGTACCTCGTCCACACCGAGCCCGAGGGCATGGCCCCGATGATCGGGCCCGACTACGACACCACCATGACCCGGCACATCCTGGAGTCGTTCGTCGCGCAGGCGGCGGTCTGCCTCCACGTGCACGTGCCGTACGGGCGCAACGCCCACCACATCGTGGAGGCGCAGTTCAAGGCGCTCGCGCGGGCGCTGCGCGCGGCGTCGGAGCGGGACCCCCGGGCGACCGGCGTGCCCAGCACCAAGGGAGTGCTCTGATGACTTTGGCGTCCGGCGGGATGATCTTTATCGGCCTCTTCCTGATCGGCGGGGTCATCTCGGGCATCCGGCAGGGCCTCAAGCTACTGGCGGCGCTCGCCGGCGTCGGGGCCGCCGCGGCGATCACCGCGGGAGTGATGTGGTGGCAATGAGCAAGCGCGTGGTCGTGCTCGACTACGGCTCGGGCAACCTCCGCTCGGCCGAGCGGGCGCTGGCCCGGGTGGGGGCGGACGTCACCGTCACCGCCGACTTCGACGCGGCCCTCGGCGCGGACGGGCTCGTCGTCCCCGGCGTCGGGGCGTTCGCCGCGTGCATGGAGGGGCTGAAGGCGGTGCGCGGCGACCAGATCGTCGGCCGCCGCCTGGCCGGCGGGCGCCCGGTGCTGGGGATCTGCGTCGGCATGCAGATCCTGTTCGAGAAGGGCGTCGAGCACGGCGTCCACACCGAGGGCTGCGGCGAGTGGCCCGGCGTGGTCGAGCGGCTCGACGCGCCCGTGCTGCCCCACATGGGGTGGAACACCGTGACCGCGCCCGAGGGCGGCGTGCTGTTCCGCGGCCTGGAGGAGGGGACGCGCTTCTATTTCGTCCACTCCTACGGCGTGCGCGATTGGCGGCTGGAGGCCGGCGACGGCTTCCGCCGGCCGCTGGTGACCTGGGCGGAGCACGGCGCGCCCTTCGTGGCCGCCGTCGAGAACGGTCCTCTCATGGCCACCCAGTTCCACCCCGAGAAGTCCGGGGACGCCGGGGCCGTGCTGCTGTCCAACTGGCTGAGCACGTTGTGAGCGTGTCCGGCACGCGAAATCTCGAGGCAGCGGTGCGACACTGGGAACCTGCGGCACGCGACGGCTTCCACCCACGGGCACGCGTCCCTCTCCGAGGGCGCGGTGTTCCCGGTCGTGGACACGGTGTTCCCCCGATCGGGGCCGCGGCGCCTGCGGCCGTCCAGGCCGTGACCGGACCTGAGCGGGAGGCCCGATGAGCAAGGAACGGGCCCGCCGGAGGGCGGAGCGCGAAGCCGAGCGCGAACGCCTCGCGGCGGCCCGGGCCGAGCGCGACGCGAGGGCCGCCAGGCGGCGCGAGATGCGCGCACGGCTCGTCGGGCCCGTCACCGGAGCCGTGGCCGCGGTGCTGCCGCGGCCGGCGAGGCCGGTGCGGGTGGCCCGGCAGCGGGGGTATCTCGCCCGCCGCCGCCGCACGGAGAACGCCGTCGCCGTCGTGCTGTGGTTCCTCGTCCAGGCGCTCGCCTGGATTCTGCTCGACTCGTGGATGGCCCGCCTGGGCGTGTTCCTCGGTTCGATCCTGCTTCTCCCGGTGCTCGTCACCATCGTTTTCGACCGGAGGTCATGACCAAATGTCGCTCGTATTGCTCCCAGCCGTCGACGTCGCCGACGGCCAAGCCGTCCGCCTCGTGCAGGGTGAGGCGGGGACGGAGACCTCGTACGGGGATCCGCTCGCCGCCGCCCTGGCCTGGCAGAAGGCGGGCGCGGAGTGGGTCCACCTGGTCGACCTCGACGCGGCGTTCGGCCGGGGGAACAACCGCGAGCTGCTCGCCTCCGTCGTCGGCGCGCTCGACGTGAACGTGGAGCTGTCCGGTGGGATCCGCGACGACGCCTCGCTTGAGGCCGCGCTGAGCACCGGCTGCCGCCGGGTCAACATCGGCACCGCCGCGCTGGAGAACCCGGAGTGGTGCGCCAAGGCGATCGCCGAGCACGGAGATCGCATCGCGGTGGGGCTCGACGTGCGCGGCACGACGCTGGCCGCCCGCGGCTGGACCCAGGAGGGCGGCGACCTGTGGGAGGTGCTCGACCGGCTGGAGTCGCAGGGCTGCCCGCGCTACGTCGTCACCGACGTCACCAAGGACGGCACGCTTCGCGGTCCCAATCTCGACCTGCTGCGCGAGGTCTGCGCGCGGACCGACCGCCCGGTCGTCGCCAGCGGCGGGGTGTCCTCACTGGACGACCTGCGGGCGATCGCCACGCTCGTGCCGGACGGCGTCGAGGGCGCCATCGTGGGCAAGGCGCTGTACGCCCAGGCGTTCACGCTGGAAGAGGCGCTCGCGGCGGTGACGGTGGCATGAGCACTCCGATGCCCGAAGGGCGGATCTCCTCCGGCGGCCCCTGGGAAGACCGTTACGGCTACGCCCGCGCGGTCGTAGCCGGGCCGCACGTGCTCGTGTCCGGCTGCACCGCCACCGTGGGCGGTGAGGTCCAGCATGTGGGCGACGCCTACCAGCAGACGCTCACCGCCTTCTCCATCGCGCTGGACGCCGTCGAGAAGGCCGGGATCACCCGGGCCGACGTGGTTCGGACCCGCCTGTACGTGGTGAACGCCGCCGACTTCGACGCGGTCGGCAGAGCCCACGGTGAGATCTTCGGCGACGTGCGGCCCGCCTGCACGAGCGTGCAGATCACCGGGCTGGTCGACGAGCGCATGCTGGTCGAGGTCGAGGTCGAGGCCTACCGGGCGGCGGAACGTGGCGACGACGAGGGCTGAGCGATGACGGTGGCGGTGCGGGTGATCCCCTGCCTTGACGTGGACGCCGGCCGGGTCGTCAAGGGGGTCAACTTCGAGAACCTCAGGGACGCGGGCGACCCCGTCGAGCTGGCCGCGCGTTACGACGCCGAGGGGGCCGACGAGCTGACCTTCCTCGACATCACCGCCTCCTCGGGCGAGCGCGAGACCATGCTCGACGTGGTGCGCCGTACGGCCGAGCAGGTGTTCATCCCGCTGACGGTCGGCGGAGGCGTGCGGTCGGCCGACGACGTGGACCGGCTGCTGCGCGCCGGCGCCGACAAGGTCGGCATCAACACCGCGGCCATCGCCCGGCCGGAACTGCTGACCGAGACCTCGCGCCGGTTCGGGTCGCAGTGCATCGTGCTGTCGGTGGACGCGCGCCGGGTGGTCGACGGGCCGCCCACGCCCTCCGGGTTCGAGGTGACGACTCACGGCGGGCGCCGGGGGACCGGCATCGACGCGGTGGAGTGGGCCCGGCGCGGGCAGGAGCTCGGCGTCGGGGAGATCCTGCTCAACTCGATGGACGGCGACGGCACCAAGTCGGGATACGACCTGGAGATGCTGCGGGCCGTACGGGCGGCGGTGAGCGTTCCGCTGATCGCCTCCGGCGGCGCCGGGCGCCTGGAGGACTTCCCGCCCGCGGTGGACGCCGGGGCGGACGCCGTGCTGGCCGCCTCGGTCTTCCACTTCGGCCAGCTCAAGATCCACGAGGTCAAGGACACGCTGCGCGCGGCCGGTCACCCGGTCCGCTGAGCGCCCGCCGGGGGCCGGGATCCGGCCCCCGGCCGGTGGGTCCTCAGTCGATGTCGACGATCGCCGTGGGGTAGGCGTCCGGGCCGGTGCCGAGCGAGGAGGACGCCATCGACTGGTACTGCCACTGTCCCTGGAAGCCGCCGTGGCCACACCCGTTGTCGCCCCAGCAGGTCGTGGCCGCGGAGGCGTCGTGGGCCGGCTGGGCCGCCGCGAGGCCGACGGCGGCGAGGAACGCCAGGCCCAGCAGGCTCGGGAAACGCTTGGCACGCATAGCTGTCTCCTGTCCGTCAATGGATAGTGCGGCGCTCGGAGTCCGCGCTCCTCAATGGTCGGCCGGACATCACACAACCGTCCATACCAATCACCCCAAATAGGGCGATAGTGGGCGAAAACCGGCATAGGCCGTTGTGGGGCCTTTTATCGCGAGCGTCTGCCAGGGGCGCGAGGGCCAGGGCCGCGAGGGCCAGGGCCGCGAGGGCCCGGGGGAGCGGATGTACGGAATCTCCCCCCACGAGCCCTAGAGTGGCCGGTGATCATCGTCTCGCCACGCGGAGGAACATGTGTCCGGCCCCACCTCGCTCGACGACGTCCGCCGCCGGATCGACGAGCTCGACGCCCGCCTGACGACGCTGCTGGCCGAGCGCCAGCGTCTCGTGCGCGCCGCGGCCGCTTTCAAGACGGATGAGCAGGCCGTGCGGGCTCCGGACCGGGTGGAGCGGGTCGTGACCGCGGCGCGGGAGCGCGCGGAGCGCGAGGGGTTGTCTCCGGAGGTCGCCGAGGCCGTCTGGCGGGCGATGATCGGGGCGTTCGTGGAGTACGAGCTCACGGAGCACCGGCAGCGCGGGTAGCGGGGTCGCCGCGCGCCCGCTCTCGCCACCGGAGCCCCGGGGGCACCCGGGTGTGGGAACGGGATGCGGGGGCAGAGGTGCCGGCCGTGGGGGGTGCGGCGGTCGCCGGTCGCGTAGGGATGCGAAAGGAGAGGCCGGCGGAGCAAGGGCGGATGCCCTGCCGGCCTGTGCGCAGAGCCGTGGCTCTGACTGTCAGCGCGGTCCGACGGTCGTCGGTCGCCGCCTGGGGTCGTCGTGGTCGGGGTTGCCTGAGGGAGAGCGGGGCCGGGCGGTCCGCGGCCTCAACTCAGGACCGAGGTGAAGAAGGTCGCCAGTCGGCTGGCTCCGGTGTTGACGGTGTCGAAAACGCCTCGCACGGCGCCTGCCGCCGCGTGCGGCTGGCTGTAGAGGTAGAAGACCACGAACGCGATGGCCGCGTACGTAAGAACCTTCTTCACCTTCATCGGGGGGCCTCCTGCAATCGGTATCCCGGTTGTTTGTACCCGGCGGCAGTGTTGATCATAACTAGCCGAGAGGACATGAGGCCGTTCCGCCCTCATCGTGAGACGGCGGGATGGGCGGGCTTCTCGCGCCGCGCCGGCGAGTCCGGGCGGGCCTGCCGGGACGCCGCGGTTCACGGCCGGAAAGGGCGCGGCCGAGGCCGGAAGCCAAGGCCGGAAAGAACGCGGCGAAGCCCGAATACGGCGGGTTCAGCCCGAAATGGGCAGGATCTGGCGTGAATGGGCAGGATGCGGCTCGGATGAACAGGGCTCAGCCCGGATGGGCAGGGCTCGGCCGGGAACGGCCGAGGTCCGGCCCGCAATGGGCCGGGCTCAGCCCGAAACGAGCGAGGTGAAGAACGCGGACAGGCGTTCGGCTCCCGTGCCGATGCCCCCGAACAGGTTCTTGACCGCGTCGGCGGCGTTCGCGGGCTGCGTGAACAAATAAAAGATCACGAACGCGATGGCCAGGTAGGTCAGGACCTTTTTGAGGTTCATCCGGGCTCCCAAACGCTCCTACACATCGTGCTCCGGTCTCATGCTGCCCCATTGCACGGCCTTTACGTGGAGGATTCCGGACAACTCTCACGACTTCGTTCTCATGGCCCCAATCGGGCCTCTTGGAGCCGGGCGACCGCCGCGGCGTCTCCGTCGTACGTCACCCGGGCGTGCTCCTGTCGTCCGAACGCGAACATCAGCAGCTCCGACGGTTCACCGGTGACCACCACGGCGGGCTCCGCCATCCGCCCGGCGGCCTTGGCCCCGTCCGGACGGCGGAGCACGACCCCCACCGGAGCCTTGCGCAGGAAGAGCCGGGCGCCGCCGCGCAGCCGGTTCCAGAACGCCTCCTGCAGGTCCCGCGGGATGACTCGGGGCTCCCAGCCGGCCTGCGCCCGGCGCACGTCCTCGTGGTGGACGAAGAGCTCTATCGTGTTGACGATCTGGTCCAGGCGGGGGACCAGTCCGTACGGCGTCCAGCGCGGGGGCCCGTGACGGACGAGCCCGACCAGCTCGGGATAGGGGTGGCTCCGCGTGATGCGGTCCTGCACGGAGGCGGTGTAGCCCGCCAGGAAAGGCAGCGCGATGCCGGGCGCGGCGTCGAGCCTGCGCTCCCGCAGGACGAGATGGGCGGCGAGATCCTCCGTCGACCACCCCTCGCACAGCGTGGGCGCCCCGGGGCCGAGGCGGT
The DNA here is from genome assembly GCF_043197435.1 of Microbispora bryophytorum. Taxonomy (NCBI): domain Bacteria; kingdom Bacillati; phylum Actinomycetota; class Actinomycetes; order Streptosporangiales; family Streptosporangiaceae; genus Microbispora; species Microbispora bryophytorum. The sequence goes on along the minus strand of NZ_JBICTF010000001.1, from coordinate 286,593 downwards.
CGAGCAGGTCGCAGAGCGCCGCGCGCTCCGTCTGGGCGTGTGTCACCTGATCAGCCTATGCGTCCGTGATCCCGGCCGGACCGGCGGTCGCGCATCACCGAGGAATAAACAGGTTGATCAGAATGATAGGGAGTAACTAGGACCAAGGGCTTGGGTGGCGTCGGTCCGGTGACCGATCCGGTGGCGTCCCCGAGTGAGTAACGTCCCCCTCCGGGGCGCTCGCAGGGAGCGGCCCCAGCTGGTCCCCCGATCGGAAGGAACGCACCGCGTGCCGACGAAGGAGTCCCCCGCGCGGCCCGGCAGCTCAGTCATGCTCCAGGGTCTCAAGGTCATCGGCGTGTCGATCAGAACCGAGCCGAGGATCTTCACCGGCGCGGTCCTCGCCAGCGCCCTTTACGGCGGGATGACCGTCGCCGCCTCCTGGGCGCTCGGCTGGGCGACCGACAACGCGGTGCTGCCCGCGTTCGCGGACGGCGCGGCGAGCACCGGCGCGCTGACCGTGGCGGCCCTGCTGATCGTGGGCGTGGCGGTGCTCAAGGCCGCGGGGATCATGGGGCGGCGCATCATGGCCGGGATCCACCAGTACCGCATGCAGGCCCATTCCCGCCGCGCCGTCACCCGGCAGTATCTGCGGCTGCCCCTCGCCTGGCACCACCGCCACCCGACCGGGCAGCTGCTGTCCAACGCCAACTCCGACGTCGAGGCGGCCTGGGGGCCGCTCGCCCCGCTGCCGATGGCGGTGGGCGTGGTCGTGATGCTCGTGACGGCCGCCGTGGCGATCGTGCTGGTCGACCCGGTGCTCGCCGTCGTCGGTTTCCTGATCTTTCCGGCCGTGGCCGTGCTCAACCTGGTCTACCAGCGCAGGCTCTCACCCCTCGCGATGCGGGCCCAGCAGCTGCGGGCCGAGGTGAGCGAGGTCGCGCACGAGAGCTTCGACGGCGCGCTCGTCGTCAAGACCCTCGGCCGGGAGGACGCGGAGACCGCGCGGTTCCAGGCGAAGGCCGACGCGCTGCGGGACGCGAACGTCGCCGTCGGCCGCGTCCGCGGGCTGTTCGACCCCCTGCTTGAGGCGCTGCCCACACTGGGCGTGCTCGCCGTGCTGCTCGTCGGGTCGCTGCGGCTGGAGTCGGGCGGCGTCGCCGCCGGCGACCTGATCCAGGTCGCCTACCTGTTCACCCTTCTCGCCTTCCCCGTGCGGGCGCTCGGCTGGGTGCTGGCCGAGCTGCCGCGCAGCGTCGTCGGCTGGACGCGGATCAGGGACGTCCTCGACGCCACCGGCTCCATGGAGTACGGCACCGCCCGCCTGGACGCCCCCGGGCCTGCCCGGGTGGAGGCCGAGGGCGTCTCCTACGCGTACGTGCCGGGAAGCCCGGTGCTGAAGGACGTGGGCCTCGCCGTCGCGCCGGGCCGCACGATCGCGCTCGTCGGGCCGACCGGGGCGGGCAAGTCGACGCTCACCCAGCTGCTCGCGCGCCTGATCGACCCCGGCGAGGGCGTCGTGCGCGTCGACGGCGTCGACCTGCGCGAGGTCGCCAAGGGCGAGGTGAGCGCCGCGGTGGCGCTCGTCCCGCAGCAGACGTTCCTGTTCGACGACACCGTGCGGGGCAACATCGCGCTCGGCGGGCAGGTCCCGGACGAGCGGGTCTGGGCCGCGCTGCGGCTCGCGCAGGCCGACGGCTTCGTCAGCGCGCTGCCGTCCGGCCTGGACACCCAGATCGGCGAGCGCGGCGCCACGCTGTCGGGAGGCCAGCGCCAGCGTCTCGCGCTGGCCCGCGCGGTCGTGCGCGAGCCCCGGCTGCTCATCCTCGACGACGCCACATCCAGCGTCGACCCGCAGGTCGAAAAGCGCATCCTTTACGGCCTGCGCGACGGCGCCGCCGAGGCCACGGTGATCGTGGTCGCCTACCGGATGGCGACGATCGCGCTGGCCGACGAGGTCGTCTACCTGGAGCAGGGCGTGATCGCCGACCACGGCACGCACGAGGAGCTGCTGGTCCGCTGCCCGGGCTACCGCGACCTCGTCACCGCCTACGAGCGCGAGGAGGCCGAGCGGGCCGCGCTCGACACCGATGAGGAGGTCGTCGCATGACGCACGGCCCGAAGCCCTTGACGAGGAGTGTGACGCGGTGACCGCCGTGACCGACACGGCCGCAGGGGAGACCTCGTCCCTGCGGTCGGCCGACCGGGGCGCCCTGGAGACGCTCAGGCAGGGCCTGCGGCTGTCGCCGGAGTTCCGCCGCGGGCTCGCCGGGACGCTCGTGCTGGCCGTGCTGGCGACACTGGGCAAGGTCGTCGTGCCGATCGCCGTGCAACAGGTGATCGACCGCGGCCTGGGCCCGGGCGAGCCCGACCTGCCGTTCATCCGGAACGCCGTGGCCCTGTGCGCGCTCGCCGTCGTGCTGACCGCGCTGTGCGGCTACCTGATGAACGTCCGGCTGTACCGCTCCACCGAGTCGGGCCTGGCGGCCCTGCGCGGCAAGGGCTTCCGCCACGTGCACGACCTGTCGGTGCTGACGCAGAACACCGAGCGGCGCGGCGGCCTGGTCTCCCGGGTGACCGGCGACGTCGACCAGATCAGCACGTTCATGCAGTGGGGCGGGCTCATGGTCATCGTGTCCGCCGGTCAGCTGGTGGTGGCGACCGTGCTCATGGCCGTCTACTCCTGGCAGCTCACGCTGATCGTGTGGGCCTGTTTCCTGCCGCTGGTGCTGGCCCTGCCCCGGTTCCAGCGGCTGGTGGCCAAGGCGTACACCCGGGTGCGCGAGCGGGCCGGTGACGTCCTCGCCGCCGTCAGCGAGTCGGTCGTCGGCAGCGCGGTGATCCGGGCGTACGGCTCGGAGGACCGCACGGCCGAGCGGATCGACACGGCGGTGGACGGGATGCGCGCGGCGCAGACCCGGGCGCAGAAGATCGTCGGGTTCACGTTCCCGGCCACCGAGCTGATCGCCTCGATCACGGTCGCGCTGGTGGTCGTGGCCGGGGTCGGGCTGGGCGTGTCCGGCTCGATCACGGCGGGGCGGCTCATCGCGTTCCTGTTCCTGATCACGCTGTTCATCAGCCCGCTGCAGACCGCGACCGAGGTGCTGAACGATGCGCAGAACGCCATCGCCGGATGGCGGCGGATCCTGGGCGTGCTCGACACCCCGGCCGACGTGGCCGACCCGGAGAACGGCGCCGTGCTGCCGCGCGGCCCCATCTCGGTCCGCTTCGACGGCGTGGGCTTCGCCTACCCCGGCGGCCCGCCCGTCCTCCACGACGTGTCGGCCGAGATCCCGCCGCGCACCCGGGTCGCGGTGGTGGGGGAGACCGGCTCGGGCAAGACGACCTTCGCCAAGCTGCTCACCCGGCTCATGGACCCGACCTCCGGCCGGATCCTCGTGGACGGGATCGACCTGCGCACGGTCGGCTTCTCCTCGCTCAGGGAGCGGATCGTCATGGTGCCGCAGGACGGGTTCCTGTTCGACTCGACGCTTGAGGACAACATCCGCTTCGGACGGCCCGCGGCGACCCGGGAGGAGATCACCCGGGCGCTGACCGAGCTCGGCCTGGCCGACTGGCTCGACGGCCTGCCCGCCGGGCTGGACACCCCGGTCGGACAGCGGGGCGAGTCCCTGTCGGCCGGGGAGCGGCAGCTCGTCGCGCTCGCCCGCGCGTACCTCGCCGACCCCGACCTGCTGCTGCTCGACGAGGCCACCTCCGCCGTCGACCCCGCCACCGAGGTGCGCCTCGCCCGCGCCCTCGACGGAGTCACCCGCGGTCGTACGGCCATCTCGATCGCCCACCGCCTGTCCACCGCCCAGGCGGCCGACGAGGTCGTGGTGTTCGAGCACGGCCGGATCGTCCAGCGCGGCCCGCACGCCGTCCTGGTCGAGCAGCCCGGCGTGTACGCCGACCTCTACGCGTCCTGGACCACCGCCACCACCGCCCGCTGAACCTCCGGTCGGTGACATTAAACGTCACTGATATCGAACGTCACTGACGTCGGACGTCACTGACGTTGAATGTCACCGACGTTGGACGTCAGCGACGTCGCCGGCGGGAGCACGCCGTGCGCCGGGTGGGCGACCTGCCGCCGTCGCTGGTGACCACGCCGGCCGGGCGGGCCCCCATAACGGCGGCGGGGGAGGCAGGGGAGCGGCGGCGGGGAGGCTGGGTGCGCAGCGGGGAGACGGGGTAGCGGCGGCGGTGGCGGCCGGGGCCTGCGGCACAATTGGCCTCATGGCCCTCGACCCCAAGATCGCCGACCGGCTGAAGCGCACGCCGGACGGCCTGGTGCCCGCGATCGTCCAGCAGCACGACACCGGCGAGGTGCTCATGCTCGCCTGGATGGACGACGAGGCGCTGCACCGCACGCTCACCAGCGGCCGGGCGACCTACTGGTCCCGCAGTCGCGGGGAGTACTGGGTGAAGGGCGACACCTCCGGCCACGTGCAGTGGGTCAGGCACGTGGCGCTCGACTGCGACGGCGACACGATCCTGCTCAAGGTCGAGCAGGTGGGGGCGGCCTGCCACACCGGCGACCGCACCTGCTTCGACGCCGACGTCCTCGACGTGATCGGCACGCCGTGACCGCTCCGGCGCCCGCCCGCGACCAGGCGCGTACGGCCCGGCGCACGCTGCTCGCCTGGCTGGCGGCCTGCGCCGTGGGAGGCGGCCTCGCGCTGCTGGCCGCGGGCCGCGTGTGGGTCACGCTCGGCACGGCGGAAGGTCCTGCGGGAGCGGGCGGCGGCTCCCTCACCGGCAACGACCTGGTCGCATGGCTCACTCCCGCGGCGCTGGCCGCGCTCGCCGCGGTGCTGGCCGTGCTGGCGACCAGGGCGGTCGCGCGGCGGGTGACGAGCGTGGTGGTCGCCCTCCTCGGCGCGGCGGTGGCGGCCGGGGCGTGGGACGGCACGCGGGGCGCGACGATCGCCTCCGTGGCCGCGCGGCACATGACGACCGCGGTGACGTCCTCCGGTCACATCTCGGTGGAGTCGCGCGCCTGGGTCTGGCCGGTGCTGGCCGCCGTGGGCGGGCTCGTCCTCGCCGGGGCGGGCGTGGCGGCGGCGGCCCTGAGCGTGCGCTGGCCCGGCATGTCGAGCAGGTACGAGCGGGGGGCCGGGCGCGCGGGCACGAGCGGCGCCACCCGGGTGAAGGACGCCGACAGGGCGATGTGGGACGCGATCGACGAGGGCGAGGACCCCACCGCGTAGAGGACCCACCGCGTAGAGGACACACCGCGTAGAGGACTCACCGCGTAACGGTGCGCCGGCGGGGGAGTCCTCCCGTGCGAGTTGGACCGTTCCCGGCTCAGATTACAAATCATCCACAAAGCGGATTATGGCCCGGACTGGCCGCCCTGCTGCCGATAGGCTTCGCGCCGACATCTGATCACCGCGCAGGAGACCGAATGAGCCACGGGAGTCGGCCGGGCGGCACGGGCGGCCACGGCCACCCGTCCGGCCGGAGTGACCGGCCTCCGGCCTCCGGCGGCCATCGCCACCCGCTCCGGCCGGTCCGCACCGGCACCGGTCACCCACCGGCGCCGGCGGAAACGGCATGGTCGTCGCGTCGCTCCTCCCCGGCGTCCCCGGCCCGTCCCCATACGGTGCTCCGCGGATCCTCGGGGTCGTCTCCGGTCTCATCGCGCTGAAGAAGATCTGAGACTCCTTTTCCCCACTCACGCAGGAGCACCACATGACGTACGGCAACGATCCGGGCTACAACCCGGGTGGTAACCCCCAGAACCAGCCCGGCCCTCAGGGCGGCTACCCCCCGCCTCAGGGTGGCTACCCCCCACCTCAGGGCGGATATCCCCCGCCTCAGGGCGGCTACCCGCCGCCTCCCCAGGGGGGCTACCCGCAGGGCGGCGGTTATCCGCCGCCGCAGGGCTCCTACCCGGCCCCGCACGCCGGTGACCAGTACGGCGGCCAGTACGGCAATCAGTACGGCGGCCAGTACGGCAATCAGTACGGCGGATACCCGGCTCCCGAGTTCGCGCACTGGGGCCTGCGCGTCGGCGCCACGCTGATCGACGGCCTCATCGTCGGCGTCCCCACCTGGATTCTGAGCATCATCGGCAGCGCCCTGAGCGCGAGCTCGGTGGACGAGGAGACCGGCCAGGTCGGCTCCGGCTTCGGCATCGGCCTGTTGCTCTCCCTCGTGGCGCTCGTCGTGTGCATCGGCCTCGCCCTGTGGCTGAAGCACAAGGAGGGCACGACCGGCCAGACGGTGGGCAAGAAGGTCGTCGGCATCCAGACGGTCAAGGAGCAGACCGGCGAGTACATCGGCTTCGGCATGGCCGTCGTCCGGGGCATCTGCCACATCGTGGACGGCCTGCCCTGCTACGTCGGCTACCTGTGGCCGCTCTGGGACGCCAAGCGGCAGACCTTCGCCGACAAGATCGTCGGCACGGTGGTCGTGCGCGCCCCGCGTTAGGCTGACCTCCATGGAAGTGACCGGACGGCGCGGGTGGGACCGGGTGTGGTCGCTGCGCGCGCCGTTCGGCGCCGCGGCCGCTCTGACCGCGGCGGTGACCTTCCTGGCGGTGGTCGACCCGCACGAGCCGGGTCACTACCCCGTCTGCCCCCTCTATTACCTGAGCGGCCTGTACTGCCCCGGGTGCGGGGCGCTGCGCGCCGTGCACGACCTCGCCCACGCCGACCTCGCCGGGGCGGCGCGGATGAACCTGCTCTTTGTCTTCTGCGTTCCTGTCGTTATCACGTTGTGGGCGCGCTGGGCGTTACGATCATGGCAGGGACGGCCCACGCGCCCGGACATCGCGCGCCCCGCATACCTGTGGGGACTCCTCGTCGTCGCGGCCGTCTTCACGGTGGTGCGTAATACGCCTCTCGGGCAATTCCTCGCACCGTGAATCGACCCGGTGGCGGATCGACGCGAGACGGGCCGATACCATCGCAGGGCAGGACACGCAGAGCAGCCGACCGGAGGGACCCTTACGCGTGAGCGAGCGGACAGGTAAATCGCGCGAGCTCCGAGCCGAAGGCGAGGAGGACGCGTGAGTGTTCTTGAGGACATCATCCTGGGCGTGCGGGAGGACCTCGAGGAGCGGCAGCGCAACGTGCCGATCGAGGAGCTCAAGCGGCTCGCCGCCCGTGCACCCGAGCCCCGGGACGCCTACGCCGCGCTCGGCGGCGACCGGGTGTCGGTCATCGCGGAGGTGAAGCGGTCGAGCCCCTCCAAGGGCGCGCTCGCCGCCATCGCCGACCCCGCCGCCCTCGCGGCGGACTACGAGGAGGGCGGCGCCCACGTCATCAGCGTGCTGACGGAGCAGCGCAGGTTCGGCGGGACGCTCGCCGACCTCGCGGCCGTGCGCGCGGTCGTGGACATCCCCGTCCTGCGCAAGGATTTCATCGTCACCTCCTACCAGCTGTGGGAGGCCAGGGCGCACGGTGCGGACCTCGCCCTGCTCATCGTGGCCGCCCTCGACCAGGAGGCGCTCGTCTCGCTGATCGAGCGGGCCGAGTCGATCGGGCTCGCCCCGCTCGTCGAGGTGCACACCGAGGAGGAACTGGTCCGCGCGGTCGACGCCGGAGCGAAGATCATCGGGGTGAACGCCCGCGACCTCAAGACGCTTGAGGTGGACCGCGAGGTGTTCGCCACGCTCGCGCCCAAGGTGCCGGACGGCGTCATCAAGGTGGCCGAGTCCGGAGTGCGCGGCCCCCACGACCTGCTCGCGTACGCGCGGGCGGGGGCGGACGCCGTGCTGGTGGGCGAGAGCCTGGTCACCGGCAGGGACCCCAAGGCGGCGGTCAACGATCTCGTGACCGCGGGCGCCCACCCGGCCTCCCGGCAGGACACCGGCTCCGAGAGGCACTCGTGAACGACAGCGCAGCGGAAGGAGGCCGCGTGACCGCGACGGAGGGGACCATCCTCACCTCCGCCGACCTGGCCGGCAACGGGGTCCACGGAAACGACCCGGACGTCCACGGCAAGTTCGGCAGGTTCGGCGGCAGATACGTGCCGGAGGCGCTCATCCCGGCCCTCGACGAGGTCGCCGCGGAGTACGAGAAGGCCAAGACCGACCTGGACTTCCTGCGCGAGTTCGACCATCTGTTGCGCACCTACGCAGGCCGTCCCACGACGCTGACCGAGGTGCCGCGCTTCGCCGAGCACGCGGGCGGCGCGCGGATCGTGCTCAAGCGCGAGGACCTGACCCACACGGGCGCGCACAAGATCAACAACGTGCTCGGCCAGGCGCTGCTGACCAAGCGGCTGGGCAAGCGGCGCGTCATCGCGGAGACCGGCGCGGGCCAGCACGGCGTCGCCACCGCCACCGCCGCGGCGCTCATGGGCCTGGAGTGCGTCATCTACATGGGCGCGGTCGACTGTGAGCGCCAGGCGCTCAACGTCGCCAGGATGAAGCTCCTCGGCGCGACGGTCGTGCCGGTCACCAACGGCAGCCAGACCCTCAAGGACGCCATCAACGAGGCGTTCCGCGACTGGGTCACCAACGTCGACCACACCCACTACCTGTTCGGCACCGTCGCCGGTCCGCACCCGTTCCCGGAGATCGTGCGGGACTTCGCCCGGATCATCGGCGTCGAGGCCCGCCGTCAGATGCTGGAGCTCACCGGCAAGCTGCCGGACGCGGTCTGCGCCGCCGTCGGCGGCGGCTCGAACGCCATCGGCGTCTTCCACGCCTTCATCGAGGACGAGGGCGTCCGGCTGTACGGCTACGAGGCCGGCGGCCGGGGCTTGGAATCCGGCGAGCACGCGCTGACCCTGACCGAGGGCAGCGTCGGCGTGCTGCACGGCTCGCGCACCTACGTCCTGCAGGACGAGGAGGGCCAGACGATCGAGTCGCACTCGATCTCGGCCGGCCTCGACTACCCCGGCGTGGGCCCGGAGCACGCGTGGCTGAAGGACACCGGCCGGGCCACCTACGAGGGCGTGACCGACGAGGAGGCCATGCAGGCCTTCGCCCTGCTCGCCCGCACCGAGGGCATCATCCCGGCCATCGAGTCCTCGCACGCGCTCGCGGGCGCGCTGCGGCTGGGCCGCGAGCTCGGCCCGGACGCCGTCATCCTGGTGAATCTGTCGGGCCGCGGTGACAAGGACATGGGCACCGCCATGAAGTACTTCAACCTCTGATCAGCATCGATAGGGCATCCCGATGACGACACTCCACGCGGTGTTCGACAAGGCCCGCGCCGAGGACAGGGCCGCGCTGGTCGGCTACCTCCCGGCCGGGTTCCCGACCAAGGACGGCGCGGTCGCCGCGGCGACCGCGATGGTCGAGGCCGGCTGCGACGTGATCGAGATCGGCCTGCCGTACTCCGATCCGCTCATGGACGGCCCGACCATCCAGGACGCCGTGCACCGGTCGCTGATCAACGGCACCCGCATCGCCGACGTGCTGCGCACCGTCGAGGGCGTGGCGAAGTCGGGGGCCGCGACGCTGGTCATGACGTACTGGAACCCGATCGACCGCTACGGCGCCGAGCGATTCGCCCGCGACCTCGCCTCGGCGGGCGGCGTCGGGACCATCACGCCGGACCTGACGCCCGAGGAGTCCGAGCCCTGGCTCGCCGCGAGCAAGGAGGCCGGCATCGACACGGTCTTCCTCGTCGCGCCCAGCTCGCCGGACGAGCGGATCGCCCGGGTCGCCGCCTGCTGCACGGGCTTCGTCTACGCGGCCTCGCTGATGGGCGTGACCGGCGCCAGGGAGACCGTCGGCGCGGCGGCGGAGGGTCTGGTCAAGCGGACCAAGGCGAACACGTCGCTGCCCGTCTGCGTCGGGCTCGGCGTCGGGAACGGCGCTCAGGCCGCCGAGGTCGCGGCGTACGCCGACGGCGTCATCGTCGGGTCCGCCTTCATCCGGCGCCTGCTCGACGCTCCCGACGAGAAGTCCGGTCTCGCGGCGGTACGTGAGCTCGCGTCCGAACTAGCCCGGGGTGTCCGACGCTGAGGCGCCCTGGGGTTTCCTTCCCGTACATGCGCCGTGAGCAGGCGAGATGAGGCGGCTTACCATGCTCTTATCCAGCACATGGTGAGGTTGAGTCCCGGTACTGTTCAGTCGGTGTTGCCTACCGGGCGAGGAGACTCATGGTTCAGTTGGCATCCGGCGCCTCGGTGTCCGAACGGTTACAGCCCGCGAAACCCGTGCTCTCCTGGGTCACGACCGCCGCACGGGTCGTGCTCGCCGCTGTACTGATCGTCGCTGGGGCGCTCAAGATCGGAGCGCCCGCGTTGTCGGTGCAGGCGGTGCGGGCCTACCAGCTCCTGCCGGACTCCGTCGCGCAGGTGGTGGGGTACGGCCTGCCCGTCCTGGAGATCATCACGGGCCTGTTGCTGCTCGTCGGCCTGTTCACGCGGGCGGTGGCGATCGTCGGCGGGGTGCTGATGGTGGCGTTCGTCATCGGCATCGCGTCCGCCTGGGCCAGGGGACTGCGCATCGACTGCGGCTGCTTCGGCGGTGACGGCACCCTCGCCGCGGGACAGGACCCCAATTACTTCTGGGAGCTGATGCGCGACCTCGGGCTGCTGGTCTGCGCGGCGTGGATAGCGGTCAGACCGGCGGGCCGCCTGTCGCTGGACTCCGCGCTGGGCTTCACGGGGGAGCGGGAAACGGCGGACGAGGACGACTCGGACGGCGGGGAGGACGACGGTGCGTGACCGCGGACGACCGCGGAACGTCGCCGAGAAGACAGCCAGGGGGGAAGCTTCGTGAGCAAGCGGACGAGTGAGGCGGCCAGGGCCCGGATCGCGGCCCAGCGGGAGACCTTGCGCAAGCAGGAGCAGCGCAAGCGCATCACGATGATCGTCACCATCGCTGTGATCGCTGTGATCGCCGTCGCCTTCACGGTGTGGTCGGTGCGGCAGGGAAGCGCGGAGGAGGCCTCGGGGAACGCCGCTCCCGTCACCGTGGAGAAGGACGGAACGGTCGTGATGGCCAATTCCGGCGTGACCAAGCCCGTGGTCGACGTGTTCGAGGACTTCCAGTGCCCCGCGTGCAAGCAGTTCGAGGAGACCAGCGGCTCGACGCTGAAGAACCTGGCCGCCGAGGGCAAGGCCAAGGTCGTGTATCACCCGATCACGATCTTCACGGAGGAGCCGACCAAGGGCAACTCCCTGCGCGCGGCCTCCGCCGCCCGCTGCATCACCGACGGCCGGCAGTGGCTGGCGTTCCATGACGCGCTCTACAAGAACCAGCCGAGCGAGACCGTGTCCGGGTTCAGCGCCGACGAGCTGATCAAGTGGGGCAAGCAGGCCGGCGTCACCGCCGAGGACTTCGACAACTGCGTACGGCAGCAGCGCAACGTCGCCGCGCACCAGCAGTTCTCCGCGCAGACCATGAGCGCGCAGAAGCTGAGCGGCACGCCGACCGTCAAGCTCGACGGCAAGGAACTCGACACCAATGTCGCCTTCGCGCCGAGCTCGCTGCGCGACGCGGTGGAGAAGGCCGGCAAGTGACCTCCCGCGGGACGGCCCCCCGGTGGGCCGTCCCGCGCCCGGCCTGCGCCCGTCCCGCGCCGGCCAAGAATCGGGCAAGGGCCGCGTGGTTCTCCTGTGACGGGGGTATCGAGCGCGATGTCACGAGCTCCGCACAGGGTGAAGGAGGGGCCGGTCCGACCAGCGTCCCGCCCGCGCCCGCCACGAGCGGTTCCGCCGCGATGAGCTGAGCGAGGAGGCGCCGTGCCCGCCCACACCGGTGAGAAGGCCCGCAAGACCGGCGTCTTCCACTGCGCCGTCTGCGGGGAGAAGGTGCCCGTCCGCGAGGGCGACACGATCCCTAAGTGCCCGAACGGCCACACCGAGTTCGACAGCCGCACCCAAGAGCCGGACAACCGCTCGTAACCGGGCGGCGGCCGATGCCGGTGCCGCCGGGGCGATGAGCCCCCGCGATTCGGTGGCCGGGGCCGCGATGGGCGTCCTTTCCGGCACGTGGGCGGTGATCGGCGGCGTCACGCTCATCTCCGCTCCCGGAACCACCAGCGCGGCGCTGGGCGTCGTCCTGCTCACGGCCGCCGCGGCGATGCTCGTCCCGGCCCTCGCGGGCCTGCCCAAGGCGATGCTCGTCCCGGCCCTCGCGGGCCTGCCCAAGCTGGTGGCCGCCGCCGTGATGGGGATGTCCGCCGCCAGGTTCGCGATCACCGGCGTCTACGAGCTCACCGCGTCCGCGGAATGGAGGACCACGGCGGGCGTCGCCGGTCTGGTGCTCGCGGTCGTCGCCTACTACGCCGCCCTGGCGTTCGAGCTGGAGGACGCGCACGGGCGCGCGCTCCTCCCCGTGGCCCGCCTCGGCCGGGCCCGTACGGCGGGCCGGGGCGACCTGCGCGACCGGACGAAGGGGCCGGCGCGCGAGGCGGGCGTGCGCGAGCAGCTCTGACGCTGCGAACATCCGGGCCTGGGGGACCTCGCCGCGCGCCTGGCCGCCCTCCGCGGGGCACCCGCCGCCGGGCCCTGAGCGCGGTGCGGCGAGTGGTCGGCGCAGGTCGCGGGACGGTTGCCCGCACCTCGCTCCGGGCCCGCCCTCTCTTGCGGTAACGTCACGTTACATGCCCCTCCTCGCCTCGATTCCCAGCCCGTCACAGGGGGTCTGGAATCTCGGACCGATCCCGATCCGCGCGTATGCGTTGTGCATCGTGCTCGGCGTCATCGTCGCCGTCTGGATCGGCGAACGCCGCTGGCGCGCCCGTGGCGGCGCCCCCGGGACGATCACCGACCTCGCGGTCTGGGCCGTGCCGTTCGGCCTTGTCGGCGGACGCCTTTATCACGTCATCACCGACTGGCAGATCTACTTCGGCTCGGATGCGCCCAAGCGGCCGATCGACGCGTTGTTCATCTGGGAGGGCGGCCTCGGCATCTGGGGCGCGATCGCCCTCGGCGCGCTCGGCGTCTGGATCGCCTGCCGCCGGCGCGGCATCTCCTTCACCGCCATCGCCGACACCCTCGCCCCCGGCGTCGCCGTGGCCCAGGCCATCGGCCGGTGGGGGAACTACTTCAACCAGGAGCTGTTCGGCGGCCCCACGAGCCTCCCGTGGGGCCTGGAGATCGAGCCGGGCCGCCCGGGAACCATCCCCGGCGCGACCACCTACCACCCGGCGTTCCTGTACGAGTCGCTGTGGGACCTCGCGCTCGCCGGTGTGCTGATCCTGGCCGCCCGCCGGTTCAGCCTGCGGCACGGCCGGGTGTTCGCGCTGTACGTCGCGGGCTACACGCTCGGCCGGTTCTGGATCGAGGGGCTGCGGGTGGACCCCGCCCACCACATTCTCGGCCTGCGGCTGAACCAGTGGACCTCGGTCGTCATCTTCCTGTGCGCCCTGGCGTACCTGTGGCTGGCCCGCAACCGCAAGGGCGAGGAGCCGCTGGGCGTGCAGGCCGGCGACACCGGCGCGGACAACGGCGACCTCGCCCATGGGGGGGACCAGGCCGACCCCGGCCACGGGCGGGACCAGGCCGACGAGCCGGAACTCCTGCGCGACGACGAGCGGGAGGACCGGGAGACGCCAGGCGGCGCCGGCGATCCGCCCCCACCGGACGGCGAGCCGGGTTCCGGCACACCGGCGGCGACCGCGAGAGCGGGCGCGGCGAGCGACGGCGCGGCGGTGGAACCAGAGGCCGGCCAGCGATGACGGGGGCCACGACGGGGGCGCGGGCCGAGATTCACCACGAGCACCGGGACGTCACCGGCGGCTGGTTACGCCCCGCGGTCTTCGGCGCGATGGACGGGCTGGTCTCCAACTTCGCGCTGATCGCGGGTGTCGCCGGCGGCACCGCGGAGACCAGGATCGTCGCCCTCGCCGGCATCGCCGGCCTGGCCGCCGGAGCGTTCTCCATGGCGGGCGGCGAGTACGTGTCGGTCGCCAGCCAGCGCGAGCTCGCCCAGGCGGAGATCGCCGTCGAGCGCCGGGAGCTGGAGCGGCACCCCGAGGCCGAGGAGGCCGAGCTCGCCCGGATGTACGAGCAACGGGGTGTGGACCCGGAGACCGCCAGAGAGGTCGCCCGGCAGATCTCCCGGAACCCGGATGAGGCCCTGGCGGTCCACACGCGGGCCGAGCTGGGCGTGGACCCCGACGACCTGCCCTCGCCCGTGCTGGCCGCCGTGTCGTCGTTTCTGTCGTTCAGCCTCGGCGCGCTGGTCCCGCTCCTGCCCTACCTGCTGGGCGTGCGGGGGCTGTGGATCTCCGCCGCGGTGTCGATGGTGGCGTTGTTCGCCGCGGGCGCCGTGGTCTCCCGGGTGACGGCCCGCAGTTGGTGGTTCAGCGGCCTGCGCCAGCTCCTGGTGGGGGCCGTGGCGGCGGCGCTGACCTGGGGCCTGGGCTCGCTGATTGGAACCGGCGGTCTATGACCAAGCGTAAGCGCCGCTCGTCCGCGCAGGCCGAGGGGCGGACCGGGGCCGCCCTCGCCGATCTGGGGCTGGACGACCGGCAGCAGCGTGTGGTCGTGTGGTCGGTCACCGCTGGGGGAGTGCTGGCGATCGCCCTGGTGCTGACGCTGGTGGTCAACGCGATCGGGGGCGGGCAGTCGCAGTCGGCGCAGGGGTCGGGCGAGGTGCCGGGGGAGGGCCTGCCCGCGTCCTTCCAGTCCTGGCCGTCCCTCAAGGAACTGGCCCCGATCGCCGACAGGAAGGCCGACACCGCGCCGCTGACCGTCCAGGAGGTGTTCGGCGCGCGGACGTTCACGGCCGGGAAGGTCACGCTGCGCAGACTGGCCAGCCGTCTGGACCAGGCCTGCGCGGGCGCCGTGTGGGGCGCCGACCTCAGCGAGGCCCTGGCCGAGGCCGGATGCGGTCAGGCCGTCCGCGGCCTGTACGCCACCGCCGACGGGATGTACGTCACGCAGTACACCCTGTTCAACCTCACGGACGCCACGGCGGCCCAGTCGCTGGCGAAGTCGATGGAGTCGCTCTACCGGGGCGCCTGGGTGCAGCCGCTGGAGTCGTCGCGGGCGAAGTTCGGCGCCTACAGCGAGGCGAACGCCTACGTCCTGGGGCACTACCTCGGGGTGACCTGGATCGGCCGTGCCGACGGGGCGGAGCCGGGGGAGAAGGACGACTTCATCATGCTCGGCCTGGCCGCGCGGGAGGCCGAGAAGGCATTGTTCCGCCGCGTGGTCAAGGTGACCGGGGTGCCGTCGGACCCCGCGCAGCCGCCGGGCCCCGCCGACACCGCCCAGCCCACCGAGGAGCCCCCCTCCGAGCCGGGCGCCTCTCCTGCCGTGTCCGCGCCCGGCGCGAGCACGTCCGTGGAGCCGTCCGTCCCCGCCGCGCGATAGCCCGGCGCGGCAGCCCCACACGGCAGCCCCGCGCGGTAGGACCAGCGCGGCAGGTGGGCGCTGTGGGGGCGGTGCGGCAGATTGGCGCGGTAGGACCGGCGCGGGTAGGTCGGCACTGTGGGACCAGCGCGACGCATTCGGCGCGATCCGCCCGGCCCGGTGTCGTCAGGCCGGGCTGGGAGCGTCGATTCGCGCCCTCATCCAGGCGAGGCGGTGGAGGGGGAGCTCCAGCAGGGTGGCGTCGAGGGCCCAGGGCGCGGCCTCCTCGACGGCGGCCCTGGCCTGCCGCTTGGTGAGCCCTGCCGCCCCTGCCGATCCTGTCGCCCCGGGCTCGGTGAGCGCCTCGCGCCAGGTGTTGGCGACCTTGCCGTGGGCGCTGTCCATGATCCTGCGCACCACCCGGTCCGGTCCGCCGTCCGGGGGCGAGAGCCGTACGGCGTCGAGGGCGTGGCCCGCTTCCGGAGGCGCGGCGGTCAGGCGATAGACGGGGGCGAGCAGGTCGGCGAGCTCGGGCAGGTCGGCGACCGTGTCCGCCACCGGGCCCGCGGTGAGCACGCGTACATGCCGGGCGCGCGTCGCGAGCAGCAGGCGGGGCAGCGCGGCCTCCAGCCCCGCCGGCAGGGCGATCGCCACCCTTTCGGGGTCGGCGGCGTACGGCTTGGCCAGCAGGGTGGCGAGCCGGGTGCGCGGCACCTGCGGCAGCAGGCCGCGCGGCCAGTCTCCGGCGAGCAGGTCCGGTCCGAACGCGGTCACGGCCGCCTCGTCCGGCGGCGCCGCCGGGGCTGACTCGACCGCCTGGGGGCCCTGGGTGTATATGGCCGTGGCGAGGCGGTCGAGCCGGGCGGCGATCGCCGGCCACGTCTTCGTGGTGGGCCGCAGGACGTACAGGTCCGCCGCGCTGCCGATCGCCTCCGCCCCGTGATACCGGTTGAAGTGCGGAAATATCGCCTCGTTTAGCAAGTTGAGGTCGAAGAGGGCTTTTTGTACCTTCAGCGCGAGCATCGGGGTGCGCTCCGAGGCGCCGTACGCCACGAGGATCCGTCCCCGGTCGCGGTCGCGCAGGCCCTCGGCGGCGCGGGCGGCGAACAGCCCGATCCCCTCGGGCGTGTACGGCGGGTCGGTGATCGCGAGGTCGGCCCAGCCGCGCAGCGACGGGGGCAGGCCGAGGCGCAGGTCGGTCCAGCGGGTGCGCACCCCCAGGTCCTGGGCGTCGATGTACTCGAGGATGCGGTCGTCGACGTCGGCCACGGCGACCTCGGCCTCGGGATGGATCATCCGCACGGCGAGCGAGGTCAGGTCGTGGTCGCCGACGCACAGCAGGCGGGCGCCGGGCAGCCAGAACCGCCGCCCCAGCAGGAGGGCGCGGCGCAGCACGGTCTCGGCGGTCGCGGAGACGTGGTCGAGCGCGTGCCGTCCCCGGGGGGCCCCGGCGATCAGCGTCTCCAGGCGTTCGAGCGTCGCGGAGTGCTCCGCGACCATTCCGGCGACCGGATTCCCAAGACCGGAAATATCCGTAACAATACTGACGTTGTAGCGGTTGACCTGATCACTGGGAATACGGACACGGTCGCCGCTGTGCTCAAGGGGGAGCACACGCAGCAGCGACTCGATCGTCCGCCGCGACGTCGCGGTCTCCCTGACCAGGTCGCCCAGGGTCCACCAGCGGCCGCCGGACAGGAGCGCCAGCGCTCCGCGCAGGCGCAGGCCGTCCACGCCGGCCTCCGCCAGCAGTTCGTCGATCGCCTCATGACCACTCATGCGCAAACCATATCCACGGCGCTGACCTGTGAAGGTTCGCGAAGCGGACCTGGGGGGCACTATTCCGGCAGCGTGTTGTAATCTCTAAGCACTACAACCGCAGCAGGGCCAGCGTCGTCCCTCTGTTCCACGCAGACGTTGACGACGGGAGTGACTACATGCCTGCTGCCCGCCTTGGCCTTCCCGGAGGTCTCCCCGAGCCCCAGGGACTCTACGACCCCGGATTCGAGCACGACGCCTGTGGCGTAGCCATGGTGGCCGATGTCGCCGGTCGCCGCAGCTACGACATCGTCGCCAAGGCACTGACCGCGCTCCGCAACCTCGATCACCGGGGTGCGAGCGGCAGCGAGCCGGACACCGGCGACGGAGCGGGCATCCTCACCCAGATCCCCGACGCGTTCTTCCGCGAGGTCGTGGCCGATTTGGGATGGCACAGCCCGCTGCCGCCCGAGGGCGCGTACGCCGCGGGCACCGCGTTCCTGCCGCTGGACGAGCAGGCCAGGCAGACCACGATCGGCCTCATCGAGCAGATCGCCGCCGAGGAGGGCGTGACCATCCTCGGCTGGCGCGGCCTGCCGGTGGACCGCGAACTGCCCGGCGCCACCGCGCGCGCGGTCATGCCGCACTTCGCGCAGCTGTTCGTGACCTCGCCCGGCGGCGAGAGCGGCGTCGACCTCGACCGCATCGTGTTCGCCTTCCGCAAGCGGGCCGAGCACGAGGCGGACGTCTACTTCTCCTCGCTGTCCTCGCGGACCATCGTCTACAAGGGCATGCTCACCTCGCTGCAGGTCGAGCCGTTCTTCGCCGACCTGTCCGACGAGCGCTACGTCAGTGCCATCGCGCTGGTCCACTCGCGCTTCTCGACCAACACCTTCCCCTCCTGGCCGCTGGCCCACCCGTACCGGTACATCGCCCACAACGGTGAGATCAACACCGTGCGCGGCAACCGCAACTGGATGCGCGCCCGCGAGGCCATGCTCGCCACCGGCCTGATCCCGGGCGACCTGCGGCGACTGTTCCCGATCTGCGACCCCGACGGCTCCGACACCGCCTCGTTCGACGAGACGCTGGAGCTGCTGCACCTCGGCGGCCGGTCGCTGCCGCACGCCGTGCTGATGATGATCCCGGAGGCGTGGGAGAACCACACCGAGATGGACCCGGCCCGCCGGGCCTTCTACGAGTTCCACTCCACCCTCATGGAGGCGTGGGACGGCCCCGCGTCCATCACCTTCTCCGACGGCACGCTGGTCGGCGCGGTCCTCGACCGCAACGGCCTGCGCCCGGGCCGGTTCTGGGTCACCGACGACGGCCTGGTCGTGCTCGCCTCCGAGGCGGGCGTGCTGTGCGACATCCCGCAGGAGAAGATCGTCCGCAAGGGCCGCCTGCAGCCGGGCCGCATGTTCCTGGTGGACACCGCGCGCGGCCGGATCATCGAGGACGACGAGATCAAGGCCGAGCTCGCCGCCTCCCAGCCGTACGGCGAGTGGCTGCACGCGGGCCTGGTCCGCTTCGAGGAGCTGCCCGAGCGCGAGCACGAGCACCCCACCCACGAGGCGCTGGTCAAGCGGCAGCAGACCTTCGGCTACACCGAGGAGGAGCTGCGGGTCATCCTCACGCCGATGGCCAAGAACGGCGCCGAGCCGATCGGCTCGATGGGCACCGACACCCCGGTGGCCGTGCTGAGCGAGAAGCCGAGGCTGCTGTTCGACTACTTCAGCCAGCTGTTCGCGCAGGTCACCAACCCGCCGCTGGACGCCATCCGCGAGGAGCTCGTCACCTCGCTGCAGTCGACGATCGGCCCGGAGGGCAACCTGCTCGACCCCGGCCCGGCCTCGTGCCGCCGGCTCGTGCTGCCCTACCCGGTGATCGACAACGACGAGCTCGCCAAGATCGTCCACATCAACGACGAGGGCGCGCTGCCCGGCTTCCAGCCGCACGTCGTGTCCGGCCTGTTCGACGCGGCCGGCGGCGGCGAGGCGCTGGTGCGGCGGCTGGAGGAGATCCGCCTGGAGGTCTCCCGGGCCATCGAGGACGGCGCGCGGATCATCGTGCTGTCCGACCGCGGGTCCTCCCGCGAGAAGGCGCCGATCCCGTCGCTGCTGCTCACCGGCGCCGTGCACCACCACCTCATCCGGGAGAAGTCCCGCACCCGGGTCGGCCTCGTGATCGAGACCGGCGAGGCCCGCGAGTGCCACCACATGGCCCTGCTCATCGGCTACGGCGCCAGCGCGATCAACCCGTACCTCGCGCTGGAGACGGTCGAGGACATGTGCGGGGAACTCGGCATCCTCGAACTGGACCCGCGCAAGGCCGTGCGCAACCTGATCAAGGCGTACGGCAAGGGCGTGGTGAAGGTCATGTCCAAGATGGGCGTGTCCACGGTCGCCTCCTACACCGGCGCGCAGATCTTCGAGGCCCTCGGCCTCGGCGCCGAGGTCATCGAGCAGTGCTTCGCCGGCACCACCTCCCGGCTCGGCGGCGTCGGCTTCGACGTGCTGGCCGAGGAGGCGCTGGAGCGGCACGCGCGGGCCTACCCCCGTGCGGAGAACCCGCACCGGCGGCTGGAGGTCGGCGGCGAGTACCAGTGGCGCCGCGAGGGCGAGCCGCACCTGTTCAACCCGACCACCGTCTTCAAGCTGCAGCACTCCACCCGCACCCGGCGCTACGAGATCTTCAAGGAGTACACGTCCCTGGTGGACGGGCAGTCCGAGAAGCTCATGACGCTGCGCGGCCTGTTCCGGCTGCGTCCCGCCGGCGCGCCCGTGCCGATCGACGAGGTCGAGCCGGTCGAGTCGATCGTCAAGCGGTTCTCCACCGGCGCCATGTCGTACGGCTCCATCTCCATGGAGGCGCACGAGACGCTGGCCATCGCGATGAACCGGCTCGGCGCCAAGTCGAACACCGGTGAGGGCGGCGAGGACCCCGAGCGGCTGTACGACCCCGAGCGGCGCAGCGCGATCAAGCAGGTGGCCTCCGGCCGCTTCGGCGTGACCAGCGAATACCTCGTCAACGCCGACGACCTGCAGATCAAGATGGCGCAGGGCGCCAAGCCCGGCGAGGGCGGCCAGCTTCCCGGCCACAAGGTGTACCCGTGGATCGCCAGGACCCGGCACTCCACGCCCGGCGTCGGCCTCATCTCCCCGCCGCCGCACCACGACATCTACTCGATCGAGGACCTGGCTCAGCTCATCCACGACCTGAAGAACTCCAACCCGCGCGCCCGCGTCCACGTGAAGCTGGTGGCCGAGGTCGGGGTCGGGACCGTGGCGGCGGGCGTCAGCAAGGCCCACGCCGACGTCGTGCTGATCTCCGGCCACGACGGCGGCACCGGCGCCTCCCCGCTGACCTCGGTCAAGCACGCGGGCGCGCCCTGGGAGCTCGGTCTGGCCGAGACCCAGCAGACGCTGCTGCTCAACGGACTGCGCGACCGCATCGTCGTCCAGGCCGACGGCCAGCTCAAGACCGGTCGCGACGTGGTCATCGCGGCGCTGCTCGGCGCCGAGGAGTACGGCTTCGCCACCGCTCCGCTGGTCGTCTCCGGCTGCGTCATGATGCGGGTCTGCCACCTCGACACCTGCCCGGTGGGCGTGGCCACCCAGAACCCCGAGCTGCGCAAGCGGTTCAGCGGCAAGCCCGAGTTCGTGGTGAACTTCTTCGAGTTCATCGCCCAGGAGGTGCGGGAGTACCTCGCCGAGCTCGGCTACCGCTCGCTCGACGAGGTCATCGGGCGGGCCGACCTGCTCGACACCACCCGGGCGGTCGACCACTGGAAGGCCTCCGGCCTCGACCTGTCGCCGATCCTGCACCAGCCCGAGCTGCCCGAGGGCACCCCGCGGCGCAAGGTCGTCGACCAGGACCACGGGCTCGACAAGGCGCTGGACAACACGCTGATCCAGCTCGCCGAGGGCGCGCTGAACTTCGGCGACCCGGTCACGCTGGAGCTGCCCATCCGCAACGTCAACCGCACGGTCGGCACGATGCTCGGCCACGAGGTGACCAAGCGGTACGGCGGGGCCGGCCTGCCGGACAACACGATCGACGTGTCGTTCACCGGCTCGGCGGGCAACTCGTTCGGCGCGTTCGTGCCGCGCGGCATCACGCTGCGGCTGACCGGCGACGCCAACGACTACCTCGGCAAGGGCCTGTCGGGGGGCCGCGTCATCGTCCGCCCGCACCCCGATGCGCCGTTCGAGGCCGAGACGCAGGTCATCTCCGGCAACGTCGGCCTGTACGGCGCGACGTCCGGCGAGGTCTTCGTCCGCGGTGTCGTGGGCGAGCGGTTCTGCGTGCGCAACTCCGGCGCGACCGCCGTCGTGGAAGGCGTCGGCGACCACGGCTGCGAGTACATGACCGGCGGCCGGGTCGTCGTCCTTGGGCCGACCGGCCGCAACTTCGCGGCCGGTATGTCGGGCGGCGTCGCGTACGTGCTCGACCTGCGGCCCGAGCGGGTCAACCGCGAGATGGTCGAGCTGGAGGCGCTGGACGACGACGACGCCGAGTTCCTGCGGGAGATCGTCGACAAGCACTTCGCGGAGACCGGATCCACGGTGGCCAAGGCGCTGCTCGCCGACTGGGACGCCGCGCTCGGCCGGTTCGGGAAGGTCATGCCGTCCGACTACAAGCGGGTCCTGCGGGCGCGGGCCGCCGCCGAGGCCGAAGGCCGCGACATCGACGAGGCGGTCATGTCCGCCGCCCACGGGTGACGCCGATGCGAATCACCGCGACCGTTTCCGTGACCGTTTCCCTGCAGGGATAGAGGGGGGTAACACCGTTGGCTGACCCGAAGGGGTTCCTGACACACGGGCGCGAGCTGCCGGCGCGCCGCCCGGTCGACGTCCGCATCCGCGACTGGCGCGAGGTCTACGAGGACTTCCCCCGGCCCGCGCTCGCCAAGCAGGCGGCCCGCTGCATGGACTGCGGCATCCCGTTCTGCCACAACGGCTGCCCGCTCGGGAACCTCATCCCCGAGTGGAACGACCTCGTCTACCGCGACGACTGGCGTGAGGCGATCGAGCGGCTGCACGCGACCAACAACTTCCCCGAGTTCACCGGCCGCCTGTGCCCCGCGCCGTGCGAGTCGGCGTGCGTCCTCGGCATCAACTCCGACCCGGTCGCGATCAAGCGGGTCGAGGTCGAGATCGTGGACCGCGCCTTCGCCGAGGGCTGGGTCACGCCGCAGCCGCCCGCCGCCAAGACGGGCAGGAAGGTCGCGGTCGTCGGCTCGGGCCCGGCCGGCCTCGCCGCCGCGCAGCAGCTCACCCGCGCCGGGCACGACGTCGTCGTGTTCGAGCGGGCCGACCGGATCGGCGGGCTGCTCCGCTACGGCATTCCCGAGTTCAAGATGGAGAAGCGGCACGTCGACCGCCGCCTCGCCCAGATGGAGGCCGAGGGCACCGAGTTCCGCACCGGCGTCGACGTCGGCGTCGACGTCACCGTGGACCGGCTCCGCGAGGAGTTCGACGCCGTCGTGCTGGCGGGCGGCGCCACGGCCTGGCGTGACCTGCCGGTGCCCGGCCGCGAGCTCAAGGGCGTCTACCAGGCGATGGAGTATCTCCCGCCCTCGAACAAGGCCCAGGAGGGTGACTACGCCGAGTCGCCGATCTCGGCCGAGGGCAAGCACGTCGTCGTGATCGGCGGCGGCGACACCGGCGCCGACTGCATCGGCACGGCGATCCGCCAGGGCGCCCTGTCGGTCACCCAGCTGGAGATCATGCCAAGGCCGCCGGTGGACCGTCCGGGCAGCCAGCCGTGGCCGACCTACCCGATGCTGTTCAAGATGGAGAGCGCGCACGAGGAGCTGGAGGCCGGGGCGGGCGACCGGGTGTACGCGGTGTCCACCACCGGGTTCGCCGGCGACGACGAGGGCAACGTGCGGGCGCTTCGCCTGGTCGAGGTCCAGGGCCCGGCGGCGGGGTTCGCGCCGATCCCCGGCACCGAGCGGGAGATCCCGGCCGAGCTGGTGACGCTCGCCATGGGCTTCCTCGGCCCGGAGAAGGGCCCGCTGCTGAACGACCTCGCGGCGCTGTCCGGCGACCCGGAGTCGTTCTTCGACGCCCGGGGCAACGTGGCCAGGAACGCGTCGTACGAGACGTCGGTCGAGGGCGTGTTCGCGGCCGGTGACATGGGCCGCGGCCAGTCGCTGATCGTGTGGGCGATCGCCGAGGGCCGGTCGGCGGCGGCGGCCGTGGACCGCCACCTGAGCGGGCGGACCGTCCTGCCCGTTCCCATTCCGCCGACGGCGCGGCCTCTCGTCTGAGGGATGTCGGCGGCCGTGGTCCCAGGGGACCGGACCACGGCCGCCGGGATTGGGTCGTGCCAGGCACTCTCAAGGGGATAAAGCGGGCATATGCCATTTCGGTGGCCGGGTTGCGAGCGCATACGGCTGCCGGGAGGATGCTGAGCCCGGACGAGGGCCCCGGCACCAGGGGCCCGCCATCGAGGAGGATCGTTGTACGCACGGGGGCGGCTCGCCGGGGCCATCATGTCCATCACGCTGCTCGGCGGGCTGGGGGCCGCGGCACCGCCGGGGGCGGCGGCCGCGCCCGAGCCCGCGCAGAACTACCTGGTCTTCTACAAGGACGGCGGCTCGGCCGCCGCGCAGCGGGCGGCCGAGGCGGCCGGAGGAACGGTCCAAGGGCGGGACGACAAGCTCGGCTACCTCATCGTGCGGGCGTCCGACCCCGAGAGGATCGGCGCCGACCCCTCCGTGATCGGCGTGACACTCGACCGTCCCATCGGCAAGATCGCCGACGTGCCCGCGCCCTCCGGCGTCCGGTCGGCCGAGCACGTCGGGGCCGCCGAGCACGCCCGGTCGGCCGCGACGCATGTCAGGTCAGCACAGGGCGGCGACCCGCTCTCCGGCCGCCAGTGGGACATGAAGATGATCGGCGCCACCCCGGCCGGGTCGTACGCCAAGGCCCGGGGCAGCCACAAGGTGCTGGTGGGCGTCATCGACACGGGCGTCGACGGCAGGCATCCCGACATCGCGCCCAACTTCAACCGGGCGCTCAGCCGCAACTTCGTCGTGGACCAGCCGACCGACGACAACGGTAAGGCGCTCGACGGGCCCTGCGAGCACAAGGGCTGCAAGGACCCGGCCGACGTGGACGACGACGGCCACGGCACCCACGTCGCGAGCACCATCGGCTCGCCGATCAACGGCATCGGCGTCAGCGGGGTGGCCCCCGACGTGTCGCTGGTCAACCTCCGCGCCGGCACCGACTCGGGCTTCTTCTTCCTCAAGCCCACCATGGACGCCCTGGAATACGCCGCCGACGTCGGCGTCGTCGTGGTCAACATGAGCTTCTACGTGGACCCCTGGACGTTCAACTGCGCGAGCAACCCGAGCGACACGAACAGGGAGCAGCTGGAGCAGCGGGCGATCCTGGAGGGCATGCGCCGCGCGGTCAAGTACGCCCGCGCGCACGGCGTCACGCTCGTCAGCGCGATCGGGAACGAGGGCCTCGACCTCGGCAAGGTGAAGACCGACTCCTCCAGCCCCGACTTCCCGAAGGGCGTGGAGAAGAAGCGGTCCGTCGACAACACCTGCCTCAACGTCCCGGCCGAGCTGGACGGCGTCATCTCGGTGTCCTCCGTCGGCCCCGGCGGGCGCAAGGCGTCGTACTCCGACTACGGCGTCGAGCAGACCGACATCGCCGCGCCGGGTGGCGACATGTTCGACGGGGGCACCGACCTCAAGGGCACGAGCCGGGAGATCCTGGCCGCCGCTCCCGAGAACGTCATGCGCGCCAAGGGCCTCATCGACGCCGCGGGCAAGCCGAAGACGTCCTCGGTGATCCGCGACTGTCACCACGGCACGTGCGCCTACTACCAGTACATGGAGGGCACCTCAATGGCCGCGCCGCACGTCACCGGGGTGGCGGCGCTGATCATCGGCCGGTTCGGCAAGCCGGGCAAGGGCGGGCTCCAGATGGACCCCGCGCAGGTGGAGCGCCTGCTGTACGCGACGGCGACGCCGAAGGGCTGCCCGGCGCCCCGCACCTACCGGTACGGCACGGGCGAGAGCCAGGTCTGCGAGGGGCCCACGGCCAAGAACGGCTTCTTCGGCCACGGCCTGGTCGACGCCGCCCGGGCCGCCACCGCCGCGCCCTGAGCCTTCCGGGGCGCTCTTCCCGGGTCCGCCCGGGCCTTGCCCTGTGCTTCTCTCCTGGGCCGCTTCCTGGGGCTGCCCTGGGCCTGCCCGGGCGGCCTTGGGGCTCGTCCCTACCTGAGTACGCGCCTGAGTAGTCCGCCGGATGCCCGGCGGGCCGCGGCGGCCTACCCTCCTTCGCGGAGGAGGGCAGAACGATGATCTACCGACTCGTCTGGCAGGCCACCATGGCGGCGCATTTCCTCGTCATCGCCTACATCGCCCTGGGCGGCTTCCTCGCCTGGCGGCGGCCCCGGCTGATCTGGCCGCACCTCGCGCTGTGCGCCTGGGGGCTGGTGCAGCTCGCCGGGCTCGTGGAGTGCCCGCTGACCGCGCTGGAGAACTGGGGGCGGGCCGGGGCGGGGGAGCGCGGCCTGCTGCCCGGCGGCTTCATCGACACCTACATCGAGGGCGTCGTCTATCCGGAGGCGTACGTCTGGCACGTGCGGTGTGCGGTGATCGCCGTCGTGCTCGTCTCCTGGGCCGGTCTCGCGATCAGGATCCGCCGACGCCGCACACGTCCTGCGCGTACGACAGGAACGCCTGCTGCACCGGAGCCGGGGGCGTTGCGATGAGGTAACGCTTCTCGCCGCCGCCCACGGTGCCGTAGATCGGGAACAGGTAGGCCTTCTTGGCCTCCGCGAAGGCGTGCCAGTCGCAGCGCATGGGGGTGACCTCCACCGGGATCTCCAGCCGCGTGGCGTCCGCCGCGAGCACGGCCACCGGCCCGCGCTCGCCGCCGCGCGGGTGCCGGGAGCGGGGGAGCATCGTGTAGTGCGTGGTGGCGCCGAGGTCGTCGATGGTGATCGGCTCCGCTCCGCCCTTCCTGGTGACGACGAGGTTCCCCTGGAGGGTCCGGCCCACGCGGGTCCAGGTGCCGCCGAACGTCACGTCCACCGACCGGCGCAGGATGTAGGCCCCGCACTCGGCCTTCACCAGCCCGTCCAGCGTGGGATCGGGGTGGTGGACCGGGAACACCACCTTGCGCGGCGTCCCGTCGCCGACCTGGATGTGCGCCACCACCGTGGCCGGTTTGACCGGCGGGATCGTCGCCGGGTCGCAGCGCGCCTCGCCGTACGGGATCCGCAGGTCCGTGCGCGGCGTCCGGCCGAGGGTGGTGTTCATGCGGGTCGGCGGGAGCGTCGCGAACGAGCCGGTCACGAGCTGGACGTCCAGGAAACGAACCTGCGTGCCGGTGTCGTTGCGCACGGACACCTCCAGCTCATGGGCCGTCTCGTCGCTGCGCCACTGGTTCAGCGACACCGAAACGCCCGCAGGGGGTGCGCCCGATTCGGTACCCTGGCCTCCGCACGCGGCCAGGGTGAACAGCGCCGTTATTACCCCCCAGGTCCGGGTACGTCCCATGGCTGCCTAGGCTAGGGCACGCGGGTGATCGCGTGAAGTGTCTGAACATTTGTCGACAGCTGTGTGCGCCGTCATTGCAAGTGGTCTGTACCAATTAGGGTAGTGCTGTGAGTCGTCGAGCAAAGATCGTCTGTACCCTCGGGCCCGCCACCTCCTCACCGGAGCGCCTACGCGAGCTCATCCAGGCGGGCATGAATGTCGCCCGCTTCAACCTCTCGCATGGCAGCCACGAGTTGCACAAGGAGGTGTTCGACCGGGTCAGAGCCGCTGCCGACGAGCTGGGCTGCGCCGTCGGCGTCCTCGCCGACCTCCAGGGCCCCAAGATCCGCGTCGGGCGTTTCGCCTCCGGCCCCGTACGGCTCGGCTTCGGCGACGTCTTCACGATCACGACTGAGGACGTCCCCGGCGACCGCGACCTCGTGTCCACGACGTACCCGGGCCTGCCGGGCGACGTGAAGCCCGGCGACACGATCCTCGTGGACGACGGCCGGCTGAACCTCGAGGTGACCGCGGTCGAGGGGCCGCGCGTCGTCACCCGTGTCGTCGTCGGCGGCATGATCTCCGACAACAAGGGCCTCAACCTCCCCGGCGTCGCCGTCAGCGCTCCGGCGCTCACGGACAAGGACGAGGAGGACCTGCGCTGGGCGCTGCGCACCGGCTTCGACATGATCGCCCTGTCGTTCGTCCGGTCGCCGGACGACGCCGCGCTCATCCACACGATCATGGAGGAGGAGGGCGTCCGGCTCCCGATCCTCGCCAAGATCGAGAAGCCGCAGGCCGTCGACTGCCTCGAGGAGATCGTGGACGCCTTCGACGGCGTCATGGTCGCCCGCGGCGACCTCGGCGTCGAGCTTCCGCTGGAGCAGGTGCCGATCGTCCAGCGCCGCATCATCGAGCTGTGCCGGGAGAAGGCCCACCCGGTCATCGTGGCCACCCAGATGCTCGACTCGATGATGAGCGCCCCCCGGCCCACCCGCGCCGAGGCGTCCGACGTCGCCTACGCGGTGATGGACGGCGCGGACGCGGTGATGCTGTCCGGCGAGACCTCGGTCGGCACCTACCCGATCGAGTCGGTCTCCACGATGGCCCGCATCGCGGTCGCCGCCGAGGGCACCACGCTGCAGGCCACCCACACGCTGGATCGCCTGCCCGAGACGACCGGCGGCGCCATCGCCCGCGCCGCGGCCGAGGTCGGCGCGATCGTCGGGGCCAAGGCCCTGGTGGCGTTCACGATGTCCGGCGAGACCGCCCGGCGCCTGGCCCGCTACCGCTCGTCGATCCCGCTGCTGGCGTTCACCTCCAACCCGCAGGTGCGCGGCCAGCTCGCGCTGACCTGGGGCGTGGAGACGTTCGAGGTGCCGTTCGTGCATCACACCGACGACATGGTGCGCCAGGTGGAGGCCTCGCTGCTGTCGCTCGGCATCTGCGAGAAGGGTGACAAGGTCGTCGTCGTCGCCGGCTCGCCGCCCGGCAACCACGGCTCCACCAACGCCCTGCGCGTCCACACGATCGGCTCGGCGGTCGCCCACCCGTCGACCTGATCCCGGCGGCCGGTTCCCCCCGGGCCACACGGCCTGGGGCACCCGGCGGCGGGAGAAAACCCCTTGAAGGCGCGGCGCCCTTCGACGGAGCATGGCAGGAGCGAGTCGACCTTTCCTGTCAGATGCCGGAGGAGCGCTGCGCCCATTGATGGACTCCCCTCAGGCACTGGACTCCCCTCAGGCACCCGGGCCCGACGCGGGTGACGACGCTGTCCGCCGGTCGTCGTGGCGCTCGCTGTGGCGGTTGCGGTCCTACCTGCGCCCGTACGTGTCCAGCCTGGTGGTGTCCTGGCTCGCCGCGCTGTTCGGGATCGCCGCGGCCACGGTGATCCCGCTGGTGAGCAAGGAGATCATCGACGGCCCGGTGGCCCACGGTGACCTCGGCGGGCTGGTTCCCCTCGGGCTGCTGGCCCTCGGCCTCGGCGTCGCCGAGGCGGTCCTCACGTTCGTCCGCCGCTGGTCCCAGGCGGGGCCGGTCCTCGGCCTCGAGACCGCGATCCGCGACGACCTCTACCGGCATCTCCAGCGGCTGCCGATGAGCTTCCACGACGGATGGCAGTCCGGCCAGCTGCTGTCCAGGGCGACGACCGACCTGTCGTCGATCCGCCGGTTCCTCGGCTTCGGCGTCCTGTTCCTGATCATGAACATCCTGCAGCTCACCGCGGTCACCGTGGTGCTCCTGCGGATGTACTGGCCGCTCGGCCTGCTCGTCGCCGTCTCCGCCGTCCCGGTCGTGGTGCTGGCGCTGCGCTTCGAACGGCGCTACATCGTCATCTCCCGGCAGGTGCAGGACCAGCAGGGCGACCTCGCCACACTGGTCGAGGAGTCGGCCGTGGGAATCCGCACGGTCAAGGCGTTCGGGCGGCGCGAGCACGTCTTCGCGAACTTCGCCGCCGCCGCCCGCGAGATCCGCCGCACCTCGCTGGCCAAGGTGCGGCTGTCCTCCCGGTTCTTCACCTTCCTCGAAGTCGTGCCGAACGTCACCCTCGCCCTGGTCCTGCTGCTCGGCGCGATCGCGGTCGGCGCCGGCGCGCTGACGCTCGGCACCCTGGTCGCCTTCACCACGCTGGTCCTCCAGCTCGTCTGGCCGGTCGCCTCGCTCGGCTACATCCTCGCCATGGGCCAGGAGGCCATGACCTCGGCCGACCGGGTCGTCGAGGTGCTCGACACGGTGCCCGCGATCAGCGGCGGCCCGGCCGCCATCGAGCGCCCGCGCGGCCACGTACGCTTCGAAGGCGTCGGGTTCCGCTTCCCCGGCGCCGACCGGCCGGTGCTGCGCGACGTGTGGCTGGAGGTGCGGCCGGGGGAGACCCTCGCCCTCGTGGGGGCCACGGGGTCGGGCAAGACGACGCTCACCGCGCTCGTGCCCCGCCTGCTCGACGTCACCTCGGGCCGCGTCACCGTGGACGGGCACGACGTGCGGGACCTGTCGCTGACCTCGCTGCGCTCGGTGGTCGCCACGGCGTTCGAGGAGCCGACGCTGTTTTCGATGAGCGTCCGCGAGAACGTGACGCTCGGCCACGGACACGCCACCGAGGGGGAGATCAGGCAGGCCCTGGAGATCGCGCAGGCGACCTTCGCCTACGACCTGCCGTGGGGGCTCGACACCCGCATCGGAGAGCAGGGGATGTCGCTGTCGGGCGGTCAGCGGCAGCGGCTCGCGCTGGCCAGGGCGGTCATCGGCAGGCCGCGGGTGCTCGTCCTCGACGACACCCTGTCGGCGCTCGACGTGGAGACCGAGGCGCTGGTCGAGGAGGCGCTGCGGCGGGTGCTCGCCGAGGCGACCGGCATCGTCGTGGCGCACCGCGCCTCGACCGTGCTGCTCGCCGACCGGGTGGCGCTGCTGCGCGACGGCACCGTCACCCACGTGGGCCGCCACGGCGACCTGCTGTCGGCCGTGCCGGAGTATCGCGAACTGCTCGCCCAGGACGCCGACCTCGACCCCGAAGGCTCGATGCGATGACTCAAGGGACCGGCAGCGACGCGGGAGGCGACGCGGGAGGCGACGCGGGGAACACGGAAGTGTGGCGCGGCGTCGGCGCCGAGAACCGCGACGAGATCTCCGAGCGCGTCTCCCTGCTGCTGCGCACCCGGTCGCGTCGCCTGCTCGGCGACCTGCTGCGCCCGCACCGCCGGGCGATCGGTGTGCTCACGGCGGTCATCGTGGTGTCCAACGCCGCCGGGCTGGCCCTGCCGTACCTGGTGAAGACG
Source organism: Microbispora bryophytorum (assembly GCF_043197435.1). Taxonomy (NCBI): domain Bacteria; kingdom Bacillati; phylum Actinomycetota; class Actinomycetes; order Streptosporangiales; family Streptosporangiaceae; genus Microbispora; species Microbispora bryophytorum. The sequence continues at coordinate 256,350 of NZ_JBICTF010000001.1, read as the reverse complement.
GGCATCGACGACGGCATTCCGCCCATGCTGCGCGGGCAGGGCGCGGGCACGCTGCTCGCGATCGTGGGCGCGGTCGTGGCCGCCACGCTCACCCAGGCGCTCACCCGGCAGGCGTTCCTGCAGATGTCGGGCCGGATCGGCCAGGACATCCTGCTGGAGCTGCGCCGCCGGGTCTTCGGCCACTTCCAGCGCCTGTCGCTGTCGTTCCACGAGAAGTACACCTCCGGGCGGGTCATCTCCCGGCTCACCTCCGACGTGGACGCCATCGCGGAGCTGCTCGACTCCGGTTTCGACGGCCTGGTCACGGCCGTGCTCACGCTCTGCGGCACCGCGGTCATGCTGCTCGTGCTCGACGTGCGCCTCGGCCTGGTGGCGCTGCTGCCGCTGCCGGTCCTGCTGCTGTTCACCCGGTGGTTCCGCCGTCAGTCGAGCGTCACCTACCGCCGTACGCGGGAGGCGGTCGCGCTGGTCATCGTCCACTTCGTGGAGTCGATGACCGGGGTCCGCGCGGTGCAGGCGTTCCGGCGGGAGCCGCGCAACCAGGAGATCTTCGAGCGGCTGAACGCGGACTACCGCGCCGCCAACACGCGGGGCATGCGCCTGGTCGCCGTGTTCATGCCCGGGATCAAGCTGATCGGCAACGTCACCGTCGCCGCCGTCCTGCTGTACGGCGGCCTGCTCGCGCTGCGCGGCACCGTCACGGTCGGCGTGCTCGCCGCCTTCCTGCTCTACCTGCGCCAGTTCTACGAGCCGATGCAGGAGATCAGCCAGTTCTACAACGCCCTGCAGTCGGCGGGGGCGGCGCTGGAGAAGCTGTCGGGCGTGCTGGAGGAGCGGCCCTCGGTGGCCGAGCCCCGCAGCCCGGCGCCGCTGCCGCGCGCCGCCGGGGCGCTGCGCTTCGAGGCCGTCCGGTTCGCCTATTCCGACGGCCCGCCGGTGCTGCCGCTGCTCGATCTGGTGATCCCCGCCGGGCAGACCGTGGCCGTCGTCGGCACCACGGGCGCGGGCAAGACGACGCTGGCCAAGCTCATCGCCCGGTTCCACGACCCGGTCGCCGGGCGGGTGCTCCTCGACGGCGTGGACCTGCGCGACCTGGACGAGGACACCCTGCGCCGCCACGTGGTGATGGTCACCCAGGAGAACTACCTTTTCAGCGGGACGGTCGCGGACAACGTGCGGTTCGGGCGGCCCGGCGCGCCGGATTCGGAGATCGAGCGGGCCGCCGAGGCCATCGGCGCCCACACGTTCGTCTCCGCGCTCCCCGACGGGTACGACACCCAGGTCGGCAAGCGCGGCGGCCGCATGTCGGCGGGGCAGCGGCAGCTCGTCGCGTTCGCCCGGGCGTTCCTCGCCGACCCCGCCGTGCTGATCCTGGACGAGGCCACCTCCAGCCTCGACGTGCCCAGCGAGCGTCTCGTGCAGCGGGCGCTGCGGACGATCCTCGCCGACCGGACCGCACTGATCATCGCTCACCGCCTGTCCACCGTGGAGATCGCCGACCGGGTGCTCGTCATGGAGCACGGCCGGATCGTGGAGGACGGCCCGCCGGAGCGCTTGGTCGCCGGCGCCGGCCGGTTCGCCCGCCTCCACCGCGCCTGGCTCGACAGCCTCGCCTGACGCCCGCCGTCGCGGACTACTCCCGGCGTCCTAGCCCCGGGCGGGCGGGGTGATCCCGGTGGGGTAGCGGCAGATGACTCCGTGGGTGGGACGCCGCCGAACTCCGGCTGGACGACGATAGCCGTTCATGGGAACCCCATTCAGGTATATCCACGGGGCGGCGTTGCTGGCCACCGGCCTGCTCGCGGGCGCGTTCGCGTACGGCGCGGCCAACGTGATCCCCACGTTCGGGGCCGTTCCGCTGGATGTGCGGCTGACCTTCCACACCACGATGATGAAGGTCAACGAGCCGGTCATGCAGAGCGCGATGGCGCTGGCCATCCTCACGACCTTCGGTCTGGCGATCGCCGGCCGCGGCCGGGCGCGCGGGCTGGCGCTCGGCGCCGGTGCGCTGGCGCTGACCTCGCTGCTCGTCACCGTGTTCGGCAACGTCCCGCTGCATGCGCGTTTCCGCGAGTGGGCCGCCGGTCCGGTCCCGGACGGCTACGCCGAGGTCTTCCGGCGGTGGGAGCTGTTCCACGACCTGCGCACCCTGACCGCGCTGGCCGCTTTCATCCTGATCATCACCATCGCCGTCGTCAACCGGCCTTCCAGCCGCTAAGGAGAACACTCATGTTCCGTCGCCGTCCTGGTCACCGTGCCGCCGGACCTCCGGAGCCCGGCGGGGTGGACACCCCAGAACCCGAGGGCATGCTCACGATGAGCGTCGTGTGCGGGGTGGCGCGGTCCGCGCCCGGCGGACCGGCGCGGCGCGTCGAGTCGGTCACCCGGACGGTGACGCCGTGAACCTCACTCTCGTCGGCTCCACCGGCCGCACCGGACGCTACGTCCTGGCCGAGGCGCTGCGCCGCGACCACCGGGTCACCGCCTTCACCCGCAACGCCGCCGCCCTGGAGGCGCGGCCGCATGCCGTCGTCGAAGGCGACGGCCGCGACCTGGACAAGATGCGCACGGCCGTGGAAGGCGCGGACGCGGTGATCTCCATCATCAACGGCGGCGACCGCGACGACCCGCACCGCGCGGCCGAGGCCACCCGCACCATCATCCAGGCCATGACCGATTCCGGGGTCGAGCGGCTGATCGTCACCACCCCCTATCCGATCGTCGCCCGCAAGCCGTTCCTGCTCATCTGGCTGCTGCGCCGCCTGCTGGCCACCCCCTACGCCGACGCTCGCGACCTGGAGCAGGCCGTGAACGCCAGCGACCTGGACTGGACCATCGTCCGGCTGACCCGGCTCACCGACCGGCCCGCCGTAGGGGCGGTCGTGATCCGTCGCGAGCTGCTGGCCAAGCCGCGCGGCCTGACCCGGGCGGACGTGGCGACCGCGCTTCTGGACATCGCCGAGGGGGGCCATCTGAGCGGCGTGGCCGTCAACGTCCACGGTCGCTGAAACCGCTACACGGGGGGTGGGGAGAGGAGGCGTTCCATCGCGGGACGCAGGGGCGGGCCGATCTCCACGGGGCGGCGGGTGTGCCGGTCCACGAAGACGTGCGTGAAGTCGCCCTCGGCGACCAGCGTGTCGCCGGCGAACAGCGCGAGCTCGTAGCGGACGCTGGAGCGGCCGAGGTGTCCGATCCGCAGGCCCACGCTGATCACCTGCGGGAAGGACACCGAGGCCCGGTAGGAGCAGCGCGACTCCACGCACAGCCCGATCACCCGGCCCTCGTGGACGTCCAGCCCGGCCTCCTCGATCAGCCAGGTGTTGATCACGGTGTCCATCAGCGAGTAGTGCACGACGTTGTTGACGTGCCCGTAGACGTCGTTGTCCTTCCACCGGGTGGGCACGTCCCGCCAGTGGGGATACGCCGCCCGGTCGTTGGCGGGACCGCTCACCGTCCGAGGTCCCGGCCGGCGGTCTCGCGCATCTCGCGCCCCCGGTGGAAGCCGGGCACGCCCTCCTCGACCGCGAACGGCGTCACGAACCGCCGGGCGCGGTCGCGGAAGGCCCCGTGGTCCTCGCCGTAGATGGTGCGTCGCATCGATTCTCCAGACGATTGTTCGGCATGGGGATACTAGCGAGTGATCACGGCGCGGACACGGCGGCCGTCGCGCTCAGCCCACCGGCACCGGGTAGTCCTTCGCCAGCTCGGAGACCGCCGCCTCCCTGAAGACCACAGCGCCGCCGAGCGCCGCCTTGTCGGGCTTGAGCACGTACGACGACCGGGAGGCGGGCTTGTCGAAGAACGTGAAGTCCATCGGAGTGCCGAGGTCGCCGCCGAAGCTCGACTGCGAGCGGTGCGCGTTCAGGACGCCCTCCCGGGTGAGGTCCTTGGCCGCGCACGCCTTCTTCATCGCCTCGTCCACGATCATCGCCGCGCTCCAGCCGGTCGGGATGCCGCTGTCGAGCGTCTCGCCGGGATACTTCGCCTGGTAGTCGGCCACCAGCCGCTGCATCCCCGGGTTCCGCGCGCTGACCGGCGTCCCCGCGGACACGTAGTAGAAGTCCTTCAGCAGCGCCGGCCCGGCCGGGGTCGCGAGGAGCTGCGGAGCGTAGGCCGAGTTGCTGCCGACGAACGGCACGTCCATGCCCTTGGCCAGGGACACGCCGACCAGCGAGGCCGTCTGCCGCGGCCCCACCGAGACGAGCACGGCCTTCACCCCGGCCGCCTTGAACGCCGCCACCTGGGCGCTCATGTCCTGGTCGGTCGCCTTGATCTTCTGCTCGACGATCCGCAGGCCGAGCTTGCCCGCGGCGTACTTCGAGCCGTCGAGCGAGCTCTCGCCGTAGTCGCCCTCGAAGTACAGGTGCCCGATCTTGTCGCCGGACCTGATCCCCTTCTCCTTGGTGAGGAACTCAACGGCGTTGATCATGTCCACGTCGTACGTCGTGCCGGTCACCTGGATGGCCCGGCTGCCGAGCAGCGTGGTCGCCCACGCCATCGGGATCGTGAGCAGCTTGTCGCCGTCGATGCGCTGCTTCAGCGCGGTGATCATCGGGGAACCGATGAACTGCACGATCGCCGCGGACTTGGACGCGACCTCGGTGTAGGCGGCCACCGCCTTCTGCGTGTCGTAGCCGTGGTCGCGCACGACCAGCTCGTAGGTGCGGCCGCAGACCCCGCCGCCGGCGTTGACCTGGTCGAAGTAGAGCTGCTGCGCCTGCGTCTGGCTCTTGCCGAACGACGCGTAGGGGCCGGTCAGGTCGGTGAGCGCGCTCACGGTGATCGTGGTGGCGGTGACACCGGGGCCGGTCGTGACCCCGTCGCCGCCGGCCGCCGCGCCGGCGCCTGCGTCACCGCCCGTGGCCTTGCCGCTCGCGCATGAGGCAACGGCCAGGGACAGCAGGGCTAACGCCGCGACGCCGGTACGGGTGCCGATTTTGCCCATCTGAGCTCCTTGGATCGAACGCGGCCGAGCCGCATGGCGAGCCCGGCCAGACCGCCGGGCAGGAACAGCACCACCGCGACGACGGCGGCGCCGTAGAGAATCCGCGCGGCCTCGGCGGGGGAGACCCCGCCGGACCCCGGCTCGGCCACCAGCGGCAGGGCGTCGCTGTAGCGCGTGAGCAGCTGGGGGAGCAGGGAGACGAACGCGGCGCCGACGACCGCGCCTGCGACCGATCCCAGGCCGCCGATCGTGATCATCGCGAGGTAGTCGAGCGACAGCAGCATGCCGAAGTAGTCCGGCACGACCTGCTGGAAGACCAGGGCGACCAGCACCCCGGCGAGCCCGCCGTACATGGACGACAGGACGAACACGCCCGCGCGGTATCGGGCCACCGGGACGCCCATGACCCCCGCGGCGATCTCGTGGTCCCTGATCGTGTTCATCGCCAGGCCGGGACGGCCGCGCAGCACGCCCCTGGCGAACGCCGCCGCGCCCGCGAGCAGCGCGATCCCGAGGAACCACAGCCGTTCGAGCGAGCCGAACGGCACGTTCAGCACCACCAGCTCAGGGGTGTCGGCGAAGACGAGACCGAACAGCTCCATCGGCGGCACCGGCCGTCCGTTGAAGCCGCCGGTCACCGGTTCGGCGTTGAACAGGATGTGCTGGCCGACGAAGATCAGGGCGAGCGTGGCGATGCCCAGGTAGGCGCCCTTGAGGCGGCCCGCGATCGGGCTGAACAGACCGCCGGACACCCCCGCGACGATCACCGCCGCCACGGCCGCGAGCGGCGTCGGCAGCCCCAGGTCGGACGACAGGAAGACGTAGGAGTACGCCCCGACCGCGAGGAAGAAGGCATGCCCGAGGGACAGCTGCCCGGTCGCCCCGGTCAGCAGGTTGATCCCGATCGCGCCGATCGCCGCCGACATCGCGAACAGCCCCGCTTGCAGCCAGAACCCCTCCAGGTAGAAGGGCACGGCGACGGCCGCCGCGAGCACCGCGACGTACAGCGCGGCCCGCAGGGTCCGCGCTACGGCTGTGGGCGTGGGCTCAGACACGGGCCGGCTCCTTCGTGCCGAACAGCCCGGAGGGCCGCAGCAGCAGGATCACGATCATCACGAGGAACGGCGCCGCGTCGCCGATGCCGCGGCCCAGGAAGGCGAGCTCGCTCTGGTAGCCGCTCATCAGCGTCTCGGTGACGCCCACGATCAGCCCGCCGGCCAGCGCGCCCGTGGTCGAGTCGAGCCCGCCGAGGATGGCGGCGGGGAACGCCTTCATCGCCGCCGCCGCCGTCCCCCTGTCCAGGCCCGGCGTCGGGAAGACGCACAGGAACATCGCCGCGACCGCGGCCAGCGCCCCGGCGACGGCCCACGCGCTGAGCGAGACCCGGCCGAGCCGCACGCCCATCAGCGCGGCGGTCTCCGCGTCCTCGGCCGTGGCGCGCATCGCCACACCCCAGCCGGTGAACTTGAACGCGAGCAGGAACGCCACGATCAGCGCGGCGGCGACCGCGAGGGCCACGACGCGGGTCTCGGCGACCGTGACCGGGCCGATACGCAGCACCCGGTCGCCCCAGGGGTCGCCGAGGGCGAGCACCTCGGTGCCGATCCGGCGGGTGAGCTCGGTGGTGAGCAGGATGTCCACGCCGATCGTGACGATGGCCAGCACGCCGCGCGAGCCGACGTGCGCCCGGCGCAGGATCAGGAACTCCACCAGCGCGCCGACCAGCGCCGCCGCCGCGATCCCGGCCGCCACCGCCGCCCAGAACCCGATCAGCGGGTGCAGCCGGGCGATCGCGTAGCCGCCGGCCAGCAGCAGCGACGCGTGGGTGAAGTTGACCACCTCGGTCGCCTTGAAGATCACCACGAAGCCGAGCGCGATCAGCGCGTACACGGCCCCGACCGAGATCCCGTTGACGAGCAACTCCAGGAAGACCGCCATCACGCCTGCCCCCGCCCGGCGGAGGGCCCACCGGAGTCGCCCTCTCCGTAGTCGCCCAGATAGGCGCGGATCACCTCGGGGTCGCGCTGGACCACCTCGGGCGGCCCGTCCGCGATCCGCCTGCCGAAGTCGAGCACGGTCACCGCGTCGGCGATCCGCATGACCACGCCCATGTCGTGCTCGACCAGCAGGATCGAGATGCCGAGGCTCTCGCGCACCGACCCGATGAGGCCGGCCATCTCCCGCCGCTCGCCGCCGTTCATCCCCGCCACCGGCTCGTCCAGCAGGAGCAGCCGCGGCTCCATGCACAGCGCCCGGGCCAGCTCCACCCGCTTCTGCACGCCGTACGGCAGCAGCCCCACCGCGATGGTCAGCGCGTCGCCGACGCCGGCGAACTCGGCGATCTCCGCCACGCGCGCGCCGTGCCGTACGGCCTCGCGCCTGGCCGAGGGCAGCCGCAGGCCGGCCGAGACGAAGCCGGCACGGGTCAGGCGGTGCCGGCCGAGCATGAGGTTGTCGCGGACCGTCAGGTGCGGCGACAGGGCGATGTTCTGGAACGTCCGCGCCACGCCCAGCGCCGCCACCCGGTGCGGGCGCAGCGAGGTCAGCTCGGCGCCGCCGAAGCGGACGCTGCCGGAGGTGGCGCGGTAGACGCCCGACAGCACGTTGAAGCAGGTGGACTTGCCCGCGCCGTTCGGGCCGATCAGCGCGTGCACGCTGCCGGGGGCCACGGTGAAGCTCACCGCGTCGAGCGCGGTGAGCCCGGCGAAGCGGACCGTCACCTCGCTGACCACGAGTTCCGGCGGGCCGTCGCCGCCGGCCGAACCGACCGGTTGGTTTCTCCTGGGCGCGCGCGGACGCCTCGACGGGTGTGCGTGCGGTTCGCCGCGGCGGAGGGTCATGCCGTCCATTTCGCCAACCTGGTCCTCTCGGGCCTCTCGTGAGCTGGGCCGGGGTCGGTACCGACCGGTCGGTCTGTTTCGGGCATGCCGACGCCGAGGTAACGGCGGCGCACCTCGTCGCTGGCCGCGAGGTCCGCCGCCGGTCCCGACAGCGTCACCTCGCCCACCTCAAGCACGTACGCCCGCTCGGCCAGCGCGAGCGCCATCGCGGCGTTCTGCTCCACGAGCAGCACCGACGTCCCCTGGGCGTTGATCTGGCGCACGGTGTCGGCGATCCGGGCCGCCATCAGCGGCGCGAGCCCGAGCGTGGGCTCGTCGAGCAGCAGCAGCGAGGGCCCGGCCATGAGCGCCCGGCCGATCGCCAGCATCTGCTGCTCGCCGCCGGACAGCAGTCCCGCCCGCTGGTGGGCCCGCTCGGCCAGCATCGGGAAGAGCTCCAGCACCCGCTCACGGGCCGCCGCGGCGCGCCTGCCCGGCACGCTCAGCGCTCCGGCGCGGAGGTTCTCGGCCACCGTCATCCGGGCGAACACCCGCCGTCCCTCCGGCACCTGGACCACGCCGCGTCGTACGACGGCCGCGGCCGGCACTCCGTCGAGGCGGGATCCGCCGAAGGCGACCGTTCCCGACGTGATCGCGCCCCGGTGGAACCGCAGTGTCCCCGACACGGCGCGCAGCAGCGTCGTCTTGCCCGCGCCGTTCGCGCCGAGCACCGCCGCCACCGCGCCCCGGGGCACGGCCAGGTGGACGCCCCGCAGGGCGCGCACGGGTCCGTACCGCACCTCCAGGCCCCTGATGTCGAGGCCCTCACTCCTCTGATCCACAGTCCCGGGAGCCGCGATCCCCGGGTCGACGGTCCCCGGAGCCGCGGTCCCCGGCCCCACCGTCTCCGGGCCGCCGATCCCCGGACCCGCCTCACCAGACATCCGCGCCTCCTGTGACTTCGATGAAGGCACACCCAACCCACCGTGGTCGAGGGGCGTCCAGCGCCGGGAGTCAAGTCGGGACCCCAGCCCATGCCCGCCGGCGGTGCCCTGTGCTCCAGCACAATCCCGCATCACGAAACGAAAACCGAACCTTGTTCCGGACGCCGCCGGCTGGCACATTCGGGACATGAGGTCCAGGACGGAATGCGAAGTCCGGGAACTGCTGCGGACCTCCGCCGCAGGCCTGCTGGAACGGCTCCCCGAGCTCGCCGACGAGCTGGTGAGGCGCGGCAGGGAAAGCGACGAGGCCTACCGCATGACGGTCCCCTTCGAGGACCACTGGAAGAGCACGCACGAGGGGCTGCGCATCGGCATCACCGCGATCCTGCAGCCGCGGCACGAGCGGCGCGACGTCGCGTACGCCCAGACGGTCGGGCGCAGGCGGGCCGAGTTCGGGCTCCCGCTGGACTCGCTCATGCGCAGCTACCGCCTGGCCGCGCAGGTCACCTGGAACGGCGTCATCGACATCATCGGCGACCAGGGTCAGGAGCGGCTGCCCGCCCTGCTGCGCAGCGCCACCCACGTGTGGCACGCCATCGACCGCCAGGCCGTGGCGGCGGCCGACGCCTACCGCCGCCGGGAGAACGAGCTGCTCGGCCGGACCAACCAGCGCGTCAACGCCATGCTCGACGCCCTCCTGGAGGGGCGCGCCGACTCCGCCGTGGCCGGGGTGGCCGCCGACGCCCTCGGCCTGCCGGAGCACGGTCGCTATGCGGTCGTCACAACGCGGCTGCCCGCGCAGCCCGACCGCGTGCACCGCCCCGACGAGATCGGCGGGCTGCGCTTCCTGTGGCGCATGCGCCCGGACCTGGAGATGGCGGTGGTGCACCTCGGCGACCGGGAGCTGGACGACCTGGTCGCCGCGCTCACCCCGGTCGTCTGCGCGAGCGCCGGCGTCAGCCCGGTGGTGGACAGCCTCGCCGGCCTCGGCACGGCCCGCCGCCTGGCGGAGGTGGCCATGCGCACCTGTTCGGGGACCGCGCCGGAGATCGCGCGGCTCGACCGGCGGCTGCCCGCGGCCCTGGTGGTCTGCCAGCCGGAGCTGGCCGGGCGCCTCGCGGACGGCGTTCTCGGCCCGGTCATCGCCTCACCCGACGGCGGTGTGCTGCTCGCGACGCTGGAGGCGTGGCTGCGCTGCGAGGGGTCCGCGGCCCGGGCGGCGGCGGAGCTCTACTGCCACCGCAACACCGTCTTCAACCGGGTGCGCCGCATCGAGCAGCTCACCGGCCGGTCGCCGGCCCGTCCCCTGGACGTCGTCGAGCTCTCCCTCGCCCTCGACGCCGTCCGTCTCCTCCCCGACACCTGATCTCGCGCACACTCAGGGTGATATGTCGGTTACATGTATCGTCTGGCCCGCTGTGGCTCTCTTGGCGTTCGGGGCCGGTCGAGTCGAGCGAGGCCTGCGAGCGCGGTGGAGGAGATCGACGGACGAGCCGCTGCTCTGGCCTCACTTCCGTGGCCCCAGCGGGGCCCGGCGGTCACAGTACGTCACCGCATGTCACCGTATGCCGCTGGCGTGTAACCACGCCCCCTCGTCGTCCTGACGGCTTCTCAGGGGGCCACTTTTGGCGCAAGTGCCCCGAGTGGGATTCGAACCCACACTGAATGGATTTTGAGGCCATCGACTCTGCCGATTGGTCTATCGGGGCTATTTCCGGATTTGTCCGGTTTCGGCAATGGATACCATACAGCAATCGATCTTGCTTCGAGATCGCTTAGGGCGTCCCCTGCCGTGGTCCTAATGTAGCGGACGTCGGTAACCTCTTGTGCGTGAGTACGCAGCGGCGAGTGGTGATCGCGGAAGACGAGGCGTTGATTCGCCTCGACCTGAAGGAGATGCTCGAGGAGGACGGTTACGCCGTGGTCGGCGAGGCCGGCGATGGTGAGACGGCGGTCAAACTCGCCATGGAGCTCCGGCCCGACCTGGTGATCCTGGATGTCAAGATGCCGGTGCTCGACGGGATCTCCGCGGCCGAGCGGATCGTCTCCGAACGCATCGCGCCGTGCCTCATCCTCACCGCGTTCTCGCAACGCGACCTGGTCGAGCGGGCCAGGGACGCGGGCGCGATGGCCTACCTGGTCAAGCCGTTCACCAAGGGCGACCTGGTTCCGGCCATCGAGATGGCGGTCAGCCGGCACGAGGAGATCGCCGCGCTGGAGAAGGAGGTCTCCACGCTGTCGGAGCGGCTGGAGACCAGGAAGCTCGTGGAGCGCGCGAAAGGCCTGCTCATGGCCCAGCACGGGTGGACGGAGCCGCAGGCCTTCCGGTGGATTCAGAAGGCGTCCATGGACCGGCGCATGAGCATGCGCCAGGTGGCCCAGATCGTGGTGAACGAGAACGGCGGCGAGGCCCAGCCGCCCGCCTGACCGCCCCCCTGCTGATCGCGGGGGAGAAGACTCCTGGTCAGGGGCCGTCCCGCTAAGTTGAGGAGTTATTACGACTCCGCATCCAAGTGCGGACAGTTCTGATGCATCCCTGGTCGGGCCATGCCCGGCCTATGTACCTTTCAGCCATTCGATCGGGACCAGTCGGCAGCGCTGACGATTCCCGGGCCTGGATGAAGGAGATGCTTCATGATCCGCATTGCCCCCCTCGGACGGGCGCTGGCCGTCGCCGCGGCCGCCAGCCTCGCGCTGACGGCCTGTGGCGGTGGTGAGGACAGTGCCGCGCCGGCTTCCTCGGCGCCGGCGGCCGAGTCCTCTGCTCCCGCTGCCGCCACCGCCCAGGGCGATGGCGTTCTCACCGTCGGCACGTTGCTGCCGCAGACCGGTTCGCTCGCCTTCCTCGGTCCGCCGGAGTTCGCGGGTGTCGGGCTGGCGGTGAAGGAGATCAATGACGCCGGCGGCGTCCTCGGCAAGCCGGTGGTTCAGATCGACACCGACTCGGGTGACACGTCGACCAACATTGCGTCCCAGTCTGTCGACAAGTTGCTGCAGCAGAAGGCCGACGTGGTCATCGGTGCCGCCTCGTCCTCGGTGTCGCTGTCGGTGATCGACAAGATCACGGGCGCCGGTGTTGTCCAGATCTCGCCGGCGAACACCTCCGACCAGTTCACCACCTACAACGACAAGGGCCTGTACTTCCGTACGGCTCCGCCGGACGTGCTGCAGGGCCGTGTCCTGGGCGACCTCATCCTCGCCGACGGCAACGACACGGTCGGCATCCTGGCCCTCCAGGACGCGTACGGCACCGGCCTCGCGGACAACGTGCAGAAGGCGGTCGAGGGCGGCGGCGGCCAGGTCGTGGAGAAGGTCATCTACGACCCGAAGGCGGCCGACTACTCGGCGGACGTCGCCAAGATCAAGGAAGCCAACCCGAAGGCCGTCGCGCTGATCGGCTTCGACGAGACCAAGAAGATCATTCCTGAGCTCGTCAAGCAGGGCCTGACCGCCAAGAAGGTGAAGTACTACTTCGTCGACGGCAACCTGTCCAACTACGGCACGGGCAAGGACGGCTTCCCCAAGGGCACGCTCGACGGCGCCAAGGGCACCCAGCCGGGCGCCCAGGTCTCCGACGACTTCAAGGCCAAGCTGGGGACGATCGACCCGAACCTGAAGGACTACAACTACGGTCCCGAGTCGTACGACGCGACCATCCTGACCGCGCTCGCGGCGATCGCGGCCAAGAGCGACGCGCCCAAGGACATCGCGGCCCATCTGTCGGAGGTCTCCACGGGCGGGGAGAAGTGCAAGGACTTCAAGTCCTGCAACGACCTGCTGACGGCGGGCAAGGACATCGACTTCGACGGCGCCTCGGGCCCGATCGAGTTCAACGAGGCCGGTGACCCGGCCGAGGCGACGATCGGCATCTACGAGTACGGCGCCGACAACACCAACAAGAACGTCGCCTTCAACACCGGCAAGATCGCCGGCTGATCGCGAGCACGAAGGGCCCGCTCCCATGGAGCGGGCCCTTCCGCGTCCCCGGGACCTTCCGCCGCCGTGGAGGGACGTCCCGGGCGTACTCACCGCGCCGGGCCGGGAACGGCCGCGTACGTCCCCCGGGCGGGTCAGGAACGGCCGCAGGCGCTGAGGACGGCGGCGGACGCCTTGCGATACCGGCGCAGCAGGTCCGTGCGCCGGGAGCCGGCCGTGTCGGCCCGGGACAGGGTCTCGGCGAGGCCGTCGACGGTCGCGACGGGGGCCGAGGCCGGCAGGTGGGGGCCGTACATCGCCAGCGCGCCGCGCAGATAGCCGAAACGGCCGCGTACGTCCCCGTCCCAGTGCTGGGCCTCCTCCTGCCCGGCGGGCAGCAGTGACAGCCCCAGGTAGCCGATGGCGGACACCACGCGGGCGCAGGGGTCGTCTCCGGCCTTCGCGCCGGTGACGTAGACCGCACCGCTGGTGGTTCCGGACGCGGTGGTTCCGGACGCGGTGGTTCCGGACGCGGTGGTTCCGGACGACACGGCGGGCGGCGAGGCTGAGGGCCGCGGGGACGGCGACTGGCAGGCGGACAGGCCCACCGCGAGCGCCGAGACGACCAGTGCCGTGCGGAGGGGGGTTCGGGTCATACGGCTCATTGTCAGCCCGGCGGTTGCCGATCAGATGGAAATCAGGTCACAGACGTACGACGAGGGCCCCGGCGGATCCTCCGCCGGGGCCCTCGCGAGAGCGGCTCAGGCCCGGGCGAGCGTGCCCAGGTAGAGCTGGATGACCTTCGGGTCGTTGATCAGATCGCTGCCGCTGGCCATGTAGGCGTTGCGGCCCTGGTCGAGCACGTAGCCCCGGTGGCAGATCTGCAGACAGCGGCGCGCGTTCTGCTCCACCATGATCACGGTCACGCCGGCCTTGTTGATCTGCTGGGCCTGGATGAAGACCAGGTCCTGCAGTTTGGGCGATAGGCCCGCGGACGGCTCGTCAAGGAGCAGGACCGACGGCTCGGTCATGAGCGCCCGGCCCATGGCGACCATCTGCCGCTCACCGCCCGACAGCGAGCCGGCGCGCTGCTTGCGGCGCTCCCGGAGGGCGGGGAAGATCTCGCAGACGAACTCGAACCGCTCCTTGAACTTGCCGGGCACCTGGAAGGCGCCCATCTCCAGGTTCTCCTCGATGGTGAGGCTGGGGAAGACGTTGTTCGTCTGCGGGACGTAGCCGACCCCGCGGGCCACCAGCGAGTGGGCCTTGAGGTTGGTGATGTCCTCGCCGTTCAGGGTGACCGAGCCGGTGCGCACCGGCACGAGCCCGAACAGGGTCTTCAGCAGGGTCGACTTGCCGGCGCCGTTCGGGCCGATGATGCCGATCAGCTCGCCCTTCTTCACGTACAGATCGGCGCCGTTGAGGATGTTGACGCCGGGGATGTAGCCGGCGTACAGCTCGTCGGCCCGCAGCAGCGCGTTCTCGGCTCCGGCGAGGTGGTCGGAGCGGTCGACGACGGCCGCCCGCGAGCCGGCCGTGGCGTCGTCCTCGTCGGCCGCCGCGTCCGGCTCGGCCACGCCGGCGCCGCCCGTCGCGGCGACGTCGTCCGGCGTGCCGGTGCGGCCCGGTTCGGCGGCCGCGTCCGGTGTGGAGGCGCGGTCCGGCTCTGCGTGGTCTTCCGGCGTGGGGGCGGTCATGCCTTCTCCTCGATCTCGGACTCCAGCTCGGCCTCGGCCTCCTGCAGCTGCTCCTCGAACTCCTCGGCGGACATGGGCGCGTCGTGGTGGGCGCCCAGGTAGGCGTCGATCACGCGCGGGTCCGACATGATGGTGTCCGGCGGCCCCTCCGCGATCACGTTGCCCTGGGCCATCACGATCACCCAGTCGCTGATGTCGCGGACCATGTCCATGTCGTGCTCCACGAAGAGCACGGTCATGCCCTCCTCGCGCAGGTCCTTCACATGACCGAGGAGCGACTGGGTCAGGGCCGGGTTCACGCCCGCCATGGGCTCGTCGAGCATGACCAGCTCGGGACCGACCATCAGGGCCCGCGCCATCTCCAGCAGCTTGCGCTGGCCGCCGGACAGCGAGCCGGCGAAGTCGTCGCGCTTGGCGTCGAGCTTGAAGCGCTCGAGGAGCTCCTCGGCGCGTTCGGTGATCTCGTCCTCCTGGCGGCGCCAGCTGCCGGGGATCAGCGCGCGGAAGAAGTTCTCGCCGCGCTGGTTCTGCGCGCCGAGCCGCATGTTCTCCATCACCGTGAGCTTCGACAGGGCCTTGGTGAGCTGGAACGTGCGGACCATGCCGGCGCGGGCCACCCGGTGGGCGGGCACGCCCTTGAGCTGCTTGCCGTTGAAGGCCCAGGACCCCTCGTCGGCGCTGTCGAAGCCGGTGAGCTGGTTGAAGAACGTGGTCTTGCCGGCGCCGTTCGGGCCGATGAGCGCGGTGATCGACCCGCGCTGGACCTCCACGTGATCGACGTCGACGGCGGTGAGGCCGCCGAACCGGCGTACGACCTTGTCGACGACGAGGATGGGGTCGGGCTTGGCCACGCCGGGCTCGCGGTCGAGGCCCGCGAAGGCGGCCAGTGCCGCCGCCTTCCTGGCCGGGGTGGTGTCAGCGTGCATCGAGCGCGATCTCCCTCTTGTCGCCGAAGATGCCCTGAGGCCGGAAGATGAGCAGGAGCATCAGGCCGAGGCCGACCAGCATGAAGCGGACCGCGCCGATGTTGTTCACGGTGAACAACGAGGGGAGCAGTCCGGCGCTCACGGCCTCGCTGAGCGTGTTCCCCACGAAGACCAGCAGCACCCAGAAGAGCGCGGCGCCGACGACGGGGCTGAAGACGCGGGCCGCGCCGCCGAGGATCACGATCGTGTACGCGTAGAAGGTGAACTCCGTGCTGAACAGGTCGGGCTGCACCGACGCCTGGCCGAGCGCGAACAGGAAGCCGCCGAGGCAGCCGACCACGCCGCCGAGCACGAGCGCCTGCATCTTGTAGGAGAAGACGTTCTTGCCGAGGCTGCGCACCGCGTCCTCGTCCTCGCGGATGGCCTTGAGCACGCGGCCCCACGGGCTCTTCATGAGCAGGTAGACCAGTCCGCAGGTGATCGCGATGAGCACCCAGCCGACGGTCAGCACCCACGTCACCCGCTCGTTGAAGCTGATCGGGCCGATGCCGTAGGTGCCGGGGGAGTAGGGGTTCATCGCGAAGAAGTCGCCGGAGAAGTTCTGCCGGCCGTCCGAGCCGCCGAAGACGCTGCTGAACTTGACCGATCTGAAGACGAGCCGGACGATCTCGGCCGCCGCGATGGTGACGATGGCGAGATAGTCGGCGCGCAGTCGCAGGGTGGGGATGCCGAGCAGGAAGGCCAGCACGATCGTGGCCGCCAGGCCGATCAGGATGCCGAGCCAGAACGGCAGGTGGAAGGTGGCCACGGTGACGGCCATGCCGTACGCGGCGACGCCGAGGAAGGCCGCCTGGCCGAAGTTGAGCAGCCCGGCGTAGCCGAACTGGATGTTGATGCCGATCGCGGCGAGCGCGTAGACGACGGTCTCCAGGCCGATCGAGGCCTTGACCGTGGTCACGAAAATGGTGTTCCAGTCCACGTGTGGTCTCCGATCAGCCGATGCGCTCGCGCCGGCCGAGAATGCCCTGCGGCCGGAAGAGCATGACGAGGATGAGCACCAGCAGCGCGCCGACCGTCTTCAGCTCGGTCGGCACCACGACGGTGGACAGCTGGATGAACAGGCCCACGACGATGGAGCCGACCAGGGCGCCGAACGCGGTGCCGAGGCCGCCGAGGGTGACGCCCGCGAAGACGAGCAGCAGGATCTGGAAGCCCATCTGGTAGCTGACGTTCTGCGACAGGCCGAGCATGACGCCCGCGAGCGACGCGACGGCGCCGCCGACGGTCCAGATGATCCGGATGACCCCGTCGACGTTGATGCCCGAGGAGGCGGCGAGGGCGGGGTTGTCGGCGACGGCCCTGGCCGCCTTGCCGACCCGGGTCTTGAGCAGTGCGAGCCCGACGACGATGAGCACGGCGAGCTCGATGCCCATCGCGATGAAGTTCTTCGGCGCGGCGGAGATCGGGCCGACCTGGATGCCGGGCTGGGCGTTGTAGTCCGCGAACGGGGCGCCCTCGCCGCCGAAGAAGAAGAGGAAGACGTAGCGCAGGAACAGGGCCAGACCGATCGAGATGATCATCATGGCGACCAGGCTGCTGCCTCGTCTGCGCAGCACGCCCCAGAAGAACCGGTCCTGGGTGTACCCGAAGGCCCCGCCGATCACGACCGAGATCACCGCGGCCCAGATGAGCGGGAGTCCTAGGACCACATTGAAGAAGTAGGCGCACATGGCGCCGAATGTGAGCAACTCGCCGTGGGCGAAGTTGGTGAGCCCGGTGGTGCCGAACACCAGCGACAGGCCCATGGCCGCGAGGGCGATGATGAGCCCGAGGTTGAAGCCCTCGAAGGTGAGCTGGGCGACGCGGTCCCAGAAGGAGGAGGAGTCCGACGTCTGCGCGGCGCCTTCGCCCTGCTTGCCGGCGGGCGCGAGAGCGAACAGGACGTTGCGTTCGCTGCCCTCGTAGACCTGCACGTCCAGGGTGGCCCGGTTCTGGAACTTCAGCCCGACGTCCTTGGGGAGCGTCGACTGGTCAAGCGTGACCTTGTACTTGCCCGCCTTGGGGACCGGCACCTCCCACTTGCCGTCCGCACCCGTGGTGGCGTCCCCGACGGGGTTGCCGTCTTCGCCTGCCACGCTGATCTTCACGCCGTTCACCGGCTGGCCTTGGTTTTGGAGTGTGCCCTTCAGCGCCTCCCCGTCCGCCCAGGCGGGGGAGGAGAGTAGAAAGACGAGTCCACCCAGGAAGGCCGTGAACGCGATCACGGCTCTGCGCAATGGTGCTCCCTCTGTATTCAGGTCATGGCGGGGTCGTGCCCCCCACTGCGGACGCGCAACATCGGCAGGTTGCTGCGATGTTGTGGCCGGAGCATAAGCCTGAGACGCCCGTTTCGGGGTCGTTCGTCACCAATTGGTGACCATGGTGTGTCACTGACGTGAGAAAGGGTTCGCAGGTCAGGACGTGTAAGGAGTCAACCGCGGGGTCGGTGCTGTGAAAGAGCATGAGCCCGTGGGAGGACCTTTGGGACCGTACACAGCTTCCCCGGCTCCGCACGTTGTCTACTCGGTCTCCCACGGGCTCTGGAGCCACAACGGTAGCGACCGGAGCGACTCCCGTGCAAAGAGAGTCGCAAGCCGGTCCGTTATCAGGCCCAATGCGTCATAAGAGGGTTTCGTGGTGCTTGCCCGGCCGGCTCGCCGGCGAGCGCGGCCCGCGAGCCGGGAGGCCTCAGCGAGCGTCCCTGAGCATGCAGGTCAGACGGGCCGTGCAGACCGCCCGGCCCTCGTCGTCGGTGATCTCGATGGCGTACGTCGCGAGCGTGCGCCCGCCGTGCACACGGGTGGCGACGGCGGTGACGTGCCCCGAGGTGGCCGAGCGATGGTGGGTGGCGCTGATCTCGATGCCGACGGCGATCCTGCCCGGGCCGGCGTGCAGGGCGGCGCCGGTCGAGCCGAGGGTCTCGGCCAGCACGCAGGACGCGCCGCCGTGCAGCAGGCCGTAGGGCTGGACGTTGCCCGCGACGGGCATGCGGCCGACCACCCGCTCGGCGCTCGCCTCAAGGATCTCGATGCCCATCCGCCGGTGCAGACGGTCCTCCCCGGACGCGTTCATCCACGCCGCCAACTCCTCGGGATCCGTCAAGGTCAAGGGGACGCCTCCTGTGGCAAGAGCACGGGTTTTCTGTCGTACAGGGAGACTAGGCTGCGGGTGTGCCGAAGAGTGAAGCGACCCCCACCCGTCCGTGTCTGCTGCTCCTGGACGGGCATTCTCTTGCTTATCGCGCGTTCTACGCGTTGAAGGACGCGAATCTCATGACCACCGACGGTCAGCACACCGAGGCGGTGTACGGCTTCACCTCGATGCTGGCCAACATCCTGCGCGACGAGCAGCCGAGCCACGTGGCGGTCTGCTTCGACCGGAGTGAGCCGACCTTCAGGCACGAGGCGTACGACGGTTACAAGGCCAACAGGGCGGAGACCCCCGAGGACTTCCGCGGCCAGGTGCAGCTCATCTTCGAGCTGCTCGACGCGTTGCGGATCCCCCGCATGTCCGTGGCCGGCTTCGAGGCGGACGACCTGATCGCGACGCTGGCGACGCAGGCGTCCGGCGAGGACATGAACGTGCTCATCGTGACCGGCGACCGCGACGCGCTCCAGCTCGTCAACGACAGGGTCACGGTGCTGATGACCAGGCGCGGCATCAGCGACATGACCCGCTTCACCCCCGAGGCCGTGGTGGAGAAGTACGGCCTCACCCCGGCGCAGTATCCGGACTTCGCGGCCCTGCGCGGCGACCCGAGTGACAACCTGCCGAGCATCCCGAGCGTGGGGGAGAAGACCGCCACCAAGTGGATCTCCGAGTACGGCTCGCTGGACGAGCTGGTCCGGCGGGCCGACGAGGTGAAGGGCAAGGTCGGCGACAAGCTCCGCGAGCACCTCGGCCAGGTGATCCACAACCGGATGCTCACCGAGCTGAAGCGCGACGCCCCGGTCGACGCCGAGGTGTCCGCGCTGACCATGGGCCTGTGGGACCGCGAGGAGGTCAACAAGCTCCTCGACGCGCTGCAGATCCGCGGGGAGTTGCGCGAGCGCCTGTTCAAGACCCTCGGCACCACGGAACCGGAGGCGGGCGAGGGCTTCGAGCTGGAAGTGACCGTGCTCGAGCCGGGCCAGGTGGCCGGCTGGCTGGCCGCCCTCCCCGAGGGCCGCGCCGGGCTGGCCTTCCAGGGCGCCTACGGCAGCGGCACCGGGCGGTTCGAGGGCCTCGCGATCGCCTCGCCGGGCGGCGCCGCCCACCTCGACCCCACGCGCCTCACCCAGGAGGACGAGGCGGCGCTGCACGCCTGGCTGGCCGACGAGAACCGGCCGAAGGCCGTGCACGACGCCAAGGGGCCGCTGCTCGCGCTGTGGGCGCACGGGCACGACCTGCGCGGCCTCACCTGCGACACGGCGCTCGCCGCGTATCTCGCGATGCCGGGGCAGCGGTCGTTCCCGCTCGACGACCTGGTCCTGCGCTACCTCCACCGCGAGCTGCGGGCGGAGTCCACGCCCGGCGGGCAGACCTCCCTGTTCGAGGACGCCGACGAGGGCGCGGCCCGGGACCTGGCCCTGCGGGCCCAGGCCGTGCGCGACCTTGCCGACGCGCTGGAAGAGCACCTGTCCAAGCGCGGCGGCACGCGGCTGGTGACCGACGTCGAGCTTCCGCTGGTGCGCGTGCTGGCCGAGATGGAGCGGGACGGCATCGCCGCCGACCGGCAGTACCTGGCGGCGCTGGAGGCCGAGTTCGGCGCGGCCGTCAAGCAGGCGGTCGAGGCCGCCCACCAGGCGGTGGGGGAGCAGTTCAACCTCGGCTCGCCCAAGCAGTTGCAGGAGATCCTGTTCGGCAAGCTCGGCCTGCCCAAGACCAAGAAGATCAAGACGGGCTACACGACCGACGCCGACGCGCTCGCCTGGCTGGCCCAGCAGACCGACAACGAGCTGCCGGTGATCCTGCTGCGGCACCGCGACCAGACCAAGCTGCGCACCACGGTCGAGGGCCTGATCAAGGAGATCGCCGACGACGGGCGGATCCACACCACGTTCAACCAAATCGTGGCGGCCACCGGGCGGCTGTCGAGCGAGAAGCCCAACCTGCAGAACATCCCGATCCGCACGGTCGAGGGCCGGCGCATCCGCAAGGGCTTCGTGGTGGGGGAGGGCTACGACACGCTGCTGACGGCCGACTACAGCCAGATCGAGCTGCGGATCATGGCCCATCTGTCCCGGGACGAGTCGCTGATCGCGGCCTTCGAGTCGGGGCACGACTTCCACCAGGCCACCGCGTCCCGTGTCTTCGACCTGCCTGCCGAGCAGGTGGACGCCGACCTGCGCGCCCGCATCAAGGCCATGAACTACGGCCTCGCCTACGGCCTGTCCGACTTCGGCCTGTCGGGGCAGCTCAACATCCCCGTCGCGGAGGCCAGGGCCCTCAAGGAGGAGTACTTCGAGGAGTTCGGCGGCGTCCGCGACTACCTGGAGTCGATCGTCGCCCTGGCCCGCAAGGACGGCTACACCGAGACCATCCTCGGCCGCCGCCGCTACCTGCCCGACCTGACCAGCGACAACCGGCAGCGCCGGGAGATGGCCGAGCGGATGGCGCTCAACGCGCCCATCCAGGGCTCGGCCGCCGACATCATCAAGGTCGCCATGCTGAACGTGCAGAAGGCGATCGAGGGCATGCGCTCCCGCATGCTGCTCCAGGTCCACGACGAGCTGGTGTTCGAGGTCGCGCCGGGCGAGCTGGAGGAGCTGACCGACGTCGTGCGCACCCAGATGTGCCGGGCCTACGACCTGAGCGTGCCGCTGGAGGTCAGCGTGGGCGTGGGGACCAACTGGGAGGACGCCGGCCACTGACCACGGCCCGTTCCGGGATCCACCGGGCACCACACCGGGCTCATCAGATCGGGCACCCCACCGGGCTCGTCGCACCGGGCTCACTACACCGTGCCGGGCGGCGGGTCAGGGGTGGCCGGTCGGGCGGGTGGGCCCGTGGTCCCGTCTGGCCATGGTCAGGCCCGCCTGCTCGACCTCCAGCAGGCTCGCCTCGTGCCGCTCCGACTCGTACGCCGCCCGGCCGCCGCGAAGTCCGAACAGGCGCTTGCTGAGCGCGATGTACAGCACGGCCGCGATGTTGATCACAAGGATCACGATCCGGAACGGGCTCACCTTCTCGGCGATCTCGTAGATCTCCACCGGGATGAACACCGAGGTGACGATCACCGAGAAGTACTCGCCCCATCGCCTCAGCAGCCACAGGCCGATCCCCTCGGTCAGCAGCAGCGCCGCGAGGGCGAGCAGGGCGAGGAAGATCCAGGTGAGGGTCGTCGTCCGCGCGGTCAGCGCGGTCCGCAGCGTGTGCACCGCACCCGACTGGTCGAGGTGCCACCCGAGCTTGTGGGCCAGCGGCTGGACCAGCGGGAGGTCTTGGTCGAACGCCCGCCGTACGGCGTCGTGGTGGGCCCGGAACCGCCACACGCCGTACGCTCCGGCGATCAGGAGCACGACCTTGGCCCAGCGGAAGACGGCGATCAGCCGTAGTACGGCGGCGTCCCGCAGCGCCCGGCCCCGCAGCACGACGGGCGCGGCGCCGGCCGGTCCGGCCCCGCGCGGCGGGCCCACGGTGAAGTCGCCGCAGCGCAGGCAGCGCCATGCCTCGCCCAGCGCGGTCTCGGCGCGCAGGCGGCTCCGCAGCGCCTCCTCGTCCGGGGCGTATGTGACGTGCCCGTGCCGTCCGCAGGCACGCAGGCTCGAGTCCACAGGAAAATTGCAACACATATGAATACGGGACACGTCGGGCAGTAAGGTCAAATAACTGTGCGCAACCTTGCCCGAATGACCGCAGTCGCCAACGTCGTCGTTGTCGTGATCGGTCTGGTCGCGCTCGTGCTGCTGCCCCGGTCCACGGGCGAGGAACGGTCACCGGTGCGGGCGCAGCCGCGCTCGCCGTCGCCCACGCGCAGCGCGGCCCCGCCGAAGGCGACCGCCGCGTCGGCCAGGAAGGTCAAGGCGAACGAGGCCGGCCTGGTGCCCGTGATCATGTATCACCGCATCCTGCCCAAGCGGCTGGCGTCGATCGACCGGACCCCCGCCCAGCTGCGCAAGGAACTGGAGCGCCTGGCCAAGGACGGCTACGTGCCGATCACCGCGGCCGAACTGGTCGCCGGGAAGATCGACATCCCGCCGGGGGCGCATCCGGTCGTCCTGACCTTCGACGATGGTCATCCCGGCCACTTCGCGATGGACCAGAGCGGCAGGCCGAAGAACGACACGGCCGTCGGCATCATCTACGAGGTCGCGGCGAAATACCCGAGCTTCCGGCCCACCGCCACCTTCTGGGTCAGCCGGGCCCCCTTCGGCCTGCGCGACCGGGAGCGGCAGAAGCAGGCGGTGAAGTGGCTGGTCGACCACGGCTTCGAGGTGGCCAACCACACCTACTCCCATCCCGATCTCCGCCGGCTCTCCGACAAGCGGGTCAGCGAGCAGATCGTCCGGCAGGAGCGGCTTCTGAAGAAGGCCGGCGCGCCGCCCTCGACGACCTTCGCGCTGCCGTACGGGTCGCAGCCGAGGAAGCTGAGCAGGGCGCACGACGGCACGTGGGACGGCACCCGCTACCACTTCGACGCCGTCTTCCTGGCCGGGGCGCAGCCCACGGTTTCGCCCTACGCGAAAAGTTTCCCGCGTTACGCGATCCCGAGGATCCAGTCCAACGGAAAATCCGGCGAATGCCGGCGCTGGTGTACGACCTACTGGCTCGACTGGCTCGACAAACATCCACGAGAGCGCTATACGTCGGATGGGGATCCGGCCCGGGTGTCGGTGCCACGCAAACTCCGGGCAACGCTCTCACCCGCCCGCGCGAAGTCGGTGATCGCGTACTAGGGGTTCGTCTGGTTGCCTCGGATTGACCCAGCTCGCTCCGTCTCATATGCTGATCGCTGCGCTGTGGGCTCGCGCGCGTCACGGACGGAGCGGGCTCGCGCTCGGTCATCTGGTGGCTACCAGGAAGCAGCATCATCCAGTGAACGAAAACGGCCCGCCGCGCTCCTGTCACAACGACATCTGTCCGGTTCGGAGCAATTCCACACATGACGAGCAGCACTGAGGCCACCTCGAGCACCCCGCAGGTAGCGGTCAACGACATCGGTTCCGAGGAGGCCTTCCTCGCCGCGATCGACGAGACCATCAAGTACTTCAACGACGGAGACATCGTTGAAGGCACCGTCGTCAAGGTCGATCGAGACGAGGTCTTGCTCGACATTGGCTACAAGACCGAGGGCGTTATCCCGTCGCGCGAGCTCTCGATCAAGCACGATGTCGACCCGGCCGAAGTCGTCGAGGTCGGCGAGCACGTCGAGGCCCTGGTTCTCCAGAAGGAGGACAAGGAAGGCCGCCTCATCCTGTCCAAGAAGCGCGCCCAGTACGAGCGCGCCTGGGGCACGATCGAGAAGATCAAGGACGAGGACGGCATCGTCACCGGCACGGTCATCGAGGTCGTCAAGGGCGGCCTGATCCTCGACATCGGGCTGCGCGGCTTCCTTCCCGCCTCCCTGGTCGAGATGCGCCGCGTCCGCGACCTGCAGCCGTACGTCGGGCGCGAGCTCGAGGCCAAGATCATCGAGCTGGACAAGAACCGCAACAACGTGGTCCTGTCCCGCCGTGCCTGGCTGGAGCAGACGCAGTCCGAGGTTCGCCAGACGTTCCTCAACACCCTTCAGAAGGGTCAGGTCCGCAAGGGCGTCGTGTCCTCGATCGTCAACTTCGGTGCGTTCGTGGACCTCGGCGGCGTCGACGGCCTGGTGCACGTGTCCGAGCTGTCCTGGAAGCACATCGACCACCCGTCTGAGGTCGTCGAGGTGGGCCAGGAGGTCACGGTCGAGGTTCTCGACGTCGACATGGAGCGCGAGCGGGTCTCGCTGTCGCTCAAGGCGACGCAGGAGGACCCGTGGCAGCAGTTCGCCCGGACCCACCAGATCGGCCAGGTCGTGCCCGGCCGCGTCACCAAGCTGGTGCCGTTCGGTGCGTTCGTCCGGGTCGAGGAGGGCATCGAGGGTCTGGTCCACATCTCCGAGCTGGCCGAGCGCCACGTGGAGATCCCGGAGCAGGTCGTGCAGGTCGGCGACGAGATCTTCGTGAAGATCATCGACATCGACCTGGACCGCCGCCGCATCTCGCTGTCCCTCAAGCAGGCCAACGAGGGCGCCGGCGCCGAGGTCGAGTTCGACCCCACGCTGTACGGCATGGCGGCGACCTACGACGACCAGGGCAACTACATCTACCCCGAGGGCTTCGACGCCGAGACCGGCGAGTGGCTCGAGGGCTTCGACAAGCAGCGTGAGGAGTGGGAGCGGCAGTACGCCGAGGCGCAGGCCCGCTTCGACGCGCACCGCTCGCAGATCGAGAAGGCTCGTCAGGAGGAGGCGGCGGCCAGCGAGGCCGCTCCGTCGACCTACAGCGGCGAGACCAGCACCTCGCAGTCCAGCAGCAGCAGCGGTGGCGGCGGCGGTGGCGCTCTCGCCTCCGACGAGGCCCTCGCCGCCCTGCGCGAGAAGCTGGCGGGCGGCCAGAGCTGACACCCGGTCTCCGGACCGGAGGTTCAGCCGAGCCCTCCACAGCACCACGAAAGGCCCCGCTCCGGCGGGGCCTTTCCCTTTTCCGCGGTCCCTCGTGTCCCTGTCGCGGTTCCTCGCGCTCGGGGGCCTTCGCGGGCGAGCGCCTTTCTCCGGTGAGTGTGGTCGAGGGCGCGGGCCGCCCGCGATCGCCGTTCTCCGTCGGCGGTGCCGATAGGCTGGCCCCGTGGTGGAGATCACGAGGGCCCTGCCCGCGGAAGCGGGAGAGATCCTCACCCTGCAGCGGGCCGCGTACGTGACCGAGGCGCAGCTCTACGGCGACCCGTTCATCGCGCCGCTCGTCGAGTCGCTCGACCAGGTGCGTACGGTGATCGAGACAGCGGTCGTGCTGAAGGCGACGGACGGCGGTCGGCTGGTCGGCGCGGTCCGCGGCCAGATGTCCGGCTCGACCTGCCTGGTGGGCCGTCTCGTGGTCGCGCCCGATCGGCAGGGGCGGGGGATCGGCAGCGCGCTGCTGGCCGCGATACACGAGGCCGTGCCCGAGGCGGCGGCGTTCGACCTGTTCACGGGGCACCTGTCGGAGGGGAACCTGCGGCTCTACCGCCGCCTCGGCTACCGGGAGACCCAGCGGGAAAGGGTGCAGGACCATCTGATGCTGGTCCACCTGCGCCGCGAGCCCGAGGCGAGCACGTCCTGAGTGGTTCAGGCGAGCTGGCACCCCGTGCTGGGTGTCGTCATGTGGACCGATGGTTCCGCCGCGCTCGCGGCGCGGCCGGCTGATCGGCGCCGCCGGCCGGGCGCGGTGAACCGCCCGGTAGGCTGCGGGACGTGCTGAAGGTTGGGCTCACGGGCGGAATAGGTTCGGGCAAGAGCGAGGTGTCGCGCCGGCTCGCGGCCCGCGGCGCCGTCGTCGTCGACGCGGACAAGATCGCCAGAGAGGTCGTGGAGCCGGGCACCCCCGGGCTCGCGGAGATCGTCGAGGCGTTCGGAGAGGGCGTGCTCCGCCCCGACGGCACGCTCGACCGGGAACGGCTCGGCGCGATCGTGTTCGCAGACGCCGAGAAGCTGAAGGTCCTCAACGGGATCGTCCACCCGAAGGTGGGCGAGCGCAGCGAGCAACTCCAGCGTGAGGCCCCGGACGACGCGGTCGTCGTCTACGACGTGCCGCTGCTGGCCGAGAACAACCTGGCCGCCCGGTATGACGTGGTCATCGTCGTGGACACGCCGGACGAGGTGCGGCTGGAGCGTCTGCTGCGGCTTCGCGGCATGCGGGAGGCGGACGCCCGCGCCCGGATCGCCGCCCAGGCCTCCCGCGAGGAGCGGTTGAGGATCGCCGACATCGTGATCGGCAACGAGGGTTCCCTGGGCGACCTGGACGCCGAGGTCGACAAGGTCTGGCAGGACCTCAACGCCCGGGTCCTCCCGAGGGGCTGAACGAGCTGTCCATGTGCGGAGGTGGCGGGGACGCCCGGCGCCCTTGCGAATCTACAGCGTAAAGCCGTCGGCGGCGCCTTCCACCCATGACCGGTAGGCGTCGAGGACGAGGCCGTGGAAGTGGTGCACACCGTGCTCGGACAGGCCCGAGCCGGCCGGGTCGTAGACGATGCGGCCCTGGTCGAAGGCCGGAGTGTTCATGCCCCGCTGGACGCTCTCCACGATGGAGATGTCCTGCTGCTGCAGCACCTCGTCGATGTATCGCACCGCCTCCACCTCGGCGTCCATGAGCTCGGCCGTCTCGAAGTAGAAGTCCCACGTCTCCAGGGTCCGGCCGGGACCGGCCGGAATCGCTTGCAGGACCATGAAGTTGCCGCGGCCGGGGTAGCGCAGCAGACAGGTGTTGGGCCACAGCCACCACACCGCGTGCTGTGTGACCGACGCGCCCGCGACGTCGTACGCGGCGTTCTCCTGCTTGCCGGCCTCGGCGAAGTGGCTCGACCAGATGCCGTGGGTCTTCACCTCGTAGGTGTCCATGTCGACGAGGTCGACGAACTCCTTGTGCGCGACGTGACAGTGGTAGCACTCCAGGAAGTTGTCGATGACGTTCTTCCAGTTGGACGCGATGTCGTAGGTCAACCGCTTGGCATGGGTCAGGCCGGCCACGTCGGGGGCCCATCTGGCGATGTCGGCCGCCAGGTCCGCGGCCTGCTCGGCCAGGGGAGCGGCGGACGGATCCAGGTTCACGTAGACGAAGCCGCCGAACTCCTCCACCGGCACCTGGTCGAGACAGATCTCGTTCTTGTCGAAGGTCGCCATCCTGTCGGCGCGACGGGCCGCCTTGAGCCGCCCGTCCAGGCCGTAGGTCCAGGCGTGGTAGGGGCAGACGATGGCGCGCGTGGTGCCGGAGCCCGTGAGCAGCTCGTGGGCGCGGTGCTTGCAGACGTTGTAGAACGCGCGCAGCGCTCCGTCGCGATCGCGCACGATCGCGATCGGCATGCCGGCCACGGTGGCCGACACGTAGCTGCCGGGCGACGAGAGCCGCTCCACGTGGCAGACCCACTGCCAGGTGCGGGCGAAGACCGCCTGGACGTCGACGTCGAGCCACCTCGGGTCGGTGTACGCCTCCGCCCGCAGTGACATCGATCGTCCTGGGTCCTTGTGGTATCCGGTGCCGACACGGCGTACATCGGCGGTCGTTACTGATGCCATGGGGGGAGCATACGAGGGCCTGAACGATCGTTCAATATTTCCTGGACGTTCGTTCAGGGCCGCCGGTCACCCGGCGAGTGCGATCTGCTCGCAGCGAGCGACGCTCCTTCTGATGGAGGCGCGGTCGAGCCCCAGCAGGGCCGTGAGCCACAGGCCGTTCTGGATGACGTCGATGTCGGCGGCCCGCTCACCGCACTCGTCGGGTGACAGCTCGGGGCGGGCGGCGCCGATGAGGGCGGCAAGCCCGGCGCGGTAGCGTTTCTGGGCCTCCGTGTTGATGCGCTCGAAGTCCTCGTGGGCCTGGGCGAGCGCCCAGAGCTGAAGTCGCAGGGACAGATACTCCGTCGTCAGGAACTCCGGGTCGGCCACGCGCGTCAGCGCGGCACGCAGCCGCTCCTCCGGTCCAAGGGCGGGGTCCGGTTCGACCAGTGAGACGTCCTGCTCCTCGATGCGGTGCAGGGCGGCGCGGATCAGGCTTGTCTTGTCTTCGTAGTGGTAGTTCACCAGGCCCAGCGAGACCCCGGCCTCACGCGCGACGGCGCGCATGCTGACTCCGGATATGCCCTGTAGGGACAGGAGCCGGAGTGCCGCATCGAGAATCCGCGCCTGCCGGTCGACTTTCTCGTCGGCGTCCATCGCGCGCACGGGCCTCGGACTCACGTCCACAACCTTAACGGCGAGGGGAGGCGCGTCCAGCTCCGCTTCAGGGACCGCTGCGATCTCCGGCTCGGCTCGGTCCGGCTCGCGGTGCGGCGTGCGGCGGCTGTCAACGGTGTCACCGGTCGGCCGCCGCAGGCATTCGCAGGCCGGCGGGGTCCATGTTGACGCGCACCGGCTAATGGTATTAGCCTGTTAGCTATGAACGTAAGCCTGAAGGATGGCGTGACCGAGTTCCTGAAGATCGGCGAAGGCGAGATCGCGTACGACGTGGCGGGGAAGGGCCCGCTGGTCGTGATGGTGCCCGGCATGGGCGACAGCCGGCGCGCCTACCGCTTCCTCGCACCGGCGCTGGCCGAGGCCGGGTATCGCGTGGCGACCATGGACCTGCGCGGGCACGGCGAGTCGAGCCTCGGCTGGGACTCCTACACCCGCACCGACACCGCGGGCGACATCGTCGCCCTGATCGAGCACCTGGGCGGGCCCGCCGTCGTCGTGGGTCACTCGTTCGCCGGGGGAGCGGCCACCATCGCCGCGGCGCGGCGGCCCGAGCTGGTCACCGCCCTGGTGGAGATCGGCCCTTTCACCCGGAAGCAGCAGCCCGACCTGGGCGCGCTGCTGAGCAACGGCCGCTACCGCAGGGGCATGACGCGGCTCATGGGCGTGGCGCTCCTGCGCAGCACCGGGCTGTGGAAGAGCTACCTCGATCACGCCTATCCCGGGGTCAAGCCCGCCGACTGGACCGACTACCTGGACGCCCTGGGAAGCGACCTGCGCAGGCCGGGCCGGATGGCCGTGGTGAGCGCGATGGGCCTGTCCGCGCCCACGGACGCCGGCGCCCATCTCGGCGGCATCGGCTGCCCCGCCCTGGTCGTCATGGGCACCCGGGACCCCGACTGGGCCGACCCCCGGGCCGAGGCGGACGGCATCGTCGCCGAGATGCCGCCGGGGCTCGGCGAGGCGGTGATGATCGACGGCGCCGGCCACTACCCGCACGCGCAGCACCCCGGCGAGGTCGCCGCCGCGACGCTCGCGTTCCTCAAGGAGCGGGTCCGTGGCTAGGGCGGCTCTGTCCCCGGACGCCGTCGTCGACCTGGCGCTGCGCATCGTGAACGAGGAAGGCCCCGACGCGCTCACCCTGTCCGCGGTCGCCGCGCGGGCGGGCGTCGCCACGCCCTCCCTCTACAAGCACGTACGCAACCTCGCCGAGCTGCGCGCCCTGGTCTCCGTACGGGTGATGGGCGAGCTGACGGAGATCGCGAGCGAGGCGGCGCTCGGCCGGTCGGGCGACGAGGCGCTGCGCGCCCTGATGGACGGCTGGCGCTCCTACGCCGCCCGGAATCCGCACCGCTACTCGGCGATGATCCAGGCGCCGCGCCCCGAGACGGCCGACGTGGGCGACCGGCTGGTCGGCATCATGCTCGCCGCGCTGCGGGCGTACGGGCTGGAGGGCTCGGCCGCGATCCACGCGGTCCGCTGTCTGCGCGCCGCGATGCACGGCTTCGCCGTCCTGGAGGCGGCCGGCGCGTTCCGGCTCGCCGAGGATCTCGACGAGAGCCACGCCCTGCTGGCGCGCATGGTCATCGCCGGGCTGCGCACCGCCCGCGAGCACTGAACCCTCGCCGTCAGAACGGTTCGTCGCCGCCGGCGTGGGCCAGATCATTCAGCCGCGGGGCGCCCCCGCCTCGTCGTAGTGCCGCCGTGCCCGTTCGACGTGATCGAGGTTGGCGGCGGCCCACTCGGCGATCTGGGCGAAGAGGGGGGAGAGGGTGCGGCCGAGCTCGCTGATCTCGTATTCGACGCGCGGCGGCACCTCGGGATGGTAGGTGCGGACGACCAGGCCGTCGCGCTCCAGTTGGCGCAGACGCTGAGTGAGCACCTTGGGGGTGATCTTCTCGATGCGCCGCTCCAGCTCGACGAACCGCTGGCGGCCGAAGGCGTGGAGCGACCAGAGGATGGGCGAGGTCCACCGGCTGAACACGATGTCGACGACCGGGGAGATCGGGCAGGCCAGCTCGGGGTCGGTCGTGGCATCGGCCGCCGGTCTGCTCGTCTCGCCCGCCATGGTCACACCCCTGTGAGGTAGTCACTTTCCTCTAGGTACCTACTATACGGAGGGTGTTAGCGTCGCCGTCATCGCGAGAGGCCAGAGGGAAGACGCTGGAGTTGATCATGATTGTGGTGACGGGTGCGACCGGAAACGTCGGTCGGTGGCTGGTGCGGGCCCTGGCGGAGGCCGGCGAGCGGGTGACGGCGGTGTCGCGGGGGACAGCCCCGGTGAGCCTGCCGAGTGCGACCGGACACGTGCGGGCCGACCTGGCCGCGCCGGAGACCCTGCGGCCCGCCCTCGACGGTGCCGAGGCTCTGTTCCTGCACGACGGCGGCACGGGCGGCGTCGGGCTCGACCCGAGAGCCATCCTGGACGTGGCCGAGGCCGCCGGGGTCCGGCGGGTGGTGCTGCTCTCCTCGCAAGGCGTGGTGACCAGGCCTGAGTCGGTGTCGCACGGAGGTGTCATGCGGGCGGTCGAGGAGGCGGTGCGCGAGTCGGGCCTGGGCTGGACGATCCTGCGGCCCGGCGTCTTCGCGTCCAACGCCTACGCCTGGGCGGAGTCGGTGCGCGCCGAGCGGACGGTCGCCGCGCCGTTCGGCGACGTCGGGATCCCGGTGATCGATCCTGCGGACATCGCGGAGGTCGCGGCCGTGGCCCTGCGCAAGGACGAGCACGCGGGCCGTGCCTACGTGTTGAACGGGCCGGCGGCCGTCACGCCCCGGCAGCAGGCCGAGGCGATCGGGGCGGCCCTCGGTGAGCCGGTGCGGTTCGTGGAGCTGACCCGGGCCGAGGCGCGGGCGCGGATGGCGCCGTTCATGCCGGAGGCGTCGGTGGAGACCTCGCTGGCCGTCCTCGGCGAGCCCAACGCCGCCGAACTGAAGCTCAGCCCGGACGTCGAGCACGTGCTGGGCCGCGCGCCCCGCCCCTTCGCCGAGTGGGCCCGCCGCAACGCCGAAGCCTTCCGGTAGACGGCAGACGGCGACACCGTCGCCTCCGGCGTCCCGGTCGCGGAGCGGCCTACCGCTATGGGCACCGGTGAGAACGACACGGCGGAATGTTGTGGGAATCCTCATTCGCCGTACGGAGGGTCTTGGTATGGGATCGATCCGTGACAGATGAACAGAGTCCGCCTCGGCGGCGCTTCCCCGCGGCGGACATCGCCAGGGTCAGCGTTTTCGCCGCGCTGATCGCCGTGCTCGGCATGCCGGGTGCGCTGAACATCTTCGGCGACGCGGTGCCGATCACGTTGCAGACGCTCGGCGTCATGCTCGCCGGGGCGATCCTCGGCACGTGGCGGTCCGCCCTCGCCGTCGTGGTCCTGATCGTGCTGGTCGCCGCCGGGCTGCCCCTGCTGGCCGGCGGGCGCGGCGGGCTCGGCGTCTTCACCGGCCCCTCGGCCGGCTTCCTGATCGGCTGGCTCCCCGGCGCGGCCCTCACCGGGTGGATCGTCGAACGCGGCGGGCGCACGCCGTCCACGGTGCGGTTGGTGACCGCCTGCCTCGCCGGCGGCGTCGGCGTGGTCTACCTGTGCGGCATCCCCGTGCAGGCCCTGGTCACCGGGTTGACCCTGGGCAAGACCGCGGTGCTCAGCGCCGCCTTCCTGCCCGGCGACCTGGCCAAGGCGGTGCTCGCGTCGATCGTGGCGCGGGGCACCCAGCGGGCCTACCCGGACGCGATCCCCGCGGTGCACCGCGAGCGGCTGCGGGCGGGAGGACGGTGATGCGCCCGTGCCGGTAGCCGCGCAGGTCATGCGGCACGCCTCCGCCCGTCCCGGGCGGATCGCGGTGTCCGGTCCCGGAGGCGACCTCAGCTACGCCGAACTCGCGGCCAGGGTCGCCCGAGCCGCCCGCGGTCTGGCCGGCGAGGGCGTCGGCCCCGGCGCGCTCGTCGCGGTCGCCCAGGCCGACCCGGTGGCCCTGCTCGTCGCCGTGCTCGCCGCCGACCTGGCGGGGGTCACGCCGCTGCTGTGCGACCACGCCTGGAGCGAGGAGCGGCGGGCGCAGGTCATGGCCGCGGTGCCGGTCGCCGCCCGCTTCGACGTCCCGCTCCCCGAGGCGGACGGCCCGCCCGTACGGCACCGCCCCGCGCCGCACGACCTCACCTGGGCCTGCTTCAGCTCCGGCAGCACCGGCCGGCCCCGCGCCGTGGTGCGCACCCGAGACTCCTGGACCGGCTCGTTCGGCCACCTCGACGAGATGACCGGGATCGGCCCTGAAGACGTCGTGCTGATCCCCGGCCCGCTGGTCTCCTCCCTGTACGGCTTCGCCGCCGTGCACGCGCTGGCGGCGGGCGCGACGGCCGTCGTCCCGGGCCGGTGGTCCCCGGGCGGGCTGGCGCAGCAGTTGCGGCGGGCCACCGTCGTCCACGTGGTGCCCCACCGCCTGCCGGCCGTGCTGGACGCCCTCGAAGCCGCGCACGACGCGGCCGGGGGCCCGCTGCGCACCGCCGTGGTCGGCGGGGCCGCCCTGGACGCCGCCGCCAGGACCCGGGCGGTGGCGGCCGGAGTGCGTGTGCTGTCCTATTACGGCGCCACCGAGCTGTCGTTCGTCGCCGCGGACGCCGACGGCGCCGGGCTACGGCCCTTCCCCGGCGTCGAGATCGACGTCAGGGTGCCCCCCGGGCAGGTCCTGGGCGAGGTGTGGGTGCGCTCCCCGTGGCTCTGTGAGGGTTACCTGGCCGGTGCGACCGGCCCCCTGCGGCAGGATGACGGGGGCTGGATGACAGTCGGCGACCTGGCGGAGCCGCACCGGCCCGGTGAGGTCCTGCGGCTGCGCGGCCGGGGCGACGGCGCGATCCAGACCGGCGGCGCGACGGTGGTGCCCGAGGACGTCGAGGAGGTGCTGAGGAAGGTGCCGGGAGTGGACGACGTGGTCGTGGTCGGCACACCGCACCCCTACCTGGGCGCCGTGGTCACCGCGGTCGTCGAGGGGGCCGTCGAGGGGGCCGTCGAGGGCGAGGGCCTGGTGAGGGCCGGGCTGGAGGCGGCGGCGCGCGCCGAACTCGACCCGGCCCAGCGCCCCCGGCGCTGGTACGCCGCCTCGTCCCTGCCCCGGACCCCCACAGGCAAGCCGGCCCGCGGCCTCATCGCCGCCCGTCTCGCCGCAGGCGACGACTCCGGTCTGCGGCGGCTGGCCTGACATGGACGAGCACGCCGTCGTCGTGGCGGCCCGCCGCACCCCCATCGGCACCGCCGGCCACGCGTTCCGGAGCCTGACGGCCGACCGGCTCGCCGCGCCCGTCATCGAGGCGGTCGCCCGCGACGTGGCGCCTCTCGGCGTTCCGGTGGACGACGTGGTGCTGGGCAACTGCACGGGACCCGGGGGCAACCTCGCCCGGGTCTGCGCGCTGGCCGCCGGGATGGGGCACGAGGTGCCCGGCGTCACCGTCGACCGGCAGTGCGGCAGCGGGCTCGCCGCGATCCTGCTGGCCGCCCAGGCGGTCCGCTGCGGCGAGGCGGACCTCGTCGTCGCCGGGGGTGTCGAGAGCGCGTCCACCGCGCCGCTGCGGGCGCACCGCCGGCGCGAGGGCGAGCCGGCCGTGCCGTACGAGCGGGCGCCGTTCGCCCCGGAGGGGCACCCCGACCCGGACATGGGCCCGGCCGCCGAGGCGCTCGCCGCCGCGCGCGGCGTGACCAGGGAGCGCCAGGACGCGTACGCCTGCCGGAGCCACGCGCGGGCGCTGGCCGCCCGGGAGGCCGGCCGGTTCGCGCGCGAGATCGTCCCGATCGGCGGACGCGTGGACGACCAGCGCCCGCGCGTGCTGCGGCCGGCTTCGCTGGCCCGGCTGCCCGCCGCGTTCGTGCCGGGGGGTACGGTGACGGCCGGCAACTCCTCCCCGGTGAGCGACGGGGCCGCGGCCGTCGCGATCGTGCCCGAGCGGCTGCGCGCGGCGACCGGCCTGCCCGGCCTGCGCCTGCTGGCGGGCGCCGTCGCCGGCTGTGACCCCGCGCTGCCCGGGTGGGGACCGGTGCCCGCCGTACGGCGCGTGCTGCGGCGGGCCGGAGCGGACCTGGAGAGGGTGGCGGCGGTGGAGATCGTGGAGGCGTTCGCGGCGCAGGTGCTCGCGGTCACCGACGCGCTCGGCCTCGATCCGCTCGGCGCGGACTCCGAGCGCGTGTGCGCCGACGGCGGCGCGCTCGCCCTCGGCCACCCCTGGGGCGCGAGCGGAGCGGTGGTGGTGACCCGGCTGTTCAGCCGGCTCGCCGGGGCGCCGGCGGGGACTCTGGGTTTGGCGGCGGTCGCGGTTGGCGGCGGTCTCGGCATCGCCGCCCTGTTCGAGGTGGTGTGAGTGATCCGGCTGGACGACGTTCATGTGCGGCTCGGGCAGCGCGAGGTGCTGCGCGGTGTCACGGCCTCGCTGACCGAGCGCCGCGTGGGCGTGGTGGGGGCCAACGGCTCGGGCAAGAGCACGCTCGCCCGCCTGATCAACGGGCTGGTCCTGCCGTCCTCGGGCACCGTGACGGTGTCCGGGCTCGACACCCGCCGCCACGCGGCCCGCATCAGGCGCGGCGTGGGGTTCCTGTTCACCGACCCGGACGCGCAGATCGTGATGCCCACGGTGGCCGAGGACGTGGCATTCTCGCTGCGCCGCAAGGGGCTGGCGCGCGACGAGGTCGAGCGCCGCGTGCGGGAGGTCCTGGAGAGGTACGGCCTGGCGGAGCACGCCGACCACCCCGCGCACCACCTGTCCGGCGGGCAGAAGCAGTTGCTCGCCCTCTGCTCGGTCCTGGTGCTCGAACCGGAGATCCTGATCATGGACGAGCCGACCACGCTGCTCGATCTGCGCCACTCCCGGCAGGTCGC
Organism: Microbispora bryophytorum; assembly: GCF_043197435.1. Taxonomy (NCBI): domain Bacteria; kingdom Bacillati; phylum Actinomycetota; class Actinomycetes; order Streptosporangiales; family Streptosporangiaceae; genus Microbispora; species Microbispora bryophytorum. The sequence goes on along the minus strand of NZ_JBICTF010000001.1, from coordinate 221,345 downwards.
CGCGCTGCTGCCGACTCTTTCGCAGCAGGTGGTCGTGGTGACCCACGACCTCCCGCTGCTGGAGGACTTCGACCGCGTGCTCGTGGTCGACGAGGGGCGGATCGTCGCCGACGCCGAGCCCGCCGCCGCGATCGGCCACTACAGGAAGATGATGGCGTGAGCGGGCTCACCGGCGCCTTCGTGCCCGGCGGCTCGCTCCTGCACCGGCTGCCCGCCGGGGCCAAGCTCGCCGGGCTCGCCGTGTCCTGCACGGTGCTTCTGCTGCTGCGCTCGCCCGCGGCGCTGGCGGGCGCCGCGGCCGCCGTCATCCTGCTGTACGCCGTCTCCGGGGTCGGGCTCACCGCGGCCTGGGCGCAGGTGCGGCCCGTCCGCTGGTTCGCCGTGGCGCTGTTCGGCGTGCAACTGGTGTTCGCGGACCTGCCCACGGCGGTGTCCTCGACGCTCCGGGTGGTGCTCGCCGTCGCCCTGGCCGGGCTGGTCACCCTCACAACGCGCACCGGCGCCCTCATGGCCTGCCTGGAGCGCTGCCTCGCGCCCGTCAGGTTCGCCGGCCTCGATCCGTTCCGCCTGTCGCTGCTGCTGTCCCTCACGCTGCGCAGCGTCCCGGTGATCGCGGATCTGGTCACCCGGGTGCGGGAGGCCCAGCGCGCCAGAGGGGTCGAGCGGAGCCCGCGCGCCTTCGCCGTGCCGCTGGTGGTGGGCGCCTTGCGGCACGCCGACGCGCTGGGCGAGGCGCTCGCCGCGCGCGGCCTCGACGACTGAACGGGCCTCGGCGACCGGCCGGGGGCGGTAGCGGCTCCGGGCGGTAGCGGCTCTGGGCGGCAGGGACTCCGGGCGGTAGCGGCTCGGAGCGGCGGCGATCGGCGGTCTGGAGGCGAGCGTTGTCCGGAAGCGAAGGGCGGTCCGGCATCGGGACCGGAAATGTCGGTGGCCGCGCATAGGTTATGCATGTGAACCGGAACGGGCGCGTGTCTCTGTGAGCCCGCCCGCGCCGGTGGACGGGGCAAGTGAGGAGCTGAACGGCCGATGACATCCATGATGGACCTGAAGCGGAAGGTCGCGCCCTTCCAGGTCGTCACCGACATGACGCCGTCCGGCGACCAGCCCACGGCGATCACGGAGCTGGAGCGCCGGGTCAGGGCCGGGGAGAAGGACTCCGTCCTGCTCGGCGCGACCGGCACGGGCAAGACCGCGACGGTGGCGTGGCTCATCGAGCGGGTGCAACGCCCGACGCTGGTCATGCAGCCGAACAAGACGCTCGCCGCCCAGTTCGCCAACGAGCTGCGCGAGATGCTGCCCAACAACGCGGTCGAGTATTTCGTGTCCTACTACGACTACTACCAGCCCGAGGCGTACGTCCCGCAGAGCGACACCTACATCGAGAAGGACTCCTCGATCAACGAGGAGGTCGAGCGGCTGCGCCACTCGGCGACCTGGTCGCTGGTGTCGCGCCGTGATGTGGTGGTCGTCGCCTCCGTCTCCTGCATCTACGGCCTGGGCACGCCGCAGGAGTACGTCGACCGGATGGTCGGGCTCAAGGTCGGCCAGCAGATCGAGCGCGACCAGTTGCTGCGGCGGCTGGTCGACATGCAGTACACCCGCAACGACCTGGCCTTCACCCGGGGCACTTTCCGGGTGCGCGGCGACACGGTCGAGGTCATCCCGGTCTACCAGGAGCTGGCCGTCCGCATCGAGATGTTCGGCGACGAGATCGAGAAGCTGGCCACGCTGCACCCGCTGACCGGCGAGGTCATCGCCGAGGACGACGAGCTGCACATCTTCCCCGCCTCCCACTACGTGGCCGGTCCCGAGCGGATGGAGCGGGCGATCGCCGGCATCGAGGCGGAGCTCGCGGAGCGGCTCGCCGACCTGGAGCGGCAGGGCAAGCTGCTCGAGGCCCAGCGGCTGCGCATGCGCACCACCTACGACATCGAGATGATGCGCCAGGTCGGCACCTGCGCCGGGATCGAGAACTACTCGCGGCACATCGACGGCCGCGAGGCGGGCACCGCGCCGCACACGCTGCTCGACTTCTTCCCCGACGACTTCCTGCTCGTGCTGGACGAGTCGCACCAGACCGTCCCCCAGATCGGCGCGATGTACGAGGGTGACGCCTCGCGCAAGCGGACGCTGGTCGACCACGGGTTCCGCCTGCCGTCGGCGATGGACAACCGCCCGCTCAAGTGGGAGGAGTTCCTGGGGCGCATCGGCCAGACCGTCTACCTGTCCGCCACGCCGGGTCCGTACGAGCTGGGCCGCAGCAAGGGCGAGGTGGTGGAGCAGGTCATCCGCCCCACCGGCCTGGTGGACCCCGAGGTGATCATCAAGCCCACCAAGGGCCAGATCGACGACCTCATGGAGGAGATCCGGGCCCGGGCCGAGCGGGACGAGCGGGTCCTGGTCACCACGCTGACCAAGAAGATGTCCGAGGACCTCACCGACTACCTGCTCGACAACGGCATCCGGGTCCGCTACCTGCACAGCGAGGTCGACACCCTGCGCCGCATCGAGCTGCTGCGCGAGCTGCGCATGGGCGAGTTCGACGTGCTGGTCGGCATCAACCTGCTGCGTGAGGGCCTCGACCTGCCCGAGGTGTCGCTGGTGTCGATCCTCGACGCCGACAAGGAGGGCTTCCTGCGTTCGGAGACCTCGCTCATCCAGACGATCGGCCGCGCGGCCCGCAACGTGTCCGGTCAGGTCCACATGTACGCCGACAAGATCACGCCGAGCATGGAGCGGGCGATCGAGGAGACCAACCGGCGCCGGGCCAAGCAGATCGCCTACAACGAGGCGCGCGGCATCGACCCGCAGCCGCTGCGCAAGAAGATCGCCGACATCCTGGACAGCCTGGTTCGTGAGGACGCCGACACCGCGCAGCTTCTCGGCGGCGCCGGGCGCCAGCAGTCTCGCGGCAAGGCGCCGGTGCCGGGCCTCGCGTCCCGCGGGGCGGGCCAGCACGCGAAGGCGATCGCGGGGGAGATGCCACGGGCCCAGTTGGAGTCGCTGATCGAGTCGCTGACCGAGCAGATGCACACCGCCGCCGCCGACCTGCAGTTCGAGGTGGCGGCCCGGCTGCGTGACGAGATCAAGGAGCTCAAGCGGGAGGTGCGCGACATGCGCGAGGCCGGCGTGAAGTGACGGCGGCACCCGTGTCGCGCAATTTCGGCGAATTCCGGTGAATTGTGCGCTGGAACTGCCGGTGAGTGACATGTGTATACCGGTTGGAGTAATGACGTACTCATCCCGCTGAGAATCCCGCCGACTGCGGGGAAATGAGCGGCGGCGCGGCTCCGGGCGCGGTTGACCTGGTCTTTCGTGGGGAAGGCATTCGTCGGCGCGTGGATTCACGTCCACGTGTCATGGGGCGGTGTATTCGAGCGGATCCCGCCGGGCGAATCCGTCTGCGGCAATCGGGGAAATCATGCGTTCGACGACCGTCGCGTCCAACTCCGCCGCCGGTCTCGTGCTCGCCGCCGGGTCAGTGACCGTGCTTCTCGCCGGTTGCGGTGAGGTTCCGGCGCGGTCGTTCGCCGCGGTGCCGGTGAACCGGCCGGTCACGCTCGCCCCGGTCATGACCAGCTCGTCCGCGACGCCTGCACCGTCGCCGGTGCCCAGCCCGTCGGCGACGCCCAGCCCGTCGGCGGCGCCGAGCGACCTCGCCGGATGCCGGGACGGCGACTGCGAGGTGCGGGTGCGTGAAGGGGCCGGCATCCCGATCGACTCGAGACTGGGCGTGGACGAGATCACCGTGCTGGGTCTGCGGGGAGACGCGGTCAGGCTCGCCTTCACCGGCACCTCGACGGTCGTCGACGGCGCGAACATCCACATCAGCCGCAGTTGCTACAACGACCGCTGCCGGGTGAGCGGAGCGGTGACGATCGGCACGAGCAGGCCGGGCCGCGTCGGCGACGTCGGCCTGCGGCTCGCACAGGTCGCGGGTGATACCGCCGTGCTGGTGCTCGAGCCCGCTACCCGGTAAGGCGACTGAACCGCGCTCCGGTCCGCGCTCCGGTCCGCGTTCCGGTCGGCGTTCCGGTCGGCGTTCCGGTCGGCGCTCCGGCCCGCGTCCCGGTCCGCTTCCGGTTCGCGTTCTGGCCCGCGTTCTGGCCCGCGTTCCGGTCCGCGCACGGTGGCGGCACCCATTCTGACCAGGCACGATGGTTCCCGATTTCAACCTGGATGTGTAGTATCCAGTTATGCGGATGAGTGAAGGCGTCGAGTGGGCGATGCACTGTTGCCTGACGTTGGCATGGCTCGGCAACGAGGTGCCGGTCTCGACGGCGAAGCTCGCCGCTGGGTTCGAACTGCCGTCCGCTTACCTGAACAAGCAACTCCAGGCGCTGGCAAGGGCCGGGATCATGACATCCACTCCGGGAGCGAGGGGCGGGTTCCGGTTGGCCCGGCCACTGGAGGAGATCACGGTCATGGACGTCGTCATGGCAATCGAAGGACCTGGCGAGGCGTTCCAGTGCACGGAGATCCGGCGGCGTGGGGCCGGCGTGGCGAGGCCGGAATCGCAGTTCCGCGCCCCGTGCGCGGTCTCGACCGCGATGCGCAAGGCCGAGCTGGCGTGGCGGCAGGCGCTGACCGCGCAGACGCTGGCCGACGTGCAGGCCGCGGCCAACCGCCGTGCGCCCCAGGCGGGCGAAGTGATCCGTCGCTGGTACGAGCAGAACTGATCGTCATGAGATAGAGCTGTTCGCCGACATCGGGGAGGGGAAGCCGGAGGTGAATCCGCAGTCCATACAAACGCGCTCCACGATCGCGACGGCAGGGCTCTTATTGGTGGCTCTGATCGTGGGAGGCGTCGCCCTCGACCTGGCGATCCGCTACAGAATCCAGAACCAAGTCTTCTTCGCGGCCGAGCAGGCCGCCGCACGATGGAGCGCGGCGGCGCGCAACGGCGCCGTGCCCCGTCCGATCCCCACCCTCACCGACATCCCCCTCGTCCAGTTCGTGGATGCCCGCGGCAGGGTCGTCAACTCCAGCCTGCAGGCCGCGGGCATGCCGCCGCTCAGCACGCTGCGGCCGCCGGCCGACGATCGCCTCCAAAAGCGCACCGAGTGCTCCGGGCGGGGCCGGTGCGTCATGCTCATGGCCAATCGGGTCTCTCCCGCGGTGGACTCGCCGGTCGTCTACGCCGGAACGGCGCAGCCGTCCCTTCTGGCCACGCACAATCTGGAGTACGTCATCTCCGCGGGTGGCATCTTGATCTTGGTTTCGGTGGCCTGGGTGACGTGGTGGGCGGTGGGCCGGACCCTTCGCCCGGTGGAGCGGGAGCGCCAGTTCGCCTCCACCACCTCTCATGAGCTCAGGACGCCGATCGCCGGCCTGCGGGCACGACTGGAGGAGGCTCTCCTCTATCCCGACGACGTCGACCCGCGCGACACCATCCAGGGAGCCCTGCGGGCCACCGACCGGCTCGAAGAGATCGTCGACGACCTGCTGCTGCTGACCCGGCTGCGCGGGCCCGATGCGGCCTCGCCGGAGCTTATAGAGCTCGGCGCGCTGGTGACGGGGGAGGTGGCCGCCCTGGGCCCCGGGGTGCCGGTGCGCGTCCGGGCGGGGCGCGACGTGCGCGTCCACGGCTCCCGGATCCAGTTGGCCCGACTGGTCGGCAACCTTTTGAGCAACGCGCGGCGGCATGCGGTCAGCGCCGTCACGGTATCGGTCGACTCCGTGGGCGGCCAGGCTCTCGTCGCGGTCACCGACGACGGGGCGGGCGTGCCCCCGGAGGACCGCGAGCGTGTCTTCGAGCGCTTCGTCCGCCTGGACGAGGCACGTCGCCGGGATTCCGGCGGCAGCGGACTCGGCCTCGCCATCTCCCGCGACATCGCCCGCGCCCACAAGGGCACCCTGCGCATCGAGGACTCGCCGGTAGGCGCCCGGTTCGTGCTGATGTTGCCGCTGGTGGGAACGGCGGGAGCCGCAGGAAAGTGGACCTTCGCGCCCGGGGAAACGGCGGTCAGGGCCAGGAGGAACATCTGGCCCGCGCGCCGACCGCCAGGCTATGAGTGCGACCGCGTCGGGTGACGCCTTGGAGCGCAGTCCTGGTGGCGGGCGCGCGGGGAGTGCCCACGCGGAAAGGTGATCATGCGACCTGCGGTGGGGGAGCCGCTGCGGCGGTGCCCGTCCTGTCACGGCTGGGAGTACGGCGGTGCCCCCGGTTGCCCGCGGTGTGCGGAGCTGGTCGACGCCATCGTGGAAGAGGGCTGGCGGGACTTCCTCCTGTGCGAGTTCGGCGACCGTGTCACGCCCGACAGTGAGCGGATGCTCGCCGAGATGGTGGCAGACGAGCCGGACCGGCATGATTGGCGCGTGGTTGACGCCGCGCTCGACCGCCTGGCCTGCGACCAGTGCGGCGGCCCGCTGGGCCGCCGGACGGGGTGCCCACGCTGCGACGTGGCACACGGCATGCGTTACGCCGCCAGGGAGACCGACCGTCCCGGGGTGCCGCCGGGAAACGAGCACGCGATCCGGGTGAACGTCTCGGTGGTCCGCCGGCCCGAGGGCATCTCCACCCCCGAGGTGCTCGCCAGACGGCTGCTCCTGCCCGCGTTGCTGACCGGTTTCCTCCCCACCAGAGAGCAGGCGCAGCGCCTTGGCGCGCTGGCGAAGCGCGGTGCCCGCGCCGAGGACCTCGCCGTGGCGATTGACGCACTCGCCTCCGCGACTGGCTGACGGCGTCTCCGGACATCGACCGGACGGCTCGGCAGACCGGCCGCATCGAGCCGCCTCACCGCCTCACCCCCGCATGGCAGTCGCAAGCCCGATTCCCGGGAGTAACCGGGGACACGGCGCCGGGGCCGTCCGTTGACGGAAAGGCGGGATCGTCCCGCCGGCCGGAGGAGGTTGCTCATGTTGGCGGCGCTCACCGGGCTCGGACTGTCGACCGCGGCCGGGCTCAACGCGTACATCCCGTTGCTGCTCGTCGGCGTGCTCGCGCGGATCACCGATGCCGTGCGGCTGCCGGCCGAGTTCGCCTGGCTGTCCGACACCTGGGTCCTCGCGATCGTCGCCGTGCTGCTGGTCGCCGAGTTCGTCCTCGACAAGGTGCCCGTGGTCGACCACGTCAACGACATGATCCAGACGGCGGTGCGGCCCGCGTCGGGCGGTGTGGTCTTCAGCGCGACGGCGGCCGCGGCGAAGGTCGACAACTCGGCGTGGATGGCCGAGCACCCGGCGGTCGGCTGGCTGCTGGGGATCGCCGTCGCCCTCGCCGTGCACGTGATCAAGGCCACAACGCGACCGGTGGTGAACGCCACCACGGCGGGCGTGGGCGCACCGGTCATCAGCACGGTCGAGGACGTGGGCTCGCTCGGCATGAGCCTGATCGCGATCTTCCTGCCGGTCCTGGTCGTGGTGGCGCTGGCCGTGCTGGCCTTCGTGGCCTGGCGGCTCATCCGCAGGGTGCGGCGCTACCGGGCGGCCCGCCGGGCCCGAGTCGCCGCGCCGCCCGGCTGACGACAGGGACGTCCGGTTCCGGCCGCTGCCGCAGACCCAGAGGCGGCTGCAAGTGCCGGCGTTCGGTCAGGCCGTACGTGACTCGTGCTCGGGGCGAGGGTGGGGGTGCGGGCGGGGGCCGGAGTCGGCGGGAAAGGGTGAGGTGAGGCGTGCGGCCGAGGGACTGTGCCAGCCGAGGTCGGGGGAGTGCCGGCGGACGACCTTGGCGGGGACCCCGGCGATCACCGAGTGGTCGGGGAACTCGCCGCGCACCACGGCGCCGCCGGCGACCACCGACTGGCGGCCGATCCGCGTCCCCGGCAGGATGATCGCCCCTGTTCCGATCCAGGATCCCGAGCCGATGGAGACCGGCTTGTTGCGCGGCCACTGCCGCCCGACGGGCGTCTCGGGGTCGTCGTACACGTGGTTCTGGTCGGTGATGTAGACGTAGGGGCCGGTGAAGACGTCGTCGCCGATGTCGATCGACTGGTGGCCGACGATGTGGCTGCCCCTGCCGATCGAGCAGCCCCTGCCGATCCGCACGATCGAGTCGGGCCCGAGGTCGACTCCGGGGCCCATGCCGGCGGAGATCGACACCCGCTCCCCGACGAGGGTGTGCGGGCCGATCTCGATCCAGTGCTCGCCGAAGATGGCGCCCTGGGGGAAGGACAGGCACACTCCCTCGCCCATGCGGCGGAACCGGTAGCCGCCCGGGGCGGCAGGGCTGATCGCCGCGGCCTCCCGCACGTAGGCCCACCCTCGGTGGACCAGACGGCCGACGGCGCGCTTCACGAACGACATAGCGCGACAAGTTACCGTTAGGTCGGCTTGTCCCGTCATGTGGGGTTAGTGCACGTGGCAAGCCCAATGTTGCCCAGCGTTTGATATTCTGAGAGCCCGTGGGCATCGCGGCGTCCAATCCGGACGGCCGGATCGACAACGACCACGGGAGTTCTTCTTGCGCAGCGCCGCACAAACCAAGCATCTGTTCGTCACCGGCGGCGTCGCCTCCAGTCTCGGCAAGGGACTCACGGCCTCCAGCCTCGGTCGTCTCCTCAAGCTTCGCGGCCTCCGCGTCACCATGCAGAAGCTCGATCCCTACCTGAACGTCGACCCCGGCACGATGAACCCCTTCCAGCACGGTGAGGTGTTCGTCACCGACGACGGGGCCGAGACGGACCTCGACATCGGCCACTACGAGCGCTTCCTCGACACGGAGCTGCACGGCTCCGCCAACGTCACCACCGGCCAGGTCTACTCGAATGTGATCGCCAAGGAGCGGCGCGGCGAGTACCTGGGCGACACCGTCCAGGTCATCCCGCACATCACCAACGAGATCAAGGACCGCATCCGCGGCATGGCGGGCCCGGACGTCGACGTGGTCATCACCGAGGTCGGCGGCACGGTCGGCGACATCGAGTCGCTGCCGTTCCTGGAGGCCGTCCGGCAGGTGCGCCACGAGGTCGGCCGCGACAACGTCTTCTTCCTGCACGTCTCCCTGCTGCCGTACATCGGCCCGAGCGGGGAGCTGAAGACCAAGCCCACGCAGCACTCGGTCGCCGCGCTGCGCAGCATCGGCATCCAGCCCGACGCGATCGTCTGCCGCTCGGACCGCCCCATCACCACCTCGCTCAAGCGCAAGATCAGCCTCATGTGCGACGTGGACGAGGACGCCGTGGTCTCCGCGGTCGACGCGGCCTCGATCTACGACATCCCGAAGGTCCTGCACGCCGAGGGTCTCGACGCGTACGTGGTGCGCCGGCTCGGCCTGCCGTTCCGCGACGTGGAGTGGACCGAGTGGGACCAGCTCCTGCGCCGGGTCCACCGGCCCGCCAAGGAGGTCACGATCGCGCTGGTCGGCAAGTACATCGACCTGCCCGACGCGTACCTGTCGGTCACCGAGGCGCTGCGCGCGGGCGGCTTCGCCAACGACGCGCGCGTCAACATCCGCTGGGTCAAGAGCGACGACTGTGAGACTCCCGAGGGCGCGGCCCGCGAGCTGGACGGCGTCGACGGCGTGCTGATCCCCGGCGGTTTCGGGGTGCGCGGCATCGAGGGCAAGGTCGGCGCCGTACGGCACGCCCGCGAGCAGCGCGTCCCCCTGCTCGGCATCTGCCTCGGCATGCAGTGCATGGTCATCGACGCGGCTCGCCACCTGGCCGGGATCGAGGACGCGGGCAGCACCGAGTTCGACTCCGAGACCATCAATCCGGTCATTTCGACCATGGCCGACCAGAAGGACGTCGTCGCGGGTGAGCGCGACATGGGCGGCACCATGCGGCTCGGCCTCTACCCGGCCAAGCTCGTGGAGGGCTCGCTGGCCCGCCGCATGTACGGCAAGGCCAAGGTGGAGGAGCGCCACCGGCACCGCTACGAGGTGAACAACTCCTACCGGGACCGGCTGGAGAAGGTCGGCATGGTGTTCTCCGGCCTGTCGCCCGACGGCCGCCTCGTCGAGTACGCCGAGCTGGCCACCGACCAGCACCCGTTCTTCATCGGCACGCAGGCCCATCCGGAGTTCCGCTCCCGCCCGACCCGGTCGCACCCCCTGTTCAAGGGACTGGTCCAGGCCGCGCTGGAGTACGCGGGCCGGCGGGAGAACGTGGCGAAGGCGGGCCGGGCCAAGTGACGGCGGAGAACACGGTGAAGATCGAAGACACCGAAGAGTCCTGGAACGTCGTCGCCTCCGCCGAGCACTTCTCCGGGCGGGTCATCACGGTGCGCACCGACACGGTGGAGATGCCCGGCGGGGTGACCGCCGACCGCGACTACGTCGTCCACCCCGGCGCGGTCGCGGTGCTCGCCCTCGACGACGAGGACCGCGTGCTGCTGATCCGCCAGTATCGGCATCCGGCGCGGCGCCTGCTGTGGGAGCTGCCGGCCGGCATCCGCGACGTGCCGGGCGAGCCGCTGGTGGAGTGCGCGGCGCGCGAGCTCGCCGAGGAGGCCGCCTACCGGGCGCGTACGTGGCACACGCTGGTCGACCTGCGCACCTCCCCCGGCATGTCGGACGAGCGGATCCGGGTCTTCCTGGCCCGCGACGTGGAGGCGATCCCCGACGAGGAGAACACCTACGTGCGCCACCACGAAGAGACCGACATGCCGGTGGTCTGGATTCCCCTGGGCGCGGCGGTCGACAAGGTGCTGAGCGGGATGATCCACAATTCTCCTGCCGTCGCCGGTATCCTCGCCGCATACACTGCTTCCGCCGACGGATTCAAGGGCCTTCGTCCCGCCGACGCCCCGGAGGCATGAGTCCGTAGGGAGACGTCCTGAGCGAGCCCGAGGCGGTGCTGTCCAGCTACCTCGCCCATCTGGCGGTGGAGCGGGGGCTGTCTGCCAACACGCTCGCCTCCTACCGGCGCGACCTGCGCCGATACGTCGAACATCTCCGGGCGCGCGGGCTCGAGACGTTCGCGCAGGTCGCCGAGTCGGACGTGGTCGCCTTCCTCGCCGCGCTGCGGGAGGGCGACGAGGACCACCCGGCGCTGGTCGCCAGCTCGGCCGCCCGCGCCGTGTCGGCCGTACGCGGGCTGCACCGCTTCGCCCTGCGCGAGGGGGTGGCGGGGCACGACCCCGCGCACGAGGTGCGCCCGCCGCGCCAGCTCCGGCGGCTCCCCAAGGCGATCACCGTCGCGGAGGTCGAGCGGCTCATCGCCGCCTGCGGCCCGGAGGACTCGCCGCTCGCCCTGCGCAACCGCGCGCTGCTGGAGGTCCTGTACGGCACGGGCGCCCGGATCTCCGAGGCCGTGGGGCTGGCGGTCGACGACGTGCCCACGGGGCCGGCTCACGACGAAGACGACGCCCGCGACTGGACCCATGCCCACAACGGGACGCATGCCCACAACGGGACCCATGCCCACGACGGGGACCGGGACCAGGACGGGGACCACGACCAGGTGTGGCTGCACGGCAAGGGTGGGCGGACCAGGATCGTGCCGCTCGGCCGCTTCGCCCGCCAGGCGCTCGACGCGTACCTGGTTAGGGCCAGGCCCCTGCTGGCCGCGCACGGCAGGGGGACACCCGCGCTGTTCCTCAACGCGCGGGGCGGGCGGCTCACGCGGCAGGGCGCCTGGGAGGTGCTGCAGGCGGCGGCGGAACGAGCCGGACTTTCCGGGGTATCGCCGCACATGTTGCGCCATTCGTTCGCAACCCACCTCCTGGACGGGGGCGCCGACGTTAGGGTTGTCCAGGAGTTGCTCGGCCACGCCTCCGTGACCACCACGCAGGTGTACACCCTGGTGACGGTCGACAAGCTCCGGGAGGTCTACGCGGCGGCGCATCCCCGCGCGCTGCATTAGAAGGCCCATCTCGCGGGCCTTTGGCGCGCCGCCTTGCCCACCACGTGCCTACCCTTTAGATTCGATCAGGTTCGAGGGCCGTCAGGGAGGACCAACAGGTGACTGCGACCACAGAGGGGACGTGGGTGGGAGCTCCCAGCACGATAGGGCCTACCGGTCGTCCCCGCCCGGTGTTCCCCGATCCGACCCCGCCGGAGTCACACGGCCCCGCGCGCATCGTCGCGATGGTGAACCAGAAGGGCGGCGTCGGCAAGACGACGACCACGATCAATCTGGGGGCCGCGCTCGCCGAGGTCGGCCAGCGGGTCCTGCTCGTGGACTTCGACCCGCAGGGCGCGCTGTCGGTCGGTCTCGGCATAGACCCCCGGCCGCTGGAGTCGACGGTCTACGAACTGCTCATGGAGGAGCCCGACGTCACGGTCGAGGACGTGCTGCTCGACACCACCGTCGAGGGCATGGAGCTCCTGCCGAGCAACATCTTCCTGTCCGGCGCGGAGATCCGGCTCGTCAACGAGGTGGCGCGTGAGTACGCGCTGCAACGGGTGCTGGAGCCTCTCCTGCCGCACTACGACATCTGCCTGATCGACTGCCAGCCCTCGCTCGGCCTGCTGACGGTCAACGCGCTGACCTGCGCGCACAGCGTGATCATCCCGCTGGAGTGCGAGTTCTTCGCGCTGCGCGGCGTCGCGCTGCTCATGGAGTCGATCGGCAAGGTCCAGGAGCGGCTCAACAAGAGCCTGGAGATCGACGGCCTGCTCGCCACGATGTACGACCCCCGCACGCTGCACGCCCGCGAGGTGCTGCAGACGATCATGCAGGGCTTCGGCGACAAGGTGTTCCACACGGTCATCAACCGGACGGTGCGCTTCCCCGACGCCACCCTGGCGGGGGAGCCGATCACGCAGTTCGACCCCGGCTCGATGGGCGCCACCGCCTACCGTGAGCTGGCCCGTGAGCTGCTGGCCAGGTGGCCCGCCCGCGTCTGACGGTGATGTCGGCACAGGTGCCGCACGATCGGGCCGGTAGGCGACAATGGCAGGTGTGACGACCGGCCCGGACACCGACCGGGGGAGCGAGGAGAGCGCCCCGAGCGGCTTCCAGGTGCACCTGGACGTCTTCGAAGGGCCGTTCGACCTGCTGCTCGGGCTGATCTCCAAGCACAAGCTGGACATCACCGAGGTGTCCCTGCACAAGGTCACCGACGAGTTCATCGCGTACATCCGGTCGCGGGGCCCGGAGTGGGACCTCGACCAGACCAGCCACTTCCTGCTCGTCGCGGCGACTCTGCTCGACCTCAAGGCGGCCCGGTTGCTGCCCACCGGAGAGGTGGAGGACGAGGAGGACCTCGCCCTGCTGGAGGCCCGCGACCTGCTGTTCGCCCGGCTGCTGCAGTATCGGGCGTACAAGGAGGTCGCGAAGATCTTCTCCGGCCGGATGGCGGAGGAGGCGCTGCGCTTCCCGCGCGCCGTGCCGATGGAAAAGCGCTTCGCCGACCTGCTGCCGGAACTCGTGCTCGGCATCGGGCCCGAGCAACTCGCCAAGATCGCGGCACGGGCCTTCACTCCCAAGGCCCCGCCGTCGGTGTCGGTCTCGCACATCTACCAACCGCTGGCCAGCGTCAGGGAGCAAGCCGCTATTCTGGTGGAGCGGCTGAGGCGGCTGCACACGGCGACCTTCCGGGCGCTGACCGCCGACTGCACGGGGACCTTCGAGGTCGTCGCCCGCTTCCTGGCCGTCCTTGAGCTGTTCCGGGAGGCCGCGGTCTCCTTCGAGCAGCTCGAACCGCTGGGCGACCTCTACGTCACCTGGACGGGAGCCGCCGACGGCGACGTCACGGTGGGCGACGACTACGACGAGGGCCGGCGCGAGGAGCGGCCCGCCGAGGCGGCTGCCGCACGGGACGAGTGAGACGGGCCGCCGCGCCCGGTCACTTGAGGCCGCGCCGAGCCAGGACGCCGAACGAGTGGCGCGGTGGAGACGTGAGCCGTACGACGAGCGAGGAGCGATGGAAGCGAGCGACACCCCCGGTTCCGGCGACGACCTCTCCGGCGACGGTCTCTCCGGCTCCGCCGGCGATGTGACGGGGCGCGACGGCGGCGCGGTCGCGTCATCCGGCCTCGGATCGCCGGATCCGGCCCCTGTCGCCCGGGAGCCCGAGGCGGAGCCGCCGGTCGAGGGGGCCACGCTCGCCGCGGCCCTCGAAGCGATCCTGATGGTGGTGGACGAGCCGGTCGCCGAGGTGACCCTGGCTCAGGTGCTCGAACGCCCGACGGCGGAGGTCGCCGCCGCGCTCCGCGCGCTGTCGGAGGAATACACGGCCGCCGGACGGGGTTTCGACCTGCGAGAGGTGGCCGGAGGCTGGCGCTTCTACACCAGGGCGGAATGCGCCGCTCTGGTGGAGAGGTTCGTCAGGGACGGCCAGCAGGCGCGGCTGACACAGGCCGCGCTGGAGACCCTCGCCGTGGTCGCCTACCGGCAGCCGGTCAGCCGGGCCCGGGTGGCGGCGGTGCGCGGCGTGAGCAGCGACGGCGTCATGCGGACGCTGGTCGCACGAGGCCTCGTGGAAGAGGCCGGAACCGACCCGGAGAGCCAGGCAGTGCTCTACCGGACGACGAGTTACTTCCTGGAGAGACTGGGGCTGCGGAGTCTCGACGAGCTTCCCGAACTCGCCCCGTTCCTCCCGGACGACGTGGAAATTCTTGAGGAGCAGAAGTAGTGGACAACAGGCGTGGCACCCCGTCCGGTGAGGGACGCGGTCGGAGCCGGAGCACCGGTCAGCAGGGCGCGAGCCAGAGTGGATCCCGTGGCGGATCCGGCGGCTTCCGCCCCCAGGGCGACCGGCGCGGCGGTTCCCGCGTCCCTGGTTCCCGGCCCGGGTACGGTTTCGACTCCCGGTCCGGCTCAAGGTCCGATTCCCGGCCCGATTCCCGGCCCGACTCCCGGTCCGACAGGCCGGACTCCAGGCGGTTCCGCGACGAGGAGGCCCCGCGCGGCGACCGGTACGGCGACCGCCGTCCCGGCGACGGCCGCGACGACCGCTCCCGCGGCCGTCAGGGTGACACCGGTCGTTACGGTGACACGGGCCGCCGCGATACGCGTTCCGGCGGCGAGCGGTATCGCGACAACGACCGGGCCCCCTTCCGCGCCGAGCGGAGCGGTTCTCGCGGCACGTACGGCAGGCCCGAGGGCGGCCGTTCCGGCGAGCGCGACGGCGGTCGTGGTTTCGACCGTGGGCCTGCCCGTGATGGCGGTCGTGGTTTCGACCGTGGGCCTGCCCGTGACGGTGGTCGTGGTTTCGACCGTGGGCCTGCCCGTGACGGTGGTCGTGGTTTCGACCGTGGGCCTGCCCGTGACGGTGGTCGTGGTTTCGATCGCGGGCCTGCCCGTGATGGCGGTCGTGGTTTCGATCGCGGCTTTGACGGCGATCGCGGTTCCGGCCGGGAGCGCGGCGCCCGGGACGCCTTCTCCGGCGACCGTGCCGACCGTCCCTCGTTCCGTGCGGACGGGGCCGGTTCGCGGGGCCGGTACGGCAGGCCGGAGGGCGGCCGGGATCGGCCGCGCGACCGCGACGGCGGCTACGAGACGACGCGTGAGACGAAGCGGGCACCCTTCCGTGACGAGGACCGCGACGGCCGGAGCCCGCGCGGCGACCGTGAGGTACGGAGCGACCGCGGCGACCGTGGAGCATGGAGCGGGCGTGGCGACCGTGAGAGCGGTGGCACGCGCGGCGACGGTGAGACTCGAAGCGCGCGGCCCGGGCGCGGCGACTTCCGCGCGGCGCGCGGCGGCGGCAGGGGCCGTGCGAGCCGTGACGAGGTGCAGACGATCGGCCGCCTGGGCGGTGAGCGCGGCCGGTCCGGCGGTGCCGGAGCGAGCGGAGGCTCGCGCGGCGCGGCGCGGCCCGCGGGAGGTTCCAAGCGTCCTGGCGCGAGCGGCTCGGCGGGCAACCCGTTCAAGACGTCCCGGCAGCCGCTGCGCGACCCGGACTTCTACGACGAGAACTACACCGACGAGCGCGACACGACCGAGGTGCCGGGCGGTGACCGGCTGCAGAAGGTGCTCGCCCAGGCCGGAGTGGCCAGCCGGCGGGCGTGCGAGGAGATGATCGGCGACGGCCGGGTGTCGGTGGACGGACAGACGGTGCGCCGCTTCGGCGCGCGTGTCGATCCGGCCAAGCAAATCATCCGCGTCGACGGCAAGCGCATCCCCACGTCCTCGGAGACCGTCTACTACGCGCTCAACAAGCCGATCGGTGTGGTGAGCACGATGGACGACCCCGACGGCCGGCCGTGCCTGAACGACTACGTGCAGGACCTCGCGCCCCGGCTGTTCCACGTGGGGCGTCTCGACACCGAGACCGAGGGCCTGCTGCTGCTGACCAACGACGGCGAGCTGGCTCACCGGCTGACCCACCCGAGCTACGGCGTGCAGAAGAAGTACTGGGCCAAGGTGCCCGGTCCCGTCGCGCGTGACCTGCACAAGGTGCTGCGCAAGGGCGTGGAGCTGGAGGACGGCCTCGCCAAGGTGGACGAGTTCCGGGTGGTGCAGGAGCACGGCCAGCAGGCGCTGGTCGAGGTCATCCTGCACGAGGGCCGCAAGCACATCGTCCGGCGGCTGATGGAGACGGTCGGGCACCGAGTGATCGACCTGGCCCGCATCGAGTTCGGTCCGGTCAAGCTCGGCCGGCTCAAGCCGGGAACCATCCGTACGCTCACCGTGCAGGAAATCGGTGACCTGTACGCGGCGGTCGGCCTGTAGCCTTTCCGCGCGACGGGCGAAAGCCGCAAGTCGGGCAGAATTGGCTGAAAGTCACGTAGATGGGTCGGGCTCGTCTCCGCAGGAGACGGCCCGTCCCAGCGAGAGGGGAACGTTATGGTGCGGGCGATTCGCGGAGCCATCCAGGTCGACGGCAACGATCGTGACGCGATCCTCGCCGGGGCGACCGAGCTGGTGACCGAGGTGATGGGGCGCAACAACCTCACGACCGACGACGTGATCAGTGTGATCTTCACGTGCACGCCCGACCTCACCGCCGAGTTCCCCGCGCTGGCGGCGCGCAAGCTCGGGTTCCACGACGTGCCCCTGCTGTGCGCGACCGAGATCGACGTGCCGGGCGCGCTTCCGCGCGTGGTGCGGCTGATGGCCCACGTGCAGACCGACCGCCCCCGGCAGGAGATCCAGCACGTGTATCTGCGCGGCGCCGTGGCGCTGCGCGTGGACATCGCCCAGTGAGTTGACCCGGACGGGCCCGGACAGGCGCAGCGGACAGGCCCCGACAAGGCCCTGACGGACCCGACGGGCCTCGACCGGCTCTGATGGGGCCGTCCTTCGAGCATCCCCCGGCAGGCGTCGCCCGGCACGACCACACAGGCACGACCACACAGGGACGACCGCGCGGGGAACCATCATCATCCACCCACGAGACAGCCGTCGCGGGCAGCGCACCCGGGGACGGCGACGGCAGGAAGAACACGATGACTCCCATCGAGGACGCCGAGGTCGGCAGTGTGGTCGTTGTCGGGACGGGCCTCATCGGCACGTCGATCGCACTGGCGCTGCGGCTGCGGGACGTGCGGGTCTTCCTGGCCGACCGGGACGCGGGAGCCGTACGGCTCGCGCGTGAACTGGGCGCGGGGGAGGACTGGACCGGCGAGCACCGGGTGGATCTCGCGGTCGTCGCCGTGCCGCCCCAGTTCGTCGCGCAGCAACTGCTCGACCTGCAAAAGCGCGACAGCGCCCGCTTCTACACCGACGTGGCGAGTGTGAAGGCGCTCCCGCTGGCGCAGGCCGCGCAGCTCGGCTGCGACCTGACGGCGTACGTCGCGGGGCATCCGCTTGCGGGTCGTGAGCGGTCCGGCCCGGCGGCGGCCCGCGCCGACCTGTTTCTCGGCCGTCCGTGGGCGTACTGTCCGACGGACGAGGCGTCCCCGCGGGCGGTGGCCGCGGTGGAGCGGCTGATCTCGCTGTGCGGGGGCAACGCCGTGCGGGTGGACGCGGCCGAGCACGACCGCGCCGTCGCGGTCGTCTCGCACGCCCCGCATGTGACGGCCGCCGCGGTGGCGGCCCGGCTGGCGGAGGCGTCGGAGACGGCGCTCGGGCTGTCGGGGCAGGGTGTGCGCGATGTGACCCGCATCGCCGCCAGCGACCCCGCGCTGTGGGCCGGCATCCTTGAGGGCAACGCGCTGCCCGTCGCCGAGGTGCTGGAGGCGCTTGTGGCCGACCTGAGCGCCGCCGCGCGCTCGCTTCGCGCGCTGGCGGGCGACGGCGCGGCCATGAGGCAGGTCACCGACCTCCTGTCGCGCGGCGTGCGGGGCACCGGCAGGATCCCCGGCAAGCACGGTGGTCCGGCGCGGACGTACGCGGTGGTCCAGGTGTTCATCGGCGACCGACCCGGCGAGCTGGCCCGGCTGGTCCAGGCCGCGGGCGAGACGGGCGTCAACATCGAGGACATCCGCCTGGAGCACGCCACCGGGCTGGAGCTCGGCGCGGCCGAGCTGTACGTCCGGCCGGAGGCGGCGGAAGCGCTCACCCACGGCCTGCGCGAGCGCGGCTGGCAGATGCCGGGCTGACCCGGTCTGCCGGCACCACCGGTGACGCCGGACCGGCCACCGGCCCCAGGACGGGGGCCGGGGCGGGGGCGCGGGTGAGAGTGGGGGCGGGAGCGGGGGCGATGTAGCGGCGCAGGTCGGGGATCGCCCAGGCGATCGCCGTCACGGTGACCACCGTGAGCAGCCCGCCCGCACAAATGACGATGCGCGGGCCGGACAACGCGCTGGCGGCGTCGTGCAGGGGGCCGGTGACGTCCTGTAGCGCGGCGCCGGCGGAACCGTGCAGCACATTCGCGATCTGCGGCCCTCCCACCAGCACGACGGTGAGCGCGCCCTGCACGCGCCCGCGTACGGCGTCGCCGGTGTGCGCCTGAACGATCGTGGTGCGGAAGGTGCTCAGCACGAAGTTGACCGCGCCGCCGAGCATGAGCGCCGCCAGCGCGATCCACAGCTCGGGGGCCAGGCCGACGAGCACGACGGTGATGCCCCACGCGACGGCGGCGACCGCCACGAGGGCGCCGTGGCGCCGGGCGCGGGTGAACGTGCCCGACAGCAGCCCGGCCGCGAAGACTCCGGCGGGGTAGGCCGCGTAGAGCAGTCCCGTCTGCGTGCCGCCTCCCGCCGTGCCGCCGAAGACGTGACGGGCCAGCTCGGGAAACAGCGCCGACGGCATGCCGAAGATCATGGCCGCGAGGTCCACGGCCAGCACCGCCACCAGCAGCCTGTCGGCCGCCAGGTATCGGAACCCGGCCAGCGTCCGGCGGGCCGCCGAGGTGCCCCGGCCGCCGCCCTCCGTGCCCACTGCGCTCTCCTCCGTGCCAGTGCCAGTGCCAGTGCCAGTGCCAGTGCCCGTGCCCGTGCCCGTGGTCGGAGGCGGCAGCGGCGGCAGCGGTGGCAACGGTGGCAACGGTGGCAACATGGCGACGGCCCACACCACGGCGAGCAGCGCGACGGCGTCGAGGAGATACAGCGTGCCGAGCCCCACGACCGGGACCAGCACACCGGCGAGCATCGGCCCCAGGACCGACCCGCCGTAGCGGACCAGTGAGCTGAGGCTGTTGGCGGCCGGCAGCAACCGGGCCGGGACGAGGCGGGGCACAGTGGCCCCCGTCGTCGTCAGGACCGTCCCGTAGGTCAGCCCCTGCAAGGCCACCGCCACCAGCAGGACGGGGACGGAGCGGCTGCCCAGGACCGCCTGGAGCCACAGCGCCGCGTATGTCAGTGCCAGGCCGAGGTGGGCGGCCAGCAGCATCGTCCGCCGGTCCATTCTGTCGGCGAGGGCACCGCTCCACACCGCCGCGGCGACCATCGCGGCGAACGACACCCCCGCGGCCGCTCCCACGGCCGCCGACGAGCCGGTGACCGTGAACAGTTGCGTCGGCACCGCGACCACGCTGAAGGACCCGCCCACCGCACAGATCACCGAGGCGGCCCACATCCGGCGGAACGCCGGGATGGCCAGCGGCCGGCAGTCGACGGTGAAGGCCCAGGCGGAGGCCGGCCTGGAGGAACAGGTGGAAGAACGGGGCGGCCGCGCCGTCGTGGCGCTCATCGCGCTGCCCCGCCCTCGCCGCCGGCCGGGGATCCCTCCTGCGCCGCCGGGTCGGCCACCGGGCCAGCCGTGGCGTCGGCCGTGGCGTCAGCCCCCGGCTCGGCGACCGGGTCAGCCGCCAGGTAAGCCGCCGGGCCGGACGTGGTGCCGGCCACGACGTCGGCCACCACGTCGGCGACCACGCAGGCCACGTTGTCGGGGGCGCCGGCGGCGTACGCCCGGTCGATCAGCTCGTCGACGACATGCCGCGGACCGCCGGAACCTGCGAGCGTCTCGCGCAGCACGCCGACCGGCACGACACCCGGCAGGCCGTCCGTGCAGAGCAGGTAACGGTCGCCGGGGACGGCCTCGTGCATCGACAGGTCGGGCAGGGAGGATCCGGTGCCGGTCAGCGCGCGTACCAGAAGCGAGCGCCGGGGGTGGGACACGGCCTCCTCCGGGGTGAGCCGGCCCTCGTCGATCAACGACTGCACGTACGAGTGGTCGTGGGTGATCTGGAACAGTCCGCCGTCGCGGAACAGGTACGCCCGGCTGTCGCCGATGTGCACCAGCGCGAGTCGTGGCCCGGACCACACCAGCGCGGTCAGCGTGGTGACCACCTGCCCCGCGGGTGTCGAGGCGGCGATGTCCCGGATCGCCCGCTCGGCGTCGGCGACGGCGTCGGCGAGCGCGCCGAGCAGGTCCTCGGGAAGCGTGGACAGGGGCCGCAGGCGCTTGAGCGCGTCGACGGCCGCCGCGGCGGCGCGGTCGCCGCCCGGCCCGCGCATCCCGTCGGCCACCGCCAGCAACCGCTCACCGGCGTACGCGACGTCCTCGTTGCTCGTCCGCACCGGTCCCGTCTCCGACCGGGCGGCGTAACGGATCCCCGGCATGGTCGTGGTGTCCTTCACGGCGCTGCCCCTTCCCGACAGGTGGTCGACGAGGAAGGCGGCGAGCCGGCCCCGGGCTTCGGTCTCGGCCGTGACGTGCCGCCAGTAGGCGGCCACCTCCTCGGCCGCGTCCGGCACGGGCAGGTCGCACACCCGCCGGATTCGTGCCAACGGCATGCCGAGCCGCCGCAGGCGGGCGATCAGGCGGGCCCGCTCCAGCTGGGCCGGGTCGTAGTAGCGGTATCCCGACTCGCCGTCCACCGCGGCCGGCCGCAGCAGTCCGACCTCGTCGTACAGCCGCAACGCCTTGGGTGACAGCCGGGCGGCCTGCGCGAACGTCCCGATGGTCAGCAGCTCCCGCACCACTCCTCCTCGTCCCGGCCGCCATGGCCGGTGCCGACGATGCTGGGGCTTCACCCAGGGGCAAGGTCAACACGCGGAGGAAGCTACACGGGGATGCGCGGAGCCCGGAACGTGCCCGAACCGGCGCGCGGAAGGCCCGATCTCAGCGGCTGCTGACGGCCTCCTCGGGGTGCGGCGTCGTAGGAGCGTGCTCATGCGGGCCGCGCCGCCGCCACCATCGGGCCAGGGGCGGGGGCGCCCACCAGGCCCGTTCGCCGAGCAGCCGCATGGTGGCGGGCACCAGCAGGCCGCGCACGATCGTGGCGTCCACGACGACCGCGATCACCAGGCCGACGCCGATCATCTTCATGAGCGCCACGTTGGAGAAGGCGAAGCCCGCGACGGACACGGCGACGAGGAGGGCGGCGCCGGTGACCACCCCGGCCGTCCTGGCCAGCCCGCGCGCCATCGCCTCCGCGGGATCGGCCCCGCGCTCGCGCTCCTCGCGTACGCGCGACAGGAGGAACATCTCGTAGTCCATCGCCAGCCCGAAGGCGATCGCGACGATCAGCACGGGGAAGTTCACGTCGACGGCCCCGACCGGCTCGAAGCCGAGCAGCCCGGCCAGCCGGCCGTCCTGGAAGATCAGCTTGATGGCGCCGAAGGACGCCGACAGCGACAACAGGTTCAGCAGCACCGACTTGATCGGCAGGATCAGCGAGCCGAACGCGAGGAACATCAGCGCGGTCGACACGACGGCCACGAACAGCGCCATCCACGGCAGGCGGGAGACGACCATGTCCACGATGTCCACGCGCGAGGCGGGCATCCCGGTGAACGACGCGACGGCCCCGGCCGGAGGCGGCACGGCCCGCAGGTCCTCGACCATCCGCACGGCCTCGCGGGACATCGGGTCCATCGCGTAGCCGAGGGCGATCCGGGCGAGAGCGCCGGTGCTCCCGGTGACGGACGCGCCCTCCACCCCGGGCACGGCGTCCAGGCGGGCGGCGTAGCCGTCCAGCGCCGCCCTGTCCAGCGCCGCACTGTCCAGCGCCGCCCTGTCCCGGGCGCGCGGCGCCTCGACGACGGCCGTCACGATCTTGGCGGGGTCGGCGGTGAAGCGCTCGGCGAGCTCCCGGGTCACGGTGCGCGCGTCGGCGCCGGCCGGCAGCACCCAGTCGCCGGGCCTGGCCCAGTTCACCCCGAGGAACGGCAGGCCGAGCGCCACGAGCACCGCGACGACGGCGAGCGCGCTCGCGAGGGGCCGCCGCATGACGGCGTGGGCCAGGCGATACCAGCGCACGCCGGAGGCGCCGGGCCGGGCGCGGCCGAGCCCGCTCTGGCCCACGCGCCGGCCGAGCTCCTTTTCGCCGGCCCGCCGGCCGAGCCCGCTTTGGCCGGCCCGCCGGCCGAGCCCGCTTTGGCCGGCCCGCCGGCCGAGCCCGCTTTGGCCGGCCCGCCGGCCGAGGGCCGCCAGCAGGGCGGGCAGCACGGTGAGGGAGGTCAGCACGGCGAGGATGACCGTGGTGGCGCCCGCGTACGCCATCGACAGCAGGAACCGCGAGGGGAACACCGCGAGCCCTGCGAACGACAGCGCCACGACCGCGCCGGAGAACGCGATCGTCCGGCCCGCCGTGGCCGTCGTCCGCTCCACCGCCGCCGCGACGGACGCGCCCCTGCCGAGCTCCTCCCTGAACCGGGTGACCGCGAGCAGCGCGTAGTCGATCGCCAGGCCGAGGCCGAGCACCGTGACGACCTGGATGGCGAACGTCGAGACGTCGGCGACCAGCGTGACCAGGCGCAACACCGCCATCGTGCCGAGCGCGGCGACCACGCCGACGGCCAGGGGGAGCGCCGCGGCCAGGAGGCTGCGGAAGACCACCGCCAGCACGATCAGCAGGATCGGAACCGAGATCGCCTCGGCCAGGCCGATGTCGCGCGCGATCGTGCTGTTGACCTGATCGGTCATCGCGGTGACGCCGCCGAACCGCACGGTCGGGCCCTCGACCTCGAACCTGTCCCGGTTGCCGCGCAGGACCCGTACGCGCTCCTGGTCGTCGGGGGAGCGGAACTGCACGGTGACGTACGTCGCGTGCCGGTCCCCCGACACGAAGCCGGGGGAGCCGGTCGACCAGTACGACTCCAGCCGCACGATGTCCTGACGGGGGAGCGCGTCGAGGGCCCGGCGCACGGGCCCGGCGAAGGCGGGGTCGTCCACGGTGAGCCGGTCGCTTTCGTAGAGCACGACGACGTCGGCCGTGTGCCGGCCCAGCGGTCCGGCGAGCAGGCGGTCGGCGTGCGAGGACGGGCTGCCGGGGTCGTCGAACCCGGCGCCGCCACCGAGGCGGCCGAAGACGCCGGCGCCCCACACGCCCGCGACCACGGTGAACAGCAGCGCGCCCAGCAGGATCAGGCGACGACGACGGACCGCGAAGCGGCCGAGAGCGCCGAACATGCGCTTCTCCCTTCCGGATAGCGGACAGTGCCACTATCTATTATGTCGGTAGTGACGCTATCCATATCCGTGGGCGCGGGCAAGCCCCGGGCCTATCCTGGGAGGGTGCGGCGAGGGAGAGGGACATGCGGATCGCGGAGCTGAGCAGGCGGACCGGGGTCCCGATCCCCACCATCAAGTACTACATGCGGGAGGGACTGCTCCCGCAGGGAGAGCGGACCGGCCCCAATCAGGCGCGGTACGGCGAGGAGCACGTCAGGCGGCTTCGGCTGGCCAGGGCGCTGGTCGAGGTCGGCGGGCTGCCGGTGGCCTCGGCCCGCGAGGCGCTCGCGCTGATCTTCTCCTCCGGCGTCTCGGAGTTCGACGTGCTCGGCAAGGCGCAGTACGCGCTGACCCCGCCCAGGGAACGCGCCGGCGACGACGCTGGGGACGAGGCTGGGGACGAGGCCGCCGCGCAGGTCGACGAGTTGATCGCCCGGCGGGGCTGGCAGGTCAAGCCGGGCAACCCGGCCAGGCGGACGCTGGCCGACGCGCTGGCGACCCTGCGGCGCCTCGGCGAGGACGACTACCTGGACCTGCTGGAGACCTACGCCGAGACCGCCGAGCAACTGGCGGACACGGAGGTGCGGGCGATCAGCCGGCGGGGTGACCTGCACTCCATGGCCGAGGCGGTCGTGGTCTGGACCGCTCTCGGCGACCCCGTGATCGCCTCCCTGCGCCGCCTGGCCCAGGAGGCGCAGGCGGCCCGGCTCCTCGGCGGGATCGCCGAGGACACCTCCTGAGAGCCGGCTCGCGGGTCCCGCCGGCGAAAGCGAGATGATCGCTCGGGAGGCCCTGTCCGCCGCCGATGCATGCTTTCCGCCGGTATCCCGGTAGCCTCGGGGACGACGATTCGAAGGGGAGAAGGAGAGCCGGTGTCGGGTCTGGTCGTCGCCATGGACGGTCCTTCGGGATCGGGCAAGTCGAGTGCCTCGCGAGGCGTCGCGCGGGCGCTGGGCCTGCGGTACCTCGACACGGGCGCCATGTACCGCGCGGTCACCTGGTGGATGCTCCAGCGGGGCGTGAACCTGGAGGACGCCGCCGAGATCGCCGCGAGGTCCGCCGAGCCCACGCTGGTGATGAGCACCGACCCCGACGCGCCGGGCGTCACCGTGGACGGCGTCGACGTCAACGGACCGATCCGCGGCCCCGAGGTGACCGGCGCGGTGTCGGCCGTGAGCGCCGTGCCCGAGGTGCGCCACCGGTTGGTGGCCCTGCAGCGGGAGATCATCGCCGAGTCCCTGCCTGGCGGAGGGATCGTGGTCGAAGGCCGCGACATCGGCACCGTGGTCGCGCCGGACGCGCCGGTCAAGATCTACCTCACGGCGAGCGCTCAGGCGCGCGCCCTGCGCCGTACGGCCGAGCTGGACGGGACGACGGTGGAGGCGCAGCAGGCCGCGATGGCCCGGCGCGACGCCCTCGACTCGACGCGCAAGGCCGATCCGCTGGCGATGGCCGCCGACGCGGTGGAGCTGGACACGACGCCGCTGGACCTGGACGAGGTGATCGCCGAGGTGCTCCGGCTCGTCAAGGAGCGGGTCTGACGCCCGCACGCCCCGCCTGACCGCCTCCCGCGCCGCGTCCGCCGCGCCGGAGAGGGCCACGCGGTGCGACGTACGAACGAGCCCGGCCCCGGAAGCGGTCCGCCGGGAGGCCTCACGGGAGGCCGGGGAGAACGGGAAGAGCAGCCGATGAGGCAGGGTATGGACGTGACGGGGGACTACGACGAGGACGAGGGCGGCTGGATCGAGGCCGAGCTCGCCGGGCTTTCCCCGGAGGAGACGGAGCAGGAGCCCGACGCGGGCCCGCTGCCGGTCGTCGCCGTGGTGGGGCGCCCCAACGTCGGCAAGTCGACACTGGTCAACCGCATCATCGGCCGTCGTGAGGCGGTCGTGGAGGACGTGCCCGGCGTGACCCGCGACCGGGTCACGTACGAGGCGACCTGGCGGGGCAAGCGGTTCACGCTGGTCGACACCGGCGGCTGGGACCCCGACGCGACCGGCATGGCCCTGCGCATCGCCGAGCAGGCGCAGATCGCGGCCGAGCTGGCCGACGTGATCCTCTTCGTGGTGGACGCCGGTGTCGGGGTCACCGACTCCGACGAGGCCGTCGGCGCGGTCCTGCGCCGCTCGGGCAAGCCGGTCGTGCTGGCCGCCAACAAGGTCGACAACCAGCAGATGGAGCTGGAGGCGACCGGGCTCTGGTCGCTCGGCCTCGGCGAGCCGCACCCCGTCTCCGCCCTGCACGGCCGCGCCAGTGGCGACCTGCTCGACATCGTGCTCGACGCTTTGCCCGAGACGCCGCCGCAGACGTTCGGCGAGCGGCGGGGCCCGCGCCGGATCGCCCTGCTGGGCAAGCCCAACGTGGGCAAGTCGTCGCTGCTCAACAAGCTCGCCGGGGAGGAGCGGGTGCTCGTCGACCCCATGGCCGGCACCACCCGCGACCCGGTCGACGAGCTGGTCGAGCTGGGCGGCACGACGTATCGGTTCATCGACACGGCCGGCATCCGGCGGCGGGACCGCGAGCTGAAGGGCGCGGACTTCTACGCGGCGATGCGCACGCGGGCCGCGCTGGAGCGGGCGGAGGTCGCGGTCGTCCTGATCGACGCCTCCGACGTGCTGACCGAGCAGGACCTGCGGATCCTCGGCCTGGTCATCGAGTCGGGCCGGGCGATGGTGGTCGCGTTCAACAAGTGGGACCTGGTCGACGAGGACCGGCGCTACTACCTGGAGAAGGAGATCGACCGGCAGCTCGTCCGCACGCCCTGGGCGCTGCGGGTGAACATCTCGGCGAAGACCGGCCGCCACGTCGAGAGGCTGGCCCCGGCCATCGAACGGGCCCTGCAGTCGTGGGGCACGCGGGTGCCGACGGCCCGGCTCAACCAGTTCTTCACCGAACTGCTGCAGGCCACCCCGCCCCCGGTCCGAGGCGGCCGGCAGCCGAAGATCCTGTTCGCCACCCAGGCGTCCATCGAGCCGCCGAAGTTCGTGCTGTTCACCTCGGCGTTCCTGGAGGAGACCTACCGCCGGTTCCTTGAGCGCCGCATCCGCGAGGAGTTCGGCTTCGCGGGTTCTCCGATCGAGGTGACGATGAAGATCCGCGAGAAGCGCAAGAAGAAGTAACCTCCGGCCGGTTCCGGGGCCTCAGTCGTCGCCGCTCGCCGGGGCGGCGGCCGACAGCAGGGCGAGCGCGGCCTGGCGGGCCTGCTCGCCCGTTCCGGCCGTGCCGTGGTGCGCGGCGACGACCGTGGCGCCCTCGACCAGCATGAGCAACTGGCGCCCCAGAAGGGGCGGATCGGCGGCTCCGGCGCGCTCTGCGATGCCGGTCAGCAGGTCGAGGTAGCGGTCGAGGTGGCGTGCGGTGATGGCGCGCACGGCCTCGACGTGGTGCTGGGCCGACGCGTTCACCATCGCGCAGCCGCGGAAGACGGGGTCCTCGTACCACTCCCGCAGCGCGTCGAACACCGCGGCGAGCTGGTCGCGGGGGTTGTCCCCGGCCGCCGCGGCGGAGTCGGCCAGCCAGCGGCTCACCCGTTCGCTGCGGGCCAGGAGCACAGCCTCCACGAGCCCGTCCTTCGTGCCGAAGTGCCGATAGAGCGTCTCCTTCGACACCCCGATGAGGGCGCACAGCTCGGCGACGCCGACGCCGTCGAGCCCGCGCTCGTACAGTACGGCGGTGGCCGCCTCCAGGATGGCGGCGCGGGTGCGCTCCGGGTCGATCGTCGAGCCCTTGGGAACCGGCATACCAGGATGGTACCGACCGGTTCGATGCACTGCTACGCTCCGAGATGGTACCGATCGGTTCGATCTTTGGGAGTCCGTCATGTCCGACCTCATCGCCCTCGGCACGCCGGCCCGGCGGGAGACACGGCAGGCGGCGCGGCTGGCTCTCGGCACCGCGTCGGCGCTCGGGCTGGCGCGTTTCGCGTACGGGCTGCTCCTTCCGGCGATGCGGGAGGAACTGCACTGGTCCCTGGCCGAAGCAGGGGCGATGAGCGCCGCCAACGGGCTTGGCTATCTGCTCGGCGCGCTGGTGACCGCGGTCGTCGTACGCCGCCTGGGTACGGCGGCCACCTTCCGGTGGGGCATGGTCCTCACCGCGCTGGCGCTGGCGGTCACCGCGACGAGCGACGCCTATCCGGTGCTGCTTGCCGCGCGAGCCGCTGCCGGAGTGGCGGGCGCCGCGGTGTTCGTCACCGGCGGCGTCATCGCCTCGCGCCTCGCCGCTCGCGCCGCCTCCGGCTCGCCCATCACCGTGTACTTCGCGGGCGCGGGGCTGGGCATCGTGGTCGGCGGCGCCGGTATCCCGCCGCTGGGCGACCGCCTTCACCTGGCCTGGGCCGGTCTGGGCCTGGCCGCCGGACTGGCGGCGCTGCTGAGCTGGACCGCCGCCAAGGCCGGGGAGGACGCGCAGCCGGGGGAGGACCCACAGGCCGCGACCGCCGGGCGGGTCCACGTGCGGCCGCTGTGGGGAATCGCCGTGGCCTACCTGCTGTTCGCCACCGGTTACATCACCTACATCACCTTCCTGTCCGCCTACCTGGCCGACCGGAACGCACCGCTCGGGCAGGTGGTGCTCACCTGGACGGCGCTCGGCCTGGCCGTGGTGGCGGCGCCCGCGCTGTGGAGCCGTCCGACCGCCCAGTGGCCCGGCACCCGGGCCCTGGCCACGCTGCTCGGTCTCCTGGGCGGTGGCGCGGCGCTGGCGATGGCGGCGCCCGCGCCGCCGGTCATCCTCGCCTCCGCGATCCTCTACGGGGCGACGTTCATGGGTGTGCCCGCCGCCGTCACCGCGCTCATCAAGGCGAACACCCCGCCCGCCGACTGGACGGCCACCCTGGCGGCGTTCACCACGATCTTCGCGGGCGGGCAGACCGCGGGCCCGTGGCTCGCCGGGCTCGTCGCCGACCACACCTCGACCGCCGCGGCCCTGGCGTGGACCGCGATCCTGTGCGCCGCCGCGGCGGTGATCGCGGCGTTCGCGAATCCCTCCCGCCGGGCCAGAGCGGGTTCGGCCGGGAAGACACCCGACGCGGAAGCGTCCACGAGACAGTGAGGCACACCATGACCACGTTCGTCCTGATCCCCGGCATGTGCCACGGCGGCTGGTGTTTCCGCGAGCTGTGCGAGGACTTGCGCCATCACGGGCACCGGGCCGTCGCGCTGACGTTGACCGGGCTCGCCGAACGCGCCCACCTGCTGGACGGCGGAGTGAACCTGGACACGCACATCCGGGACGTCGCCGGGATGCTGGAGGCCGAGGACGTCCGGGACGCCGTGCTGGTCGGCCACAGCTACGGGGGAATGGTGATCACCGGCGTCGCCGACCGCCTGCCCGGCCGGATGGCCGGTCTGGTCTACCTGGACGCCGTCGTGCCGGGGGACGGCGATTCCTGCTGGGGCCTGGTCTCCGATCGGGAACGGCAGTGGTACGCCGACGTGGTGGAGACCGGCTACGCGACGCGGCCGCTGCCGTTCTTCGACCCCCGTGCCACCCCTCACCCGATCGCCTCGTTGCTCCAGCCGCTCCGGCTGACCGGCGACCCCGCGCGCATCGCGCGCCGCGTCTACGTGTACGCGGCGGGCTGGCAGGGCGAGTCCCCCTTCACCGCGACGTACGAGCGGCTGCGCGAGGACCCCGCGTGGACCACGTACGCGCTGGACGGCGGGCACAACCTCATGCGGGACGCCCCGGAGGACCTGCTGAAGATCCTGACCGGGGCCCGTTGGTAGGGGCTGCCCTACCAACGGGACTGCCGTCCGCCGGATCGATTCGCGGCGCGCGGGTCAATAGCGTTGGGGACATGCGCCGACTTCTCTCCCGCCTCGGCGGCGACACGGTCTACGTCCTCGTGGGGTTTCCCCTCGCGGTCATCACGTTCTGCCTCACGACGGTCGGCCTGTCGGCGGGCGCCGGCCTGCTGGTGGTCTGGCTGGGCGTGCCCGTCCTCGCTCTCACCCTCCTCGTCGCCCGGGGCATGGGCGACGTCGAACGGCTCCGCATGCGCGGGGTGCTGGGCAGGGACCTGCCCCGGCCGCGTTATCCCACGTCGCCGCCCGGGGCGGGCGTGTTCCGGAAGACCATCACCCCGCTCGCCGGGGGCCAGCCCTGGCTCGACGTGCTGCACGGGCTGCTGGCCTTCCCGGTCGCGATCGTCGCGTTCTGCGTGACCGTCACCTGGTGGGTGCTGGCCATCGCCGGGCTGACCTATCCGCTGTACGGCTGGATCACCTCGAACATCCCCGGCAACACCGAGCTGCCCGAGCTCCTCGGCCTCGGCCGGGGCTACGTGGTCGACAGCGTCTTCTACGGCACGATCGGGCTGATCGCCGCGATCACCCTCTATCCCGTCGTCCGCTCCTGCGCCCTCATCAAGGCGTCGCTGGGCCGGGCGCTGCTGACCGGCGTCGCCGAGCTGCAGGAGCGCATCGACGACCTCACCGAGGGCCGTCACGCCGCCGCCCACGCGGAGGCGGACGCGCTGCGCCGCCTGGAGCGCGACATCCACGACGGGCCCCAGCAGCGCCTGGTCCACCTGGCGATGGAGCTGTCGCGGGCCCAGCGGGAACTGCAGAAGGACGCCACGGCCGCGCACGAGACGATCGGCAAGGCCATCAGCGCCACCCGGGAGACCCTGGACGAGCTGCGGGCGCTGTCGCGCGGCATCGCCCCGCCGATCCTGGCCGACCGCGGCCTCGCCCCGGCGCTCGCCGCCCTGGCCGGCCGCTGCACCGTGCCCGTGGAGCTGGACGTCCAGACGGCCGAGCGGTATACCGCGCTCATCGAGAACACGATCTACTTCGTGACGGCCGAGTCGCTCACCAACGTGGCCAAGCACAGCAGGGCGACGTCCTGCTCGGTCGGGCTGATCAGGATCGGTGACACGCTCCTCCTCACGATCGGGGATGATGGGGTCGGCGGCGCACACGTCGCCAAGGGACATGGCCTGTCCGGCCTGGCCGACCGGCTGCGGGCCGTCGACGGCGAGCTGTCGGTGAGATCGCCGGTGGGCGGGCCGACACTGATCACGGCGGAGGTTCCGTGCGCGTAGTGGTGGCCGACGACGCCGTCCTCATCCGGGAGGGGCTTGTCCGCCTGCTTGAGGAGTTCGGCTGCGAGGTCGTCGAGACCGTGGGCACGGGGGAGGACCTGGTCAAGTCCGTCGTCGCCCACCGGCCCGACGTGTCGGTGGTCGACGTGCGGATGCCGCCGGCGTTCACCGACGAGGGCCTGCGCGCCGCCGTCGAGGCGCGGGAGAAGGTGCCGGGCACGCCCGTACTGATCCTTTCGCAGTACGTCGAGGTGTCGTACGCCGACGACCTGCTGGCCGACGCTCGCGGGGCGGTCGGCTATCTGCTGAAGGACCGCGTGGTCGACGTCGAGGAGTTCATGGACGGCCTGCGGCGGGTCGCCGCGGGGGGAACGGTCTTCGACCCCCAGGTCGTCGCCCAGCTGATGGTGCGGCGGCGGCGAGACGACCCGCTGGCGTCGCTGACACCGCGTGAACGCGAGGTCCTGTCGCTGATGGCCGAGGGCAGGTCGAACCCGGCGATCGCCCGGCGCCTCGTCGTCACCGAGGGCGCGGTGGAAAAGCACATTCGCGGCATCTTCGCCAAGCTCGGCCTGCACGCCGAGGACGGCGACCAGCACCGCCGCGTCCTCGCGGTGCTGGCCTACCTCCGCTCCTGACCACACGCGGTGCTGGCCTACCTCCGCTCCTGACCACACGCGGTGCTGGCCTACCTCCGCTCCTGACCACACGCGTCAGGCCGGGTGGCCGGCCGCCGCTCGCGGCGTACGCGTTCGCCGCGGGAGTTTCCCGGTCAGACGCGCGGAGCGGCGGCGGAGTCTCGCGCCTACGTTTCCGCGTCCGTGTCCGTGTCCGTGGCCGGCGCCGTCGTCCGCGTCGCGCGCACCGATCGCAGGATGACGAACATACAGGCCGTCCCGGCCGCGCCGGCTCCGCAGATCACCGCGTACGGGGGGACCAGCGCGGCGATGGCGCCGCCGGCGGCCACGCCGAGCCCCTGGAGGGTCATGAGCCCGGCGCCCAGCAGGGACATGGCGCTGCCCCGCATCGCCGCAGGCACCGCTTGCACGAACCACTGGTCCATGCCGAGCGTGTAGGCGGCGCACAGCCCCGTGAGCACCAGGAGCGCGACCGCGACCGACAACGGCGGATGGACGGCGAACGCGGCCATCGGCAGCATCGACCCCGCTGCCAGCGGCAGTGCGATCCGCTCGCGGGCGGCCGCCCCGAGCAGGGTGCCGGCCAGCACCTCGCCCACCGCGGTCCCCGCGGGCATCGCGGCCATGAAGAGCCCGAACCCCACCGAGCCCGCACCCGCGGCGTCCGCGTAAGGTGCGGCGGTTCCTTCGGCGACGATGAAGAACATCGGCGGGATCCACCACATCAGCAGCAGCGCGCGGACCCGGGGGACGGCGAGCAACCGCCGGGTCGAGGCGATCGAAGCGCGCATCATCGCCCCGCCCCCCGATGCCCGGGCCGGGCGGCCGCGGGTGCCCAGACGCAGGAGCAGCGCGGAACCGAGAAAGGTGCCGACGGTCACGTAGAGCGCGGTGCGGGGTGACAGCCACACCAGGGCCAGTCCGCCGAGTCCGTAGCCGATGATCTGGGATCCCTGCGAGACCATCCGCACCAGCGAACGGCCCAGGACGTACAAGTCGTCCGGCAGGATGTCGGCCAGGCTCGCCGCCCGGGTGCCGGTGAACAACGGCGACATCATCGAGACGGCGAAGCGGAGGACGAACAGCGCCGCGAGCGGAGTCACCGGAACGGCCATCAACGTCACGCAGCCGGCCGAGAGCAGGTCGCAGGCCACCAGCACCCGGCGGGCGGGGTAACGGTCGGCGATGCCGGAGAGCAGGATCCCGCTGAGGGCGTAGGGCAGGAAGCCGAGGGCGAAGACGAGCGCCGTCAGCGGCGCCGAACCGGTCCGCTGGAATACCAGCACGGCCAGCGACGCGTCGGCGAAGACGCCTCCCAGCATGGAAAGGACATGGGCCGCGAAAATAGCCCGGAATTCTCTGACCACGAACACGGCGCCGTATCCGGCGTTGACGCGTGCCCGGCTTCCTGCGGCCGCTGGGGCGTCCGGTGATTCGGTCGTGGAGGAGGGTTCTGCCATGCGGAGATTCGCTTCTCCCTGTCATCGCGGTCACAGCAGGTGTCCGCGGGCGCCGAAGCCGGGTCCGGGGGCGGCGCGACGGCCGAGGCATCCTGCCCCTCGGACCCGGTACGACGATCTCGTGACCGAGTCGGACCGAGATCAACTTCTTGGGTCATGCCTGTCTATCAGGGAAACCAGCCCCTGGGGATCGAGGTCATTGGAAATTCACCTCCCTATGGGTAGGCAGTCCTGTGAGGCTGAGGGTGGTCGCGGGAGCGATGACCCGCGACTAACCTGAACAACTATGTTCGAGTTTCACTCTAGCACTAAGTCGTACATCGGTGTTCGGATTGCTGTGTGACGACGGTCATAGCGCGCTGTCGCCGCACAGAGGATGCTCGGCGAGCGCGCCGGAGTGCATCAGGTGGAGAGTTGGCGGGCCCGTCCGAAGGTGCGGCCGAGCAGCACGTAGCCCAACGCGTACGGGGCGGCGCCGATGATCTCGAAGACGGATGTGATCATGGAATGCGGTCCGAATCCGAACAGGGACGCGGTCCCGCCGATCGCGTACACGACGCCGCCGAATCCCAGGAGCAGGCCGGCCCACCGTTGGCCGTACCGGTTGAGCAGCAGGGCGAGCAGCACGCATCCCAGAGGGAAGACGATGTTCGCGGCCAGCACGATGATGCCGCCCTCGACGTCGATGTCCTTGGGGGTGTGCACGAGGTCGGGCGCGTACTTGGCCGTCACCGGGTTGTGGCCGCCGTCGAAGACGATCAGGCCGAACCAGAGCATGGTCCCGGCCAGGGCGGTGTACAGCGTGGTGACCGCGCGCGAACCGAACCTGTTCATGACCAGAGCCAGGACACCGGCCAGACAGGTTGCCTGGACCAGCAGGCTGATGGCCTCCATGGAATGGGTGAAGGCGTACCACTGGGCGCCCGCCGCGATGTCGTGCCCGTCGCGGGCCGGGTGCAGGAAGACGGTGAGCAGGAAGAGCGGGCCCCCGATCATCGCGGTGAGCTTCACCGTCACCCGTACGCTCCGGGTGCCGTCCTCGGCGTTGTGGTGGCGGAGGGGTGGGGGTGGTGTCGTCGTGCCGGCGTCATCGTGCGCCGAGCGGTGGCTGCTCATCGTCGTTCTCCTGGATCTTGTTGCTTTGCGGTGCCCGTCCGGTGCGTGGCTCGGCGGGGCGGCCGGCGCGACGACGGCGCGGAAACCCGAGGCCGGGGTGACGCCGGTCGGGCCGTCGGCGGTGACGGTGGACGGGACGGCGACCCCGAGTGCCGCCGCGCCGGTGGGTGGTGTCCACGGTTCCCGAATCAACCCGAACAACCGTGTTCGGTTTCAGGCTAACATCTAATTCGTACATAGATGTTCGGGTTTTGTATGGCGAAGTCTCCAGGTCGCTGTCACCGGAAAGAGGCGTCGGCGGTCGCGGCCCGGTGGCGACGCGGTGTCGACGCGGTGGCGAGGAGGTCTGACGCTTTGAGATGTCACCTGGCGGAGCCCATGCCGAGCCGCGCCGCCGAGCCGCGCCGCCGCGGCGTGGACGTGCGGCGTGGGCTGGGCGTGCGGCGTGGGCGTGCAGGGCGGACGGTGAGGTCGGCGGTTAAGGAGCCGGTGTGGGTACGACCGTGCCGGGCGCGGAAAGGGCGGCGAGCAGCGTCGCCGAGATGACCCGTGCGGCATCGTCGGCGTCCAGCCGGCCGGCGGCGGTGTCCTCCGCCGCGGCGTGCATCAGGCTGAACACGGTCGTGACCATCCACCTCTGGGGCAGGTCGTCGCGGAAGGCGCCGGCGTCCCGCCCGCGATCGATGATCGTCTGGACCCTCTGCAGGGTCCGGTCGTGGACGGCCCGGATGCGCTCCGGGGGCAGTTCGCGGTGGGCGGCCCGGAGCACGGAGTGAAGCTGGTGGACGATCCGCCATGAGGCGCCGACGAGCCGGGTCAGCGCCTCGCGCGGGTCACCGGTGGTGTCGGTCGCGTCGAGCGCGGCGTCGGACTGCTCCATCGTGCGGGTCAGGACGGCGTCGACGAGATCCGCCCGAGTCTTGAAGTGCCCGTAGAGCGTGACCCGGCCGACCCCCGCCGCCTTGGCCATGTCGGCGACGCTGGCGTCGGCGTCGCGGGCCAGGCAGAGCTGGGCCGCGTCCAGGATGGACTTGATGTTGCGCCGGGCGTCGGCTCGCCGCTCGGCCTGCGGCGCGGGGCGCTGCGCGGACCGCGACCTGTCGCCGGCACCGCGCGGTGTGGCTGCCATTTCCGCTCCTGCACTCCCTGGGCCGACGTTCCCGATAACTCGAACAGTTTAGTTCACGTTGCCGCCTCGCTGTGCGAACCCTAAGTCGAACGCTTGTGTTCGAGTTGATGGTAGTGTCAGAACTTGAACACATTTGTTCAGGTTAACGGTTGATCGGGCGGTTCGCCGACTACCAGGGGGCGTTCCTGCCGCACTGCCACAACCCCAACCCGGCCGACGGATCGGCCACGACAGCGAGGACTACCGATGACCGCAGACGGCCCGGACGACCGTGACGACGCTCCCGCGCCGGCCTTCCTGACTCGCCGCCACATGCTCGGCGTCGGGACCGCCGCCGCGGCGAGCGGTCTGCTCCGCTTCCCGCCCCCGGTGCACAACGGGCAGCCGCAATCGGCGCCGGACCCCCACATGAAGGTGTTGCGTACGCCGGAGTCCCGATTCCGCAACCTGGCCGACTACCCGTTCGAGCCGCACTACGTCCATGTCGACTCCGGCGACGGCACCGGTGCCCGGCTGCGGATGCACTACGTCGACGAGCGGCCGGCGGGCGCGGTGAAGCCGTCCGGGCAGACGATCCTGCTTCTGCACGGGCAACCGTCCTGGAGTTACCTGTACCGGCACGTGATCCCGCCGCTCGTGGCCGCCGGACATCGCTGCATCGCCCCCGACCTGATCGGCTTCGGCCGCTCCGACAAGCCCGCGTCCCGTTTCGCGTATACCTACCAGCGTCATGTGGACTGGCTGCGCGAAGCCGTGTTCGACAGGCTCGGCCTGCTCGACGTGACCATGGTGTGTCATGACTGGGGAGGCCTTTTGGGACTGCGGTTGCTGGCCGAACATCCCGGCCGGTTCCGCCGCGTGGTGGCGACGAACACCTATCTTCCAACCGGGGACCAGGACGTCGGCCGGGCCTTCCACGCGTGGACGCAGTACAGCCAGCGGGCCGACCCGTTCGACGCCGGAGCCGTCGTCGAGGCGGGCACGATCAGCGAGCTCAGTCCAGCGGTGAAGGCCGGATACGACGCGCCGTTCCCCGACGAGACTTATCGGCAGGGCGCCCGCCAGTTCCCCCTCCTGGTGCCCATCACGGCATGGGACGAGGCCACCGTTCCCAACCGCAACGCGTGGGCTGTGCTGCAAACGCTGTCCGTGCCGTTCCTGTGCGCGTTCAGCGACCACGTGATCCTGCTGCCGCAGGCGCCGAACACCGACGACCCGAGCTATGCCGTCCCCCAACCGGACCAGTGGTTGCGCGAGCGCATTCCGGGCGCCCAAGGTCAACCGCACACCACCATCGCCGACGCGGGCCACTTCGTCCAGGAAGATCGGGGCCCCGAACTCGCCGCGATCGTCAACCGCTTCATCGAGTCGACGCGGTAGGGCCGGCCGTGGCCCGTCAGAGGCGGGCCGATCCCGCGCGCCGCCGGCGCGCGGGGCGGTCGGCCGGTCAGCGGACCCAGGGCGGCACGAGCCGGTCGGTCCCCTTGGGCGCGAGGTCGCAGGCGTCCGCGGCGGTGATCCCGCCGGGGTTGTAGACCTCGCAGCCGGCCGGCGCGGCCACGATCGCGCTGAAGCCGGCCTCCGCGTCGGCGTGCACCCGGCGGCTGACGTCGGCGGGCATGACGACGGTGTCCCCGGCCTCGACGGCGACGGTCTCGCCGCCGAGTTCGACGGTCGCGCCGCCGGTGAGGAAGGTCCACACCTGCTCGCCGTCGCTCGCGTGGTGGGGACCGTTGTTCCCGGCGGGCATGTCCACCCGCCAGACGGCCTGGGCGGCGCCTCCCTGGGTGGGCGAGGCGAGGGTGGTCATGACGCCGTTGGGAGTGGTGCTCCTGCGGCTGTCGGCGGAACGGATGACGGGCATGCGTGACTCCTTGGAGACAGAGCGGTGGCCGGGTGCCGGACGGGTCGCCGGGCCGGTCCACGGGGGCAGGGCGAGAGAAGGAGGAGGGGCAGAGGTCAGGCGATCCAGGGCGGCACGCCGTGCACCGTGCCGTCGGGCAGGATGGCCCTGGCCCCGGCGGGGGCGGTGACGACGGCGGTGAAACCCACGTCGGCGCCCGCCGTGACGCGCCGTGGGGTCGAGGGCGGCATGACCACGGTGTCGCCGGGCGCGACCGTGAACGTCTCGCCGCCGAGTTCGACGGTGGCGGTGCCGTGGAGGAACGTCCACACCTGCTCGGCGTCGAAGTCGTGCGGCGGCCCGCTCGTCGCGGGGGTCGCCTCGACGCGCCACACGGCCCGCGTGGCGCCGCCCAGGGTGGGCGAGGCGAAGGTGGTCATGACCCCGGCCGGGGTCTCGGATCTGCGGGATTGGGCATGACGGATGACAGACATCGTCGGCGTCTCCTAAGATAGACAACGTTGTTGTCGGTAATAGTGAACCAGGTTGTCTATCTGTGTCAATCGACCCGCCCGGCTTCGAGCTGCCCCTGCGGCTCTTCCTGGGGTTTCGCGTTCTCATCGACGAACTGCACGCCGAGCTCGCCCGTCAGGGGCATCCGCATGCCCGTCCCATGCACGGCTTCGTCATGCAGGCGATCGGCACGGAGGGCACGACCGCGGTGGACCTGGGCCGCACGCTGGGCGTCAGCAAGCAGGCGGCGGGCAAGACCATCGAGACGCTCGAACGCCTCGGCTACGTGGAGCGCGCCCGGGACTCCCGCGACACGCGCCGCAAGATCGTACGGCTCACGCCGTCGGGGGTGGACGTCCTGGCGCGCTCGGCCCGGATCTTCGACGACCTGCGGGCGCGCTGGGCCGCCGTCATCGGGGACGAGCGGCTCAGAGACCTGGAGGCCGACCTGCGGAAGGTGACGCCGCAGGACGTCTTCCGCCTCGACGTGCCCGGCTGGTTCGGCGCCTGACCCGGCAGGGGTGCGGGATCAGGCGCGGCAGGGATCAGGAGCGGCGGCGGGGCAGGGCCAGGGACGCGGCCGCGCCGAGCACGCACAGGCC
Organism: Microbispora bryophytorum; assembly: GCF_043197435.1. NCBI lineage: Bacteria > Bacillati > Actinomycetota > Actinomycetes > Streptosporangiales > Streptosporangiaceae > Microbispora > Microbispora bryophytorum. The sequence continues at coordinate 183,444 of NZ_JBICTF010000001.1, read as the reverse complement.
GCACGTGATCAGGAAGATCTCGGTGTACTCCGCGTGCAGCGCCGCCTGGACCTGCGCCGTGTAGTCCGCGAGCCTGCGGGCGTACTCGGCCGCGTCCACCCCGAACGGCAGCGGCGTGTCCAGGTGCGCGGTGAGCGACTGGAACCGGTGGAAGCCCCAGGCCGACAGCGCGGCCACGCCCAGCAGCATGCCCATCATCCTGGCCACCACGACCGCCGCCGACGCCACGCCGTGCCGCGCCGCCGGGACCAGGCGCAACACCGCCGACGAGACCGGGGCGATCACCACCCCGAGGCCGAGGCCGGCGACCACGAGGTCGGCGTCCATCCGCACGCCGACCGACGCCAGGTCGAGCGGCCACCGGGAGATCAGCCAGTAGCCGGTGGCGGCCACCGCCATCCCCGCGACGGCAACCGGGCGCTCGCCGAACCGCCGCACCAGGATCCCGCCGAGGAACGCCGCGACCGCCAGCGCGGCGAGGAACCGGGTGAGCACCAGGGCGCCGCCCACCGCGTCCTCATCGAGCAGCGTCTGCGCGGCCAGTTGCACGTCGACCAGCGTGACCAGCAGCGCCGCACCGGCCAGCAGGCTCACCGCCAGCGTGGCGAGCAGCGGTGTCCTGGGCACGCCCGTCAGGTCGAGCAGGCGGACCGGGGAGCGGATCTCCCACAGCACGAACAGCACCGCCGCGACCGCCCCGGCGGCCACGCACGGCAGTCCCCACGGTGGCAGCACGGCCGTGTCGGGGGAGGGGTTGTAGAGCCCGGCGACAAGCAGGCCGAGCGCCAGCGCGAGCAGGACGCCGCCGCCCGCGTCGACCGTCCCGGCGTTCGCCTTCCGCGCGTCGGCCGTTCCCGCGTCCGCCCTCCTCGCGCCCGCCGTCCCCGTGTCGACCGTCCTCGCGTCCGCGCTCCTGGAGCCCGCCGTCCCCGCGTCCGCCGTCCCGGTGTCGGCCGTCCTCGCGTCCGCCGTCCCCGCGTCCGACTCGCCGGAGGGCCGGCCGTACGGCTCTCGCCCGCCGGGGACGGCCACCTGCACGGCGACGGCGGCCAGCAGCGCGAGCGGGAGGTTGACCCAGAAGATGCCGCGCCATCCGGCGAGCGCGGCCAGGCCCGCGCCATAAAGCGGGCCGAGCACGCTGCCGAGCTCCTGCGCGGCGCCGACCGCCCCGAGCGCCACCGGCCGGGCGCGCTCGTCCCACAGGTCGCCGATGAGGGCCATGGTGATCGGCAGCAGCGCGCCGCCCGCGACGCCCTGCAGCGTACGGCCCGCGACCAGCGCGGGCACACTCCCCGCCAGGGCGGTGACGAGGGAACCGGAGGCGAACCCGGCCAGGCAGGCGTGGATCAGCGCGCGCCTGCCGTACCGGTCGGACAGGCGGCCGAGCAGCGGCATGGCCGCGACGTAGCCGAGCAGGAACCCGGTCACGACCGGGGTCGCCCGCTCCAGGTGGTTCAGCGGCACCCCGACGTCGGCGGCGACGTCCACGAGCACGGTGACGACGACGTACGCGTCGAGTGCGGCGAGCAGCACGGCGGCGCCGCCGACGCCCAGCGCGAGACGCCGGTGCCGGGCGGAGGGCCCGGCGGTTCCGGTCGCCCGGGTCCGTCCGGCCGCGCCGTCCGCGTCCGTGGCGTCGCCGGCGTCGGTGGCGTCGGTGGCGTCCGTCACGACGCGGGCGGGGCGATGGTCACGGGGGCGTCGTAGTCCCCCAGGGTCACGGCCACGGAGCCGCCGGTGAGCGGCAGGTCGAGCTTGAGCAGGCGGCTGGTGGCCTTGTCGATCCAGAGCGTGCCGGTGACCCCCTGCTGAATGCCGGGAACCAGCGTGGCCAGCACCTCCTGCGACAGCGTGGCCGCCACCCGGTAGGCGGTGGCGTCGCCGACCTTCTCCTCCGCCTGCGTGTGGACGTCCTTCGCGGTGGACAGCAGCCCGGGCACGCCGGTCAGCACGGCGGAGGGGTTGTAAAGGGCCAGGAGCTGCTGGCGGGTCATCGTCTGGAAGCCGCCGGTGGGTCCCTTGAAATAGACCTTGTCGCCGACGAGCACGAACTCGATCTCCTGCAGTCCAGCGATCTCGATCTGCAGGGTGCCCTTGGCGTCGCCCTCCCGGGTGAGGCTGCCCTCGGCGTGCCGCACCGGTACGGCGGGCTTGTCCTTGGTCGCGATCGTGAAGGCGACCGTCGTGACCGTCCGCATGGCCTCGGCCGAGCGCTTCAGCAACGCGGGACCGTCCGGCAGGGCGGCCTCGCTCTTCGCGCTGCACGCGGTCACGAGCAGCAGGCCGGCCACGACGAGCCCGAGGATTGTTCGCACAGCCGGATCGTAGCGAGCGGGCGTGGCCGGTACGCGCTCCCTCGGGAATCGGTTTGGCGCGGCCGGTCGCGGGAAGTCGGGACCGGGTGCCTACCCCGTGCCGCCCCGCGGTCTCCTCACCTGATGCCGCGGAGCGCCTGGAGACGATCGATGATCGGCGTGTAGATCTGCTCCAGGGTGGACACCTCCTCGGGGGTCATCAGGTCGATGAAGTGCCGGCGGACGCTCGCCACGTGGTCCGGCGCCACCCGCTGGATCATCTCCCAGCCGGGGTCGGTCAGCACGGCGAACGTGCCGCGCCGGTCGTCCTCGCAGTCCTGCCGGGTCACCAGGCCGGCGGCCTCCATCCGGGAGATCTGGTGGGACAGCCGGCTGCGCGACTGGATCGTGGCGTCGGCCAGCTCGCTCATGCGCATGCGCCGGCCGGGACTCTCCGAGAGGTTCACGAGAATCTCGTAGTCGTTCAGCGACAGCCCGATCGCCTGCAGCTCCCGGTCGAGCTGGTGGAAGAGCAGGCGATGAGCGGCCAGGTGTGCCCGCCAGGCGCGCTGCTCCTGCGGGGTGAGCCAATGAGGGGCGTCCATGATGCCCAGCATAAGATCACTTGAACGAACGGAGCGGAATGCCTGACAGCGAGAACGGTGAGAGCCTCGGCACCGTCGTGGTCGCGGGCGCGGCCAACCTCGCCATCGCGCTGGCCAAGCTGGCCGCCGGTCTGATGAGCTCCTCCTCGGCGATGCTGTCGGAGGCCGCGCATTCGGCGGCCGACACGGCCACCGAAGTCGTGTTGTTCGCCGCGATCCGGCACGGTGAGCGCCCCGCCGACTCCCGCCATCCGCTCGGCCACGGACGGGCCGCCTACCTGTGGGCGATCGTGGCCGCCTGCTTCACGCTGGTCGTGGGGGCCGGGTTCTCCCTGACGCACGGCTGGCACACGATCACCGCGGGGGAGAGCCTGGGTGACATCGGCGTGTCGTACCTCGTGCTCGCGGTGTCCTTCGCGATCGAGTCGGTCTCCCTGTGGAAGGCCCTGCGGCAGCTTCGCGGCGAGGCCGGTCGCTGGCGGGTGAGCCCCGGGCGGCTGCTGCGGCGCACCTCCGACACCGTGCTCAAGGCCGTCGTGCTGGAGGACTCCGCCGCGCTGATCGGCATCGCGACGGCCGCCGTCGGCCTGCTGTTGTCGCAGCTCACCGGCTCGGCCGTGTGGGACGGCGCCGCCTCGATCGTCATCGGGCTGCTGCTGCTCGGCGTGGCGCTGACCCTGATCAGGACCAACGCCTCACTGCTCATCGGCCAGGCGGCGCCGCGCGGGTTGCAGGAGGAGATCCGCGGCGAGCTGGTCGCCCATCCGGAGGTCGAGGCCGTCGTCGAGCTGGTCACGGTCATGATGGGCCCCGGCCAGGTCATGGTGGCGGCGAAGGTCGACTTCCGCGACGAGACGTCCGGGCAGCGGCTCGAACTCGCCTCCGACCAGGTGGAGCGACGGCTCACCGAGCGGTTCCCGGAGATCCGGCAGGTCTTCCTCGACCCCACCCCGGGGCGGTCAGCCGCCGAGAAGGCGTAGTTTGGCGGGCTCGTCGGTGACCGCGGAGGCGATCACGGTGCCGGCCGTCCACTCGACGAAGTGACGGCCCCGCCATTCCAGCGTGATCGACAGCCCGTCCTCCAGCGGCAGGGCCGACAGGTCCGCCTCGCGCAGCCGGTCGAGCGTGAGCTCTCCCCGTTTGACCAGCGCCTCCTTGCGTACCCACTGCCGGATCAGCCTGCGGTTGTCGTCACCGACGAGCTTCGCCTCCGCGGGGGTCAGCGCGAGCTCCACCAGCCTCTCGTCGGCCGGGCCGTTCGTGGCGTGCTCGGCGTCCACGCCCACCCGGCCGAACCCGGCGACCGCGCAGACGTAGCCCGAGGTGTGCGCCAGGCTGATCGACACCTCGGGTGCCTCGGCCAGCCAGGGCCGTCCGTGGGCCTGCCCGCACCCCTCGCAGCGCTGCACCACGGTCAGCGTGCGGACGCGGGCGCCGAGCAGCTCCGCGGCGCAGTGCCGTACGAGCAGGTGGGCGGCGACGAAGTCGAGGCGGTCCCGCTTGCGGGTGAAACGTTCGGCGCGCTCTCGCTCGGCCTCGCTCAGTGTGCCGGAGACCATGTCCAGCACATCGTCGGTGTGGCCGGCCACGGCCAGTGGGGGGCGCACGAGGCCACTGTAGGGGAGCGATGTGACGATCACGTGAACTGGGGCCCGGGCCGCGACGGCCGAGGTTCCCATGGCCATCCCGGGTGAGCCGACCTGGGTGAGCCGACCTGGCCGCGACGGGTCGCGGCCGCGTGCGTGCGGCTCGTGCAGGACCCCGTCGGCACGTGACCGTCGCCGTGACCGCCCCATCTGTGCGACCGGCGCAGCAGGGACGCGTGATTTCCGCTGCCGCCCGATCTCCTGGGCGCCGTTCGATCCGGATGACGGCGTGCGCGTCCGTTTCATCCACCTTCGGGATCGGCACGCCGACGGGGCGACTCGACTCAGGCTCTGCGCCAGCGGGCCCGATCCCCGGGACGGGACGTACAACGCATCGAGGTGCCCGCGCTGGTGCGTCCCAGTGCCCCTTCGGGGGAGCAGAAGGCTCCGGGGTGGACACTGGAGCGTACAGATGGCTGGGGTGGGCGCCTGGTTTTCCTTGGCGTCGGTTTCGGTGCCGATCGGGTCTTCTTCGGCTTCGGTGCTGATCGGGCTTTCATTGGCTTGAGCCTGGGGGGTGCCGGCGTATGGGAGGCGACGGCCGCTACCAGGGTCGGGGCGGGCGTCTCGCTCGGGATCGGGGTGAGCGTCTCGCTCGGGATCGGGGTGAGCGAGGAACTCGGGGTGTAGACCGAGGTGGGCGGTGAGGTGGCCAGGGCTGTGCCGGTGGAGTCGCTGCAGCCGGTCAGTAGTGCGGCTGCGAGCAGTGCGGCCATGACAGACGGTCGGAACATGTTCTTGCCTCCGCAGGGTGGTCGCTGTTCCGATCGGTTGACGAGTGAGTCGCTGGCGGGGGTTACCTAGCCCTGACCTGGAAGCTCGATCGTTAACGTTCCGCGATTCGAGAGGTTCCTTCACGTAGTCCTGGGCGAGTGCGTCGGGCTCGGACCCGTCGTTGAACCCCATTTGCTCAGCGGACCGTGCTCAGCATCCTCGATCGGGCCGTTATGGATCATGCCTCTCCCAAGGCGGTGTTGAGCTTGTCGCGAAGCACGCGCACCGCGTCGGGCGGCAGGAGGGTGCGGACGTCGAGCGGCCCCGTCATCCGCCCAGTGCTGAGGATGTTCCGCAGCGCGAGGCGTACGAGCGGGTCGAAGTCGTTCGTCGCGACGTCGATGTGGATGGACGGGTCGCCCTCGGCGCGGTACCGCTTCCGCGCGGCCGTTGAGCGCAACGACGTCCACCGTTGCCCGGTGCGACCAGATGCGAGCGTGAGGATCTCCCGGAGGGCACGGTCGGTCTCATGGCCAGAATGCGACCGGTGTGCCAGGCCATGATCGACTTGGCGTCCTGGGAACCCGTCTACTTCCAGGTCCCCGATCCGGTGGCACAGAAGTCCTGGCACCGGTTCGGGGTGGAAGTCAGGAAGGCGGGGTCCGCGTGCGTCCGGGCCGTCGACCGCGCATTCCACCTGTCCATGATCGGCCTCTTGGGCGGGTCCATAGGGGCGACAACCACCTCGGCCCTGATCGATGTGATCATCGATGATGCCGCCGACCCCGTTTACAAGGGCGAGCCCATAGAGCCGCCTCAGCCGCGTCTGTGAGGTGCGAGACGGCAACTCGTCGCGGAGGTACAGGCGGGCAACCCGTCTCCGAGGTACGGGCCGGCACCCCGCAGGACGGCGACGGACCTACTCCTCCGGCTTCCGGTCCGGGCGGCGGGGCCCGGACCGGTAGCCACGAGCGGGGACGCTCACCCGGCCAGGGCGGCCATCCACGACTCGATCTCGTCGGCGCGGCGGGGCAGCGCGGCCGACATCAGCCGCGCGCCGTCGGCCGTGATGACGAGGTCGTCCTCGATGCGGACGCCGATCCCGCGCAGCTCCGGCGGCAGCGTCAGATCGTCGGGCTGGAGGTAGAGCCCCGGCTCGACGGTCAGCACCTGGCCCTCCTCAAGCACGCCGTCCAGGTAGGTCTCCGACCGCGCCCGGGCGCAGTCGTGCACGTCGAGGCCCAGCATGTGTCCGCTGCTGCACAGGGTGTAACGCCGGTGCAGGCCCGCCTCGGCCTGCGCCCGGCTCAGCAGGCCCCACTCGCGCAGCCCGTCGGAGATCACCCGCATGGCGGTCTCGTGGAACTCGCGGAAGCGCACCCCCGGCCGCAGCACGGCGATGGCGGCCGTCTGCGCCTCGTAGACCAGGTCGTACACCTGCCGCTGCACCGGGCTGAACCGGCCCGACAGCGGCAGCGTGCGGGTGACGTCGGCCGTGTAGAGGTTGTCGCCCTCGACTCCGGCGTCCAGCAGCAGCATCTCGGCGGGGTCGAGCCGCCCGTCGTTGCGGATCCAGTGCAGCACGCACGCGTGCGCCCCGGAGGCCACGATCGACTGGTAGCCCACGGCGTTGCCCTCCAGCCGCGAGCGCATGCCGAAGACGCCCTCGACGTACCGCTCGCCGCGCGGGTGCGCGAGGGCCGCGGGCAGCGCGCGCACGACGTCCTCGAACCCGCGCGCGGTCGCGTCCACCGCCTGCTGCAGCTCCGCGATCTCCCACTCGTCCTTGACCAGCCGCAGCTCCGACAGGACCGCGGCCAGCTCGGCGTCGCGGTCGTCGCCGGCGGGGGAGACGAGCGCGTCGACCGAGGCGTCCACCCCGCGCAGAACGCGCGCCGGCCCGTTCAGCGCGGCCGGCAGCGCGTCGATGTGCGCGCACTCGATCTGGTACGCCGCATCGGCCTCCGCGAGGTCGAAGCGGCGGCCCACCCAGAACTCGCCGTACCGCCGGTCGCGGTAGAACTCCTGCGACTCGGCACGGGACGGGCGGGGGTGCAGGAACAGCCGGGCGTCGCCCGACGGCTCGATCACCAGGACGTCGTCGGGCTGCTGGCCGCCGGTCAGGTAGGCGAACGCGCTGTGCGTGCGGAACCGGTGGTCGTCGTCGTTGCTGCGGGCCCGCAGCGTGCCCGAGGGGATGACCAGCCGCTCGCCGGGCAGCCGTTCGGCGAGCCGCGCCCGGCGCTTGGCGGCGTACGCGGCGACCGGCAGCGGCGGCACGTCCTCGCGCGTGCCGGCCCAGCCGCCGCGCATGAACTCCGCGAGCGCGTCTGAGATAGGGAGATCGTGGCTCCCGGTGTTGATCTTCTCGGCCATCCTCTGCCCCCAGGGTGCGGTGATATTTCGCCATCGTAGGGGTGGGGGCCCTTGACGAGGTAGGACGACCGCTGTTGCCTGGGGAAACAGGATTCGCCGCTCCGGCCGGCCGGCGGGAGCGGAAGCGGAAGCGGAAGCGGGGACATGTCCCCCCGGGTGCCCCCTGAGAGGCGGTGTCGATGCTCATCGGAACGATCTTGCAGAGTAAGGGAACAGGTGTGGCGACCGTTCCTCCGCATGCCACGGTGTCCGAGCTTCTCGCCCGGCTGGCCGAGCTCAACATCGGCGCGGTCGTGGTCTCCGAGGACGGCCTGTCCATCGCGGGCATCGTGTCGGAGCGCGACGTCGTGCGGCGGCTCAACGAGCACGGCGCCGCGCTGCTCACCATGCCCGTATCGTCGATCATGACCGCGGAGGTGCGCACCTGCAGCCCGGACGCCAACGTCGACGAGTTGCGCCGCACCATGACCAACCACCGGATCAGGCACGTGCCCGTGGTCCGCGACGGCCGGCTGGCCGGCATCGTCAGCATCGGCGACGTCGTCAAGACCTCGATCCAGGAACTGGAGAGCGAGAAAGAGGCCCTGGTCGGCTACATCAACGGCTGACGAGAGGCCCCGCCGGCGTGGGGCGCGGTGACCTGACTCGCCCCGCCTCCCGCGGCGAGCGGCGATTTAGACTCGGTTGCGTGAAGCTGAAGCTGGACCTCCACGACATCTACAACAAGGGCAGCGAGATCGACAAGGCGCTGCACGGCATCATCCAGGAGGCCATACGCAAGAAGGCGACCCAGGTGGAGATCATCCCGGGCAAGGGGTCCGGCCAGCTCAAGAAGAAGGTGCTGCGCTTCCTTGAGCAGAAGGAGATCAAGGCGCTTTACCACCGGATCGACAAGGATTCCAAGAACCACGGACGTCTGTTCGTCTACTTCCAGTGGAAGTAGGGGCGTCTCGCGTCCGCCTGGGTGAACGTCATGTCGATCCGGCCGAGGGCACGACCAGGGCACTCGGCCCGGTCGGCTCTTGCGTAGAAAGCGATCAGCGGCCCTGTGTCCACGTGAAAGACTTCCCCAAGCTGACAGCGCGGATTCGATTCCCGTCACCCGCTCCACGCACGAGCGCCCAGGCCAGGGAGTAGGTCCTACTCCGGATGTCCGTGTGATCAGGACCGCGCGGCTGAAGTCGCCGCAGACCTTCCACTCCTGGTCATGGTGAGGGTGCAATCTCGAGAAACCATATCGATCTTTCCTGCCGCCCCGGCCCCAGGCCGGACAGCCTAGAGGGAAATCGACACTACTAAATTGGGCCCGTCCATCAATTCTTGATCTAAACGCACACCGCTTTCCACTTCAATGACGGCTAGGCACGCCGTGACGATGTCGACCTGTGCCTCTTCCTCCTCGCTGTCGTAGCCACTCACGAGAAGCTTGCTGTAGGGGCTCAGCGGGCCGAAGTGGTCTGTCCAGTGCGTGAAGGGGATGCATGCCGGCTCGGGATGCTCCAGGTGTCCCTCATCCTCTCCGTAGCAGGCATACAGAATGGTGTTGCCTTCGATGTCGAAAGACAGATACCAGTGCCGGAATCCGTCGCCGGTGAGCCGATCAGTCACTTGTTGGCGCTCGACCGGGTGCCAGTCCAGGGTGACTACGCCATTGCCAACCTGGTGAAGGGAAAGGCGATCGTTGTCGTGCGGCTCCCCGGGACTCTGCACCGCAGCAGGGACGGCTCCGAGACGGCGCATGGCATCCTCGATCGTGAGAACTCCGGAGTCCGGAATCGTCACTGTGTATGCGAAGGAATCGAGGCCGAGGCGATCTAGAATGTCGTCGTAACGCGCGACGATCTCATCGAGCACGTGTCTAACAACCCTTTTGGACATGCTCAAGGCTCCCTGCATCGAGGATCGGTCAGCGATTCTAAGGGATCACATCCGGGGCCGTTCGTGCCAGATGCGTGCCAGAACGGACGGCGATCAGCGGTGGTTCAGGGGGCTCACGGCGACTCGGCCGCCACACATACAGGTCAAAGATCTATCGAGGTGAAAGAATTCCCAAGCTGACAGCGCGGATTCGATTCCCGTCACCCGCTCCGCGCACGAGGGCCCAGGCCAGGGACACGTTCCCGACCTGGGCCTTGAATTGTTTCAGGGTCATCGCAACTGCCGGCCTCGCCGTACCGGAACCCACCGCACGGGGGCCGCCGGCGGGATGCGGCGTTCACGATCGCCCCGTCGTGGCCGGTCACCGCTCGCGGTTAGAGGCGATCGCGGTCCGGGACTTCGTTCCTCGACCCCGGCCCATCGAGCTCGATCCGGAGGGAGACATCATTTCTTGAGGTTCCTCGACTATCGCTTGCTGAGCGCCTTGCGGAGCTGAGCCGCCTGCTGCGCTCGGACCTCGAAGGGAACCTCGATCTTGCCTGGGTCTGAGAGGATGAATCCGTCATCGGGGGAACGAGGGATCACGTGGACGTGGACATGAGAAAGCGTCTGGCCTGGGATGTTGTCGTTCTGCAGAACCATGCTCCCGGGTGCTCCAAACGCTTCCCGAACGGCGGCGGTCACTTGGCCAACCACATAGAACAGCTCAGCCGAAAGATCGCGAGGGGCAGTATGAAGATTCGTCACGTGAGCAGTCGGAAGCACGAGAAAGTGACCAAGGTTCTTTGCTCGCTGCCAAGGGACGGGCAGGACGAAGACGTTGGCAGTGCGATAGGCGACGAGCTCCCCGTCTACGTCACCGGCACCGATGAGACAAAAGGGGCATGGGCTCATCTGCTGAATTCTCGGCCACCTTGGGATAACGAGTCCACCCAAATATCTGGCGGTTCGGCTGTACGGTCCAGCCGCGATGAGAAGGTCAGAGCGTGCCCGCTGCGTGCCCGTTCGACTGGCGATCAGCGGGGAAGCAACGGGAACGCACGGTGACTCCGCCAGCGTACGTCCAGGCCATCGTTTGCCCAGCTCAGATGGCTTGATCTTGAGAGACGTCCCAAGCTCCTGGTCACGACATACGCCGTACCGCTCCTGGCGGCTATCGGGGGCGGCGGAGGGGCCCCTACGGACCGGACACCTCATTCAGGCAGTTCGCAAAGCGTGAGGTCCGGCACGCCCAGGCTCCCGAAGGTGTACTGGGGGCACTTCACTCACCAGCAGGGGCCCAGCAGACGGGCTCGTCGCCAGGCTCGGCACCCTCGCAACAGTCAGCATGATCGCCGGAGCGAGCACCGGCCCGCAGCGATGAGATAAGCCCGTGCCCGTAGATCATCAGTGAGTCCACCCGGCGCCACCCTTCGCATCGGGGATCACAATCGCCCCAGCCGATCGTAATCACATTGACACAATCTGTCATCAGTACGTGTGTTCGCATCGTTCGGTCTGCACAGACACGCCTCTGGAACCGCCGGTCAGGGGGTGGTGCCGGATGTGCGGCCACGCGCTGGTCGCGAATTTTGACAGCGCCGTAGGACCCGGGAATGCAGGGCATCCCTCAGGTGAACGTCCTGTCGATCCGGCCGAGGGCGCGACCGGGCACTCGGCCCGGTCGGCTCTTGGGTGAAGAACGCGTTCCCTGCGCGCCCCGGTCCGCTGCGTCCGGAGTCCGGAGGGCGTGCGTCGCGAAGCCGGGGTCCGCTGACCGAGTCACACGGCAACCGTGCGCATGTCCACCCCTGCTCCAAGTCATCCCTGCTCCGAGTCACCCCTGCTCCGGGTCACTCGGGCACCGCGGTGTGCCGCGGCACATGGCATCCGTACGGAACGGGGGGCGGGGGATCGGCCGTGACGCGGCGATAAATTCTCCGGGGCCGTGTCGATCCGCGGGCCGCTCGTTCGACGTACGAGTGCGAGGGTCGACAGGCGGCCCCGCCGGAGGAGGAGAACACGATGTCGAAGTACATGCTGATCATGCGCGGCACCGATGAGTCGAACGCGGCCCTGATGGCCGACATCGACGAGATGATGGCCACGACCCGCCAGTTCATCGAGGAGATGGTCAAGGCCGGGGTTCTCCTGGCGGCGGAAGGGCTGGACGATCCGGGCCGGGGCGTCGTGGTCGACTTCAGCGGCGAGGTCCCGGTGGTCACCGACGGGCCGTACGGGGAGACCAAGGAACTGTTCGGTGGCTATTTCCTGCTCGATGTCGCCTCCAAGCAGGAGGCGGTCGAGTGGGCCAAGCGGGTCCCGGCGGCCACCGGGTCCAAGATCGAGGTTCGGCGGGTGGCCGGCGACGACGAGACGCCACAGGACGCCGCGGGGTCCGTCGAGGCGCCGGCCCGGGGCGCGAGCAACGGCCCGATCTGATGGGCGCGGCCGACGTCGAGGCCGTCTGGCGGATCGAGTCGGCGCGGATCGTCGCCGCGCTGACCCGGTTCACCGGCGACTTCGCTCTGGCCGAGGACGCGGCCCAGGAGGCGGTGGCCCAGGCGCTGGTGTCGTGGCCGCTCGCTCCTCCGACCAATCCGGCCGGTTGGCTGATGGCCACGGCCCGGCGGCGGGCGATCGACGAGATCCGCCGCCGGACCGCCCTTCAGGACCGGCACGCCCTGCTGGCGGCCGGCCCGGCGGTCGACTCGGCGGTTGACGAAGAGGTCGACCCCGACAAGATCGACGATGACGTCTTGGCGCTGATGTTCATCAGCTGCCACCCGGTGCTCTCCCCCGAGGCCCGGGTGGCGCTGACCCTGCGCGTGGTCGGCGGTCTGTCCAGCGAGGAGATCGCCCGTGCGTTCCTCGTGTCCGTGCCGACCGTGCAGGCCCGCATCACCCGGGGCAAGAAGACGATCGCGGCGGCCGGGGTGCCGTTCGAGTTGCCGCCGGCCGACGAGCGCCGGCAGCGGCTGGGCGGGGTGCTCAGCGTCCTCTACGTGATCTTCACCGAGGGGTCGACGGCCACATCGGGTGACCGGCTGCTGCGCCCCGACCTCGCGTACGAGGCGATCCGGCTGGCCCGCACGCTGGCCGCGCTGCAGCCGGAAGAGCCGGAGGTGCACGGCCTGCTGGCGCTGTGCGAGCTGACGGCCGCGCGCTTCCCGGCCCGGACCGGCCCGGACGGTTCGCCGATCCTGCTGGAGGACCAGGACCGGCGGCGGTGGGACTTCTCGGCGATCCGCCGTGGGCTGGCCGCGCTGGTCAAGGCATCGACGCGCGGCCTCGGCCCCTACGGCCTGCAGGCCGCGATCGCGGCCGCCCACGCGACGGCGCCCTCGGTCGAGGAGACCGACTGGGACCGGATCGTGGTGCTCTACGAGGCGCTCGGCCGGGTGGCGCCCTCGCCGGTGGTCGAGCTCAACCGGGCCGTGGCCGTCGCCATGGCCTCGGGCCCGGCGCAGGCCCTGGCCATCGTGGACGAGCTGATCGCCTCAGACCGGCTCCCCGGTTCGCATTTGGTTCCGACCGTACGCGGGGAGCTGCTGGCCCGCCTCGGCCGGCGACCCGAGGCGCGCGCCGAGCTGGAGTTGGCGGCCCGGCTGTGCGCCAACCAGCGCGAACGCTCAGTGCTGCTACGCAAGGCGGCCGCGCTGGGCTGATTCTCCAGCCCGGCCGGCCGGGATCAAGCGCGACCTGGACGCCGCCGCGATCATAGGGGCGTCGAAGCCTTGACCACACTCGATCCGGTGATCCCCAGCGCGACAGCCTCGGCCATCCGGCTTTCGGCAAGCCGTGCACCCTGCAGGGAGCCGTTTTGCCGTCTGCGGGTGCGGCCGGTGCGAGCATCGCGAGAGGCAGAAGCGATCACCACGGCTGGGGGAAGAATGCGTCGAGCACTGATCGTGATATTGGGCGTGGCCATGGCGGCATCACCGGCCGCCACGGCCTGGGCGGGCCGGACGCCGGAGGTCGCGGGCGCGTCGGCGATCTTGCCGGGCGGGCAAGGGCCCGGTGCGTGCGGTCCCGGATCGCCGTGTGCGGCGGTCGACTGTGGTCCGGGCCGCGTCTGCGTGCCCGCCCCCAAGCAGTGCCTCACCACACCGTGCCCGCAGTACGACTGCGTGCCGGCGGCCTCGGCTCCCCGCTCGGATCACCGGCCTGCCCGCCCCGGCTCGCACCCGGGCCGGTGGTGGCTTCGGGAGCCGGAGCAGCGACCGGCCCACCCGCAGCACGGGCGAACGGCGGACGGCCCAGCGAACTCGCCTGCCGGCACTCCTGGCGACCCGGCGCGGACCATCGGAGCGGCGATCGGCCTTCAGGTGTGAACCCGGCTCGTCGAGGCCGCTCCGCACCGCACCGCACCGCACAGCACCGCGGCGGCGGCCACCGCGACCGCCACCGCGACCGCCACCGCCATGGTCACGGTCGCGCCGACGACGTCGTGTCCGTCCGGTTCTCAGAGCCAGAAGGTGTCGTGGTGGAGGTAGAACTCCGCCTTCTCCTCTTCGCTCATGTCCGCGAGCGTGAGCAGTCCCTCGAAATAGCCCTCTCGTGGGGCGCCCGGCGCGAAGTGCAGCAGCATCGACGCCGGCTCTCCCGATTCGTTGCGGAACGCGTGCACGCCGCCCTCCGGGACGTGCACGAAGTCGCCGGGGCCGGTGTCGATCCAGCGCCGCCCGTCGTAGATCCGCACCGTGCCGGTGAGGATGTAGAACGACTCGGAGATCGACCGATGGAAGTGGGCCGCCGGGCCGCTGGGCTCCGGTCCCATGTCCCAGCGGTAGAGCCCGAACTGTCCGTTGGTCGTCGCACCGGTCGCCAGATAGTGCACCGTGGTTCCGCTCGGATAGTCGAGCTCGGGCGTGGCGTCCGGGCGCCGGTACGAGGCCGTCGGCTCGCCCGTGTCACCGTGGTAGGTGGGCGGTGGATAGGTCAATGGTCGCCCTCTCGTCGGATGCGGGTCGTTCGTCAGAACGTGGACCGAGCTGTTCGGCCTCCGTTCGGCGACACGAGCTGGTGAAGGTCAATCCTCCTTGCCCGTGGTGCTGAGTTCTTCCTACGTCCCCCTGCGTCGCTTGGTGTCGTTCGGCGTCGCCGGGTGCGTACGGCAGCACTCGCCGATTGAGATCGACAGTACGCCGACGGCCCGCCGAGGTGGACGAGGACGGCGTCCGCAGGGGGACCTGGTGCGAGTCCTCCGTCCTCTCCCGCGGGTCCTGTAGGGTCGCCGGGAAACCGGGGGCGTCCCGAGCCTCCGCGGCACGGTAGAGGTCGTCGCACCGTTGATGGAGCACCTGGTCGAGCACCGCTCGATGCCGGGACGGTGCGGAGCTCAGCGGCCGGCGAACGCCGACATGCCGGAGAGGGCGGGTTCCTCGCGGACGGCGCCGGTGTGGGGAGCGCCTTCGGTTCCGGGTTCGTCTCCCCGGCCGCGTGGGCGGGCCGCGAGACGGCAGGCGAGGCAGTGGCCGTGGCCCGTCATCGGGTCCTGCACCCGCCAGTCCCACTGCTCGGGGGGACGGGGGCCGCTGGGCTTGCCCCAGCCCGCCAGGTGCAGGGCCCAGGTGGCCAGGCCGCCCAGGACGATGACGCCGATGCCGAGCCAGACGCCGAGGGACGAGGCGGAACACATCGACACGCCCACCGTGGCGCAGCCGCACAGCGCGACGACGCAGCCGGTCCAGCCCGCGACCGTGTGCCCGAGATCCACGTCGTCGTGCATGCCGCTCATGATTCTCCTCGACGTGCGAGACAATTATCTCACGAACTAAACATCTTAGATTCTAAGGAGATTGGGAATGGACGGCAAGCCGCGCCCGGAGGCGACGCCCGAGCAGGCTCTCGCCGGCATGGACCAGCTGATCGCGCTCAGCCTGGTCGGGCAGCACGACATCGCCCAGCGGCTCGGGCTGAACGTCACCGACGTCACCTGCCTGGGCTTCATCCTGGCGGCGGGGGACGACCCGATCAGCGCGGGCGCGCTCGCCGAGCAGGCCGGCCTGACCACGGGTGCGGTGACCGGTGTGCTGAACCGGCTGGAGAAGGCCGGGTTCGCGCACCGCCGGGCGGACCCCGAGGACCGCCGCCGCGTGCGCGTCGTCGCCGACCCTGCCGCTGTCGCCACCGCCGCGGCCGTTTACGAGCCCTTCTACCGGAGGTTGAACGAGCTGTTCGCCGACTACACGCCCGCGGAGATCGCGGTGCTGTCCGACTGGTTCACCCGCGCGGGCGACCTGATGCGGACCTACCTGGAGGAGATCCGGCGCGACCAGCTCGCCGCGATGCCCCGCGCCCGGCGCACGCGGAGCCGTTGAGGCCGCCGCGCCCTGCCTACCGCTGCGCCCTGCCCACCGCTGCCCCCTGCCGCCGCGCCCTGCCCACCCGCGCGCCCTGCCCCCTGCCGCCACGCCCTAGCCCCCTGCCGCCGTACCCTGCCGCCGTACCCCGCCTCCCGCCTACCCGGCCCGGCCGCACCGGGCGTTCCCGCCCGGCCGGCCACTGCCTGTGGGCCGGGTCAGTGCTCGTCGACGACCCGGCCGTTCAGGGCGGTGGCGTCCTTGGTCAGGGCCATGGTCAGCGGCGCCTCCGGGAAGGTCGGCATGGCGGCGAGCGCGGCGCCCATCTGCTCGCCGCTCTCCCAGTGCCAGGTGTCGGTGTAGGCGCCGTCCTCGAGCTGGACCAGCACGGTGCGGGTGAGGCCGGGATGCCCCTCCCTGACGGTCGCGATCAGCGAGGTCCTGCGGGCCAGGAATTCCTCCAGGTCGGCCTCGGGGACGGAGTAGCGGTGCGAGCGGACGGCGGACATGTCGGTCTCTCCTTCTGTGTGGAGGTCGGGGGAGGGGGCCTACCAGCTGCCGGCGATCTGCCGGACCGGGGCGTTCAGGCGGTTGAAGAGGTTGCTGACGGCGGTCATCAGCAGGATGGAGGCGAGCTGCTTCTCATCGAAGTGGTCGGCGGCGTTGTCCCAGACCTCGTCGGAGACGGCGTCGGCGCGGTCGGCCAGCCGGGTGGAGGCCTCCGCCAGCGCCAGTGCGGCGCGCTCGGCGTCGGTGTAGTACGGGGTCTCGCGCCAGGCGGAGACCAGGCCGATGCGTTCGTCGCTCTCGCCGAGCTTGCGCAGGCTCTTCAGGCCGGCGTCGACACAGTAGCTGCACCCGTTGATCTGGCTGACCCGCAGGTGAATCATCTCCATGAGCTCCTGGGGGAGACCCTGCGACTGGGCGGCCTTCATCAGTTCCATGATCGGCTTCATCGCCGCGGGGATGATCGTGGCGGGGTTCTGCATCCGGGCTTCCATCGTGTTTCCTCCGTATCGGTTCCGGTGAGAGCCGTCTCGGTTGGTGCGAGAGCCGTCTCGGTTCGTGTGGGATCAGAGTCGCCGCCCGGATTGATACATTCGCTATGTGCGCACGATGTGATCGTGATGGGGGGGGCGATGCTGCGCTTCACCCTTCTCGGCCCCGTCCAGATGGTCGTCGACGGCGCGCCCCTGACCGGCATCGCCCCACGTCATCGGGCTGTCCTGGCCTACCTCCTGCTCAACGCCGGCCGGGTGATCGGCATCGAGCGGCTGATCGACGCGATGTGGGGCTACGACCGGCCCGACACCGCCCGGTCGCAGATCCACGCCTCGATCACCGCGATCCGCAAGGTCCTGCGCGGCGCGGGAGCCGTAGGGCTCCTGCAGACACGTGCCGGCGGCTACGTCGCGCAGCCGGAGCCCGGACAGGTCGACGCGCAGGAGTTCACCGAGCTGGTGGCCGCCGGCGAGCTGCGTAAGGCTCTGGACCTGTGGAGCGGTGAGGCGCTGGAGGACGTGCACGCGCATTACGTCACCGGCGTCCGGGAGCTCTGGAACGACCGGCGGCTGTCGGCGTACGAGCGCCTGGCGGAGGGCGAGCTGGCCGCGGGGCGGCACGGCGATCTGCTCGACGGCCTCGCGGCCCAGGTGGCCGCCAATCCTCTGCGGGAGAAGCTCAACGGTCATCTCGTCCTGGCCCTGCACCGGGCGGGGCGGCAGCCCGACGCCCTGGCCGCCGCGCGCGCCTACCGTACGGCTCTCGCGGACGAGCAGGGCCTCGACCCCGGACACGCCTTCACCGAACTGGAACGGGCGGTCCTGACGGACGATCCGGCCCTGCGCCTGGCCGGCCCGGCGCCGGTGGCTCCCCACCCGCCGTCCCGCTCCACCTTCCTGCCCTACGACACTCCCGATTTCTCCGGACGGACCGCCGAACTGGAGCGGCTCGCGGACGAGCACCACAACGACCACGACGAGCCGGCGGTCGTCACGATCGACGGCATGGCCGGGATCGGCAAGACCGCTCTCGCCGTCCACGTGGCCCACCGGCTGGCCGCCCGCTATCCGGACGGCCGGCTCTTCGTCGACCTGCAGGCCCACTCCGCGGGCCGGGAGCCGATCGACGCCGCCGCGGCGCTGGAGACACTCCTCCGCCAGCTCGGGGTGCCCGCCGGCCGCATCCCGGTCACCCCGGCCGAGCGGAGCGCCCTCTGGCGCGCCGAGCTGGCCGGTCGCCGGGTGCTCGCCGTGCTGGACAACGCTCTCGATGCCGAACACGTGCGCCCCCTACTGCCGGGACGCTCCGGCACCCTCGTCCTGATCACCAGCAGGCGGCGGCTCGTCGATCTGGACGGCGCCCAGGCGTTGTCGGTGGACGTGCTGAGCGAGGCGGACGCCGCCGGGCTGTTCGCGCGGATCGTGGGTGAACGCGCTCACCAGGAGCCGGACGCCGTCCGCGAGGTGCTGCGGCTGTGCGGGCACCTCCCGCTCGCCATCCGGATCTCCGCGGCCCGTCTCCAGCATCGCCCGCGCTGGACCGTGGCCTACCTGGCCGGGCGGCTGCGGGACCATCGCCGGCTCCTCGACGGGGTGTCGGCGGCCTTCGCCCTCTCCTACGAGCAGCTCCACGAAGACGAGCAGCGCATGTTCCGCCTGCTCGGGCTGGTGCCGGGGCGCGACATCGACGTCTGCGGCGCGGCCGTGCTGGCCGGGATCCGCGAGGACGAGGCCGAGGAGCTGCTCGAAGGCCTCCTCGACGCCCACATGCTCCTGCAGCTCGAACCAGGCCGCTACACCTTCCACGACCTGCTCCGTGAGCACGCCCGCTCGCTCGCCGAGGACGACTGCGCCGTCATGCGGCTGCTCACCTACTACCTGCACCGCTCCCGTGCGGCGATGGACCGGCTCTTCCCGTACACGGTCGGCCAGCGGGAGGGCATCCCCCAGCCGGCCGCCCCGATCGCGCCCATCCGCGACGCCGCGGAGGCGATCGCCTGGCTCGACGCCGAACGCTCCAACATCATCGCGACCGCAGTGCACGGCCCCGAGATCTGCCTGGGCATGCTGGCTCTGGCACTGCGCCCCTACCTCGACCGGCACGCGCATCACGACGACGCGCTCACGCTGCACACCCTGGCGCTGCGGCGCAGCCGCGCGCTCGGCGATCCCGAGGTCCAGGCGCGAGCGCTCACCGACCTGGCGCGGACCTACTGGCGGCTCGGCGAGTACGAGCGTGCGGAGGAGCATGCGCGGCAGGCCCTCGACGCGTGCGAGGACGCCGGCGAGCGGGCCCGGGCACTGCTCACCCTGGGAAACGTGGCCCTGCGCCGCGGCCGGGACACCCAGGCGGAGCAGCACCTCAAACAGGCGCTCGACCTCACCCGCATCGGCGCCGACACCTGGGGCGAGGCCAACGTGCTCGGCATCCTCGCCCTCCTCCTCGACCGGGCCGGCCGCCCCGAGGAGGCCCGGCGCCATCTCGACCTGGCACTGGCGCTCCACCGCAAGGTGGGCGACCCGGCGGGAGAGGCGGTGATCCTCGACCACCTCGGCGTCGTCCTCCGGCGCCAGGGCGAGCTCGCCCAGGCACGCATCCGCCATGAGCAGGCCGTGGCCGTCTGCCGCACGCTCGGCAACACCGCCGGTGAGGCGTCCGCGCGCAACGGGCTGGCCGAGGCGGCGGGAGACCCGGCTCTGGCGGTCGAGGAGCACACGTCCGCACTCGCGCTCGCCGACCTCGCGTGCAACCGGCCGGAGCGGGCGCGTGCCCACGACGGGCTGGCACGCGCCTACCTCGCGCTCGGGCACGCGGAGCAGGCGTGTGAGCATGCGCGGCTGGCGCTCGGCCTCTACGCCGAGCTCGGTGTTCCGGAGGCCGAGGAGGTCCGCGACTTCCTGGAGAGCGCGGGAAAGTCCGCGAGGCAGGACCGCCCTGCGCCCGTGGGGTCCTGACCGCTCCGTCGCAGAACGGCTCCGGCCGCCTCGAACCGGGCTCCGGCGCGTCCGTCAGCCGCCGAGCACCACGCCGTGGGTTCAGAGCTCGCTGTGGGTTCAGAGCTCGCTGTGGGTTCAGAGCTCGCTGTGGGTTCAGCTCGCCGTGCGTTCAGAGCTTGCGGACACGCCACGCCTCCTCGGCCGCTGCCAGCACACCGTCCAGCGAGGCCCCGCCGCCCGCCGCGACGACCGCGGAGACGGCGCCCTCCACGAACGGCACGTCGGCGATCACGACGTGACCCGGAGCCTGCAGCAGTCTGGCGGTGAGCACCGAGCTGCCGAGGTCGGGGATCAGCACGACGCCGTCTCCCTGGTCCACCTCCTCGATGGCGGCGGTCACCCGGTCGGGGCTGGTGCCGAGACCGCCGTCCTCGGTGCCTCCCGCCGCCGCGAGCGGCACCTGCGCCCCGCCGATCTGCCTGGCCAGATCGGCCACCTCCGCGGCCAGGCCACTGCTGTGTGAAATGAGAACGATGCCAACCATTCGCTGTTCCTGAAGATCGTCCGGCATGGTCGAAAAGTGATCCGGTCGGTGGAGCGCATGGCGCTCGTCACCGGCCCGGGCTCCGCGCGGCCCGGCCGGGGCTCGCGGTCATCGGGAGGCGGCGGCCTTCAGCGCGCCGAACAGCAGAGCCGTCGAGGCGGCGCCGGGATCCTCGTGCCCGACGCTGCGCGGCCCCAGGTAGCTGGCCCGCCCCTTGCGGGCCTGCAACGGGATCGTCGCCCCGGCGCCCTGCTCGGCCGCGGCGGCCGCGGCCTCCAGCGCCTCCTCGGGCTTCAGCCCGACCCGAACGGCCTGGGCCAGCGCCTCGGCGGCCGGGGCGAGGGCGTCGACCATGGTCTTGTCGCCCTCGGCCGCGGCGCCGAGGCGCTGGACGCCGGCCAGGGCCGCGTTCAGGCCCGCGCTCAGCTCGGCCGGCGAGATCTCGGCTGCCTCGCCGAACGCCTTGCCCATCTCGCGGAAGGCGGTGCCGTACAGGGGGCCCGAGGCGCCGCCGACCTTGCGGATGAGCGTGGAGCCGACGAGGACGAGGAGCGCGCCCGGGGTCTGCGGGGAGGCGCCGGCCAGCGCCTCCCGCGCGGCGGTGAACCCGCGGTCGAGGTTGGCGCCGTGGTCGGCGTCGCCGATCGCGGCGTCCAGTTGGGTGAGGTGGTCGCGCCACGCCCGCACGGCGGCGGCGATCTCCTCGATCCAGGCGGCGAAGAACTGGGTGTTCACGAGGGGACTCCAGAGGTCTCGGATGGCGGTCAGCGGCCCCAGCGCAGCGCCGGTGTCTCCACCGGCGCGTCCCAGAGCCGGGTGAGCTCGCCGGTCAGCGAGCACGTCGTCACCGAGAAGCCTTGCATGTCGAGGCTGGTCACGTAGTTGCCGACCAGGCTGCGCACGGCCGTCGCGCCCTTGTCCCGCAGGTACGCCTCCACCTCGGCGAAGACGATGTACAGCTCGATGAGCGGGGTCCCGCCCATGCCGTTGACCATGACGAGCGTCTCGCCGGACAGCGGCAGGTCGGCGTCGATCGCGTCCATGGCGGTACGCGCGATCTCGCGGGCCTCGCGCATCGGGGCCCGGGTCCGGCCGGGCTCGCCGTGGATGCCGATGCCGAGCTCGATTTCCGTGTCGCTCAGCTCGAAGGTGGGCTTGCCCGCGGCCGGGACCGTGCCGGGCGTCAGCGCCACGCCGAACGAGCGGCTGCGCTCGTTGACCTCCCGGGCGACCCGCGCCACCTCGGCCAGGGGCGCGCCGGTCTCGGCCAGCGCGCCGGCGATCTTCTCGACGAACAGCGTGGCGCCGGTGCCCCGGCGGCCCGCGGTGAACAGGGAGTCCTGCACCGCCACGTCGTCGTTGACGAGCACGGTCGCCACCTCGACGCCCTCGTCGCCGCTGAGCTCGGCCGCCATCTCGAAGTTCAGCACGTCGCCCGTGTAGTTCTTCACGATGTGCAGCACGCCGGCGCCGCCGTCCACGCCCTTGGCGGCCTCGATGAGCTGGTCGGGGACGGGGGAGGTGAAGACCTCTCCGGGGCAGGCCGCGTCGAGCATGCCGTAGCCCACGAACCCGGCGTGCAGCGGTTCGTGTCCGGAACCGCCGCCGGAGACCAGGCCGACCTTGCCCGGCCGGGGGGCGTCGGCGCGGAAGACGACCTTGTTCTCGATATCGACGCGGAGCGAGGGGTGTGCCGCGGCGAGGCCGCGCAGTGCGTCGGTGACGACGGAATCGACACTGTTGATGAGCTTTTTCATGATGCGGTCCCTACTGCCGTGGTCGTGCTCTCCAGCTTCGTCCTTCCTCGCGAGGCCGCAAGCGCCGTGTAGGCGAGTGCCCCGACCAGGCCGCCCGCGAACTCCCCGATGAAGGAGGCCGGCAGCCGGTCCCGGCTCACCCGCGGCGGTAGCCGCCACGGGCCCGGATCGCGAGATGCACGCCGAGGGCGACGGCCGGACAGCACAGCACGACCGCCAGCAGCACGGCGGTGCCGTAGTCGTCGGGCCACCCGGCGCTCCAGCCACGGAACGGCAGGTAGATCGCGGCGAAGGTCAGCGGCGCCGCGATGATCGAGCTCAGTCCCCGCGTACTGGAGTAGACGACGGCGGCGGCCAGCCCGACGCTCCCGCCCATCACGAGGAGCGCGCCCAGGATCGTGAACGGCAGCCCGAAGATGCCCGGCGGGCCCTTCACCGTCATGTAGAGGCCCCCCCAGGTGACGTACCCGGCGGCCACGAACCCGAGCGGCGACCTCCGCCAGCCCCCGGCGAACGCCAGCGCGGCCAGCAGCACGGTGAGCGCGGTGAGGTAGGCCGTCCCCGTCTCCGCCTCGATGTGCTCGCCCGCGTCGAAGAGGGGAGTGGCCGCCTGCTCCGACAGGTCGTCGTATCCCCGCAGACCCAGCCGGTGCCATCGCCCGGAGACGTCGCGCAGCGCCACGCCGTCGCGGCCGTTCGCCACGGCGACGAGGTGCCCCCGGGGCGCGGGCAGGACCGTCACGGCCACGGACCGCGCCGTGTCGCTACTCGCGTAAGGGGCGTAGATCCGGTTCAGGTAGCGCTGCCGGCTGGGGGAGATCTCCCAGGCCGTCGTCCAGGTGGCTCCCGCGTCGTCGGACTGCTCGACCCTGAGCAGTGGCGGGGCCACTCGGTAACAGCGCCTCGGCTCGCCGGGGACACAGGATGTCCGCGACGATTTCTCGGACGGCGGGCTGGTCCAGCGATGCCACGACCGGCCCTGGTCGCTCGTGGCGAGCCCGTCCGGGCCGTAGCCGAGGTACACGACGATCACCGCGTCGTGCGCCTCCACGTGCAAGGCGGACGGAGGGATCGGAGCCGCGGCGGTGGCGGTGACCGCGAAAACCGCCGCGGGCAGGGCGACCAGCAGCCGGGCGCGGCGTGCGGAACGGCCCGGAAGGGAGGACGGTCGTACGGCGTGCCGCCGGACGACCCAGGCGAGACCGAGGGCGGGCAGGGCGAGCAGGTCGGTCGGGTCCGCGACAACGCCGGCGGAGGGGGTGAACAGCGCCCAGATGTCGGCGGCCGCCCGCGCTCCGACCGGCGTGGTCTTCACGAGGGCGAAGACCGCGCCGGTCAGCGCGATCGCCGCCAGCGCGGCCCGCCTGCCCGCCTCCCCGGGGGCGACGGCGGCGCCGCCCGGGGCGGGCGCGGCGGGGCGCTGTACGGCGAGGGTCGCGACGAGCGCCAGCAGCGGCGGGGCGACCAGCATGCCCGCGACGTCGCTCAGCTTGCCGGTGACCACGCCCGGCCACAGGCGCTTGAGCAGGTGGTCGTTGACGAGGAGCACGGCGATCGCGCTCAGCGTCGCGGGGTGACCGAGCCACGCCCCGGCCGTCACCCGGCTCCGATCGGTCATCCGCGCCATCCCGTCCTCCCCGCGCCCCCTGATGATCAACCCGGCGTACGGTTCATCGCGGGCCGGGGCGCGGGCGTTGCACGGGCGTTGCACGGGCGTTGCACGGGCCGGGGATATGGCGTTCCGGGGGGAGGGTGTAGGAGTATCGCAGGGGCGTGAATCAAGGAGGCGTTGATGTCGGTGTTGCGGGATCTGGTGGACGGCATCCGGGGCGGCGGGATCGAGGTGCTCGACCTCACCGCACCGCTGAGCGACACGACGCCGATCCTGCTGCTGCCCGAGCCGTTCGGGCAGACGGTGCCGTTCTCGATGCAGGAGATCAGCCGGTACGACGACCGGGGCACGGCCTGGTACTGGAACAACTTCACCACCGGCGAGCACACCGGCACGCACTTCGACGCGCCCGTCCACTGGGTGACAGGGCGCGACGGCGAGGACGTGTCGCAGGTCGCTCCCGCCAAGCTGATCGCCCCCGCCGTGGTGCTCGACTTCAGCGCGCAGTCGGCCGCCGACCCCGACTTCCTGCTGGAGGTCGACCACGTCAAGGCGTGGGAGGCCGAGCACGGGCCGCTGCCCGACGGCGGCTGGCTGCTGTATCGCACCGGCTGGGACGTGCGCGCCCACGACCAGGCGGAGTTCCTGAACGCCGACGAGACGGGGCCGCACACGCCGGGCATGTCGCCCGCCTGCGCCCGCTACCTCGCCGAGGAGACGCCGATCGCGGGCATCGGGACGGAGACCGTCGGCACCGACGCGGGCGCGGCCCACTCCTTCGACCCCGCCTTCCCCTGCCACTCCTATCTCCTCGGCGCCGGGAAGTACGGCCTGACCCAGTTGCGCAACCTCGACCGGCTGCCGCCGACCGGCGCGGTGGTGATCGCCGGTCCGCTGCCGATCGTCGGCGGCTCGGGCAGCCCGGTCCGCGTGCTCGCGCTGGTGGAGCGGTGAACGTCGCGGAGGCGGTCGGCGCGGTCCTCGCCGCCCTCGGCGTACGGGCGGCCTTCGGCGTCGTCGGCAGCGGCAACTTCCACGTCACCAACGCCCTCGTCGAGCACGGCGTGCGGTACGTCGCGGCGCGGCACGAGGGCGGGGCCGCCACGATGGCCGACGCCTACGCCCGGATGAGCGGCGAGGTCGCCGTGCTCACCGTCCACCAGGGGCCCGGCCTGACCAACGCGCTGACCGGTATCACCGAGGCGGCCAAGAGCCGCACCCCGCTGCTCGTGCTCGCCCCGGAGGTGACCTCGCCCACCTCCAACTTCAGGATCGACCAGACGGCGCTCGCCGAGGCCGTGGGCGCGCACTGCGCCAGGGTCGGCTCGGCCGCCACGGTCGTGGACGACACCGTGATGGCGTTCCTCGCCGCCCTGCTCGGGCGCCGTACGGTGGTGCTCAACCTGCCCCTGGACGTGCAGGCCGAGACGCTGCCCGACGAGGCCGGCGAGGCCGTACGCGAACTGCTGGCCGGCCGGGGCGGCGCGCACCGCGACGTGGCGAGCCGCGTGCCGGCGGCGTGGGGGCTGACGTTTCCCGTCGAGTCGGCGGCCGAGGAGGAGCCGGAGGGACTCACGTCCGACGAGCTGCCGCGGTTGGCGCGGATGCTGGCCGAAGCGGAGCGGCCGGTCTTCGTGGCCGGCCGGGGAGCCCGGGGCGCGCGGCGGGAGCTGGAGGCACTCGGCGAGCGGGTGGGGGCGCTGTTCGCCACCTCGGCGGTCGCCAAGGGCCACTTCCACGGCAGCCCCTGGGATCTCGACGTGAGCGGCGGCTTCGCCACCCCGCTCGCGGCCGAGCTGATCCGCGGCGCCGACCTCGTCGTCGGCTGGGGCTGCTCGTTCACCATGTGGACCACCCGGCACGGCGCGCTGATCGGGCCGGAGACCAGGGTCGTCCAGGTGGACCTCGACCCCGACGCGCTGGGCGTGCACCGCGAGATCGACCTCGGCGTGGTCGGCGACGTACGCGAGACCGCGCGGGCGGTCGCCGCCCTGCTCGGCGAACCGGGCGCGGGGGGCGAGGCGGGGCCGCGCGGTTACCGCACTCCGGAGATCGCCGGGCGCATCGCCCGCGAGGGGCGCTGGCGCGACGTGCCCTACGAGGACCTGGGCACGGAAGGACGCATCGATCCCCGCACGCTGACCATCGGGCTCGACGACCTGCTCCCGCAGGAGCGGCTGGTGGCCGTCGACTCGGGGAACTTCATGGGATATCCGTCGATGTTCCTCACGGTCCCGGACGGCGGCGCGTTCTGCTTCACCCAGGCGTACCAGTCGATCGGGCTCGGCCTGGCCACCGCGATCGGCGCGGCCGTCGCACGGCCCGACCGGCTCGCGGTCGCCGCCCTCGGTGACGGCGGGGCCCTGATGGGCGTCGCCGAACTGGAGACGGTCGTACGGCTCGGCCTGCCGATGGTGGTCGTGGTCTACGACGACGACGGGTACGGCGCGGAGGTCCACCATTTCGGCCCGCACGGGTTCCCGCTCGGCGCGGTCACCTTCCCGCCCGCCGACATCGCGGGGATCGCGCGGGGCTTCGGCTTCGAGGCGGTGACCGTACGGCGGGAGGAGGACCTGTCGGGGGTCGCCGAGTGGCTGAAGGGGCCGCGCGACAGACCCCTGCTCGTCCACGCGAAGGTCACCGCCGACCGGCCGTCGTGGTGGCTGGAGGAGGCGTTCCGCGGCCACTGATCCGGCACGGAACCCGGCCCTGACCCGGCACGGAACCCAGCACGGACTCGGCACGCACCCGGCACGCACTGGCACTGACCCGAAGCGGCGCCCGGCGCTGACTCGCTACGGGCTCGCTGTGGACCCCAAGCGGATCCGGGCAGAAAGAGGACCTTCGGCCCGGATAAGTTACGGGCGAGTAGGTTACGGTTTCAGACATGGCTGAGCTCGTGTACCCGCCGGTCCTGCGGACCGCGCTGACCGCCTTCAAACTGCTCGACCTGAGGTTCCGCCTGGAGGGCACGGAGCGGATACCTCGCAGCGGCGGCGCGGTCCTGGTGAGCAACCACGTCAGCTACCTCGACTTCGTCTTCGCCGGCTTCGCCGCCCTCCCCGCCGGGCGGCTGGTCCGGTTCATGGCGAAGAAGGAGGTCTTCGACCACCCGGTGTCGGGCCCGCTGATGCGGGGCATGCACCACATCCCGGTGGACCGGTCGGCCGGGGCGGGAGCCTACGACGCCGCCGTACGGGCCCTCAAGGACGGTGAGATCATCGGCAACTTCGCCGAGGCGACGATCAGCAGGTCGTTCACGGTCAAGGAGATCAAGAGCGGCCCCGTCCGGATGGCGGCCGACGCCGGGGTGCCCGTGATCCCGGTCGCCCTGTGGGGTGGCCAGCGGCTGTGGACCAAGGGCCGGCCGCGCAAGCTGCTGCAGCGGCACGTCCCGATCACGATCCTGGTCGGCGAGCCGATGCTCGCGGGCCCGGGCGACGACATCGCCTCGCTGACCGGTGATCTTCGGCGGCGGATGGCGGACCTGCTCGACGAGGCCCAGCGGACCTACCCCGACCAGCGGCGGGGCGTGTGGTGGCAGCCGGCCCACCTCGGCGGCACCGCGCCCACGCCGGAGGAGGCCGACGCGCTGGACGCCGCCTCCCGGCCCCGCCGGGAGTAGGGCTCAGGACGTCTGTCCGGTTCCGCAACACGGCCGTTACGCCGGAGGGTTGACCGGCGGTCAAGGGGCGGGGATAACTGAGCCGTGGCTGAGCCCGGGGGACTCGCAACCCGTCACCTTGGAGCCGTGGATGAGCATCGTTCCCCCGCCCCCGCTGGTCGGACGCGCCACTGAGCTGCGGGCTCTCATCGACGCGGTGACCCGTCCACCGGCGGTCGTGCTGGTGGAGGGCGAGGCGGGCATCGGCAAGACCCGGCTCGTCCGCGCCGCGCTCGACCGCCTGCCGTCCGGCGACCGGGCCGTCCTGCTCGGCTACTGCCACCAGATCCGCGAGCCCTTCCCGTACGGGCCGGTCTTCGAGGCGCTGCGGGACATCAGGGGACGGCTCCCGGCGGCGCACCGGCTCAACCCGGTCACCGGCGCGCTCCGCGCCCACCTGCCCGAACTGGCCGGCGCGCTGCCGCCGTCGCCGCAGCCTCTCGACGACCCGCGGGCCGAACGCCACCGGGTCTTCCGCGCGATACGGGCCCTGCTGGCGGCCGTCGGACCGGCCGTGCTCGTCGTCGAGGACCTGCACTGGGCCGACGACGGCACGCTCGACCTGCTGCGCTTCCTGACCGGGCAGCCGCCGCAGGGGCTGGCGGTGGTCGCGACGTGCCGCCGGGACGGCGTCGCAGGCCCGCCGCTCGGCCGGGCCTACCGGCACCAGCCGGACACGGCCAACGTGGTCGTGCGGCTGGCGCCGCTGGACGCGTCCGGCGTGGCCAGTCTGGCCGGTGCGCTGCTGGAGCGGTCCGACCTGTCTGCCGGGTTCGTCACGCGGCTGCACGAGCGCACGGCGGGCATCCCGTTCGTGGTGGAGGAGCTGGTCCGATCCCTGCCCGCCTCGCTGCCCGGCGCGGACGACCCGGACGCGCTCGACCGTGCCGTCGACCGGGCCGGCGTTCCGCTGCTGCTGCGCGAGGCGATGGCCGAGCGGATGGCCGGTCTGTCTCCGGAGGCGGCCAGAGCGGTCCGGGCGGCGGCGGTGCTGCGGCTCCCCGCGGGTGAGCAGTTGATCAACGTGGTCGGCGGCGATCCGGCCGCGCCGAGTCACGCCGGGCCGGACTCCGCCGGGCAGAACTCCGCCGGATCGGGCCCCGCCGGGCCGGGGTCTGCGGGGCCGGGCTCTGCGGGGCTGGAGTCTGCCGGGCTGGCTGAGGCGCTGCGGGCCGGTGTCCTGCACGAGCACCCCGGCGGCCGTTACGGCTTCCGCCACGCGCTGGCCCAGCAGGCCGTCTACGCCGCCATCCCCGGCCCCGAACGCCGGTCGGCGCACGTGCGGGCGATGGCCGCGCTCGCCACGACGGACGCGCCGCCGCTGGTGCAGCTGGCCTTCCACGCCCGGCAGGCCGGCGACACCGACTGCTGGGTGCGCCACGGGACCGCCGCCGCCCAGCAGGCCGCCGCGCTGGGAGACACCGCACTGGCCGTGGAGGTGGTCGAGGGCATGCTCGACGACCCCGACCTGCCGGCGCGCGACCGGGGCCCGCTGGTGCTGATGCTGAGCCGCTTCGCGGCGACGGGCCTGTCGCATCAGCGGGTGGTGCGGCTGCTGCGCCAGGTGCTGCGGGGCGACTTCCTCTCCCGCGACGTGCGGGGCGAGGTGCGGCTCAACCTCGGCGTCGTCCTGTCCAACCAGGCGGGTGACGCCGCCGCGGGGCGGCCGGAGATCATGGCCGCCCTCGCCGAGCTGAACGACCGGCCGACGCTGGCCGCCCGCGGCTGGGCCAGCATGGCGATGCCCGAGTGGGGCGCCGAGTCGCTGGCGGAGCACGCGGAGTGGATGGCCCGTGCGGAGGCGCTCGTCGCCACCGCAGACAACCCGGAGCTGTCGGCCGCGGTCCTGGCCAACCGGGCCTCCTTCGAGATGACGACCGGCTCTCCCGGCGCGTTCGACGTCGCCGCCCGGCTTCCGGCCGAGGACCCGCGCGCCGGGGTACGGCGGGAGGTCGCCAGGGCGTACTGCAACCTGCACGACTCGGCGACGACCGTGGGGCTCTACGCGGCGGCCGAGCGGTTCGCCCGGGAAGGGCGGCGGCTCGCCCTGGAGACCGGCGCACAGTATCCGGCCTTTCTTCTCGACGCCTCCGCGATCCGCAGGGAGTGGCTCACCGGGCGGTGGGACGGCCTGCGCGACCGGGCGGCGTCCCTGGGGGAGTCGGCCACGGAGACGCCGCTGATCGCGGTGGACCTGTGGCTGGTGCTCGGGCTGCTCGCCCTGGCCACGGGCGAGTGGGAGGAGGCGGTCAGGCAGTTCCACCGCGCGGGCCTGGACGCGCCGGAGGCCCGCAACGCCCCGGTCGTGACGGCCGCCGCTGGAGGGCTCGTCGATCTGCACCTCGCCCGGGGGGCGGTGGACGAGGCCGCCGCGGAGGCCGAGCGGGCGGTCACCCGGCTGCGCCGCAAGGGCGTGTGGGTGTGGGGCGCGAGCCTGGTCCCGTCGGCCGTCGTCGCGTTCGCCCGGGCCGGGCGCATGGGGGCGGCGGCGGAGCTGGTGGACGAGTACGCCGCCGGGATCGCGGGCCGGGTGGCGCCCGCCGCGCACGCCGCGCTCGACGCCGCCCGAGGCGCGCTCGCCGCCGCCGCCGGGCCGGGGCTTGCCGACGCCGCCGCCTTCTTCGCCCGGGCCCGCGAGGCGTACGCCGCCCTGCCCCAGCCCTACGCGGCGGCGCGGTCGGCCGAGGGGGAGGCGCGGTCCCGGCTCGCCCTGGGAGACGGCGCCGCGGCCGTCGTCTACCGGGAGGCCGCGGAGCAGTACGGCCGGCTCGGCGCCACGCACGACGCCGCCCGGTGCAGGCGGGTGCTGCGCGACATCGGAGTGGACGTCCCGCTCCCGCGCGGCGGGCGGCGGGGCGCCGGCGCGCTGTCGCAGCGGGAGCGGGAGGTCGCCAGGCTCGTCGCGCTCGGCCGGACCAACCGCGAGATCGCCGATGTGCTCTTCCTGTCCACGCGCACGGTCGAGACCCACGTCGCCACCGTGCTGCGCAAACTCGGCGTGCGGTCGCGGACCCAGATCGCACCGCCCGCCTGACCGGTCCCCGGGACGCGGAGACGCGAGACGCGGGAACTCCGGGACGCACAGACGCGGGACGCGGAGACCCCCAGGACGCGGAACCCCCAGGACGCGGGAACCCCCGGGACCGTGCGGTCCCGGGGGCTGCGCCGCCGTCGCTCAGACCGTGATGGTCCACGAGTCGAGGTAGCCGGTGTCGTAGGTGTACTGGTCACGGACCTCCAGGGTCCAGGTGCCCGCCGCCGTCTGGGTGACCGGGACGGAGTAGGTCCTGGTGCCGAAGGAGCCGCAGCTCCCGCCGCTGGACTTGACCGTGTACCAGGTGCCGTTCGGGCCCTGGAGCCTGATCCGCAGGTCACCGGCGCAGGTGTGCGAGATCGTGATGCTCAGCTGCACCGGGGAGACCGCCGTCCCCGTGGCGGTCGAGGTGATCGGGCTGGTGATGGTGGTCAGGTCGTTGATCGTGTAGTTGGTGCCGTTGGTGAACGTGCGCCCGCCCGAGGTGCCCGACACCGTCAGCGTGTACGACGCGGTGTGGCTGCCCGAGGAGCCGCTGCCGGTGACGGTGACCGTGTACGTCCCCGAGGGCGTGGACGCGCTGGTGGAGACCGTCAGGGTGGAGGAGCCGCCCGAGCTCACCGACGACGGGCTGAAGCTCGCGGTCGCCCCGGACGGGAGCCCGGAGGCGCTGAGGCTCACCGTCTGCGCGCTTCCCGAGGTGGTCGACGTCGCGACCGTGGCGGTGGCCGACTGGCCGGGCGTCACCGTGCTCGCGGTGGGGCTGAGCGACAGCGAGAAGTCGTTGCCCGACGAGCTGCAGCTCGCCTCGCCCGACTGCGCCGGCACGCCGACCGCGTTCCAGGCCGCCTTGGTGGCCGCGCACTCGGCGCTGCTCGCGCCGTACAGCTCGACCGCCGCCGCCAGCGACGCGGTCCTGACGTTGACGTACTTCCAGGTCGAGGTCTTGCGCTGCAGCGCGCCCAGGTAGATCTTGCCGGCCTTCTGGATGCCGACGCCGGTCACCGAGGAGGGACCGCCCGAGCAGATCGGGCTGTTCGGCTTGCCGCCGCCCGGCGAGGAGCCCTCGGCGAGCAGGTAGAACCAGTGGTTGAGCGGGCCGGCCGCGGAGTGGACCTCCGTACT
Source organism: Microbispora bryophytorum (assembly GCF_043197435.1). Lineage (NCBI taxonomy): Bacteria > Bacillati > Actinomycetota > Actinomycetes > Streptosporangiales > Streptosporangiaceae > Microbispora > Microbispora bryophytorum. The sequence continues at coordinate 151,973 of NZ_JBICTF010000001.1, read as the reverse complement.
CGGGATCGAGGAGGAATAGCAGTTGGGGTCGCCGGCGAGGGACGGGTTGTACATGTAGCGGATCGGCCCGTCGCCGACGAGGTTGACCTCCTCGCCCACCTGGTAGTCCGGCGGGTCGTTCGGGTTGTTGGCGTACGCCTCGGTGAGCGAGCCGAAGATGTCGCCCGTGGCCTCGTTCAGGCCGCCGTTCTCGTTGCCGGACCCGGCCCCGCCGGGCGTGGTCTGGAAGACGGCGTGGCCGAACTCGTGCGCCACGACGTCGATCGGGGTTGCCTGGCGGGCGTTGTCCTGCGAGTGGCCGAAGTTGGTGTAGCTGCCGTTCCAGTACGCGTTGACGTCGTTCAGGCCCACGCGGGCGGGGAAGCCGCCGCCGCTGCCGTTGATTCCGTTGCGGCCGAGCCAGTCGTGCAGCATGTCCCACTCGCGCTGGACGCTGTAGAGCGCGTCCACGCAGGCGGTCTCCAGGCTGGTTCCGCCGCCGGTGCCCCAGGAGTCGTCGGAACCGGTGTAGGCCGAGCCGTTCTGCCCGCCGCACCTGACGCCGCTGCGGGTGGAGTCGGTCATCGAGTACGAGGTGCCGGAGCCGCTGGTGTTGATGGTGACCGTGCCGTAGTAGTAGCCGTTGCCGGTGCCCGCCTTCACCTGGTCGTAGGAGTCGGCGATCTCACCGGTGGTCGCGTCGACGAAGACGTGCTGGATGCTCGGTCTGCTGTCGGCGATGCCGGAGACCACCGCCTCCCAGGCCAGGCGCGGTGCGCCGCCCCAGGTCAGGACCACCAGGCGCGGGGCCGCGCTGTCGTCGACCCGGGACAGCACGGTCGTCGCCGTCGAGGTGGCGGCCTCGGCGGTGACCGCCGGTTGAGTCGGCACGCCCAGGGGAAGGGCGCCGGAGGCCGCCTCGGTGTCGCGTACGCGCCCGCCCGCGTCGGTGACCACGACCGCGTCGCCGCCCACGATGGGCAGCCCCTTGTACGCGCGCTCGTAGGTGACGTAGTACATGCCGGCGGCCGGCGTGACGGCGGTGCGCCGGTAGGTCTCGCCGGGGGACACGCGCAGGTCGTCCAGGCCGCTCGCGACGGCCTGGTCGGCGGCGGCCGCGGCCCGCTGCGCAGGGTCGTCGGCGATGGACCTGACCGCGCTCTCGCTGCCGGGCGGGGGCTTGGCGGCGGCGTCGGTGGCGGGTGCCACCACACCGGTCACGGCCAGCGCGGCGGCCGCCGCGAGCAGTGCTGTGCGCCTCATGGGCGTCTTCCTTTCTCTGCCTCCCACGTGGCCTCCGCCTTGTGGGCGGGCGCCGGCGGTCACGCCTCCGGGAGATCAGCCCTGGCGGCGGACATAGTGGGATTTGGGGGGTGATGAGAGAAATGGATGGTGCTTTCCGCTCCGGTAGGCACGAGCGGAGGCGTCTCTCCCATGGCGAGACTGCTGGGAGAAAAGAGGGGAGCTCTACGTCACGGGACTCCTCGTTTCGCCGACCCGGCCGGGGAAAACCGGCCCGTGCGCGACGCTAGAACGACGATCCGGACGCGAACATCCGTAGCGATATCCGTACATCTACGGAAAAGCGACGGGCTTTGTGCGTAGGGCGTAAGAAAACGGCCACCACGTGGGGGAGAGGAGACCGGCCGCACAGGCGGGCAGCGCTAGGTTCGACGCCATGGGCAGGATGACCGAGGCGGAGTGGCGCGAGTTCGCGATGGGTGGCACCAGGACCGGCAAACTCGCCGTCACCAGGGCGGACGGGCGGCCGCACGTGACGCCGATCTGGTTCGCCCTCGACGGGGACGACGTGGTGTTCACCACCCACGAGAGCGGAGTGAAGGCCAAGGCGCTGCGCCGCGATCCCCGGGCGACCCTGTGCGTCGACGACCAGGCCCCGCCGTACTCGTACGTGATGATCGAGGGAGAGGCGACCCTGTCGGACGACCTCGCCGAGGTGCGCCACTGGGCGACGGTGCTCGGCGGGCGCTACATGGGGGAGGACCGGGCCGAGGAGTACGGCCGGCGCAACGGCGGCCCCGGGGAGTTGCTCGTGCGGCTGCGCGCCGGCAAGGTCGTCGCGTTCAAGGACGTCGCCGACTGAGGATGCCGGGGGTGTCGCCCAAGCTCCTGTACGAAGCCGTCGCCTCCTGAGCCGTCTCCCGCCGTGGCGCGCGAACAGGACGGCTCCGCGACGGCGACCTGCTGGTCGTCCTGGGCGGAAGCCCGGTCCGGGGAAGCCGTGGCCCCGCCCAGATGTCCGGACCTCCGCCCAGGGCGTCTCATCCGATCGCCCTCATGCTTGGAACCAGCTGGTCAGGATCAGCTGCGGAGGCTCCACTTCTGGTTGTTGCCGCCGTTGCAGGCCCAGAGGATGAGCTTCGTGCCGTTGGCCGTGCCGGCCGCGTTGGCGTCCAGGCACAGCCCGGACTGCACGCCGGTGATCGTGCCGTTGGAGTTGACGTTCCACTGCTGGTTGGTCTGGCCGTTGCAGTCCCAGATGATCACCTGGGTGCCGTTGGCGGTGCCCTGCCCGTAGGCGTCCAGGCACTTGTTGCCGTACACCTGGAGGCTCTTGCCCGAGGTGTAGGTGAACCGCTGGTTGGTGCCGCTCCAGCAGTCCCACAACTGCACCTGGGTGCCGTTGGCGGTGCTGGAGTTCGGCACGTCGACGCACCGGCCGGACTGGCCGCCCACGATCTGGACGCCCTGCTGCGGGTTGCCGCCGCCCGCCGGCGCGTAGCCGGCGGCGGCGATGTTCGCCTGTACGGCGTCCTCGGTGGCGGCGGTCGGATAGCCGGAGGTCAACACGCCCTCGAAGAAGGTGCCGCGGCCGGAGACGCTGTTGTCGCCGCCGATGCCGAGCAGGATGGCGCCTTCCTTCTTCATCGGGTTGTAGCCGTTGGGGCGTCGTCCGTCGAAGTAGGTCGTCAGGCCGCCCGACTGCGCGTCCGCGCCCCGGATCGCCCAGTGGTTCGGCTCGCCCTTGACCATGGCCGTGACGAAACGGTGGTTGATCGACGCGAGGTTGTTGTAGCCCGCGTTCACCCCGGAGAACAGTCCCCACTCCAGGTCGGCCATGATCCAGGGACCGGCTCCGGCCCCGTAGCCCCACTGCTTGTCGGCGCCGAAGTAGACGGTCTCCATGATGGCGGGGGCGTCGGCCTGGCCGTCCGTCTGCGCGTTGCCGTAGTCGAAGCAGCACCACTGGTTGTAGTGCGTGCCGTCGACGACGGCGTAGATGCCCTCGGGCTGGTCGCCGGTCGCGACGCCGTTGGTGTTGTTGTTGCGGTAGCCGGTGCCGGGCTCCACCCGGACGCCGTACGCCTTCTGACCGCCGATGGTGATCGGGGCCGCGGTGGCGTCGGCGAGGTTGTCCCATCCGCCGGCGGCCGGGCCCTTCCAGTAGCCGGGCGGCGCCTGGGTGAGGCGGTTGTTGCGGCCGGACTGGTCGTAGATGATCGTGATGAGGCACGTCGTGCCGGCGCAGAACGAGTCCTGCGTGGCCGCGTTGGCCACCCCGCCCGCGCTCAGCACGCCGATGTCGCGGGTGGCGTTGTCCGAGGCGCGCCGGACCTGATAGAGCGGGCCGTTGTAGGAGCCGTACAGCGCACGGGTCGTGCTGTGCGCCGCCACACACGGCGTCCCGCCCGCGGCGTAGATGTCACACGGCTGCGACGCCGCGGCTTGGGCCGTACCACCGCCGACACCACCGCCCACCAGGCACGCGGCGGCGACCAACCCGCTCGCCCCGGCCGCCAGGGCCCTTTTCAGGCTTCCGAAAACCTTCATGCCTTCTTCTCTCGATCATGAATCATGAGCGGACGGCGCCGATACGGCGAGGCCTGGCCAGCTGATGTTAGCGTTAACATCAAGTGCCGTCCGACAGCGATTCAGGGTTGACGGTAGTGCGGAGTCAATGCAATGAAGGTCCCGGCGTCAAGGACGTGGGCCGCTGTCTCGGACGGCCGGGTGCCGTCGGCGTCCCGCCTGGGCACTTGCTGTGGCGTGCTCGCACCGTTGCGACGAGACGTGAAACTTTCATTCGCGTGGTGAGCCGTCCCCGCCTCACCGCACCGCCGTCCGGCGGCTGTGCGCGGGATGCCGGTGGCGTCGGTGATCGACTGGTGCGTGCCGCCGGCCCGGCCTCGCCGCCGCCTTCCCGGGGAGGCGAGGCGCGGGTCCGGATTGCGCCTACGCGTCCTTCTCGGACGTGTCGCCCTTGCCGGGTTCGGCCATGCGGCGGTGCAGGGCGGCCTTGGCCGTGTCCGGGGTGACCCGGCCCGCCAAGCCCTGGACCTTGTTCATGAAGGACCCGGCGACGACCTTGTCGTCGCCCTTCATCAGCGCGTCGAAGCCCTGCCGGGCGACCTCGGCCGGGTCGTCCTTCTTGCCCGATCCCACCCGTGTGTCCTCCATGCCGGCCCGCTCGAAGAACTCGGTGTCCGTCGGGCCCGGCAGGAGCGAGGTGACGGTGACGCCGGAGTCCTTCAGCTCGCCCCGCAGTGCCTCGGCGAACGAGTGGAGGAACGCCTTGCTCGCGGCGTACACGGCCTCGAACGGCCCGGGCGTGAGCGCGGCGACCGACGACGTGAACAGGATCTTCCCCTTGCCGCGGGTGGTCATGGCGGCGACGGCGCGCTTGACCAGGTGCACCGAGGACGTGACGTTGAGCTCGATGAGCTTGAGCTCGGCCTCCAGCGAGGTCCCATGGGCGAAGGCGCCGCCCACGCCGACGCCCGCGTTGACCGCCACGGCGTCGACGGGCCGTCCGGCCGCGACGGTCGCGGTCCACAGCCGCTCGACCTCGTCATACCGGGTGAGGTCGGCGCGCACCGGCGTGACCTGCCCGCCGTACTCCCTCAGCGACCCGGCGGCGGCGTCCAGCTCCGCGTCCTCCGCCGTGACCACCACGTCGAAGCCGTGCTGGGCGAACTGCCTGGCGAGCTCATACCCGATGCCGCTGGAGGCGCCGGTCACGAGGGCCAGCGGCCGTTCCGTCGTCGTCATCTCTCCTCCTTCTCGTCGTGTCGTCCGTCCGCCCCGCGCATGGCGCGGACCGCGAGGGCCAGCGTGGCGCCGTACACCACGTGGGCCGCGGCCATGACGACCGGGCGGCCGCGCGCGGGGTCGCGCGAGACGGGCGGCAGGATGTTCAGCGCGGGCACCCAGCCCTGGTAGGCGCCGAGCCAGATCAGCAGGGCGTAGCCCACCCCGAGGGGGACGCCGGAGCCGCGCCCGCGGGTGAGCAGCGCGAACGCCGCGCCGCAGCCGGCGCCGAAACCCAGGTGCGCGGCGGCCCCGAGGACGTTCTCACCGCGTTTGGGCCGGTGCCGCCGGCCCGGCAGGGCCGCCCTCACGATGTGCTTGGGCGGCTGGCCCGGCATCAGGCCGCTCTTCTGGCCGGCGAGCATCACCGCGCTCATCGTGAGGGTGGACAGCGTTCCGGCGGCCGCGCCGCGTACGAGTCGGCGGATCAAAGGATTTCCTCCAGGAGCTTCTACAGGCGCCGAGAGAGCTTCTCGGCGAGTCCCGCGGGGTCGGCGACCGTCACGGTCAGGCCGGGGTGGCGCAGCAGCCCGAGCGGCTCGCCGCCCCGGATCGGCTCGTGGAACCGCACGCACAGCCCCTTGCGGGCGCTGGTGGCGAACGTCAGCCCGCGGTCGGCGAGCGACACGTGGACCCCGATCGCCCGGAACGGCGAGTAGGGGCCGGTCGTCTCGACGCCGGAGACATTGGCCAGCGGGGTCTCGGTCACCCAGGGCCCGAAGCGGACCCGCAGTGTGCCGGGGCCGACCAGCACCCCGGCGGTGTCCGGGCGGATGCCCAGGACGGACAGCAGGGGGGCGAATCTGGGATCGAAGTCGAACGTGAAGCGTTCCGGCTTGCCCGCGGTGGTGTCGTCGGTCATCGCTACCCCTCCCGGCGCCTCGGTCGTCGATGGGTCCGGCCGGTGGGCCCGTTTCCCCGGGCCCCGGTCGCCGCGGCTCCGGCCCCGGCGACGTCCCGCCGGGACCGAGCGCGCGAATGCCGCCATACCCCCTCGGTCGGGATCAAACAGGGCCTCGCGTCGCGAAGCCCCGGCCGGGGGAGGGCCGGGGCTCCGGCGACCGCCCGCCGTACGGCGGCGGACGGACGTCAGTCCGTGCTGGGTCACACCCTGTCGGCGACCGTCCTGCGGGACAGCAGGAAGCCGAGGGCGATCATCCCGAGGCCGAGGAACAGGTGCAGCCAGTTGTCGGCGTTGTTGACCGGGACGAAGTTGGCCGCGCTGTCGTGCCCCACCAGCAGGCCGTACAGCCACAGCACCATGTAGACGGCGCCGCCGCGCCCCGAAATCACCTGTCATTGGGATTGGTTTGTACGCTTGCGCGTCATGAGTGTGATGGTGCGGAACAATGTGCGAATCACCGGCCGGCCGGACGGCCGCCCGATGGTCTTCGCCCACGGGTTCGGGTGCGACCAGAACATGTGGCGGCTGGTCGCTCCCGCATTCGAGGACGACCACCGGGTCGTCCTGTTCGACTACGTGGGCTCCGGTGACTCCGACCTGTCGGCCTACTCGCCCGAGCGGTACTCCTCTCTCCAGGGGTACGCGCAGGACATCCTGGATATCTGCGCCGAGCTCGACCTGACCGACGCGGTCTTCGTGGGTCATTCGGTGAGCGCGATGATCGGCGCGCTGGCGGCGATCAGGGAGCCGGCGCGCTTCGGTGCGCTGGTGATGGTCGGGCCCTCGCCCCGCTACATCGACGACGAGGGCTACGTCGGCGGCTTCACCGCGGCCGACATCGAGGAACTGCTGGAGTCGCTCGACAGCAACTACCTCGGCTGGTCCGGCGCCATGGCCCCGGTGATCATGGGTAACCCGGAGCGCCCCGAGCTGGGGGCCGAGCTGACCAACAGCTTCTGCCGCACTGACCCGGACATCGCCAAGCGGTTCGCGACGGTGACGTTCATGTCGGACAACCGGGCCGACCTGTCGCGGGTGCCGGTGCGCTGCCTGATCCTGCAGTGCTCCGAGGACGTGATCGCCCCGGTCGAGGTCGGCACGTTCGTGCACAAGCACATCCCCGGCAGCGAGCTCGTGCTGATGCGGGCGACCGGGCACTGCCCCAACCTGAGCGCGCCCGAGGAGACCGTCTCCGCGATCAGGGCGTTCCTGTAGGTGCGCGGCGTCGAGGACGACTTCGAGGAGCTCTACGAACACGCGCCCTGCGGATACCTGTCCACGCTGCCCGACGGGACGATCGTCCGGGTCAACCGGACGCTGCTGGAGCTCACCGGGTACGACCCCGGTGAGCTGACCGGCGGCATGCGGATCCAGAACCTGCTGGCCGTCGGCGACCGCATCTTCTACGAGACCCACTTCGCCCCGCTGCTCGCGATGCAGTCGGTCGTCCGCGAGATCGCGGTCGACGTGCGCCGCGCCGACGGCACCCGGCTGCCGGTGCTGCTCAACGCGGTGATGCGGGACGACCCGGGGGTCATCCGCTTCTGCGTCTTCGCCGCGACGGACCGGCGGGAGTACGAGCGCGAGCTGCTGCGCGCCCGCCAGCACGCCGAGCGGTCGGAGGCGGAGGCGCGCGAGCTGGCCCGCACCCTGCAGCGCAGCTTCATCCCCCCGGCCCTGCCGGAGATCCCGGGGCTCCAGGTCGCCGGGGCATTCCGGCCCGCCGGGCGCGGCGACCAGGTGGGCGGCGACTTCTACGACATGTACGAGACCGTGGACGGCTGGGAGCTCGCCCTCGGCGACGTGTGCGGCAAGGGCGTGGAGGCCGCCGTCGTCACCAGTCTGGCCCGCTACACGCTGCGGGCCGCGGCGATCCGGGAGCCGAGCCCGTCGGCGGTGCTGTCCGCGCTCAACCGGACCCTGCTGAGCGAGCGGGCGGGCCGGTTCCTGACGGCCGTGTACGGCCGGCTCGCGCCCGCCGGCCATCACTTCCGGCTCACCGTCTGCCTGGCCGGTCACCCGCACCCGCTGCGGGCCCGCGGGGACGCGGTCGGCGAGATCGGGCGGCCGGGCAACGTCCTCGGGCTGCTGCCCAGGGTCAGGCTGACCGACGTCGACGTCGATCTCGCCCCCGGCGACGCGGTCCTCTTCTACACCGACGGCGTCGTCGAGGGACGCAGGGACGAGGAACTGTACGGCGAGGAGCGGCTGCGGCGCCTGCTCGGCGCCTCCCGCGCCATGGGGGCGGCGGGGATCGCCGAGGCGGTCGTCAACGAGGCCGTCGCCTTCCAGTCCGGGCTGCCCCGCGACGACATCGCCGTCGTCGTGCTCAAGATCCCCGCCTGATCGCGCCGCACGCCGCGCCGTGCCGCCGGCCGCCTGCACCACGGCCCGACGACGGTGGCGCTCTCACCGGCGCATCGGGCGAGCCGAGCCATGAGCCGTCTTCGTCCCTGTGGTTCACTGATGGATCATGCGAGGGACACGGGTCCGGGACGCGCGGGCCGCGGCGGCCCACTGGGTCGCCCGTGAGGCCGCGTCCGCCGCGAACTTCGCCGGGGCCTACCTCACCGGGTCGGCGGCCTGGGCCGATCCGGACGCGATGCTGCCGCCCACGTCGGACGTCGACGTGGCGGTCGTGGTCACCGATTCCGCCCCGCCGCCCAAGCTCGGCAAGGTCCCCTGGGAGGGAGTGCTCGTCGAGGTCACGTACGTGTCCTGGGACGGGCTCGCCTCGGCGGACGACGTGCTGGCCTCCTGCCACCTGGCCGGCGCCTTCCGCACCGACACGGTGATCGCCGACCCCACCGGGCGGCTGGCCCGGCTCCAGGCCGCCGTCGCGGCGGGCTTCGCCGAACGGCGCTGGGTGCGCCTGCGGTGCGAGGACGCCGAGCGTCGTATCACCGGCGGGCTCGCGGCGCTCGATCCCCGCAGGCCGTTCCACGACCAGGTCACCGCCTGGCTGTTCCCGGCCGGCGTCACGACCCACGTGCTCCTCGCCGCAGGGCTGCGCAACCCCACCGTGCGGCTGCGCTACCCGGCCGTCCGCGAACTCCTGCGGGCATACCGCCGGACGGACGTCTACGAGGAGCTGCTCGGCCTGCTCGGCTGCGCGCACCTGACCCGCGAGCGGGTCACCGCCCACCTCGCCGCGATGACGAGGGCCTTCGACGCGGCAGCGGCCGCGGCCCGCACGCCGTTCCCCTTCTCCGCCGACGTCACCGAGGCGGCCCGGCCGGTGGCGGTGGACGGCGGCGCCGACCTCGTCGCGCGGGGACTGCACCGCGAGGCCGTCTTCTGGATCGCCGCGACGTACGCCCGGTGCCTGAAGATCCTCGCCGCGGACGCGCCGGGGGAGACGGGCCACCTCGCCGGGTTCGCGGACCTGGCGGCCGACCTGGGCGCCGGGTCGCCGGACGACCTGCGGCACAGGGCGAGCGAGGTGACCGCGTACCTGCCCCGCCTGCGCGCGGTCGCCGAGGAGATCATGGACGCGAACCCCGAGATCCGGGACGGGTCAGCTCCCGGTGGGTGACGGGCTCGGCGAGACGGCCGGCGGTGAGCCGGGCGAAGCAACCGGCGACGCGCTCGGCGACGCGGTCGGCGATGGGCTCAGTGACAGGCTCGGCGACGGGCTCGGCGATGGGCTCGGTGACGGGCTCGGCCAGGGGGAGTAGGTGCTCCTCCACGTTCCGGGCGGCAGGACCGGGACGTCGACCCGGGTCGTTCCCGCGTTCTGGAACCGGAACGTCACGGGGATCGTGCCACCGCTGCGCAGCGGGCGGGTGAGGCCGGCGAGCAGCACCTGAGGGAGGGCCGTCCCGCCGACGTACTTCCCGCCGGGGATCTCCAGGCCGCCGGCGGGCAGGCGGGTCTCCCGGAACACGCCCCCGGTGTCCACCGACAGCAGGCGGTCGGTGCGGCCGCTCTCGTTGAGCAGCATCATGTACATCGGCATGTCGGTCCCCGCCGGGGCGGGCTGCTGCGAGCCGATGATGAAGGCGTTGCGGAGCAGCAGGCCGGGCAGGTTCACGTTCGCCCCCTCGTTCTGGGGCATCGTCTGGGTGTAGTAGTCCTGCTTGATGTCGCCGCAGGCGGTGACGGTCGCGGCCGCGATGCATAGAGCCGCCAGGATGCTGCGCATGTCGACCTCGGCTCGCTCGGAGGGCCTCTTTCGGGCTCGGTACCCCCTCTGGCAGTCGCTTACGACCGGGAAATAATGCGAGCCTTTGGGCAAGGGGCAATCACCGAGGAAAGCGGAGGAAACGCATGCAGTCGATCTCCCCGGAGAAGGCCGGGTTCGCGCCGGACCTGCCTCTCCGGCTGGACGCCCTCGTACGGCGGGGCGGGGCGCCGGCCCTGCACGGCGTCGTGGTGGCCCGGCACGGCCACGTCGTCCTCGAGTGGTACGGCGGCGGCGAGGACTACGTGCTGAACACCCCGCTCGGCCACGTGGACTTCGGACCGGACACGCTCCACGATGTGCGCTCGGTCACCAAGAGCCTGGTGGCGCTGCTGTACGGCCTGGCGCTGGAGTCCGGCGTGGTGCCGGACCCCGGCGCGCCGATCCTGTCGGTCTTCCCCGAGTACGCCGACCTGGCGGCCGATCCCCGCCGGGCCGGGCTGACGATCGCCCACGCGCTGACGATGACGATGGGCCTGGAGTGGGACGAGAGCGCGCCCTACACCAGCCCGGCGAACAGCGAGATCGCGATGGAGCTGGCGCCGGACCGCTGCCGCTGGGTGCTGGAGCGCCCGTTCGTGGAGGAGCCGGGCGAGCGGTGGCGCTACAGCGGCGGCGCCGCGGCCCTCGTCGGCGCGATCGTGGAGAGGGGCACGGGCCTGCGCCTTCAGGAGTTCGCCCGCAGGGCGCTGTTCGAGCCGCTCGGCGCCGGAGCCTTCGAATGGTCGGCCGGCGCCGACGGGACCGCTCTGGCCGCCTCCGGCCTGCGCCTGACGCCGCGCGGCCTGGCCAGGATCGGGCAGGCGGTGCTGGACGGCGAGGTCGCCCCCGGCTGGACAGGGGAGATGCTGCGCCCACGTGTGCCCGCCTGGGAGGACGTCTCCTACGGGTACATGTGGTACGCGGGCCGGGACGGGCGGGCGGCGGCCATGGGCAACGGCGGCCAGCGGCTGTTCCTGCTGGCCGATCTCGGCCTCGTCGTGGCCGTCACCGGCGGCGACTACAACGGGCCGGACCAGGACACGGCGCCGAGGGCGGTCCTGGAGGATGTCGTCCTGCCCACCATGACGTGAGGAGAGGCCAGATGATTTTCATCACCGCGAAGTTCCGGGTGCTGCCGCAGTACGCCGACCAGTGGCCGGAGATCACCCGTGAGTTCACCGAGGCGACCCGCGCGGAGCCGGGCTGCCTGTGGTTCGACTGGTCGCGCGGCCTCGACGACCCGGCCGAATACGTCCTCGTCGAGGCGTTCCGGGACGACGAGGCCGGAGCGGCGCACGTCGGGTCGGACCACTTCCGGACCGCCCGTCGGACGCTGCCGCCCCACCTCGCCGAGACCCCGAGAATCGTCAACGTCACGGTCCCGCAGGACGACTGGTCCCTCCTCGGCGAGATGGCCGTCCCCGCCGGAGACTGAAACTCGCTCAGAATCCGCAGGCGTCCCGGCGATGCCCTCGGAAGTCTCGTCTTCCGAGGGCATCGGGGTCCGTCAGTAGCCGAGGTCGCCGAGGTCGGGCTGCTGCCAGCCGCCCTGCGGCACGTCGCCCTTGTACGGCCCGCTCACGACCGGGGGCACGAAGGTCTCCTTGATCGTGCGGGCGTTGACCCAGCGGATCAGGTTGAAGATCGAGCCGGCCTTGTCGTTGGTGCCCGAGGCGCGGGCGCCGCCGAACGGCTGCTGCCCGACGACCGCGCCGGTCGGCTTGTCGTTGACGTAGAAGTTGCCCGCCGCGAAGCGCAGCCGCTCGGTGGCGTCGTCGATCGCGTACCGGTCCTGCGCGATGATCGACCCGGTCAGCGCGTACGGTGCGACGCCCTCCATCTGGTCCAGCACGGCGTCGTACGCGGTGTCGTCGTAGACGTGGACGGCGAGGATCGGGCCGAAGTACTCCTTCACGAAGACCTCGTCGGCGGGGTCGGCGCACTCCAGCACGGTCGGCCGCACGAAGTAGCCGGTCGAGTCGTCGTAGGAGCCGGTGAGCACCTCGGTCGAGTCGGCCGACCGCGCCCGGTCGATCGCCTCCCTGTGCTTGGCGAAGGCCCGCGCGTCGATCACCGCGCCCATGAACGTGGACAGGTCGCCCGACACGTCGCCCACGGTGAGCGACTCGGCCGCCGAGACGAAGTCGTCGCGCATCCGGGTCCACAGCGAGCGCGGCACGTACGCCCGGGAGGCCGCCGAGCACTTCTGGCCCTGGTATTCGAACGCGCCCCGCAGCAGCGCGGTCGCCAGCGTCCCGGGCTCCGCGGACGGGTGGGCCAGGATGAAGTCCTTGCCGCCGGTCTCGCCGACGAGCCGCGGGTAGCCGCGGTAGCCCGCGATGTTCTCGCCGACGGTGCGCCACAGGTGCTGGAACGTGGCCGTCGAACCGGTGAAGTGGATCCCGGCCAGCTCGGGGTGGGGGAGCGCGACCTCGGAGACGGCGCCGCCGTTGCCGGTGACCATGTTGATCACACCGGGCGGCAGCCCGGCCGCCTCCAGCAGCCGCATGGTGAAGTGCGCCGAGAACTGCTGCGTCGGCGACGGCTTCCACACCACGACGTTGCCCATCAGCGCCGCCGCCGCCGGCAGGTTGGCCGCGATGGAGGTGAAGTTGAACGGCGTGATCGCCAGGACGAAGCCCTCCAGCGGCCGATACTCCATGCGGTTCCACACGCCCGGCGCCGACTGCGGCTGCTCGGCGAGCAGCCGCCGGGCGTAGGCGACGTTGAACCGGAAGAAGTCGATCAGCTCGCACGCGGCGTCGATCTCGGCCTGCTGCGCCGACTTCGACTGGCCGAGGATGGTGGCGGCGTTGAGCGTGGCCCGCCACGGGCCGCTGAGCAGTTCGGCGGCCCTGAGGAACACCGCGGCGCGCTCCTCGAACGGCAGGGCCCGCCAGCGCGGCGCGGCCTCCAGCGCCGTGTCCACCGCCGCCCGCAGGTCGGCCGCGGTGGCGTCGGCCGTACGGCCGAGCACGGCGGCGTGGTTGTGCGGCTGCACGACGTCGATCGGAGCGCCGCCGGCCATGCGCCGCTCGCCGCCGATCGTCATCGTCAGGTCGAGGGACGCCCCCGACAACTCCTTGATCCGGGTCTCCAGCGCCGTGCGCTCGGCGCTGCCCGGTCCGTACGCGTGCACCGGCTCGTTCGCCGGCACCGGGACGTCGGTGATCGCATCCATCATTTACCCCTCAGAGCGCGAAGGAAGAAGGCGACGTTGGCCGGGCGCTCGGCGAGGCGTCGCATGAAGTAGCCGTACCAGTCGTCGCCGTAGGGGACGTAGACCCGCACCCGCGACCCGGCCGCGGCCAGCGCCGCCTGCCTGTCGGCCCGGATGCCGTAGAGCATCTGGAACTCGTAGTCGCCGGCGCCGCGTCCGGCGCTCACCGCGAGCGACTCGGCGATCGCGATCAGCCGGTCGTCGTGCGTGGCCACCATGGGATAGCCCGTGCCCGACATGAGCGCCCGCAGGCACCGCACGTACGCGCGGTCGACCTCGGCCTTGCTCTGCCAGGCCACCGAGGCGGGCTCGGCGTAGGCGCCCTTGACCAGCCGCACCCGCGACCCTGCGAGGTCGCGGCAGTCGGCCTCGCTGCGGAACAGGTAGGCCTGGATCGCCACGCCCGTCTCCGGGAAGTCCTCCCGCAGCGCGCGCAGCACGCCGAGCGTCGCGTCGACGGTGGTGTGGTCCTCCATGTCCAGGGTGACCGTGGCGCCGCACTCCCGCGCCGCCGCGCAGATCTGCCGCGCGTTCTCCAGGGCCATGCCGGGATCGAGGGCCTGGCCGACGGCCGACAGCTTGACCGACACCTCGGCCCGGTCGCCGAGGCCGAGCGGCCGCAGCTCCTCCAGCAACGAGACGTACGCCTTGGCGGCGGCGACGGCGGTCCCGGGATCCCGGACCTCCTCGCCCAGATGATCGATGGTGACCGACAGCCCCGAGCCGGTCAGGCGGCGCGTCGCGGCGACGGCGTCCGCGGCGGACTCTCCGGCCACGAAGCGGTCGACGACCTTGCGCGTGAGCGGGAGCCCCGACACGGCCCGGCGGGCGAGCGGGCTGCGTGAGCCCGCGAGAAGCAGGGAACCGAGCATGGCTTCAGGCTAAATCCGCACGTCACAGAAGTTCCACGGACATCCGCCACAGCATTTTTCGACAAATGCACAAGAATGTCAGCATGCAAGACATCGTCGATGAGATCTCCCGGCTGCTGGACGCCTCCGTGACGCTGGAGGACCGCTCGTTCAACCTGCTGGCGTACGGCGCGCAGAGCGGGGACATCGACCGTGTGCGGCAGGAGTCGATCCTGCGCCGGCACGCCTCCGACGAGGTGCGCGCCCACTTCGAGGCGTACGGCATCGCGACCGCGACGGGCCCGGTGCGCATCCCCGGGCTGCCCGGCCTGCTCGGTCGCGTGTGCGTGCCGCTGCGGCATGGCGGGGTGACCTACGGCTACCTGTGGGCCCTCGAATCGGGGGCGCTCACCGACGAGCGCCTGGCCACCGTCGCGCCGCTGGTGAGCAGGGCCGCCGCGCTGCTGGCCACGCAGGCACGCGGCCGGCACGCCCCGCTGCGCCAGTTCTTCTCGGCCGACCCCGCGGTCCGCGCCACCGCCCGGATGAACGTCGAGGGACCGGTGACGGCGGTGGCCGTGCGGACGCCCGCGGAGGCGTCCGGACCGCCGCGCGCGCTGCCGCGCGGCGTGCTGGCCGACCCGGAGGTGACCGACACGGCGGTGAACGCGCCGCTGCTCGCGGTGCTGGCGCCCGCCGCGCAGGCCGCGCACGTCGCGCGCCTCCTGCACGGCCTGTACGGCCTGGCCGCCGGAGTCGGGGGCCCGCGCGATGATCCCGGGGAGGCGTGGCAGAGCTGGCAGGAGGCGCTGCTGGCGCTGCGGGTGGCCGAGCACGTCGAGCGGCACGCCCCGGTGGCCGACTGGGGCGCGCTCGGCGTCTACCGGCTGCTGGCCCGTCTGTCCCCGCGCGAGCTGGCCGACCTCGCCGCCGAGTCGGCCGCCCTCACGCCCAGGATCGCGGCGAGCGTGGAGGCCTACCTCGATCACGCCGGGCAGGTCAAGGAGACGGCGGCGGCGCTGGGCGTGCACCGGCAGACGCTGTACTACCGCCTGGGCAAGGCGGGGCACCTCACGGGGCTCGACCTCGCCGACGGGGAGGACCGCCTGCTGCTCCATCTGTCGCTGAAGGCGGCCCTGCTCGCAAGCCACGCGTGACGCTCACACCTGTCACGCGTCTCCGTCCGGCGTCACCGTCCGGCGTCACCGTCCGGCGTCACGGTCCGGCGTCACCGTCCCGCGTCCGGGATCTTCGGAGGGCTACCGCTGCGGAGCCCGGTAGACCCGCACCGAGTCGACATAGACCGTGCCGCCGGAGGCGTCGTTGCGCAGCACCAGGCCCATCTGGGACCGGGGGACGTAGGGGCCGGTGTAGTTCCACACCTGCCTGCCGTCCAGCCAGAACGTCACCCGGCCGGGGAGCCAGTCGACGGCGACCGTGTGCCACTGGGTGAGGTCGGTCCCCAGTTCGGCTCTGGCCAGTTCGCGGCCCTGCCGGACGGAGAGCTCCGCGCGCCGCCCGCCCGCGATGCCGGCCACGCCGATCGCCGCGTCCTCCGTCTGGGCGTTCTCCGTCCCCGCGCCGTGCGTCCCCGCGCCGTGCGTCCGGCCGAACTGCGAGACGCCGTCCTGCGGCCCGGCGTATTCCGAGTCGTCGCGCCATGAATCGTCAGAGCGCGAATCGTCAGAGCGCGAGGCGTCGTACCGCGAATCGCCATACCGTGAGGCGCCGTATCGCGATTCCCCGGGCTGGGAGCGTTCGTATCGGGAGTCGCCGGTTCGGGAGCTTCCGGTTCGGGAGCCGGCGCCCCGCCGCGCGTTTCCGTCCTGGGCGGCGCCCGACTGGGCGGACTGCAGCAGCGCGACGGGAAGCGCGCCCTGCTCGGCCCGCAGGCGGATCTCCCAGCGGCCGTACTGCTGGACCGGCGTTCCGGACAGGTCCGCGCCGGCACCCCCGGCCAGGCGCAGCGCCTGCCCGCCGAAGTCCTCGGCCAGGGCCGGGTCGCCCCAACCGGCGGCGGAGGCGCCGGCTGGCGGCAGCGGCGTGGCGGACGGGGGCAGCGGCGTGGCCGAGGGCGCACGCGGTGTGGGGGAGGGCGCACGCGGCGGCGGGGAGGACTGCCGCCCGGCCCCGTTCGCGCCTCCGGGGGTGGCCTGGGCGGGTGAGCGATCCGCCCGGGGCACGTCTTCCGGTTCGATGGCGTTCACCACGACCGGCCGGTCGGCGGTGCGCACGGGCTGCGCGAGCCGCATCGGCGGCTCGGTCTCGGTTCCGGTCGTGGGTGCGGGCGTCGCCCGCGGGCCGGACGAGAGGCCGGGAGACGGAAGGGGGGAGGGGCGCGGCGACGGGGCCGCGGCGATGTCGCCGATCTTCTCCGCGACCGTGGTGTCGCCGATCGCGTCCGCGGCCTCCTCGCCCTTCCGGCCGGAGTCCTCGCCGGCGGATGCCCCGGCCAATGCGCCGGCGGGTGCGGCGGCCGCGGTGGCGGTCTGCGTCGCGCTCAGCCCCGCCGCGTTCGCGTTGCCCGGCGGCGCGCCGGGAGAACCGGGGGAGGACGCCGACCCTTGTGCGGTGGACTCGTTCCCGGCGTTGAACACCTTCGTGGAGTCCCCGTTTGAACACGCCGTGGCGGCGGCGATGAGCATCGCCGCCGCCACCGCTAAACCAGGCCCATGACGTGACATGAGCCGAGTTAATCACAAGAATTCACTCAGTTAACGGCCTATATCCGGTAATATCGCTTGCCTTTACGCGCAGGTCTTCTCGTAAACGCGGAGCAGTTCCATGCTGATTCGCTCGACCGAATAGCGGGAACGGGCGCGGTCGGCGGCCGCGTAGCCGATGGCCGTGCGCAGGGTGGCGTCGCCGAGCAGGCGGCGGATCCGGTGGGCGATCTCCAGCGGGCGGTCGGGCCGGGTCAGGAATCCGGTCACGCCGTCCACCACCGAGTCGAGGTGCGCCCCGGTGGCCGAGGCGATGACCGGAATGCCGCAGGCCATGGCCTCCAGCGCGGCCGTGCCCGTGGGGACGGTCGGCGGCAGCGACAGCACCAGGTCGGCGCTGCGCATGAGCTTGGGCATCGCGGTGTGCGGAACCATGCCGAGCATCTCCACGCGGTCGGTCACGCCGTGCTCCCCGGCGAGGGCGCGCAGCCGCTCGACGCTCTGGTCGTCGCCGCCCGCGATCACGAGCTCGGCGTCCGGCACGGCCCGCAGGGCGTGCACGGCCCAGTCGGCGCCCACGTGTCCCACGTGGAGGAGGCGGGGCCGCTCGCCCCTCGGGAAGGCCGGGCCCTGACGGCGGAAGCGCTCGATGTCCACGCCGTGCGGGATGACCGAGATGTTGCGGCGCGGCACGCCCATCCGGATCAGTTCGGACTCCTCGTCGGCGCAGGCGGCGATCACGGCCCTGGCCCGGCGGCCGATCGCGCACTCCAGCCGCCGCACGGGCGCGGCGCTCCGGGCGTCGTCGTAGTGACTGTGGAAGGTCTGGGTGACCGGCACGCCCAGGCCCTCGGACCCGGCGATGGCGGCCAGGCCGCTGGACCACGAGTAGGCGTGGATGATGTCCGGGCGGTGCTCCCGCCACCTGCGGCGCAGGCCGTCGCTGAAGTCCGAGATGTACGGGAGGAGGTCGCTTTCCGACAGCTCCACATCGGGTCCGGCGGGCACGTGCTCGACGCCGTCCCCCCGGACCTTCGAGCGGGTGTAGACCGTCACCCGGTGGCCCCGGCCCAGCTCGCGGGCGATGGCGGGAGTGTCGGGAGTCAGCTCGTGCGCGGAGACGATTGCGATATCCATGGCACACCTCAAGACAGGAAGGCGTCTGAAAGGGTGTGCCTGCGTCTTAGGCACGTTCGATGTAGATGATGTTTACCTTACTCTGATTCGCGCTAAACACCTAATCGGGAAAAATCGGGCCGACTCCCGTGGGCCCGACTCCCGTGGGCCCGACTCCCGCGGTTCCACTCCCGTCAGCGGGGCCGGCGCAGCGTGAGGACGGTGATCTCGTCGACCGCGTGGCTGCCGCAGAAGGCCCGGTGGTCCTCCTCGATGGCCTTGACGACCGCGCTCGGGGGCTGCCCGGCGCAGCGGGCGAGGGCCTCGGTGAGCCGCTGCTCGCCGTAGTTGTCCCCGGCGGGGCTCTGCGCGCCCACCAGGCCGTCGCTGTACAGCACGAGCGTCTCCCCCGGCGACAGCGTGAGCTCCTCCGTCGGGGGGACCGAGCCCTCCTCGAAGCCCAGGGGGACGCCGCCGCCCTCGGAGAACCTGACGCCGCCGCCCGGCTGGATCAGCGCCGTGGGATGGTGCCCCGCGGAGGCGAGCCGCACCTTGCGACCCCGGACGAAGCCCGCGGCGGCCATCACGAACAGGCCCGTGTTCTGCGCGACGAGGGCGTCGCTGACCTTGCTCAGGGCCTGCCCGGGGTCGTCCTCCCACACGCTCAGCACGCGCAGGCCGTTGCGGACGATGGCGGTAACGGAGGCCGCCTCCTCGCCGCGTCCCGCCGCGCTGCCGATCACGAAGCCCCATCCGTTCTTGACGGGGAACACGTCGTAGAACTCGCCGCCGATGGCGCGTATGCCGGAGCCGCGGTGGTAGGCGGCGGCGATCTCGAAGCCGGGGATTTCGGGGAGCGTGCGGGGGAGCACGCCGGTCTGCAGGGTGTCGGCGGCCTGCGCCCGGCGCTGGAACCCCTGCTGGGCCCGCATCGCCAGGCCGAGGTGCAGGCCGATCTCCTCCATCAGGCCCAGGTCGGCCAGGCCGAACGGCGGCCGGTCGCGCAGCCGCACCAGCGTGAGCACGCCGCGCGCCTCGCCCTCGGTGCGGATCGGCACGCTGAGCAGCGAGCCCGCCCGCATCGCCTGAAGCACGTCGCCGCCGAGCAGGGAGTCGTCGGTCAGCATCTCGTGGACGACACCGCTCTGCGTGGTCATCACCTGCTCCACGACCGGGGCCAGCGCCGGCGGGGCCTCCTCGACCGTCCGCTGCAGCCGCCCGACCGGCTGGTCACTCGGGCCGATGACGACCGACCGGACCAGGTCGCCGTCCCTGGCGACGTCCGCGATCACCCAGTCGGCCGTCTCCGCCGCCAGCAGGCGGGCGGCCCGCAGCAGGGCGACGGGCTCGCGCAGGCTCTCCTCGTCCAGCAGTAGGCCGGTCAGCCGCGACAGCAGTTCGTGCCGCCTGGCCGCCGCCAGGACCGCGGCGTCGTCGGGCACACCCGCCTGTACGGCGGGCTCGGGCAGCTGGACCTCGGTGGGCAGCACGACCCCGGCGATCATCTCCTGCGGCTCGCCCGGCATGCGCAGGCGGCTCAGCACCAGCCGCACGGTGTGGGCGCGCCCCTGGTGGGCCAGCCGGGTCTGGAACGAGGCGCTGTCGTCGCCGTGGAGGACGGCGGCGAGGCGCTGCCGGAACGCGGCCCGGGCGGTCACGTCGACGAGCAGGGGGAAGGCGCGGCCGATGAGGTAGCCGGCCGGGCTGCCGAGCAGGCGCGTGGTCTCGTTGTTGATACGGCGCACCGTGCCGCCCGTGTCCATGATGATCACAGGGATCGGCAGTGCGCGGAACACCTGGCGCAGCAGCTTCTGCTCGCGCTGGCTGCCGCCGTCCCTGCGCCTGCGGCTGCGCGCCAGCTCGCTCAGGGCCTTGCGGACCAGTTCCTCGGCGGCGTCCAGCTCCCGTAGCATCGCACCTGGATCGGGATCGTCCCGTAGGGTGGCGATGCGGTCGGCGAGCCCGCTCAACGCGCGCTCGAGCTCGGCGGTGTCGGGCAAGCTGCCTCCCTCTCTCGACGTAGACGCTACGCCAAACCCCGGGTCTAATCGATCCAGCCTGGATTAACCCGAAAACTATGGGAACGGTCTTTCTACCATGGAGACGACATCCATTCTCGCGCGTGACCTCGCGGCGCTGGGCCGTGTGACGGGGGGCACGTCGGCCGAGGGCGTTCTGCGCGGCATCACCGAGGCGGTCGCGCGCGGCGTGCCCGGCTGCGCCGGCGGCACCGCCGAGCTGTGGATGGAGGAGCGCGTGCTGCTCGCCGCCTCCCACAGCGAGCTCACCGTGCTGATCGATCGAGAGCGCGACCTGCGCGAGGGCCCTTCGAGGGAGGCGCTGTCCACCGGGCGTTCGGTGACGATCCCCGACGTGATGCGCGAATCCCGCTGGTCCCGCTACGCCGCCACCGCCGTGCGGCACGGGGTGCGCTCGGTCCTCGTGGTGCCGATCGCCGTGGAGGGAGCCGTCGCGATCATCGGCCTGTACGGCGTGCGCCCCGGCGTGTTCAGCTCCGGCGGCTCACTCATGGCCCTGCTGCGCGAGCAGGTCACCGTGGCGCTGGCCAACATCTGGGAGTTCGACGACGTCCTGACCGGCGCGGCGCAGATGCAGGAGGCCCTGGCGGGCCGGTCGGTGATCGACCAGGCCAAGGGCATCATCATGTCGAAGAGCGGCTGCTCCGCCGAGGAGGCGTTCGATGAGCTCAGACGGGTGTCGCAGCATCACCAGGTCAAGGTGGCCGACCTCGCCAAGCTCCTGGTGACCGAGCACCAGCAGAAGCACGGGGGAGCGCCCCCGGCCTGAGCGGAGCCGTACGCGCGGGCCGTGGCCGGCAGGGGTGGCAGCGGGCGCGGCGGCGCGGGGCGGCGTGAAGTGCCCCCGCGGGGCGGCGGCAAGATGCGGGGGACGCGGTGTGAAGTGGCGGATTCAGACGGCGAACGCGGCCAGGGCCTCGTCGAGGGTGTCGAACAGCGGCAGCCGCTCCGACAGTCCCGTGACCCACATCACCTTGGAGTTGGGGTACTGCACGGAGATCAGCGCGAAGTTGCCGCCGGCCGTGGTCGAGCGCTGCCAGTTGTGCACGATCAGGCCCAGCGCGCGGGAGTCCATGAACGTCACGCCGCCCAGGTCAAGGATCATGTCGGGGCCGTGGTCGTCCGCCGCGGCGTCCAGATAGTCCGAGAACTGCTCACGTGTCGTGGCGTCGAGGACACCGTTCACATGGATCACCACGATGTCCCCCGCCATACTGGACGTCAGGGACAGCAGTCCGTTGTTAGACACCTCGCGCCTCCTCTTCGGCAACATTACTGGTGCAGAAGGGGTGGTGATACTCCTGATTTTGCGGCAATATACTGAAGCAGAGGTCCAGCAGAGGGCCTCGTCTCGACACTGTAGCGAGGCGCGCCTTCTGCTTGGTCACCCCAGCGCACAGGCGCCCTCGCGAGAAAAATACGAGGGGACTGCGCAGATGGCTGCCGAGGTTCGTGCAGAGACCGTCAGCAATCCGACCGCCGAAGAGCTCCTGGCCGAGCTGGCCGTGGACGGACTGTCCGAGGAGCGGCGGGAACGCCTCCGCGAGAAGATCGTAGAAATGCACCGTCCGATGGCGAGGGACATCGCCCGGCGGTACCTCAACCGCGGCGAGCCGATGGAAGACCTTCTCCAGGCCGCGTACGTCGGCCTCATGAAGGCCATCAACGGCTACGACCCCACGCTGGGCCACAGCTTCCGCGGGTACGCCATGGTCACCATGACGGGCGAGGTCAAGCGGCACTTCCGGGACCGCACCTGGGCCGTCCGGGTGCCCCGCCTCTACCAGGAGCGCCGGGCCGAGCTCAACCGGCACGTCGCCGACATGACCCAGGAGCTGGGCCGGTTCCCCACCGTCGCCGAGCTCGCCAAGAAGATGGGTCTGTCCGAGGAGGACATGCTCCTCACCATGGACGCCTCCTCGGCGTACAGCACCCTCTCCCTCGACGCGCCGATCGGCGCCGACGACGACGCCGCCGCCCTCGGCGACGTGATCCCCGAAGAGGACGACGCGCTCGACACCCTGGTGGACAGCGAGGCGTTGAAGCCTCTCCTCGACCTTCTCCCCGAGCGGGAGAAGAACATCCTCCTGCTGCGTTTCTACGGCAACATGACGCAGGCCGAGATCGCGGCGGAGTTCGGCATATCGCAGATGCACGTCTCACGGATCCTCCGCAAGACCCTCGACCAGCTCCGGGCGGAGCTTGTCGCGGGATGAGAGGATGCGACGACGCCCGGGACACCGTCTGTGCCAAGGCGGTGTCCCGGGGTATCTTCGTCCTGCCCACAGCCCATAGATCCTGAGACGGCCAGATTTCCGGCGGGAGGCGTGTACCGGGTGAAAGATGACGGCGTTCCCGCGCACGTCACCAGAGCGGCAAGGGAGTGTGCATTCTCCTTAGCCGATCTGCCCGATCTGCGGGAGTACGCCGCCGCCGAGGCGCTGCGTCGCGGTATGCGGGAGGACGCGATCGGCGACTTCCTCGTCGCGCTCAACGAGGTCACCACCAACGCCGTCACCCACGGGTCGACGAAGGCGCGGCTGACCATCTGGAGCGAGGGGCCGGCCCTGGTGGTCGCCGTGCACGACGACGGCCCGGAGTGGCGTCTTGAGGGCGAGCCGGGCCACGACCCGCCTCCGGAGGACGCGACCAGCGGCATGGGGCTGTGGGTCGCGCGCATGCTGAGCAGCGACCTCCACGTCACCACCGGTCCCGGCGGAACAACCGTGACGATGCGTTTCCGCGTTGGGCAGGGGTAGGGGACAGCCATGGCTGTCCCACGGATTCTGATCGTCGGCGGCGGATACGTCGGCATGTACACCGCACTCCGCCTGCAGCGCAGGCTCCGCCGCGGCGAGGCGCTCGTGACCGTCGCGGACCTCGACTCCTACATGACCTACCAGCCCTTCCTGCCGGAGGCGGCCGCGGGGAGCATCGAGGCGCGGCACGTCGTCGTCCCGCTCAGGCGGGTGCTGAACAAGTGCCAGATCCTCAGCGGGCGGGTCACCCAGGTGCGGCTGGGCGACCGCAAGGCGGAGTTCACCCCGCACCAGGGCCCGGACCTCACCATCGACTACGACTACCTGGTCGTCGCGCCGGGCTCGATCTCACGGCTGCTGCCGGTGCCCGGCCTGGCCGAGCACGGCATCGGCTTCAAGACCATCGAAGAGGCCATCGCCCTGCGCAACCACGTGCTCGGCCGCCTCGACATCGCCGCGTCCACGCCGGACCCGGAGGTCCGCCGCAAGGCCCTCACCTTCGTCTTCGTCGGCGGCGGCTACGCCGGGGTGGAGGCCCTGGCCGAGCTGGAGGACATGGCGGCGGACGCGCTCAAGTACTTCGAGGGGCTGTCCCGCGAGGACATGCGCTGGATCCTGGTCGAGGCCACCGACCGCATCCTGCCCGAGGTGGGCCCCGACATGGGCAAGTGGACGGTCCTGCAGCTGCGCGCACGCGGCATCGAGGTCCGCATGGGCACGCTGCTGAAGTCCGCGGAGGGCCGCCGCATCGTGCTGAGCGACGGCGAGGAGTTCGACGCCGACACCCTCGTCTGGACGGCGGGTGTCAAGCCCAACCCGCTGGTCGGCGCCGGCGACCTGCCGCTGGACAAGAAGGGCAGGATCAGGGTCGATCCCTGCCTGCGCGTGCACGACACCGGCTTCGCCTTCGCCGCGGGCGACTGCGCCGCCGTCCCCGACCTCACCCGGCCGGGCGAGTTCTGCCCGCCCAACGCCCAGCACGCCGTACGGCAGGCCAAGACGCTGGCCGACAACCTGCTCGCGGCGCTGCGGGGACACTCCCAGCGGCCGTACCGGCACAAGTACGCGGGGTCGGTGGCGAGCCTGGGACTCTACAAGGGGGTCGCGCAGATCTACGGCCGGGAGCTTCGCGGCTTCCCCGCCTGGTTCATGCACCGCACCTATCACCTGACGCGGATGCCGACCTTCAACAAGAAGACCCGGATCCTCATGGACTGGACCCTCGGGCTCTTCTTCCCCCGGGAGATCATCTCGCTGGGGGCCATCGAGGAGCCGCGCAAGGAGTTCACCCTGTCGGCCCGCTCGTGACCCACGGTGGGAGATGCCCGGTGACCCACGGCGGGAGACGCAGTGTGACTGGGAGATGCCGGGTGACCCGCCCGGGGGAGTGCCGCGTGGCCCGAGGCCACGCGGCACTCCTCAGCCCACTTCTGTGGGGGTGTCGTCGCCGGCTAAAGCCCCGGCGATCAGTGTCCCGTTGAACTGGGCCGAGTAGAGCCGGTGGTAGGCGCCCCGGGCGGCGAGCAGTTCGTCGTGGGTGCCGTGCTCGACGATGCTCCCGGCCTCCATCACCAGGATGAGGTCGGCGTCGCGGATGGTGGACAGCCGGTGGGCGATGACGAAGCTGGTCCTGTCGCTGCGGAGCGCGGCCATCGCGTGCTGCACCAGGACCTCGGTGCGAGTGTCGACCGAGCTGGTCGCCTCGTCCAGGATGAGCAGGGACGGGTTGGCGAGGAAGGCGCGGGCGATGGTCAGCAGCTGCTTCTCGCCGGCGCTGATGTTGCCGCCCTCCGCGTCGATCACGGTGTCGTACCCGTCGGGAAGGGTGCGGACGAACCGGTCGACGTACGTCGCCCGTGCCGCCGCCTGGATCTCCTCCTCGGTGGCCCCGGGGTTGCCGTAGGCGATGTTGTCGCGGATCGTCCCGCCGAACAGCCAGGTGTCCTGGAGCACCATGCCGATCTGGGAACGCAGGTCCTCGCGGCGCATCGCCGTGATGTCCGCGCCGTCGAGGGTGATGCGGCCCGCGTCCAGCTCGTAGAAGCGCATGATCAGGTTGACCAGCGTGGTCTTCCCCGCGCCGGTCGGGCCGACGATCGCGATCGTGTGCCCGGGCTCGGCCACCAGCGACAGGTCCTCGATGAGGGGCTGCTCGGGGTCGTACCTGAAGGACACGTGCTCGAACTCGACGCGCCCCCTCCGGATGGCGGGCAGCGCCGGGTCGGCCGGGTCGGGCTCCTGCTCCTCGGCGTCCAGCAGCTCGAAGACCCGCTCGGCGGAGGCGACCCCCGACTGCAGCAGGTTGGCCATCGAGGCGACCTGCGTCAGCGGCTGGGTGAACTGCCGGGAGTACTGGATGAACGCCTGGACGTCGCCCAGGCTCATCGATCCGCCGGCGACCCGTACGGCGCCGACGACCGCGATGGCGACGTAGTTGAGGTTCCCGATGAACATCATCGTCGGCATGATGATCCCGGAGATGAACTGGGCGCCGAAGCTCGCCTTGTACAGGGCCTCGTTCCGCTCCCGGAACACCTGCTCGACCTCCGGGCCCCGCCCGAAGACCTTCACGAGCTCGTGACCGGTGAACGCCTCCTCGATGTGGGCATTCAGCGTGCCGGTGTGGGCCCACTGGGCGACGAACTGCTTCTGCGAGCGCTTGGCGATCTGCCCGGTGACGACCATCGTGACCGGGATCGTCACCAGCGCGATCACCGCGAGCAGCGGCGAGATCACGAACATCATGACCAGCACGCCGATCACGGTGAGCAGCGAGGTCAGCAGCTGGCTCAGCGTCTGCTGCAGGGTCTGGGACACGTTGTCGATGTCGTTGGTGACCCGGCTGAGCAGTTCGCCGCGCGGCTGGCCGTCGAAGAACCTCAGCGGGAGCCGGTGCAGTTTGTCCTCGACGTCGGCCCGGAGGCGGAACACCGTCCGCTGCGTCACGTCGTTGAGCAGCCGGCCCTGCAGCCACATGAACAGCGACGCCGCGACATACAGCACCAGCACCCAGGTCAGGACCGTGGCCAGCGCACCGAAGTCGATGCCCTGACCGGGGACGAGGTCCATCCCCGCGACCATGTCGGCGAAGTCGCCGTGGCCCGAGGCGCGCAGTCCCTGTACGGCCTGCTCCTTGGTCGTTCCCGCGGGCAGCCGTCCGCCGATCACACCACTGAAGATCAGGTCGGTCGCGCGGCCGAGCAGCTTCGGCCCGATGACGGAGAACACCACGCTGATCACGGCGAGGGCGATCACGGCCAGGAGCCTCGGCCGTTCTGGGCTCAACCGGCGCAGCAGCCGCCGGACGGAGGGGCCGAAGTTCATCGACTTCTCCGCCGGCATCTGCCCGCGGCCGAAGGGCCCGAAACCGCCGCCTCCGGCGGGCCGCGGTCGCACCGGTGCTGTGGGCCGTGCCGTGGGCCGGTCGCTCATACCGCACTCCCCGCGGTCAGTTGGGACTCGACGATCTCGACGTACGTCGGGCAGGAATCGAGCAGTTCGTCATGGGTGCCGATGCCGACGACGACGCCGTCGTCCAGGACGACGATCTGGTCGGCGTCGGCGATGGTCGAGACCCGCTGGGCGACGATCACCACGGCGGCGTCGGCCGTGTGCGGGCGCAGCGCGGCGCGCAGCCTGGCGTCGGTGGTCAGGTCGAGTGCCGAGAACGAGTCGTCGAACAGATAGATCTCGGGTTCGGCGACCAGCGCGCGGGCGATGGACAGGCGCTGGCGCTGCCCGCCGGACACGTTTGTGCCGCCCTGGGCGATCGGCGCCTGCAGCCCCTCGGGCATGGCCTCGACGAAGTCGCGGGCCTGGGCGATCTCCAGCGCCTGCCACAGCTCCTCGTCGGTGGCGTCCGGGTTGCCGTACCGCAGGTTGCTCGCCACGGTGCCGGTGAACAGATACGGCTTCTGCGGCACCAGCCCGATGCGCGTCCAGAGCATCTGGGGGTCGAGGTCGCGCACGTCGGCGCCGTCGATCAGCACGGCGCCGGAGGTCGCGTCGAACAGCCGGGGCACCAGGGAGAGCAGGGTCGTCTTCCCCGACCCGGTGCTGCCGATGATCGCGGTGGTCCGTCCCGCGGTCACGCGGAAGGAGACACCGGACAACACCGGCGCCTGCGCGCCCGGATAGCGGAACTCGACGTCACGCAGCTCCAGGTCGGCCCGGCGGTCCACCTGCCGTACGGGACGCTCGGGTGGGCGCACCGACGATTCGGTGTCCAGCACCTCGGCGATGCGCTCCGCGCAGACCGCGGCGCGCGGAATCATGATCGAGATGAAGGTGGCCATCATCATCGACATGAGGATCTGCATCAGGTACATGAGGAACGCCGTGAGGGCGCCCACCTGCATCTCGCCGCTGTCCACCCGGGCGGCGCCGAACCACAGCACGGCGACGCTGGAGGCGTTGAGGATCAGCATCACGGTGGGGAAGATGAGCGCGGTCAGCCGCCCGACGCGCAGCGCCGTCCCGGTCAGCTCGTCGTTCGCCTGCGCGAACCGGTGGATCTCCTCACGCTCCCGGACGAAGGCCCGCACCACGCGAATGCCGGAAAGCTGTTCGCGGAGCACCTGGTTCACCACGTCGATGCGGGTCTGCATGGCGCGGAACTGCGGGACCATGCGGAAGACGATCAGCCCGATCGAGACCAGCAGCACCGGGACGCAGACCAGCATGAGCCACGACAGCCCGACGTCCTGACGCAGAGCCATGATGATGCCGCCGACCCCCATGATGGGCGCGGCGACCAGCATCGTGCAGGTCATCACCACGAGCATCTGGATCTGCTGCACGTCGTTGGTGTTGCGGGTGATCAGCGACGGAGCCCCGAACTCGGCGACCTCCCGCTGGGAGAAGCCGCTCACGCGGTGGAAGACCGCCGACCGGACGTCCCGGCCGAACCCCGCCGCCACCCGGGCACCGTGATAGACCGCCGCGATCGAGCAGGCGATCTGCACGAGGGACACGGTCAGCATCCAGCCGCCGGTGGCCAGGATGTAGCCGGTGTCGCCGGTGGCCACCCCCTGGTCGATGATGTCGGCGTTCAGGCTGGGCAGGTAGAGGGAGGCGATCGTGCCGACGAGCTGGAACAGCACCACCGCCGTCAGCGCGGGCGAGTAGGGGCGCAGATACGTGCGGAGCAGGCGGCTCAGCACGGCCGTGGTCCAGGGGAGCGCCGCGGGGAGGGCAAAATCATGCCGAACACGCTATATGAGCAGCTAGCTCGTTCACGCATGATTTTTCGGCAGGAGCGGACAGCGCATCGGCGCCGGCCTCCTGCGCGATGCCGCACGAGGGACGTCGGGCGGGGCGGGCGAGTTTTCGCCGGCATACGCTGCTGCGGTCTCGCGGGAGAAAGTGCTCCCACGAGACCGCTTCGCGTTTTTCCGGCCTGTGTTGTCCGGGGGATTCCAGGCTGCGTTGTCCGGGCTGGGTTTTCTGGGGAGGCGTCCGGCCGCGGGGTCAGCGACGGACGCGTCCGCCGCGCCAGCCGCCGCGCCAGGAGTTCACCCCGGCGGTGCCGATGCCGGCCTGGTGCAAAGCCAGCAGGCACAGGCCGAGGGCGAGCAGCGCGGTCAGGCCGATGCCGATGCTCGCGTTGAGGAGGTCAAGGAGAAAGGCGATCCCGAAGACGACCGCCGCGGCGATGGCGAGCATTGTTCCCTCACTTCCGGGTCAGGTGGGCAAGTAACGCGTGGTACTCGTGCAGGGCCAGGCGCAGCGCCTCGGTGTCGCCCCGCTCGTTGTCCTTCCACTGGTCGAGCAGCGCCTGCCGGCGGGTGGTGAGGGCCGACAGGGCCTCCTCCACGAGCGCGTCCGCCTGCTCGACCGACTGACGGGGATCGTCGACGAAGCCCGTCTTGACCTCGCGCCACCGGCTGTCCAGCGTCTCGTCCAGGAAGGACGCCGTGCCGGAGGCCGGGGTGGTGGCGGGGTAGTTCACCGGACCGTCGACGGCGGCGCCGGCAGTGGCGGGCGTGGTGGCGTCCTCGGAAGTCGTGGTGTCCAGAGCGGTCACACCGTCCCGGGTGTGGCCGGTGCCGTCCGTCTCAGGGTCGCGGTCCGCGTCGTCGCCGTAGGCGTCGTACGCGCCGGTCGCGTCGTCGTCGGACGGACCCGGCCGGGTGCCGGGCTCGGTGAAGTCGTCCGCACGGCCGTCCGCGACGAGGCGGTCGCCCTCGGCCGTGTGCCTGCCGCCGGTCTGGGGCGACGTGAGGACGTCGTCGCCCGCCTGCTCGTACGGCTCGCGGAAGCGGGAGGTGCCGTCCGCGTCGGTTGTCGCGTCCGTCTCCGCGTCACCGCCGGGTTCCGGTGTCGTGTCCTGCGGGTACGTGCGGTCCTCGGCGTCGCGTGCGGTGCCGTCCGAATACCCGGCGGTGTACGCGTCGCTGGGGGAGTAGACCGGACCGGGGCCCTCGTGCTCGTCCCGCCCGGCGTCCGCGACGGCACTCTCTCGGCGGGCCTCCTCCTCCAGGGGCTCGGGGGTCTCGGGAGTCGGCTGCTCGGCGACCTTGTCGCGCTCGTCGTACTTGTTCGTCCGCATGGTCATCGCCCCGCCTTTCGTACGTTCGCGTGGTGGCCGCTCATCGAGGCGCCGTCATGGCCGTCGGCGAGGGCACCGTTGTGGTTGTTCGGAGCAACGTCGGCGTCGTCGCCGTCGCCGAGAAGCTCGTGGAACAGCGCGCGGTAGTGGACCATGGCCTGGCGGAGTTCTTCCGTGGTGGCCTCCTGCCGGGCGGCGCGGCTGCTGATGTCGTGGGCGTTGCGGTAGTGGTCGAGCGTGGCGGCGTGGGCCACCGACAGGTCGCTCAGACGCTGCTCGAACTCGTCCGTGGGATAGCCGCGCTCGGCCATCACCGCGGTGACCAGCGTGTCGGCCTCGGTCACGGCGAAGCCGGGAGCGTCCACGAACCGCTCCTGCACCTCGGCCCACTTCCTCGCGTACCCTTCCCGGGTCTGCGGGTTGAGCGGGCGGATGTCCAGCTTGGCGTGGCGCTCCTCGCGGGCGAGCAGTTCCTGCTCGGCCTCTTTACGGCTGTCGCTCTCCCGCACCGTCCGTTCGTACTCGGGCCCGAAACGGTCCTGCAGGTGGCGCCGGCGGTTACGTGCCGACACAAGGTAGCCGACTGCAAGGATCACCAGCACGGCGACGATCACGACGGCCACCCATGCTACGGCGGTCATATCTGCCTCCAGGGGTGAATGCGTTGTTCATCCGCACTGCCCGGGAACACGGCCTTTACGCCTTGCGTAATCGTGGATTCTGCGGGTAATGGGCGGTTGACCAGCAGAGGAGGTAGCCATGGGCTTCGGGGCCAGTCTCGCCTTCATCGCGGTCGGCGCGGTTCTCGCGTTCGCCGTCAAATGGGACGTTCCTGGAATCGACCTGCAAATGATCGGCTGGATTCTCATGGCCGTGGGGGTCGTCAGCATGGTGCTGACCGGTCGCTACACCCGGCGCCCGCGGGCCGAGGAGACGGTGGAGACCATCGAGCCGGACATGATGTACACCGTGGACCCGGCCGCCGATCCGCACGTCCGAGTCCAGGAGACCGAGTCGCACACCGCCGTCCACCCGGACGAGCGTCACGTGCACGTACGCGAGGAGACCGCGCCCCTGCCGCGCGACGGTGTGTGAGCCGTACGGGTCAGGGAGCGGTGCCCGCCGCGTCCGAGGCCTCGCGGACCTCGGCGAGGACCCGGGCGATGTGTGAGTCGTCCCCGGCGGGCACCTCGTGGAAGCCCCGCTCGGGGTCGTAGGCGATGTCGAGCCCGTTGTCGACCAGCCGGTTCGCCCAGCGTAGAGCGGTATTGAGCCTGTCCTTGGGGACCTGGCGGCCCTGGGACGCGGCGGAGAGGTTTCGCAGATTGGTGGCGGGGCCGCTCTGGCTGTGCTCGCGCCGGAGCTTCCAGGGCAGGGCACGGCTGTGGTCCGTCATCGGCTTGGACAGGCCGGCGGCTCGCTTCGCCTGCAGGACACCCGATTCCGTGACACCGAAGTGCTCGGCGAGACGGGCGTTGGTCCACCCGTCGGCGGCCAGCCGGACGAGTTCTTCCTGGTCGATGCGCGCCTTCCTCCCCATGATCGCCAGCCTAGGCCCAGCGGGGCGGTTCGTGTACGCACGAGGGCGGAAACTGCGCTAAGGTTTGGATGTGCCCGGGGAGACCAGGGCAACGGGACGTAGCGCAGTTTGGCAGCGCACTTGACTGGGGGTCAAGGGGTCGTGGGTTCAAATCCCGCCGTCCCGACACTGTTGTAGCAGGTCAGAGCCACAGTTCCCAAGATCGGGGATTGTGGCTTTTCTGTTGTGTCACCCAGGTGTCATCAAGAGTCGCCCTCCCGGACCGTGCCGCCCGGTGACAGATGTCTGTCCAGCGTGTCACGGCATTCGAGGGGTTGCTTAGCCGGGTGCGGGGCCGTGTTCAAATACGATCGGAATCTACGCTGTAAAGGCCTGCGCTGAGAGCAGATTGCTTACTTGGGTGGTCGTCGAGGTTCGTGGACGGATCCGCACCCGTTCTCAACTGTCTCGCAGACCCAGTCTCGCCGTACCGATCGAGGTTGCCTTCGACGACTACACGGCCGACATCGCCGAGAACCGGATTCTGCTGGGTGCCATCGAACGTCTGCAGAGCCTGCCGGGTGTGGCTGCTTCGACCAAGGCATTGCTGCGCCACGTAGCGGCACGTCTGGTCGACGTTGTTCCGGTCCGCGCTGGCGCTGCTCCGCTACCGGCCTGGACACCCAACCGCCTCAATGAGCGCTACCTGCCGGCTCTGCGCCTCGCCGAACTCGTCCTCGGCGCATCGTCGTTTCAGCAGAAGGGCTCACCGGCCCTACAGGTCGACGGGTTCGTGCTGAATATGGCCGAGATCTTCGAGCGGTTCCTCACGACCCGACTGACCGAGCTTCTGCGGCCATGCGGCCTGCGCTGCGCAGGACAGCAAGGGCACCACCGCCTCGACCGCAACGGGCGAACATGTGGGCTTCGAGTCCTGGCTGGAACGCGATCACGTGATGTTGCCCCCGCGCTGGCACAGCTAGACGATCTCGGCCTTGAACTCCGGCGTGAACGAGCGGCGAGGACGCTTCTTCTTCCCCATGCTCTCCATCTTGGACATCCTTCCGGGGACGAACCCCTGATCTCAGATGTCCGTCAAACCGGATCAAGCCTAGACCAAGCCCAGTTTCTGCACTGGGAACGCCATGTTTGTCACCGCAGACCGGTGAGCTAGTCCACCGGGGCGTCAGCGACGGCCAGCGCGTGGGAGCGCGCAGGCCAGGTCGCCGTCAGCGCTGTGCGCTGTCCTTTGGTGCCACGCCCGGTGCGCTCTTGCCGCCCCCGTCCTTCGGTTGTCGTGACGCAAGGGTGCTTGAGCAGGTGGGTGCCCACCTCGGTCGCTCCGGCTGGCCGCGCATGTTAGATTGTGCTCACCATCTTACGTGCGGGGCGTCGCCCGTGCCCTGGAGCCTGGACGGTTTTTGTGCGGACTCGCTGGTGCGACGGATTGGCGGTGGGTGCCGGCTGACGGGGAGTCATGGCAGGCGATAGACGGCAGGCGTGATCTTACACTCGGGGTGTTAGTCCGCTGGTCGATGTGACGACCTGCGACGGGGCAGAAGGCCGACATTACGGAGGGTGATGAATGGGTCGCGTCTCGCAAGCAGAAGCGAAGGTCAACAGAGAGCGAGTGGTGGCCGCGGCCTCTCGGCTGTTCCGTGAGGACGGTGTGGTCAAGGTCGGCATCGCGGACGTGATGAAGTCGATCGGACTGACTCAAGGCGGCTTCTACAAGCAGTTCGCCTCTAAAGATGCTCTCGTTGACGAAGCGACTGCCAAGGCATTCGCCGACAACTTGCACGACCTCGTGGCTCTGGACCACGAGGCCGGGGGGCATCAGGCGGCGTGGCAGTCGCTGCTCGAGTCCTACTTCTCCGTCGAGCATCGCGACAACCCTGGCACTGGTTGTCCCGCAGCCGGTTTCGCGGGCGACATTGCGCGTGAGCCCGAGCACAGGGAGACCTACGCCAGGGGCGTCCAGGAACTCGCGGGGTGGATCGCGCCTGGTGACGCCGGCCTGGCCGCCTATGCCACGCTCGTCGGCGGCATACTTCTTGCCCGTGCCACCGCAGGCACGCCTTTGTCGGAGCAGATCCTGCAGGCGGCACATGCGGCGGTGGCGAGGGCTGCCGACGGTGGTCAACCGGAAACCGGCTGACGTGTAGGCCACCTCGGTGTCCTGACCCGCTTGGTGTCCCGCAGGGGTGTGTGCGCGGCGCCGGTGTTGCTGGCGGTGACCTCCGCGTTGGCGTGCTGGTGGGGCTGACCGTTACCTCCTTCGGCGGATCCGTCCTTTCAGGCGTGGAGTCGGGACGCGATCGCGCCGCGGTGACCTCAGTCGGCGCGGACGCCCGTGTGCAGACCTTCGGCGCCCTGCCGCAGGGACTCGGCGCGCAGGTCCGGAAGGTTACGGGTGTCCGCGAGGCGACGGGCGTCCGGATCGGGCAACGGATCGCCAGCTCTTCGGCCCGTTTCGACCTGTTAGTCGTCGATCCCGAGCCGTACGCCCGTCTCGTGGCGGCCACCGGC
Source organism: Microbispora bryophytorum (assembly GCF_043197435.1). NCBI lineage: Bacteria > Bacillati > Actinomycetota > Actinomycetes > Streptosporangiales > Streptosporangiaceae > Microbispora > Microbispora bryophytorum. Next base: position 118,630 of record NZ_JBICTF010000001.1, on the reverse strand, counting down.
CTCGGGTCCTCCCTCCGCGCAGACAGGATGGACTCCGGCACATCGGGGGCCATTCCCATCGTCTCCCCGGCAGTCGCGCGGAAGCTCGGGAAGGGCGTCGGTGACCCGGAGACCGTCAGGTCCTCAGGCGGGTCATCGCACGCGTCGTCGCCACACAGGACGCCATACCAGCAGCCCCCAGCCACGAGTTCGTCATTGCTTCGAAGGCCGCCCTGGCGAAGGTGGCACCCGTGTCCAAGGAGCCGGCGCATGGGTCCTCGGTGCTGTACGCGACGGGGACCGGCATCGACATGAAGGCCCTGCCGCGCCGTCGTGGCCAAGGTCACGCCCAAGACGCAGGTGACGCTACGGCCCTGGCCAACCACGCCTCACTGGTACTGGCCGACGAACCTACCGGCCAACTCGACTCAGCCGCCGAGCAAGTCTTCGACGCATTCCGCACCGCCAACGAAAAGCTCGGCACGGCCATCGTGTTCGTCACTCACGACCGGGCGGTGGCCCTCCGCGGTCGACCGCACCGTCGCCATCCGCGACGGCCGCACCGTCTCCGAGGTCGTCCGCCACACCAGCGTCGACGACGAAGGCCGTACCACCATCCATGCCAGTGAGTACGCCACCGTCGACCGTGCCGGCCGCCTCCAACTTCCCCGTGGCTTCACCTACGCCCTCGACATCCGCAACCGCGTCCGGCGTGAACTCGAACCCGACCACATCGCCGTCCGCCCTGACCATCCCGCGGAGTACGGACAGCCCTGGCAGCGTTCGCCTTTCGCGATGTATAGCGCCGTTGGACTTCTTAGATTGTGAACGTAATCACAGGTGTGGTCGGGCGGACGACCTGATCAAGTCGCGCCGCTGGCAGGTCGGGAGGGGTTTTCCTTTGCGGCAGGGTGGCTCGCCCCCGCCTTATAGATAATTGGTGACATCTATCACGTGGACGCTGTGAGGCGGGGGCCTGCATGATGGGCCCGCACATCATGCCCAACGCATCACCTGCCCCTATGAGGTTCGAATGACCCTGCCGTCGCTGTTGCTGGTCCCCGGAGCGTGGCACAAGCCCGAGCATCTGCAACTCCTCATCGATGACCTGCCCGGCATCGATGTCCACACCGTGGCGCTCACCTCGTGTGGCGACGATCCCAAGGCGCTGGGCGACATGTACTCCGACGCGGCCGCCATCAGGGCCGCGGTCGAGGCGATCGGCGGGCCCGTGGTCGTCGTCGCGCACTCCTACGGCGGCGTCCCCACCACGCAGGCGCTCGCCGATGCGTCCAACGTCAAGAGCATCGTCTACCTCGCCGCGTTCCAGCTCGACGCAGGGGACTCCCTGCTGTCGAGCGCGGGCGGCGACCCGGCACCTTGGTGGGAGTTTCACCGGCAGGAGGGTGTCGGCGACTTCCTGACCGTCGCGAACCCGGTTGAGGTGTTCTACGGCGACGTGGACAGGAGCGTTGCCGAGAAGGCGGCGGCAGCCCTGGGTTACCAGTCCTACGCCGCCACCACCCAGAAGCTGACCGCGGTCGCCTGGCAGACGATTCCGAGCACCTACATCATCTGCGAAGCAGACGGCGCCATCCCGCCCTTCGTCCAGGAACTCTTCGCGAAGCGCGCCGACAGGACGCTGCGGCTGAACAGTTCGCACTCGCCCTTCCTGTCGCAGCCCTCCGCACTCGCCCAGCTCATCAGGCACGAACTCAGCCTGCCCTGAGCCGGCCAGCGCGGACTTCAGCCGGCGCGAGCCCGGCTGCCCCTACTGCCCGCCAGTCGCGTCCGCTGCGGCCGGCAGGCCCCCAACCGCTTCCCCACGGCTCCGCGGGTTGCCGCTCGTGGGCAAGCAGGAGATGCGATCTCGTGACCTGGTTCATAACGGACGAGCCTGAAATGTTTCGCTCCGAGGCGGGACCTTTTCTCGCCGCACGTCCCGACCTGCACACCATGCTGCTGTCCGGACTCGACACGATCGAGCAGCTGCGGTCCGGGGGTGAACCCCCGCCCACGGTGCTGGGCTGGTGGCGGGAACCGGATGAAACAGCGACGACGGCCGCGTTCGTGTGGATGCCACCGCACCTGCTGACCGCGAGCCGCCTTTCCCAGGCCGCGGCAACGCACCTGGCCGGACTCCTGGCCACCCAAGCTCAGCCGTTTACACAGCTCCTGGCCGACGACTCATCGGTCCGTGCCTTCTCCGAAGCGTGGCAGACGACCACCGGCTCCGCGCCGAAGAGCGGACCGCACCTGCGCCTCTATCGTCTTGGCCGGCTCGTGCGCCCTGACGTCGCATCGCCTGGGGCACCGCGGACGGCAAGCGACGGTGACCGGGCTCTTCTCCACGACTGGTGCACCCGTTTCGTCACGGAAGCCGGCTCGCTCGGAGCGGATCTCGACGCATTCATCGACGAGCGGATGAGCCGGGGCGGTTGGCGGTTGTGGACGGTCGGGGACGAACCAGTGGCCATGGCCGCCATGACGTCGGTGGTGGCCGGCACGGCTCGCCTCACCCCCGTCTACACGCTGCCCGAACAACGCGGCCGGGGCTACGGCTCCGCCGTCACCGCAGCCGTTTCCCAAGCTGCCCGCGACGCCGGTGCGGAACACGTACTCCTCTTCACCGACCTCGCCAACCCGACGAGCAACAGCGTCTACCAGCGCATCGGATACCGCCCCGTCTCGGACTACCGAATCGTGGTGTGCTGACACCGCAAGATCAATGAATGGCTGTTCCGGGCAGGCGATCAACGCACTGCCGGAGCCGCAAGACGTTGGCGGCCGCGAATCACTCGCCGCCAACGGCTGCCGGCGATTGCCGCGCCCAAAGACAACGACGCAACGGCTGGATCACACCGTCAGCGAGGCACCAGTGTGAAGTCGGCAGGGACAAGACACGAGATACCCTCGGGCCGCCCAGGCCCGAGGCTTTCAGACAGAGGAAACATCCATGATGGGCGTATCAAGCGGAGCTGATGAACCGCTCGCGGCGGCCGCGTCCCCGGGCAACCGTGCCCCGCGAGCCCTGTGGCACCCCGGGAGCATGGCCTGCGTGACCGCCAACTTCCGCCAGTACCTCACCGGTTGGGGCGTGGCGGACTGCGGTGAGGGTGACCTCGACTACTTCCGCAGCGGGCTGGCTCAGCCACAGTTCAACGGAGTGGTCCGTGTCCGCTCCCTGGATGCGGTCGAGCAGATCACTGCCACCGCGCGAGACCGGCTCGTGGGAGTGCCCTGGTGGTGGTGGGTCGGCCCGGACAGCCCCGCGGGCGCGTCGCTCGCCCTCACCAAGCACGGAGCGAAAGAATTCACAACGATCCCCGTGATGGTCAGACCGCTCGACCAGGCTGTGGATCCGATGGATCCACCGGCCGGCCTGCGGATCGAGGTGGTAACCGATCACGACCAACTGTCGGAACTGGTACGCACCTACAGCGCTTCCATGGGCGTCGCACCGAGCCTCGAACCCGACATCGTGCGGATCGAGTCGCAACGTCGGGACAACGCGGACATCGTCCGCCTGGCGGCGGTTCTCGAGGACCGTGTGGTCGGGACGACGACAGTGATCGCAGCCCACGACGTAGCCGGGATCTTCCTCGTCCACGTCGCGGACACGCATCGCCGACGCGGCATCGGCACAGCACTGACCGCAGCAGCGCTCCGCGTGGGACGGAACCGCGGTACGCGGCTGGCAGCACTCGCCGCGAGCCCGGTCGGCGAGCCACTGTACCGGCGATTCGGGTTCGTCGAAGTTTCGCAGTACCGCCTCTTCAGCTTCCCCGCCTAGCGTGATCTGCCACCTGTACGGAGTGAGGAACCGGAGCGTGTCCCCTAGGCCGGGATGTTCGAGCAGTGCATCGACTGCAGCCGGGCAGTGGAAGAGGCGGCCGTGCACGGACTGTTCTTCGGAAGCGCCGACATGGTGAGCAGGTTCGTTGAGGGAGTATGCGCGGGCTGACCAGTAGGCGGGCTCAGGGCCCGCCTTTCACATACCCGGGCCTTGCCCAACGGCGGGGCCTGCGTCGCCATCATCGACAAGCCCTGGGTGCCTGTCGGCTTCATCGCCCCAGGCCGCGATGAGGCCCGTTTGTGATGGGTGGGCCCGATTTTGCGAGCAAGTGCAGTACCGCACCCGCTACGTTTTCTGGCTGCGGGAGATGGAGGTGGAGTGGCTGCGGACGGCGACAGGCTGGATGGAGCCCGCCGAGACCTACGAGATGCCGCCGACGCAGCGGTGGGGGCTGCTCAACGCCCGTCCCGTCACCGTCTACCTGTGGCATAGGTCGCGCCGCGGCGGACTGGAGGACTTCGTCACACCCCGCCAAGGCGGGCCGCGGCTCCGTCTCAGATGTTCGCCGTCATCCGCCTGCTCATCGGACTTGGCCACCGAGACGAGGCACGCCTACGCGCCCACACCTCAACGCCCACCTCGCCGGCCTCGACCTCGAACCCACCCCCGCGACCCAAGCCGTCCTCATGCGACTTCACACCCGCCCCAGATCCTGACGGGAGACGAAAACTCCGGCACCGCCACGTCCAGCGGCCGGCTGATCCGGCATCTTCGCGGCCCTGGCGCCGCCGCCGTGGTTACGGGAACCTCCGCTCGCGCAGCCGCTCAGGTTTCAGGGTTCGCGGGCGGTGACCGGGGTGACGGGGTGACCGGCGCACCAGACGGCGCGGATGTCGCGGGTGGCCGTGATGTCCCGGGTCGGGTCGCCGTTGACCAGCAACAGGTCGGCCCGCATGCCCGGCCGGACGGCGCCCCGGTCGGCCAGGCCGAAGGCGCGGGCGGGCAGCACGGTCGCCGAGCGCAGGATCTCCACCGGCGTCATTCCGGCCCGCGCCATCAGCTCGAACTCGTGATGCAGGCTCTCGCCGTGGGGCACGGGCACCGGCGCGGACGGCCCGGCGTTCGCGTCCGTCCCGGCGAGGATCTCAACACCGGCCCGGTGCAGACGCCCGACATCGCCCAGCACCTCCCCCAGGGGGTCGGCCCGCCCAGGCGGCGGGCCGGAGGTCACGAAGGCGGTGAGCAACGCCTCCATCATGGTGATCGTCGCGATGGACCGCTGGCCGGCGCTCCTCATCGCGGCCACGTCGCGCTCCCGGACCCCGCCGGCGATCGGCGTGTGCGTGACGAACTCCGCTCCCGACTCCACGGCCATCGTGTAGGCGCCCGGGGTGGCGGCGTGCACAATCGTCTTGAGCCCGTACTCGCGCGCCGTCTCCACCAGCGCGCGCAGCGCGTCCGCGGGCGGCCCGCCCTCGCCGGGGGCCTCGGCGACGCCCTTGATGTAGTCGACACCCTCCGCCGCCCGCGCCTCGACGTGCCGCCGGGCATCGGCTGCCGTCAGGATGACGGCTTCCGGCGGCATTCCCGGCATGCGGGCGTGGTGGCCGCCCGGCCCGATCGCGGGCAGTCCGGCGGTACGGAAGTCGGCCGCTCCTCTGGTCTCGCGCATCGAGGCCACCCGCTCGGCCGGCCAGCAGGCCATGTCGAGTCCGGTCGTCACTCCCCAGGCGGCCAGGGTGGCCAGGTTCCCGGGGCTGTGCAGGTGGACATGCGCGTCGATCAGCCCGGGCAGCAGCGCCGCTCCCGCCGCGTCGATCTCCTCCGCGCCGGCGGGATCGTCGCCGATCAGCGCACCGTCGATGACAACGGTTTGGGGCTCGCTGAGCCGCTTGCCATCGAAGATCCGCACATTGCGCAAGGCTGTTCTGCCGTCAGTGGACATGGGCCATCCGCCTCAAATAAGGAACAACTTTGTTCACTAACGGAGGCTAGCACGGCCAAGTGCGTGATATATCCGTCCTCATGAGTCCCACCCGCCGCCGCGGAGACGCCCTCACCACCGCGATCTTCCAGGCCGTCCTGAGCGAACTGGCCGGGAGCAGCTTCGAGGAGCTGACGTTCGACAAGATCGCCTCCGCGGCCGGGACCGGGAAAGCGGCCTTGTACCGGCGCTGGTCCACCCCGGCCGAACTCGTCCTCGCCGCGCTGAGCGACCCCGGGACCGGCTTCGGCGAGCCGACGGCGCCGCCCGGCACGGGAGTGCTGCGCGATGACCTGATCGCCCTGCTCGAGCACTTCGTACGGGTGCTCGACGAGCCGCGCGGCCGCGCGCTGCTCCCGCTCATCGCCCACCGCCACCGCCATCCCGAGCTGTTCGAGCAGGTCCACCGGCTGGTGGTCCGCCCGCATCAGGAAGTACTGCTGTCCGTCCTGCGCCAGGCGGTCGAACGCGGCGAAGCCGCACCGGGCAGCCTGACCCCGCGCGTTGTCTCCGTCGGGCCGCGCCTGATCCTTTTCCAGGCATGGGAGGGCGGTCTCGTGGATTCCGGCGAGATCGCCTCCATCGTCGATGAGGTGCTCATTCCGCTGACCAGGCCATGACCCCCTGGCCGGCACCCCGCAGGGCGTTCGTCCAATCGGCCGTGATGACCAGGAGGTCTGGGCTCGGATCGAGCTCAGCCGGCACGGTGCAGTGGCGGTCGAGCACAGTGACTGGTCGTCGGAACGGAGGATATGTGCGGGAGTACGCAGCCATCCTGAACGAGTTGGCGCAGGCTCTTCGTCCGATGTCCTGGGGCGTCACCTGGTCCGAAAAACTGGCCTGAGGACCAGTTCGCTGTTCTGCGCGATCTGGCTGGGTGCTCCACTCAGCGCGACGTGGCCCGCGACATCGCGCTGCGCGGTGTCACGGGCTGGGCGGTGAGTCACGCTGCGGACGACCCGGCCTGAACCGTCGAAGCCGTCGACGGCGAGGAGTTGCAGGCTCGGTCGTCTACGGCCGGGAAGCTGACCGTGAGACCGTCGATCAGAGGTCGCCCGTGGTGAGCATGATTTTGATCGACTCGCGGGCGGCCATCGCGGCATAGCCCTGCGCCACGTTCTCCAGCGGGAGGACGGTGTCGAACACGGGGCCGGGATCCAGGGTCCCGGCCGTGATGCGCGAGATCAGGTCGGGGAGGTACCGGCGTACGGGGGCGATCCCGAGGTTCAGGCTCAGGTTGTGGACGAGAGGCTGGAACAGCGGCAGCGTCGGCGCCGTGTGCGGCACGCCCACCGCGCCGATGGAACCGCCGTCCCGGGCCATGCCGACCGCCATCGCCCAGGACTCCGGCGTGCCGACCGCCTCGATCACATGCCGCACCCCGAGGCCGCCGGTCCGCTCGCGTACCGCCGCGATGCCTTCCTCGCCCCGCTCGGCGATGACGTCGGTCGCTCCGAAGGACTTGCCGACAGCGGCACGGTCCGCGTGGCGGCTCATCAGGAAGATCTGCTCGGCCCCGAGGATGGCCTTCGCCCCCAGCACCGCGCACAGCCCGACGGCTCCGTCGCCGATGACGGCCACCGTGGACCCCTCGGTGACACCCGCCATGACGGCTCCGTGCAGACCGGTGCCCATCACGTCCGAGGCGGACAGCAGCGCGGGGTACACGGACTCGTCGACACCGGCCGGACCGCCGGGCACCTTCACCAGCGTTCCGTCGGCCCATGGCACCCGCACCGCCTGGCCCTGGCCGCCGTCGGCGCCCGCCGAGGCGAAGGTGCCGCCCCTCTCGCACGAGGACTGGATTCCGTCCAGGCAGGCGGGGCAGGTGTTGTCGGACCACGTGAAGGGCGCGACGACCAGGTCGCCGGGGCGGACGGCACGGACCTCGCTGCCGACCTCCTCCACGATGCCGATGAACTCGTGGCCCAGCCGGGACTGCTCCGCACGGGTGATGACGCCCCGGTAGGACCACAGGTCCGAGCCGCAGATGGCGGCGCGCAGAACACGCACGACGGCGTCGGTCGGCTCGGACAACGCGGGGTCGGGCACGTCATCGACGACGACGTGGCCGGCGGACATGTAGAGGGCGGCGCGCAAGGGGATTCCTTCGTGGGGTCGGTTCGATCGGTTAAAAGGCCGGCCTGCGGACGTCCACGGCGAGCGTGGACTCGACGTGGGCGGCCACGGCCAGCAGTTCCATGTCGGTGCCCAGCGGGGACGACAGCTGGAGTCCGATCGGGAGGCCGTCGGCGCTCCAGCCGCAGGGCAGCACCAGGGCCGGGGCTCCGGTGAGGTTGTAGATGCCGGTGAACAGACCCTCCGCGGCCCCCTCCGGCGTGTCCACGGGAGGCGTCGTCACGGGCGCGACGAAGGGCGCGGCGGGGGTCAGCAGGACGTCGATCCCGGCGTAGACCTCGGTCGCGGCGGGCAGCAGTCGCTCTCGTACGGCGAGGGCCTTCCGGTAGTCGGCCTCGCTCACCCCGGAGCCGGAACTCAGCAGCCGCAGGGTCTCCGGCCCGTAGTGGCCGGGGTCGGCGCTCACCCGCGCCCCGTGCACCTGCCACGCCTCGTACAGCAGGATGTGGGGGAAGGCCGCGTCGAGTTCGTGGAAGACGGAGCCGTCCACCTCGACGACGGAGTTGCCGGCGTCGCGGAGGATGTCGAGCGCCGCCCTGACCGCGGCGGCCACCTCCGGCTGGACCTCGGCGTGCTCCAGCATGCCGGGGAGCACTCCCACCCGGATGCCGGCACCGGCTCGTGTCACGGGACGGTCGCCGGTAAGGGCCGAGAAGACCGTGGTCGTGGTCGCGACGTCGCGGGCGAGCAGCCCCACGTGGTCGAGTGTGGGGGCGAGCGGCTCGACGCCGTCGACCGGCAGCGCGCCGTAGCTGGGCTTGAATCCGACCGTGGCGCAGTAGTGGGCCGGGATCCTGATGGAGCCGCCCGTGTCGGTGCCCAGCGCCGCCGGGCATACGCCGGCACCGACCAGGGCGGCCGATCCTCCGCTGGACCCGCCGGCCGTTCGCCCGGGGTTGTAGGGGTTCATCGCCTCCGGCACCTCCGGGTGGACCGCGCCGGCCGCGTACTCCAGCAGCGAGGTCGCCGCGAAGACGTCCGCGCCGGCCGCGCGCAGCGCCTGGACGACCGGGGCGTCGTCGGCGGCCGGCTCGGCGCGCATCGACAGGGGATTGCCGTTGCCGCGCGGGTGTCCGGCGATGTCGATCATGTCCTTGACGGCGACCGGCACGCCGTGCAGGGGTCCCTCGGGCGCGCGCGGCGGCGCGGGGAACAGCGTGACCACGGCGGCGAGCGGCCGGCCGAGTCGTTCGGCTCGTTCGTACGCCGCGAGCAGTCGCAGGTTCGCGACCTCGCAGGTGCGCTCGCCTCGCTCGATCGCCTTGATCAGCTGGCCGGTGTGGGTGGTCAGCGGCCCTGAGAGGTCGTGCAGCAGGTCGTCGACCTCGGTCTTGCGCCTGCGGACCATCAGGTCGCGGTAGATGCCGCTGTGGGACTTGGCGCTGTTGCGGTTGAACGTGACGAGCCGGTCGAGCGAGCCCTCGAGGTCGTCGGGGTCGAAGCCGTCGAACCCCTCGGGCTTCACCGGCGCCTGCGCGAGCACCTCCCTGGCGATGCCGAGCATGAGCGGCCGCCACTCGGGCGCCTCCAGGGAGTCGGCGATGGACAGGTCGGAGACCGCGCCCGCGTAGAGCATCGCGCCGTAGGCCTCCTTGCCCCAGAGGAAGCCCATGATGTTGCCGGTGGCCACGGCGTAGGGCAGGGCCTCTACGAGCTCGCGGACCCGCGGTGTGATCTCACCGCCGGTCGGCTCGCCGACCCGGAAGGTGCCGATGTTGCCCTGCATGATCCGGCCCGGGCCCAGCACGTCCGCCCCGAAGTTCACGAAGCTCACGAGGAGCCGGTGGGCGCCGACGACGGCGGAGAGCCGGTCGGCGGTCAGGCCGTTCTGGAAGCTGACCAGGTATCCGTCGGGAGTGAGCCGATCACGCACGAGCTCCGCGGCCTGGTCGGTGTGATGGCTTTTGACCGCGATCGCGACGCGGCTCAGGCGTTCCGGCAGGCCATCGGGGGTGACCGCCCGCGCCCTCACCGTGAAGTTCTCGACCGGCCCCTCGATGGACAGGCCGTCGCGATTGATGGCCTCGACGTGCGCGGGGTCGGCGTCGCACAGGAGCACGTCGTGGCCGGCACGGATCATGTGCGCGCCGATCGTGCCGCCGATCGCGCCCGCGCCGATGATCGTCAGTTGCATGAGAAGCCGCCTGGTTTGGGAGTGATTGGGGGGCTTTGCCGTTGGACACTACCTGAACCGATTTGAATGCTCTAGTCTGCATCTGCTGGTGAAGTCGGGACGGCGGCCTTACGTATGACAGCTGATCGACGCGTAACCTTTACGAAACGTCGTGATGCTCCAATACTTCGTCGCGGGCCGATCTGATCCTCCGTCGGACCCCCGGAGGCCCTTGCTGAGGCCCCTTTTCGTCCATAGAGACCCCTGCGCACCACCGCGACATCTCGTGAAGGATAGGCATGTCTGACCACAGCACTGACGCACCGACCCCATCGGCCGCACAGATCTTCGCCGGCCTCAGGGTCCCCGACATCAGCCGGCGCCGGATGCTCCAACTCGGCGCGCTCGGCATCGGGGCGTTCGCGTCCGCGCCGCTGCTGGCAGCCTGCGGATCGTCATCGGACACCTCCACCGGCACCTCGTCCGGCGCCTCGTCCGGCGCTGCCAAGAAGGGGGGAGATCTGGTCATCGTCCGTGACCATGACGCGGTGAACATGGACAAGACGATGGTGTTCAGCAACGCCTCGATCTGGACCTACGCACAGATCTACGAGCCGCTGGTCGCCATGACGGAGGACGGCCTGGGGGTGCGGCCCTGGCTCGCGGAGAGCTACGAGATGTCGCCCGACAACAAGTCGTGCACGCTGAAGCTGAGGAAGGACGTGAAGTTCCACAACGGCCAGGCCATGACCTCGGCGGACGTGAAGTTCTCCCTCGACGAGTCGAGCAAGACCAAGGGCGGCTGGGAGTTCATCAACTCCGCGATCAAGGAGGTGACCACGCCGGACGACTACACCGTCGTGGTGACCACCAAGTATCCGTGGGCGCCGTTGCTGGCCGACCTGAGCTGCCCGAACAACGGAATCATCCCGAAGGACTACGCGGGCAAGACCAAGGACGAGTTCTACGCCAACCCGATCGGGACCGGCCCGTTCGTGTGGGGCACCTGGCAGAAGGGCAACGCCCTCACGCTGAAGAAGAACCCCTCGTACTGGCAGTCGGGCAAGCCGTACCTGGACTCGGTCACCTGGAAGGTGGTCGCGGACAGCAATGCCCGCGCGATCCAGCTGCAGGGCGGGCAGGCGCACATCAACGAGAGCCCGCCGTTCTCCAGCCTCGCTCAGCTCAAGAGCACGCCCAACGTGAAGGTCGACCTGTTCCCGTCCACCAGGACGGACTACATCATGATGAACCAGCACAAGAAGCCGTACGACGACGTGCACGTGCGCCGCGCCATCTCCTATGCCATCGACCGGGAGGCGCTGGTCAAGACCATCCTGTTCGGCAACGGCACCCCGGCGAACTCGTTCCTGATGCCGTCGACGCCGTTCTACGACAAGAACTGCCCCGGCATCCAGTACGACATGAACAAGGCCCGGGAGGAGCTGAGTCAGTCGAGCGTGCCGAAGGGCTTCACCACAACGTGGCTCGCCATGTCGGGCGACGCGGTGGACGCGGCGATCGCGCAGGTCCTGCAGGCGTCGCTGAAGGAGCTCGGCATCACGATGAACATCCAGAACGTGGACCCGAGCGCGCAGCACGACATGACCGGCAAGCTGGATTACGAGATCGCGCACTCGTACTGGACGATGGACCTGGCCGACCCCGACGAGCTGGCGCAGTTCGCCCTCGATCCCACTTCCGGCGGGCACTCCTTCGACACCGGCTTCAACGACCCGGAGATCATGGATCTGGTCCACCAGGCGCAGAAGGAGTTCGACAAGACCAAGCGCCAGGCCCTGTACAGCCAGCTCCAGGCGAAGGCCGCCGAGTCCGCGTTCCTCGCGTTCCTGTTCTACACGCCCTTCCCGTACGCGACGGCGAGCGACGTGAAGGGCTTCAAGGTCCTGCCGACAGGGTCCTACCACATGGAAGACGTCTCGCTCTGAGCAGGGCCGATGCGGACTGAGAACTTGGAGCGAGAGCAACGATGAGGTATCTCGTCTACATCCTGAAACGGGTGGTGTCCCTGATCCCGGTGCTGCTCGGGATCTCGTTCATCGTCTTCTTCCTGATCCGGCTGATCCCGGGAGACCCGGCGGCGACCCTGCTCGGCGTGCACGCCACCCCGGAGGCGGTCAAGGAACTGCGCGATCAGATGGGGCTCGAGAAGCCACTGCTGAGCCAGTATCTGACGTTCCTGGGCCACCTGCTGCAGGGCAACCTCGGATTCTCCTACGTGTACAACAGCTCGGTCCTGGGACTGATCGGGACCAGTCTGCCGGTGACGATCTGGCTGCTGGTCTCGGGCACCTTCTTCACGCTGCTGATCGCCGTACCGCTGGCCGTCCTGGCCGCGGCGCGGCGCAACGGGGTCGCCGACAACATCATCCGGGCGGTGCCGGTCGTGGGTCTGGGGTTGCCGGCGTTCCTGCTGGGCATCGTGCTCATCCTGGTCTTCGGACTGAAGCTGGGCTGGTTCCCGGTCGGGGGGTACGGCGACAGCCTGGGCGAGCACCTGCGCGGCATCGTGCTGCCGGGCATCACGGTCGCCCTGACGCTCGCGCCGATCGTGATCCGCAGCCTGCGCGCCAGCATGATCGAGGTGCTGAGCAGCGACTACATCGTGACGGCGCACAGCAAGGGGATCAGCACCGCGCGGGTGGTGCTCGGACACGCCCTGCGCAACGCCGCCGTCTCGTCGGTCACCGTCCTGGGCGTCAACATCGCCTATCTCACGGGATCGACGCTGGTGGTCGAACGGGTCTTCTCGCTCCCCGGCATCGGACAGCAGATGATCAATTCCATTTTCGGAAGGGACTTCCCCACCGTGCAGGGAATCACTCTGGTCTTCGCGATCATGGTCGTCGTCGTGAACCTGTTGACCGACGTGGCGCACTCCGCCCTCGATCCCCGGGTTCAGCTCACATGAGCGCGGTCGCCACCGCGGGCCCCGCCGTGCCGGCGGGTTCCGGCGGCCGCCGCAGGCGTGGACGGTGGAACGCGCCGCTCGTCGCCGGGCTGATCCTGTTCGGCCTGATCGTCGCCCTCGCGCTCTGCGCGCCCCTGCTGACGAGCCAGGATCCGATCAAGCAGAACCTCCAGGCCGCCTTCCTCGACCCCGGCGCGAAGGGCCACCTGCTCGGCACCGACGCGCTCGGGCGCGACGTGCTGGCCCGGCTGCTCTACGGAGCCCGCGTCGACCTGCGGGTCGGCGTGGTGGCGGTCATCTCGCCGCTGATCATCGGCAGCCTGATCGGGCTGGTCGCGGGATGGTTCGGCGGATGGGTGGACGCCGTCATCGGCCGGATCGTGGACATGGTGATCGCGTTCCCGTTCCTGGTCCTGGTCATCGCGCTGGTCTTCGCGATGGGGCCGGGGACGACCAGCATCTACGTCGCGGTCACCCTGGTCGGGTGGGTGGCGTACTGCCGCATCGTCCGTGGTCAGGTCCTGGTCGCCAAGGAGCAGGAGTACGCCATGGCGGCGCGGGCCAGCGGGCTGCCGACGTGGCGGATCCTGCTCCGGCACCTGCTGCCGAACGTCGTCCTGCAGGCGATCATCTTCTCGATGAGCGACATCGTGCTCACCCTGCTGGCGATCGTGACCCTCGGTTTCCTCGGCCTCGGCGTGCCGCCGCCGACCCCCGACTGGGGAACCATGATCCAGGAAGGTCAGCAGTTCATCTTGACCAAGTGGTACATGGCCACGATCCCGGGCCTGGCCGTCGTCGTCACGGGACTCGCGCTGGCGCTGATCGCGGACGGCATCGTGGAGAAGGCGAACCAATGACCCCTCCGCTGCTAGAGGTGCACGACCTGCACGTCGACATCCCCATGCCGCACGCACGGCTGCACGCGGTCCGCGGCGTGTCCCTCACGGTGGGCGCGGCCGAGTCGGTGGGGCTGGTCGGCGAGTCCGGCTCGGGCAAGAGCCTCACCCTGCGCGCGCTGCTCGGACTGCTGCCCCGCCCGGCGCGGATCGTCTCGGGAACCATCCTCATCGACGGCGAGGACGTCACCGGGCTGCCGGCCAAGCGACTGCGGCGCCGGCTGGCCGACACGATGAGCATGATCTTCCAGGACTCGCTGACGGCGCTGAACCCGGTCATGCGCGTGGGCGACCAGATCGCCGAGGCGCCGCTGCGCAGGCTCGGCAAGTCGCGCGGCGAGGCCAGGGCGATCGCCGTCGACCTCATGAGAGAGGTCGGGATAGCCGATCCCGAGCGCCGGTACGAGCTGTATCCGCACCAGCTGTCCGGCGGGATGCGCCAGCGTGTCTGCATCGCGATCGCGCTGTCCACCAAGCCCCGGCTCATCCTCGCCGACGAGCCGACGACAGCCTTGGACGTGACGATCCAGGCCCAGGTCCTCGGCGTCCTGCGGCAGCTCAAGCAGGAGGAGCACGTCGGCCTGCTGCTGGTCAGCCACGACCTGGCCGTGGTCAGCCAGACCTGCTCGCGGCTGTACGTCATGTACGCCGGCAAGGTCGTCGAGTCCGGCGACCTGGTCGACCTGGTGACCGAGCCCCGGCATCCGTACACCTTCTCCCTGCTCAGGTCGGTGCCCGACCCGGACCGGCGCGTGGCCCGGCTGCTGACCATCCACGGCCGGCCGCCGGACCTCACCCAGCCTCTGACCGGCTGCTCCTTCGCCCCCCGATGCCCGTTCGCCGAGGACGCCTGCCGAGCGGGGGAGCCGGAGCCGGTGCCTGCCGGAACGGGGAGACTGAGCGCCTGCCGGCGCGTGGACACGGCGGAGCGGTGGAATGCGATGGCCGAGGAAGAAGCGGGGAGCACGCGGTGACGGCGGCTGACGAGATTCTCTCGATCGAGGGCCTGGCCCGGCACTTCACCCCTCCCGTCGCGGTGACCGACCGGCTCTTCCGGAAGAAGCCGGTGGTGAACCGCGCGGTCGACGGCGTGGACCTGGTGCTGCACAAGGGGGAGACGCTGGGCCTCGTCGGCGAGTCTGGCTGCGGCAAGTCGACCCTCGCGCGCACCATCGTCGGCCTGTACCGCCCGACGGCGGGCACGATCAACTACGAGGGCGAGGTCCTGCCGGAGAGACGCACCCGGGCACAGCAGCGCGCGATCCAGATGGTCTTCCAGGACCCCTACAGCTCGCTGAACCCGCGGATGACGGTCGGGCAGATGCTCTCGGAGCTGCTCCGGTTCCACAAGCTGGTCCCGCGCAACAAGGTGGACGCGCGCAACCGCGAGCTGATGCACCTGGTCGGCCTGCCGGAAAGCGCCCTGGGCCAGCGCCCGCGACAGTTCTCGGGCGGGCAGCGGCAGCGCGTCGGCATCGCTCGGGCGCTGGCGCTGGAGCCGGCCGTGCTGGTGGCGGACGAACCGGTGTCCGCCCTCGATGTGTCGGTCCAGGCCACCATCATCAACCTGCTGGCCGACCTCAAGGAGACGCTCCACCTGTCGGTCATCTTCGTCTCGCACAACATGGCGGTCGTGCGGCAGATCTGCGAACGCACGGCGGTGATGTACCGGGGCCGCATCGTCGAGACCGGGGCCACCGCCACCCTGTTCGACGATCCGGCGCATCCGTACACCCGGCTGCTCATCGGCTCGGTTCCCCGCCTGGCCGGCGCGGGGGGCCCAGTGGAGGTGGAGGCGGAGGCGGAGCGGACCGGCGACCTCGGTCCCGTGAGGGAGGAAATCGCGCGGTCCGCGGCGCGCGACGGGACCCAGCCCTGCCGCTTCGCGGACCGGTGCCCGTCGGTCGTCGCCGCGTGCGCCGCCGAGCCGCCGCTGCTCGCCGATCCCCGCGACGCACGCAGGCGCGCCGCCTGCGTGCACATCACCCACCACCCTGAAGGAGTGATCGCGTGAGCGGTCCGATCGTCATCGGCAGCGAGCGGAGCGAGGCCGGCCTGCCCGCCGCCATGGAGACACTCGCCCGCGGCGGCTCCGCCCTGGACGCGGTCGAGGCCGGTCTGCGCAGGTGCGAGGACAACCTGGACGACCACTACGTCGGGACCGGCGGGCTGCCGAACGCCCAGGGTGTGGTGGAGCTCGACGCGTCGGTGATGGTCGGCTCGACGAGGGCGTTCGGCGCCGTCGGCGCGGTGAAGGGATTCCCCAACCCCGTCTCCATCGCCCGGGCCGTCCTGGAGCGGCTGCCCCAGCACAGCCTCCTCGTCGGCGAGGGCGCCGAGCTGTTCGCCGAGGAGAACGGATTCGCCCGCGCGGAGCTGCTGACCGAGGAGTCCACGAAGCTGTTCCTGTCGGCACTCCAGCCCTCGGACGAGTCCGTCGAAGGCGAGCGGACCGCGGCGCAGGCCGGCGACGAGCTGTACCGCCGGACCGCGCTCGACCTCGTCAACCGCTTCGCCCCGCACGACGGGCCCTGGGGGACCATCAACATCATCGCCCTCGACGCCTCGGGCGAGCTCGTCGTGGGCGTGTCCACCAGCGGCTACCCCTGGAAGTATCCGGGGCGTATCGGGGACTCCGCCGTTCCGGGCGCGGGAAACTACGCCGACGCGCGGTACGGAGGCGCCGCCTGCACGGGGCGGGGAGAGCTGAGCATGCGGGTCCTCGGCGCCCGCGGCATCGTCGCGGACATCGCGCGCGGGCTCGACCCCTCGGCGGCGTGCCTGGCGATGCTCGCCGACGCGGCCACCCTGCCCGACGAGTTCCGCGCCGAGCTGCGCTGTCTCGCCCTCACGCCGGACGGCCGGCACGGCGCGGCGGCGGGACAGGCCGGCTCGTACTACGTGGTGATGACCGAGAGCTCGACCGGACCGGAGTCCCACCCGAGGAGCGTGCTGTCGTGAAAATCTTCATCTCCTCCGACATGGAGGGGACCGCCGGCGTGGTGGACTGGGACCAGTGCGTCATCGGCGGGTCGCAGTACCCGTACTACACCGAGCTGCTGACGGGCGAGATCAACGCCGCCATCGAGGGCGCGATGCGGGCGGGCGCCACGGAGTTCCTGGTGAACGACGCGCACTCGAAGATGGCGAACCTGAAACCGGACGCACTCGCCGGACGTGCCGGCTATCTGTCCGGCCGGTACAAGCCGATGTACATGATGCAGGGGCTCGACCCGAGCTTCGACGCGATCTTCCTGGTCTCGTATCACGGATCGATGGGCAGCAGGGGCTCGGTCCTGTCGCACACCTACTTCCCGTCGGCGTTCGCCGAGGTGAAGATCAACGGTGCTGTCGCCGGTGAGGCGGGCATCAACGCGCTCGTGGCGGCCGCGTACCAGGTGCCGATCGTGCTGGTCACCGGCGACGCGACGACCGCCGAGGAGACCGAGCGGTTCTGCCCGGGAATCAAGTCCGCGGTCGTGAAGCGGTCGGTGTCCCGGTTCTCCGCCGAGGCGTTGCACCCGGAGGCCGCGAGGGACCTGATCCGGGAGCGGGCGCGCGAGGCCGTCGAGCACCTGCCGGGCGCGGCGCCGCCGTCCATCGGCCTCCCGGTCACGCTCGGCATGTCCTTCCGCAGCAGCGACTACTGCGAGCTGGCCGCCAGGATCGCCGGAGTCGAGCGGACCGGGGACCTGTCGGCGGTCATCGTCGGAGACGACCCGCTGTGGATCTATCAGACGTTCATCACTGTCGTGCTGCTGTGCCGGGGGCTGGTCGAATGAGGATAGTCAACGTGCTCACGCGGCCGGTTCGCACCGGCTTCTTCGCCGACGACCAGGCGGCGATCAGGGCCGGTGCGGAGCACGACGGCTTCGCCTACGCGGGCGCCCCGATCACGCCCGGGTTCTCCGCGATCCGGCAGGCGGGCGAGGCGCTGTCGGTCATGCTGCTCCTCGAAGACGGCTCCGTGGCCCACGGCGACTGCGCGGCGGTGCAGTACAGCGGTGCCGGCGGCCGCGACCCGCTCTTCAGCGCCGCGGCGGCGCGCCGGGACGTCGAGGAGCACCTCGTCCCGATGCTGGCCGGCGCGGAGCTCGGCTCGTTCCGCGAGCTGGCCGGGCGGGTGGACGCATGCCGTACGACCTCCGGTCCGTTGCACACGGCCATCCGGTACGGCGTGACCCAGGCGGTGCTCGACGCCGTCGCGCAGAGCCGGCGGCTCACCATGGCCGAGGTCGTGCGTGACGAATACGCGACCGGCGTCGATCTGGCACCGGTGCCGATGTTCGCGCAGACCGGCGACGACCGGTACGCCAACGCCGAGAAGATGATCCTCAAACAGGTGGACGTCCTTCCGCACGCCCTGATCAACAACGTCGACACCAAGCTGGGCCGGGGTGGCGAACTCCTCGAGGACTACCTGCGGTGGCTGGTGAAGAGGATCGGGGAGCTGCGCCCGGACAGCGCGTACACGCCCCGGTTGCACGTCGACACCTACGGCACCGTGGGCCTTGCCTTCGACGGCGACGTCGGCGCAGTCGCCGCCTATCTCGCCCGTCTCGGGGAGATCGCGGCCCCATACGAGCTGGTGGTCGAGCATCCCGTCGACGCCGGGAGCCGGGAGGCCCAGATCGAGACGTACGTCCGGCTGCGGGCCGCCCTGCGGAGGCTGGACGCACGGGTGAAGATCGCCGTCGACGAGTGGTGCAACACCCTTGAGGACATCGAGATGTTCGTCGACCGGGGCGCGGCCGACGTGATCCACGTCAAGACACCGGACCTCGGCGGCATCGGCAACACGATCGAGGCGCTGCTGCTGGTGCGCGACCGCGGACTTGTCGCGTACTGCGGCGGCACGTGCAACGAGACGGACCGCTCGGCGCAGGTCACCGCCAACGTCGCCATGGCGTGCGGTGCGGGACAGGTGCTGGCCAAGCCCGGAATGGGAGTGGACGAGGGACTGATGATCGTGGGAAACGAGATGGCACGGGTGGCGGCGATCGCCGCGGCACGCCGAGAGCCGGTCCTGCCGTGAGGCCGCTGGAGGATGTCAGGATCATCGCGATCGAGCAGTACGGCGCGGGGCCGTTCGGGAGCGTGCATCTGGCGGACCTGGGAGCCGAGGTCATCAAGATCGAGGACCCGTCGACCGGCGGTGACATCGGGAGGTACGTCGTTCCCGAGCAGCACGGCGAGGACAGCCTGTTCTTCGAGACGTTCAACCGCAACAAGCGCAGCCTCAGCCTCGACATCTCCACGCCCGAGGGCCGCGCCGTGTTCGAGGACCTGGTCAAGGTCAGCGACGTGGTGCACTCGAACCTGCGGGGAGACGTGCCGGCCAAGCTGGGGATCCGCTACGACGACCTCAAGCATCTCAACCCGGCGATCGTGTGCAGTTCGCTCAGCGGGTTCGGCATGACCGGGCCGCGCAGCGCCGAACCCGGTTACGACTACGTGCTGCAGGGCATGGCCGGCTGGATGGACCTCACCGGCGAGCCCGGCGGACCGCCCACCAAGTCCGGGCTGTCGCTCGTGGACTACTCGGGCGGCCTGGTGGCGGCGGCGTCCATCCTGGCCGCGCTGCACGCCGCGCGGCGCGACGGCGTCGGCGCCGACTGCGACGTCAGCCTGTTCGATACGGCGATCTCCATGCTGACCTACCCGGCCGCCTGGCAGCTCAACGGCGACTTCGAGCCCAGGCGCACCCACCACTCCGCTCATCCGTCGCTCGTCCCCTTCCAGGCCTTCCCGACGGGAGACGGCTGGCTGGTGGTCGCCTGCCCGAAGGAGAAGTTCTTCCGCCGGCTCGCCGGGGCCCTCGGGCATCCGGAGTGGCCGGACGACCCCCGATACCGGGACTTCGCCGCGCGGCGGGAGAACGCCGAGGCCCTGCTGGCCGAGCTCGAGGCGGTGTTCGCCACCGGCACGAGCGAGCACTGGCTGGGCCTGCTGCGGTCGGCCGGGGTGCCGTGCGGGCCGGTGAACACCGTGGCGCAGGCCCTGCGGGATCCGCACACCGTCGCCCGGGGCATGGTCGTCGAGACCGAGCATCCCTACTTCGGCACCGTGCGGCAGGTCGCGAGCCCGCTGCGGGTGGGTGCGGAGCAACGCGCCCACGCGCGTGCTCCCCGGCGCGACGAGGACGCCGGCTACGTCCTGGGCGAGGTGCTCGGGTACGACGCGGAACGCATCGAGCGGCTGCGCGCCGCCGATCGCCGGGACTGAGGCCTCCCCGATGGCCACGCCGCCGCGAGGTCCGTGACCCGCCCCCGAAAACGCCTTCGGGCGCACGGACCCCCCCACACGATTCCCCGGTGAGCCGGCCGGACCGCTCAGGCCGGCTCACCGGACGGGGCCGACAGCAGGTCGGCCACCAGGTTCTTCGGCTCTATCTCCACCAGGCTCAGCGCGGTCTCCGTGCGCTGCACGCCCTCGATCTGCCAGATGCAGTCCATGAGCAGCTGCCGCAGATGCTGGTGATCACGCACCCGGAGCCGGGCGAGCATGTCCATGGCACCGGTGACGATGTCGAGCCCTTCCAGCTCGGGTATCAGGGCGAGCTGCTCGACGAGGTCCTGCTGCTGGTAGCCCTGGACGGCCGTGATGATCAGGTACACCGTCATCGGATAGCCCACGGCGCTCCAGTTCACGCGCACGCCGTACCCCTGGATCACGCCAAGACGTTCCAGACGCGCGATGCGTTCTCCGACCGCGGGGGCGGACATTCCGAGCTCGCGGGCGAGTGCCCGCTGCGAGCGCCTGGAGTCCTGGCTGAGCAGGACGAGTATCTGCCGGTCCACGTCGTCGAGCGGAACCGGAGGCACAGGGACGGGCACGTCGGCGAGAGCACGCAGGGGAGTGGCCGAGGTATGTGAAGCAGCCGGGGCGTGCGAAGCAGGGGAGCGGCGGCGAGGGGGCATGGCGGGAAGGCTACCCCGCCGGGGACACGGAAAGAGCACGGAAAGAGCACCGCCGCCGGAGTCACCCGTGCCACAGGTGCCACATCCCGGGGCGAACACCCGCGGCGACAGGCGATCCGAATGCGTTTGCAGTGGACGGCTGGTATTTGCGGGGCAAATGGTTAGTATGAGACGCAACTTCCCTTACAGTTGACCACTCCTGAGGTCGACATTGGTTTCACTTCGCATATCGAACGGAGTGTGAGGACCGGTGCGGGTCTTCGACAGCAACTGGATGCAGATCGCCGACTACCTCCAACGCGACGATCGCATCGTGCTCCCGGTCGGGTCGACCGAGCAGCACGGGTATCTCTCGCTCGGGACGGACGCCTTACTGGCCGAGCGCGTGTCGGTGGAAGCGGCGGAGCCGCTCGGCGTGCCGGTCCTGCCGGTCCTGCCGTTCGGCATGGCGCCGTACTTCGTGGAGTACCCGGGCAGCATGAGCCTGCGCATGAGCACCTACATCGAGGTGATCCGCGACCTGCTGGACTGCCTGGCCTCCCAGGGGTTCCGGCGGATCGCGGTGGTCAACGGCCACGGCGGCAACGCTCCCGTCGCCGGCCTCATCCGCGAATGGGTGTGCCTGCCGCGCGCCGAACGGGTGGAGGTGCTGTTCCACAGCTGGTACAACGCGCCGAAGACGGCGGCGGCCGCGTCCCGGTTCGACGACGACCAGTTCCACGGCTCCTGGCTGGAGAACTTCGCCTGGACCAGGGTCGACGGCGCCGAGATCCCCGGCGGCAGCGCGCCGGTCCTGCCGAGGTCGCTGGCGGACAACGTGACCGCGCGCGAGATGAGGGAGCTGTCCCCGGACGGCAGCCTGGGCGGGGCCTACCGGCGCAGCGACGAGGACATGCAGGTCGTGTGGGACGCCGGCGTGGCCGAGGTCCGCGAGCTGCTCGAGAAGGGATGGCTCGACCAGTGACAGCAGCCAGGGGCAGGGTCGCCGTCGTCACCGGCACGGCACACGGGATCGGGGCGGCCATCGCCGCCGCGCTCGAGGCGGACGGGGCCCGGGTGCACGGCGTCGACAAGGACACGGTGGACGTCACGGACTCGTCCGCGGTCGACGCCTTCTTCGCCGAGATCGGCGACGTCGACATCCTGGTCAACAACGCCGGCGGGGTGGTCGGCCAGGTCCACCACCCTCTGGAGGAGATCAGCGACGAGGACTGGTCCGCCGTGGTCGCGGCCAACCTGACCAGCACCTTCCTGTGCACCAGGGCGGCGGTGCCGGGCATGAAGCGGCGCGGCTTCGGCCGCATCGTGAACATCTCGTCGGGTGCGGGCCGCAGCGTCAGCCTGACCGGCATCCAGGCGTACGCCAGCGCGAAGGCCGGGCAGATCGGCTTCACCCGTCAGATGGCGCACGAGCTGGGGCGGTTCGGCATCACGGTCAACTGCATCGCGCCGGGGTTCGTCCTGTCCAATCCCACGACGATCGAGCAGTGGGAGAGCTACGGCGAGCAGGGCCAGGCCGCGCTCGTCGAAGGCATCGCCGTACGCCGGCTCGGCCGGTCCGAGGACATCGCGCACGGCGTCCGGTTCTTCGTCTCCGAATCCTCATCCTGGATCACCGGTCAGACCCTCTCGATTGATGGTGGACATGCTCTCTTTTGATTCGACCGACGCCGCCTACCTCGACGAGCTCGCCGGCTACGTCGCGGTGCCCAGCGTGAGCCGGGACGCCACCCCGGAGACCATGCGGACCGCGGCCCGATGGCTCGCGGCCCAGTTGTCCTTCGCCGGCGGCCGGGTCGTCGACACGGCGGGTCACCCCGTCGTCCGGGGCGAGTGGCTCGGGGCGCCCGGCGCTCCCACCATCCTGGTCTACGGCCACTACGACGTGCAGCCGACCGGCGATCTCGCCGAGTGGCGTACCCCGCCGTTCGAGCTGAGCGTCGACGGCGACGTGATGCGCGGGCGCGGGGTCACCGACGACAAGGGCCCGGTCTTCATCGTGCTCAAGGTGGCGCAGGCGTTCATCGAGCAGGAAGGCGCGCTGCCGCTGAACGTCAAGTTCCTCTTCGAGGGGGAGGAGGAGATCGGCAGCCCCCACCTTCCCGCCTACCTGCGCGAGCATGCGGACGAACTCGCGGCCGACCTGGTCATCTCGGCCGACGGGGCGATGTGGCGGCCGAGCGAGCCCTCGCTGTCCATCGCGTCCAAGGGCCTGGTGACGCTCGACGTCGAGGTCAGCGGTGCCGCCACCGACCTGCACTCCGGGCGTTACGGCGGCACCGTCGCCAACCCCGTGCACGCCCTGAGCGAGATCCTGGCCGGCCTGCACGCGCTCGACGGCCGGGTCGCGGTCGACGGCTTCTACGACGGGATCCCCGAGCTGAGCGACGAGCGCCGCGCCGCCATCGCGGCGGTGCCGTTCGACGAGGACCGCTACCGGGACGACCTGGGTCTCGACGGCCTCTTCGGCGAGGCCGGCTACAGCACGCTGGAGCGGCTGTGGGAGCGTCCCACCCTCGAGATCAACGGCGTACTGGCCGGAGGCAAGTACACGGTGATCCCGCACGTCGCGACCGCCCACATCTCCTGCCGTCTCGTGCCGGGCCAGCGCCCGGAACGGGTGCTCCAGGCGATCACCGACCATGTGCTCGCCCAGAAGATCCCCGGCGTGCGCGTCGCCGTCCGCCCCGACGAGGGCGGGGTGCCCGCGTACACGATCCCGGCCAGCCACCCGGCGATCCGCGCCGCCACCGAGGCGCTCGCGCACGTCTACCCGGACCAGGACGTCCTGCTGGCCGTCATCGCGGGGACGCTGCCCGCGACGGCCCTGTTCGAGGAGGTCCTCGGCGCGAAGACCCTGTTCTTCTCCTTCTCGACCGCCGACGAGAACCTGCACGCGCCGAACGAGTTCATGCGGATCTCCCGGCTGCGCGAGGGGATGCGCGCCTGGGAGCGGCTGTGGCGGCTGCTCGCCGACGGGCCGCACCGGCTGGCGCCGGTCCGCGGGGACGGCACGCGGTGACCGCGGGCGCCTACGAGTCGTACGGCTACCTCACGCCCGGCGTCGACTTCCCGGATATCGAGCTGGCCCCCGAGTTCGGCCGCGTGCCGCCGTACGCCGGCGGCCTGAGCGAGCAGGAGCGGGAACGGGCCGAGCGGCTGCTGCGGGACAACGTCGTGGTCAGCCTGCACGACCATCCCGTCCGGTTCCCCGCGGACATGCGGCAGACGCCGGAGTACAACAGGACCGGACGCCAGCACACCGCGTTCGCCGGGCTCCTCGCGTCGGGCATGACCGTGGTGTTCGACAACATGATGGACGGCACCGCCTGCGTCACCGGCAACGCCCCGTGGCGCTGGCTCGACATCATCACCGACCTCGGCATGCGCCAGGCAGACATCGCCCACCAGTCCGACGTGATCGTGATCCGGACGATGGACGACATCGAGTACGCGCACCGGTCGGGCAAGGTGGGGCTGCTCTTCGGCCTGGAGGCGGCGACGCCGATCGAGAACGAGATCGATCGGCTCGACGTCCTGTACGGCCTCGGCCTCCGGCAGATCGGCATCGCCTACTCCGACGCCAACGCCCTCGGCAGCGGCCTGAACGAGACCACCGACGGCGGGCTGACCGACTTCGGCAGGCGCGCGGTCGCCAGGATGAACAGGCTCGGCCTGGCCATAGACATCTCGCACTCCTCCGACCGGACCGGCCTGGACGTCTGCGCCGTGAGCGAGCGCCCGGTGTTCATGACCCACGCCGGAGCGCGTGCGGTCTGGGACACGCCGCGGATGAAGCCGGACGACGTCCTGCGCGCGGTCGCCGAGACGGGCGGAGTCATCGGGATGTCGGCGGCGCCCCACACGACGTTGTCCGAGGCCCATCCGCGGCACACCATCCTGTCGGTGATGGACCACTTCCGGTACTGCCTGGACCTGGTCGGCATCGAGCACGTCGCGTTCGGGCCGGACACGCTCTACGGCGACCACGTCGGCCTGCACACCGTCTTCGGGCACCTGCTCAAGGTGGGCGCCGCGGCGCCCGGCGGCCCCTCCTTCGAGAAGGTGGAGTACGTCGACGGGTTGGAGAACCCGACC
The DNA here is from genome assembly GCF_043197435.1 of Microbispora bryophytorum. Taxonomy (NCBI): domain Bacteria; kingdom Bacillati; phylum Actinomycetota; class Actinomycetes; order Streptosporangiales; family Streptosporangiaceae; genus Microbispora; species Microbispora bryophytorum. Next base: position 93,770 of record NZ_JBICTF010000001.1, on the reverse strand, counting down.
GAGAACTTCCACAACATCTGCGGCCTGCTCGTACGGGAGGGGTTCTCCGACAGCGAGATCACGGCCGTGCTCGGCGGCAACATCCTCCGGGCGCTCAAGCGGATCTGGGCCTAGTGCCCCCGCCAACAGGAAAGAGGACCAGTGATTCCTGACGACCAGCCCCCGGCGGCCGCCGGGGCGGACGATCGGCTCGCCCAGCTCAGCGCCGAGTTCTTTCAGGTGAAGCACACGGCCGACCCCTTCAGCGCCACGCTGCTCGGCGTCTCGGGCTTCGACGGGCTGGTGCCCGACCCCAGCCGCTCCGGCTCCGCCGCCGACGCCGCGAAGATCGCGGACATCGAGCGGCGGCTGGCGGAGATCGACCCCGGCGGCCTGAACCCGGCCGACCGGATCAACCACGCGGTGCTCGGCCGCCTCGCCTGGGGCGTGCGGTCCGATCTGGAGCACGGGCTGTGGGAGACGGGGGCGTCCGCGGACGGCTACTCCTCACCGCAGGCGATGATGTTCATGTCGGTCCCGGCCGCGTCCCTCTCCGACGCCGCGGCCGTCGACCAGTACCTCCGGCGGCTCACCGCCCTGCCCGCGTTCGTCGACGCGATCCTCGACCGCTATCGGGCGGCCAAGGAGGACGGGCGCATCCCCACCCGTGTCGGCGTCGGCCAGGCCATCGACCAGCTCACCGGGCACCTTTCGCTGAGCCTGGCCGACGACACCCTGCTCGGCCTCCGGCTGCCGGCCGGCGCCGACGAGGGGAGCGTCAGGGCGCGCGCGTCCAACATCGTCGAGGAGTCCGTCCGCCCCGCGCTCCGGCGCCTGCTCGCCGGCCTCCGGGACGAGTTGCTGCCCGTGGCCCGGCCCGACGAGCGGGTCGGCGTCCGCTTCGTCCCCGGTGGCGAGGAGGGCTACCGGGCCGCGGTGCGGCGCCACACCACCACGGACCTGTCTCCGGAGGAGATCCATCAGATCGGCCTCGACTGTCTCGCGGAGCTGAGACAGGAATGGGCCGAGCTGGGCGGCCGGGTGCTCGGCACGAGCGACGTGGGCGAGATCCTGTCCCGGCTGCGGGACGATCCCTCGTTGCGGTTCGGCTCGGCCGGCGAGATCGTCGACGTGGTGACCGACGCGCTGCGCCGGGCCGAGGAGGCGCGCGACGACTGGTTCCCGGCGTACGACATCGCCGACTGCGTCATCGAGGAGATCAACCCGATCGAGGCGGGCAACGCCGCGCTCGCCCACTACCGGCCGCCGGCGGGCGACGGGTCCCGGCCCGGCGCCCACTGCGTCCTCACGGCCGACCCGAAGGAACGCTTCGTGTACGAGTACGAGGCACTGGCCTTCCACGAGAGCACGCCCGGCCACCACCTGCAGATCGCCTCCGCGCAGACCTTGACGGACCTTCCGGCGTACCGGCGTTTCCTGGACGCCGAGGTGTGCGGGTACGTCGAGGGCTGGGGCCTGTACAGCGAACGGCTGGCCGACGAGATGGGCCTGTACACCTCGGACATCGCCCGGCTGGGGATGCTCTCGTTCGACGCGCTGCGCGCCTGCCGGCTGGTGGTGGACACGGGCATGCACCACCTCGGCTGGTCGCGGCGGCAGGCCATGGAATTCATGTGGGACAACACCGCGACGACGCGGGCCAACGTCCGCAACGAGATCGACCGCTACATCGCATGGCCCGGGCAGGCGCTGGCGTACATGATCGGCCGTCGCGAGATCCGCCGCCTGCGGGCCGTGGCCGAGGCCCGGCTCGGATCCCGGTTCGACATCCGCGCCTTCCACGGGACGGTGCTCGGCAACGGCGCCGTCCCCCTCGGTGTGCTCGACCAGATCGTGGCCGCCTGGATCGACTCCGCGGCGGCCTGAGCCAGGGCGCCCGCGTTTCCTCAGCAAGGAGTGCACATGTTCGTGAACATCAATGGCGCGCGGCTCAACGTCGAGGTCCTCGGCGAGGAGGGCGCCCCCGTGTTGATCGCCCACCACGGCGGCGGGGGCATCGGCTCGCTGGCGGAGCCGAAGGCGACCTTCGGCCCGCTGTCCGACCTGTTCCGCGTCGTGGTGTTCGACGCCCGCGGCTGCGGCCTCAGCGAGGGCGTCCCGCCCTACTCGCACGCCCAGTGGGCCGCCGACGTCGACGCGCTGCGCGAGTGGGCCGGCGCCGAGTCGGTCGTGATCGCGGGTGGCTCCTACGGCGGATTCATCGCCATGGAGTACGCGATCGCCTACCCGGACCGGGTGCGGGCGATGATCCTGCGGGACACCTCACCGGACCGGACCAACCTGGAGCTCGCCCACGAGAACGCGCGCAGGCAGACCCGGGTGGAGCTCGATTGGGAGAACTACCGGCGCTACTGGAGCGGCGAGATCCGCGACGACGCCGACCTGAAGGCCCGCTGGGCCGAACTGATCCCGCTGTACGACCACGAGTACGACCCGGCGAAGGCGGCCGCGCGGGTCGAGGCCGGCATCTACCGCCACGAGGCGCACAACTGGTGCTTCCAGCACAACGCGCCGATCTATGACGTCAAGCCGCAGCTTCCGTCCGTGACCTGCCCCACCCTCGTCACCGTGGGCCGCCATGACTGGGTGACCCCCGTGTCGTCGTCGGAGACCATCGCCTCCCTCATCCCGAACTCCACGCTGGTCGTCTTCGAGAAGTCCGGGCACTCCCCGCAGATCGAGGAGGCGGAGCTCTTCCAGCGGACGATGCGCGAGTTCCTCGCCGAGGCGCTGCCGGACCTCGGAACGGCGGTGCGATGATCGAGCGGCGGACTCTCCGCATCCCCGGCCTCGGCCCGGACGGGCTCGACATCCCGTACTTCGACATCCGGGGCCGCGAAAACGGGCCGCGGCTCACCGTGCTGTCCGGCGTGCACGGCGCCGAGTACGCCTCGATCGCGGCCGTCCGCGAGTTCGTGCGGAACCTCGACGCCGCCGCCGTCTCCGGGCGGATCGTCGTCGTCCCCGTGGTGAACGTGCCGGGATTCTGGGCCAGGACGCCGTTCGTCGTCCCGGTGGACGGCGAGAACCTGAACCGGAGCTTTCCCGGCGACCCTCACGGCTCGTTCACGGAGGTGCTCGCGCACCACGTCTTCACCGAGTTCGTCCTCGGCTCCGACTACCTCGTCGACATGCACGCCGGCGACCTGCCCGAATCGCTGGAGCCGTTCACGATCTTCGAGGAGTCCCCCGTCGAGGCGGCCTCGCTGGATCTCGCCCTGGCGTACGGCGCCGGGCACGTCGTCAGGCAGGCCGCGGTAGCGCGGACCGTGGCGGGCAGCACGTGCGCGGCCGCGGCCGACGCCGGCATCCCGGCGATCGTCGCCGAGTCAGGCCAGAACGGCCTGCTCGACCGGGCGGCGATCGACCGGCACCTGGCCGGGCTGACCAACATCGCCAGGTCCGTCGGGGTGCTGGACGGTGAGCCGTGGCCGGTGCGCGATGTCCGCCTGCACGAGGGATGGCACTGGCTGCGCACGGACCGGGCGGGCTGGTGGGAGCCCGCCGTGGCGGTGGGGGAGCCCGTGCCGGCCGCCGGGCTGCTGGGAACGATGAGCGACGTGTGGGGTGAGGTCTTCGCCGAGGTGCGGGCGCCGGAGGCGGGCACACCGTTGTTCCTGACGAGCAGTCCGGCGGTATCGGCCGGCGGCCTGCTGCTGGGCCTGGCGCGGCACTGATCCCGGCTGGGGCGGCCCAGAGCTCGCGGTATGACATCCATAGGAGCAGTCGCTTCCCGCCTTCGCCGCTCCGGGCATGCCGAGGGCGGCACCGACATACAGACACCATCGACAAGGAGACCCGACGTGGACGAGAACGGAACCGCCTCCCCGGCTCCCCGAACGCCGTCAGTGAGCTGGGAGGGCCGTTACCTGGAGGATTTCGTCGTCGGTGACGTCTACCGGCACCCGCTGGGCCGTACGGTGACCGAGGTGGACAACGCATGGCTCACCCTGCTGACCCAGAACACGGCGGCCATCCACTTCGACCGGCACTACGCGGAGCGAACGCAGTGGGGCAGGCCGCTGGTCGACTCGACCTTCACCCTGGCCCTGGTCACCGGGCAGAGTGTGCACGACGTGTCCATGAACGTCATGGCGAACCTGGGCTGGGACCGGGTGCGCCTGCCCAATCCCGTCTTCGAAGGCGACACGATCTACTCCCAGTCGGAAGTGCTCTCGGTGCGCGAGTCGCAGTCCCGTACCGACGTGGGCGTGGTGGAGGTGCGCACCATCGGGTTCAACCAGGACGGCGTGATCGTGATCAGCTTCGAGCGCACCCTTCTGGTCTACCGGCGGGGGCATGGTCCCAGCCGCACCGTCGTCGAACCCCGGTGGGACGAGAGGTCCCTGCGGGCCGCCGGTCTCGACCCGCGTCCCGGCACACCGTGACCGAGGCGTACGGGACGACGGCGCGGACCCTGCTCTTCGTGCCCGGGACCCGGCCCGACCGCTTCGCGAAGGCCGCCGCCAGCGGCGCGGACGCGATCATCATCGACCTCGAGGACGCCGTCGCCCCGCAGGACAAGGCCCACGCGCGGGCGGCCGCCGCCGGCCACGTCTCCGTCCACCCGGCATTGGTCAGGGTCAACGGGATCGGCACGCCGTGGCACGATGACGACCTGGCGGCGCTCGCCGGGGCCGAGGGGCTGGCCGGAGTCGTCCTTGCCAAGACCGAGGCGCCGGAGCACGTCGCGGCGGTGGCCGCCGTGCTCGGCCCGCGGGTACCGGTCTTCGCGTTGCTCGAATCCGCCCGGGGCGTACGGGACGCGGATCTCATCGCACAGGCGCCGGGCGTGGCGCGGCTGCTGTTCGGAAACCTCGACTTCTGCCTCGACATGGGCATTCCCTCGCGGGGCGGCGACGAGCAGGGGTTGTTGTTCGCGCGCAGCAAGGTCGTCCTCGCGGCGAGGGCCGCCGGGTTGCCCGGGCCCGTCGACGGGGTCGAGCCCGAGATCGACAACGATGCGGCGACCCTGGGGGCCACCCGCCGGGCGGCGGCCCTGGGATTCACCGGCAAGTTGTGTCTGCACCCGCGTCAGGTCGCTCTCGTCCGCAGCGCGTTCACGCCCTCGGACGGGGAGCTGGACTGGGCCCGGCGCGTGCTCGACGTGGCGGCCGGATCCGCGGGCGCCGCCGTACGGGTCGACGGAGAGATGATCGACAAACCTCGTCTGGAGCTCGCCCGTCGCATCGTCGACTCCGCGGGGGAGGAGTCGGCGTGAAGCGGGCGACCTCGGTCGGTCTGAAGGCCCTGGCGGCAACGTGATCGTCCTGCCCTGGTATCTCCAGGACAGGACAAGAAGCAGGACAGGGGAGAGTGGCGATTCACGCCAGGTCCCACAGCAGCCGGTAGTAGGCGATGCGCTCGGGGTCGGGGACGACGCCGTACGCGTCGTACACGACGCCGTCGTACCCCGGGCCGTAGTTCCACTCCGTGCTCCAGGCGGCGACCGCGAGGTCGGCCCACCGGTCGGCCACGCCCAGCGAGCCGAGGTCGACGTGCCCGGCGAACGTTCCGTCGTCGTACAGCAGGGTGTTGGGAGCGCAGGCGTCGCCGTGGCAGACGACGAGGCGGTCGACCGCGGGCGGCTCGCCGAGACGCTGCCGGGCCGCCTCGTCGCGACCGCGGAGCCGCCGCTCGACGCCCCAGTCGTACGGGCACTCCTGCACGGGCAGGGTGTCGTGGAGCAGGCGAAGCCCCCGGCCGATCGCCGCCGCGGCGGTGGCGGGATCGGCGGTCCAGCGCGGGTCCACCGCCGAGCGGCCGGGAAGTGCCGCCGTGACGAGCCAGGCGCCGTCCGCGTTCGAGCCCCACGCCGACGCCCGAGGAACGGCGGCCCACCGCCCGGCCCATTCCAGGCGCTCCGCCTCGCCGGGCAGGTCGATCTCCGGGGTGCCGGCGGCGACCCACTTGACGTACCTCGTGCCGCCGTTCGCGTCCTCCAGCCGGAACGTCAGGCCGCCGAGCTGGTTGCGCCACACCGGAGTGACGGTGTCGCCCGCGGCGAGTTCGGCGACGGCGCCGGGCATGGCCACCGGCCCGGCAGGGATCGAGGCGAGGGGGAGCCGGCTCATGACCACCATTCTCCCGCTCTCCCGCGAAAAGCAGTGGCAGGGCTGCGACGGCACCGCCGCAGAGCCCGTACTCAGGGATGGCGGATCGTTGCGGGCGCGCTGTCTCCGGACCATGAGGTACGCGGCAGCCGGCGGGTACACCCCGGCCGAGCAGGAGCGGCGCGAGCGGCTGCGCTTGGAGGCGGGGGAGCGGTTCTCGCGTGGCGAGTCGGGCGCATCGCGCGGGAGTTGCGGGTCACGCTGCCGCTTGAACGAGATGTTCACAACAGTACGTTGACAATGAACAGTTGTGACTACATTCTTGACGGTATGAGACCGACCGCCGAGCAGCCCCTCGATCCGTTCACGTCTCCGCGTCCGGAGGCGGCGCGCGCGCAGCGCGTCCACGCGTCGTTGTTCCGTGTCGCCGAGCGGCACGCCACCACCGACGAGCAACGCGGCCGGCAGGTCCACCCCTCCGTGATGGGACCCCACGAAGCCGTCAGACTCGTGTCGTTCCTGCTGAGCGGGGCCGCGCAGCTCGATGACGGCGAGCCGGAGGTGGACCAGGCCGACATCACGGCCGCCTTGACTCTCGTCCCCCAGGCCCGGGCCGAGATGGACGAGTTGGAGGCCGCGCTCCTCCGGATGGCGCGGGGGCGCGGCATGACGTGGCAGGAGATCGCCTTCGGCCTTGGGCTCGGCACCCCGCAGGCCGCCCGGCAGCGTTACGAACGGCTGGTGGACCGCACCGCGATCGACCCCGACGAAGGCCGGTAGGCGGCTCCGTGGCGGACGCGGCGGCCAGGAGCGATTCGGCGGCCGAGGCGCGGGCGTACAGGACCGAGCAGCGTGTCGCGGGCGCTCAAGAAGTGTGAGGGCCGGCTCTGCGACTCTGAGCCTGGGCGTTGCCGACGCGTGCGTCCACGCTGCCGCCGACCTGCCCAACGTGCGGAAGAACCGCTTGAGCCGGCTCGGCGAATCAGTCGCCGAACAGGACTGCGGGTATCTTCGGTTGCCAACGCAGGGGCATCCGTTCAGCCGCTTGGCAAACGACTTCGATCTCACCGAGCCCGTGGTAGGCGAACCCCTCCCGCACCACCCGAGCCACGTCCTCCGTCGGCACCCGCCACTGCAGCCGCACGCCCGCGTTGCGGGCCACGAGCAGCTGCGCCCGGGCGTCCGCCACCTTCTCCAGAGCGATCTCGGAGCCCCTGTATCCGCGCATGGATCTGCTGACGGTCCCCCAGTAATGCCAGTTCTTCGTGTCGATCAAGCGACCGTCGATGAAGTTCTCGAACTGCACGCCGTTGACGCGATACCCCCATCCCGGAGGTGTGCCTGCGGCGGAGAGCTGATACCAGGCGTCCTCGGGGCGCATGTTGGCACCCGCTTCGAAGTCGGGCACCCATTCACCCGGTCCGCCGCGCGCCGGTTGGATTCCGGACCATTTCCACGGTCGCTCCTGCAGCCGGGCGGCGCCGACCGATCCGGGCAACTCCGCGCTGCCCGCCCTGGCTCTGACAACGGCAGAGGCGATCGGGCCGGCCAGGCCGTAGATGGTCCACGCGAGGGAGATCTCGTCGAACGCTTGTTTCGACTGTTCGATGATTGCGAGAAGGTTCTCGTTGCCCAGACGTTCCAGGACCGCGGTCTTGGCCTCGTGCATTCGCGGGGTCGATTTCCGGGTGAACCACCTCGGATATCGGAGGCAGCCCGGTCCGTACACTGGCAGATCGTCCGAGCGGTCTGACGAGTATATGTCGTCGGCGTAGATCACTAGGCTTCGGCGCGGCGGATGCTTGTCGTAGGTGAACCTGATCTGCAGAGTGGAAAGACCGAGCGCGGCACGTTCGGGGTCCGGGCGGCGACTGTCGGGGTCGATTACATAAGACGTGAACGAGTCGACATGCAGATCCGCGGGTTTCGCCGAGAAACTCTCGAGGGCCCGCAGCACCCGGCACATTCCATCGGTGTCGTCGATGACGTCCTTGGACTGGTTGAAATCCGCGAGAAGGGCCATGACGATGTGCTGGCCCAGCTGATCTACCGACCACAGCTGGTCGATCGTGTCATAGAGCAGCACGTCCGACAGCCCGATCAGCAGCAGCCAGGCGGCAGCCAGGTTGTGGTCCTCGTCGACGAGCTTGTAGAGCGCCCCGACGAGCACGTTTATCGAGTCGAAGTCTGACGACGACCGCATGCCAGGGCGGGCCAGCAGGGTAAGCGGCTCCTCGTAGTGCAGGGTGAAGGGATCGGGACCGTCCAGGTCGACCGTGAACCTCAGCCCGGTCTTCACCTGACCTCGTTGGAACTTCCACAGATTGTTCTTGCGGTCGACGGTGAGCAGGTAGGCGCCCTCGTCAAGGTCTGTCGAGACGTATCCCCGCAGCGGCGGGCCGTGCCGCGACAAGAGCGCCACCCGTCCCTCGTACAGGTCGATGTCGAGCCGATAGATTCCGCTCCGGCCGGCCACATCTACATCGGACGACGCGGCACGTCGATGCAGCTGGGACGGCGTCTCGGTCTGCGGCACCGAGGACTCCGGGCTTACGGCCGGCGGTGGGGCCGGATCGGCCGGCGGCGGTGGTGGCGAGGGCGCGGGCACAGCGGGGGGCCGGGCCGTCGTCGGCCGCGCAATCGGGGAAATCGGCCTTATCTGGCCGCTCATGGCCGCAGCGGCCGATCACAGAGCCGTTCCGCTTGACGAACCGGGCGCGCGCCCGGTTCGTCCGAACGGCGCAACGGTTGGTCCAAGTGGCGCGACATCGGCACCGGAATTCAACACGCCAGCAAACCCCGGCTCTCTGACCCCGAGACCATACTGGCCTCAATCGGCTCATTCCGGCCGCTCACCAGAGTCGGCCCACTTGCGATTGTGGCGGTGTGCCTCTGCTCAGGTCAACCGCCTCATTCGCCGCACAGTGGCCGGCAAGGTCAGTGCGGATCGCGCGCGAACTCGAGCGTTGACGAGGTGACCGATACTGGCTAGCGTGTAATGCGCTGAAGAGATATCCGATGCAGGAGGCGGTGACTCACCCGACCGCGTCGGTATCCAACTCGCTTTTTTGCGCCCGCCCCGGATCGAAGAATCCGATAATCCGACCGCGATCCGAGCTGTGAGGCGTGAATGGGTATCGGCTATCTCGACACAGGTCATTTTCACCTGACTGTCTCGTTTCGTCACGTAGCCGACGCCGCCCGGATCGACGAATGGCGGGCCTCGTTCCAGCAGGCCTCGCGGTTGCTGTTCGACGCGACGAACGGGTGCCACCAGTTCGGCGATATCCGGGTGTGCAACGCCTCGACCGGCGGCCACGACGCCGACGCCTGGCTGTTGGAGGATGACGGCCGATCCAACTCGCCGGAACTCGGCCTGGGCCAGCCCGGCGCGCACATGGTGCTCTACGGCGACGAGCGATTCAAGCCGTTCGTGATCCTGCGCCATTTCGCGCAGTACGCGTACGGCGTCTGCGACGAGTTCGTGGGCCCCGGCGACGTACCGGCCTGGTGTGTCGAGGACGCCACGGGCGACGCGTGTGTCATGGAGGCCGCCTGGACCGAAGGCGACCGGTTCGGACCGGCCGGCACCGGCGGTCCGCTCGTGCCCGGTCGCGTCAGGCGCTTCTGCACGAGGGAGAACCACGATCCCGACGGCGACACGCTGCAGCAGAGCGTTCACGGCACGTCCTGCTGGGAGACGATGGCCGCGGCCTTCCCCGAGCTCGCCGCGCCCGCCTCGGGAGGCACATTCTCGGGCATCGACTGGGTCACCCAGACCTCCGGCCCGCGGCTGGTCATCGTGCTGGACCGCTCGGGGAGCATGGCCGACGACGGCAAGATCGATGAGGCGAAGATCGGCGCGCACTTCATGCTCGACGCCGCGAAGGCCGGCGAACAGCTGGGCGTGGTGTCCTTCGCCGACAGCGCGAGTCTCGACTCGCCCGTCCTCGCGATGGAGGACACGAGCCACAGAACCCAGGCACACGACGAGGTCGAGGCGATCTCGGCCGGCGGGAACACCGCGATCGGTGACGGGCTGCGGGCCGCGCTGGACGCCGTGACATCCTCGGGCGCGAGCGCGTCGACCAGAACGGCGGTCCTGGTCACCGACGGCATCCACAACACCGGCGAGGATCCGGAGTCGGTCCTGCCCGACCTGGTCAAGGCCCGGGTCCGGGTCTACACGATCGGTGTCGGCATCTCGGTGGGAACCGCGCTGCTGCAGCGCATCGCGGACGCGACCGGCGGCGAGTTCGCCCGCATCGCCACCACGCAGCCCGGCGTCAAGCAGGCCGAAGAGATCCGCCACGAGCTGGAACGCGTCTTCGGCCTGGTGCGCAACAACAGCGGGATCGTCGCGGCTCAACCCCTGCCGTTCCTCGAGGGCGAGCAGACCGTCACGCGCACCGTGGACATCGAGCCCGGCAGCGAGGCCGCGACCTTCCTGGTCAGCTGGAACGCTCCCAGGTCCTCGCTCGAGCTCACCCTGCACGCGCCGGACGGCGAGACCATCGCCGTCGGTGCGCTGCCCGCCGGGGTGCACGAGATCCGGGGCGAACGCCCGTACGCGGCGTTCGCGGTCGACCGCCCGGTCGACGGACCGTGGGCGGTCGAGGTCACCGCCCTGGACGGCGGGGCGGAACTCGACGCCAGGCTGCTTGTGTTCAGCGAGCACCCGCACATCGATGGCGGCGTGACGGTCGGGCGCGGCGCCTACCAGCCCGGCGACCAGATCCCGGTGTTCGTGCGGATGTACTACGACCGGCCGGTCACCAATCTCCTGGTGCGCGGCGTCGTGCGCCTCCCCGATGGTGGCCGAGCCCCGTTGCGGTTCGTGGACGACGGCGATCCGTCGGGCGCCGACGTGTTCGCCTCGGACGGCCGGTACACCGCACGGTTCGACGACACGCACAACGCACCCGGAACCTACGTGTTCGACGTCACGGTCGAGAGCACGGACAGCAGCGTCGCGGTCGCAGGAGGAGAGCCGGTGTCCGAGTCCGAGCAGTTCGAGCTCGGTCCGGTACCCGCTTTCCGGCGGCGACTGACCACCGCGGTGGTCGTCGGCGACGAACCCTTCGAAGGCGGTCCGGACTGAACATGGGGGATTTATGACCGACTACACCGGCTTCCGGGGGAAGCTGCCCTATGCGAGCGAGATATTCGGCGTCTACCAGCCGCTGATCGGGTGGAAATCGAGGCGCAAGCTCATCCGGGTCGGCAACGACATCGACGGGATCAGCATCCCGACGGACGCCTATGTGCCGGACGTCGACGTGCGGTTCGACGGCGACACGGTCAGCCTGGGGCACGTCTCGCCGGCCCAGCACGCTGGTGAGCGGCCGAAGTCGCAGAATGACAGCCTGTTCTTCGCCTCCGTCGGCGACAGCCTCAAGCGGCTGAGGCGGGCACCGCAGAACGCCGAGGAGTGGAAGCGCGTTTTCACCAACGTCGGAGGGGCTGGCGAGGCGCCGTCGTTGGAGGACTCGTTCAAGATCCGGCTGGAGAGGGATGTCTTCCCCAAGTGGCGCGACGCGACCGCCACGCGGATCAAGGTCGCGGCCCGTGCGGTGCAGCGACTTCCCAACGAGGATCCAGCGCAGTACCAGCAGCGGCAGGACGTGGCGCGGGAAATCGCCAAGGCCGGGGCCCTCGCCGACCTCGAGCGGGAATCGGTGATCGCGCAACTGTTGAACGACCTGTTCACCGTGGGCGACGTGGCGACGCTCAACCGCTTGTTCTACCCGCCCTCCTCGGTCGTACCGACCGACGAAGCCGTGCGGGCGTTCCTGGCCAAGGCCCGGGAGGCGTACGACGATCCGTTCGTCCTGTTCCGCCCGAACAAAGACCTGGCCGACGTGAGCCTCTCCCCGATCGGCATCGTGCACCTGTTCCGCCAGTACTTCTTCGAGCTCGACACCTTCCTGGGCACCCCGACCGGCCACATCTGGCTCAGCCCCGGCTCCTCGGTGGAGCTGGTCGAGGTCAGCACGCGCAAGGTGACGGTGGAGCGGACGACCTCCACCCTCTACGAGACCACGTCAGCGGTCGAACGTACGGCGACCGACCAGGACGAGATCAGCGCCGCGGTCAAACAGGACAACCGGGACGACGTGAAGCTGGGGATCACCTCGACGGTGCACCAGTCCTGGGGCAGCGGCAACGCGACCGCGACGGCCAGCCTCAGCCTCGACCGGACCCAGCAGACCGCGCGCGAAGAGACGCACAAGCGGATGCGGCAACAGACGGAGAAGCTGTCCACGCAGATCCGGCAGAATTTCCAGTCGACCTTCAAAACGGTCACCGAGACAACCGACGTGTCGAGCAAACGCTACGTCCTGCAGAACTCCACCGCCGAGCTCATCAACTACGAACTGCGGCGCAAGATGCGGCAGGTCGGCGTGCAGGTGCAGGACATCGGCACGTTTCTCTGCTGGGAGACCTTCGTCGACGAGCCGGGTCGCGCCCTCGGCCTGGCCGAACTCGTGCACATCGCCAAGCCGGCCGACCTGCAGCCGCAGCCCGACCAGAACGAGATCCCGGTTCCTCCGCGCATCGTCAAGTCGTTCCAGGTCAACGCGGTCTGGAACTTCGGCGATCGCCGGCAACGAAACCACCTGGATCTGGGCTACATTCCGCTCGACACTGTGTCTCTGCCTGTACAACCCGAGACGGGCTACCAGCTCGAGAACCCAGGAGGCCGGGTCGCTCTCTCGATCAGTTCCCTGGCCGGCGAGGGTTCCGAGGGCCAGCGATACGCCTTCGTCGGTCAACTGGTCGGCACCAACCAGATTCAAGTCGGTGTCCTCGCCGGAGCCTCGGGGATCAGCTGGGACAAGCGAGTCGACTACGTCTTAGTAGGTGAACTGGCCTTCGTCCCGACCCTAGAGAAGATCGCCGAGATCGAGGCGGCCAACAATAAAATCGTCGCCGACAAGGAGGCCGCGTCGCGGGCGCAGAAGCGCGCGGCCGAGGAGGCATTCCAGCGGGCGGCCAAGGAACGCATCGAGCAGGCGGCCGACATCCGCTCCCGGCCGTTCGAGGAGCTGCGCGAAGAGGAACGGACGGTGGTCTACCGCCAGCTGATTCGCACGCTGATGTCCGACCACTTCTACAACATGCCCGCGAGCGCCGAGGCGGACGAACTCAGGCACGTGCTGTCCGAACTCATCAACGCCATCTTCGACGTCGACAAGATGCTGTACTTCGTGGCCCCTGAGTGGTGGAAGCCCCGCACGCACTACAGCCAGTACGCCGGGTCCGCTCACCCGTTCGGCGCCTCGTCGGTCACGGACTGGGCCGATCACGAAGCCCGTACGGACAACTACTACATCACCCACGACTCGCAACCCGCGAGGCTGGGCAGCTCACTCGGCTGGCTGCTGCAGCTCGACGGCGACAATCACCGCAACGCCTTCCTGAATGCCCCCTGGGTCAAAGCGGTCATCCCGGTGCGGCCGGGGCGGGAACGCGCGGCCGTCAACTGGCTGCAGCAGATGAACGTCGAGGGCATCGACGGGCTGGACAAGCCCTACGCCGCCTCGGCGGCGGAGCTGGACGAGATCAGGCACGGCCTGCTGACCGCCGACCCGCACGACCCGGTGGGCGACGTCCCGACCCTGTCCGACGCTATCCGTTTCCTGTGCCTGGACGTCACGCGTAAGCACGAGGAATCGGTGCAGGTCAGGAAGTTCCCCAACGACGTGAGCATTCACGACGACGACAAGGTGTCGTCGACCCCGGTGGAGAAGGTCTACGAACACGGCTTCTACCCTCTGCAGGGCGGCTTCCGGGTTGATCCTCGCAAGCCCGACCCGGGCAACCCGGACGCCCACTTCCAGATCTTCGATCAGTGGATGGAAGTCCTTCCGACCGACCAGGTGGTTCCGGTGGAGGTGCGCTACGACCCTGTGACCGGGCGCCTGATCGCGGAACCACCGGACTGATCCGCGAGCCGGCCCTGGCGTCCTGAGCCGACTCGGCTCTGCGGGCGACATGTTGCGGCGCTGAGCCGACTATGCCGCACTCGCAGTACATCGGCGTCCGACCGGCGCAAGCGAGGTAGGCATCGGCGGAATGCCGGTCATGATCTGTAGCGTCCCGGGCGGGTACGGCTGCCCCGCGCCACCGCCAGGGAAGCGGCCGGACGGGCCTCAACGCTCCGCACACCCGCGGGCCGGATGCTCGCCTGCTGGCTGGATCGGGGAGGCCGGCAGCCGAACTCGGGCAGACGGTAGCGGGGATGGCGAAGAACGGTGACCTCAAGCTCAACCGGTTCGCCGCCGCGCTCGACCACGCGGTGGCTGCCGGAGCCCACGCACAGGTGGGCGGGTTGATCGCCGTAGTGGCGCGTGTTCGCCCTTGCCCAGCATCGTGACCATCGACGGCCGGCGATCTTCTCAGGTGGCCGCTGCGGCGGTGGTCTCACGCAGAGCACGGGTGAGAGCGGGCAGCGCCACGGCCAGAGCGGAGCGTTCGGCGCCCGAAAGCCTCGTGAGCACCTGGCTGTGACGCTCGTGCAGATGCGTCGACATTCGTGTCACGACGGCACGACCGGCGTCACTCAGCATGAGGCGGTAGTAGCGACGGTTGGCCTGATCGCGTTCCCGGACGAGCCAGCCCTTACGCTCCAGCCCCGCGACAAGGCGGCTGACGCTGCTCTTCTCCAGGCGTAGACGGTCGGCGATGTGCTGCTGCGGCACCGGGCCCGTGTGCCAGATCTCCAGGAGGGCCAGCCCTTCGGAGAGAGTCATCGCGAGATCCGGCACCAGCGCGTCGCCCCGCTGAAGGCCCATCTCGATGACGAGCTCCATCAGGAGCGCTTCAAGGCCGTCGGGTGTCGGTTCCTGCCGCACAGATCCTCCATAGTTGCAACATACAACTCTGCTCGCTACTCTCTAAGAGTTGCATCGTACAACTCACGAGGGGGTGGGATCGTGGCAGTTACGCAGATACCGCAGGACATCCGGGATCGCGAAGTGGTCCCGCTCGCTGCGCCGGCCCGCGGCTGTGACCGGATGGACCGGAAGCCCGCTGCTCCTGCTCGGGGTCATCCTGCACCGGCCCGCGATGACGCCGGGATCCGTGCGGCCGGCCAGGTGCACGGGCTCACACTCGGTCTTCAGGTCCCGAGCCTGATGCTGATCGCTGCATGCCTGGTCGCCGCCTCTTTCCCAATCGCGCGAGAGGCCGGACGTCGCGCGCACGCCGGCCGGCCTCGAGCCGGAAGTCGCCATGGTTGCCATGCCCGCCCTCGTGACTGAGCCGCGCTGACCCACACATAACTGCTCGACATACCCGCTGCGCTTGGGTTCGTCGTGCAGCCTTCACATCCCCTTCCGGAGGTCTCTCGTGAGCCATCCCGTCTCTGCTCACCATTCGCATGCCGTGCAGGCACATCCCGGGCCCCCACCTGACCGGCGCCGCTGGGCGGCCCTCGCGTTGGTGTGCCTGGCCCAGTTCATGCTGATCCTCGACGTCACCGTCGTGAACGTCGCGCTGCCCAGCATGAGCGCCGACCTTCACTTGGACCGCGAAACACTCACGTGGGTGGTCACCGCCTACACCCTCTGCTTCGGAGGGCTGATGCTGCTGGGCGGCCGACTCGCGGACGGGCTCGGCGCGCGACGGACCCTGCTGGCCGGTCTCGCCGTCTTCACCCTCGCGTCGCTTGGAACGGGCCTGGCCGCGAACGGATCCGTGCTGATCGCCGGTCGTGTCGCGCAGGGAGTCGGAGCGGCCCTGCTCTCCCCGGCGGCGCTGTCCATCGTCACGACCGCCTTCCACGGCGCCGAGCGCAACAAAGCACTGGGCGTCTGGGCCGCTCTGGGTGGCATCGGATCGGCGGCGGGAGTCATCCTGGGCGGCGCGATCACGGCCGGTCCCGGCTGGGAATGGGTGTTCTTCATCAACGTCCCTGTCGGCGCCGTGGTGCTGGTCGCCCTGCCGTTCACCGTCCCGGCCCCAGCACGCCAGGCTCAGCGGGGCCGGATCGATCTGCTCGGGGCGCTGCTGGTCACCGGGGCGACCGCCTCCCTCATCTACGGACTGGTCACAGCGGGCGACGCCGGCTGGAGCGGGACGGCGACGCTCGTGGCACTGATCGCCGCCCTGGCGCTGTACGCCGGATTCGCCATCGTGGAAGGGCGGGTCCGTGCGCCGCTTATGGACGTTCGCATGCTCTCCCGGCGTCCCGTCCTCGCGGGTGCCTTCCTCATGCTGGTCGCCAGCGCGCTGCTGATCGGATTCTTCTTCCTCGGTTCCGTCTACCTTCAGCACGCCCGCGGTTACACCGCCCTCGGCACCGGCCTCATGTTCCTGCCCGTCGCGATGGCCACCGGAATCGGTGCGCACGTCGGCAGTCGTCTCGTCGGGCGCACAGGCAGCCGTCCGATCGCCGCCGCGGGGTTGGCGCTTGCCGCCGTCGGCTCCTGGCTGCTCACCGGCCTGTCCGCGGGGGCCGGCGTCTGGGCGGTCCTAATCCCCGGGTTCGCCGTGGCTGCCGCCGGCCTCGGCGCCGTGTTCGTCGCGGCCACCACCTCCGCACTCGGCTACATCTCCCATCAGGAGGCCGGCCTCGCATCCGGCGTGGTCAACACCTTCCACGAGGTCGGCGGGTCGGTCGGCGTCGCCGTCGTCTCCACCGTCGCGGCCGCCGGTATCGAGACCGGCACGATCACCGGCTTCGGAACGGCCTTCACGGTGTGCGCCGTCAGCGCCGCCCTCGTCGCCGTCGTCGCCCTGACTCTGGTCCCAGGCGGCAGACCGCAGCACGTTGCGGGGCCGCACGCTCACTGAGGACCTGGGCTTCATGCGTTGTCACGGCATGCGAAAGCCGGACGGTGGACGGCCGGCGGGGGAGGACGGCTCGCCCCGCCGGCGTCTCGCCCGAGGCGCCGGCCCGCCGGCGAGAGGGCCGGGATCCCGCCGCGCACCGCTGACCCGGGCAGCGCCCGCGCCGTGTCGCGCGCGCTGTCCTGGAGCTTCTCGCCGCTGACGGATGTGACGAAGGTCAGGCGCGGCGGCCGTAGGTGCGCGGATCCACGGGCTGCTCGGACTTGGGAAGCCCGCCGACCACGAGACGGTAGGAGTCGATCACGAGCTCCTTCACCAGCTGCTCTTCGATGGTGCCCCCGCCTTCCACCGTGATCCAGTGCCTCTTGTTCATGTGATAGCCGGGGGTGATGTCCGCGTACTGCTCACGCAGGGCTGCGGCGTTGTCCGGATCAGCTTTCAGGATCACGACGGGGTGTCCCGGCATGTCGGTCATGAGCATGAAGACCTTGCCGCGCACCTTGTAGATTTCCCAGTCGGGGCCGAGACGACGCTCCAGGTCGGCGCCGGGCAGTTCCGCAGTGCAGTCGCCCGCGATCTTCTGCAGTTCCTGTCCGTCCAAGGTGACCAACTCCTCTATCGATCCCAGTGCATTGCTCATCCCTTGACGGTGAAAGCTACTTCTGCAGGAAGGACTGCAGCAGAGCAGTCACTTCCTTCGGCCTCTCCTCCGTCACGAAGTGGCCCGTATTCTTCAGGACTCGTCCCTGGACGTTCACCGCGTACTCACGCCACTGGTCGGGGACGCTTGAACCGAAGGAATTCTGACCACCGATCGCGAGGATAGGCATCTTCAACTTGCCCTGAGCCAGGAATTCCTTGTTCCGATGAACGTCTGTGCGGAGCCCGCGGTATACGTTCATCCAGGCCGTCGTGCGGCCGGGTTCCTTCAGGAAGTGGGCGTAGAAGTCAAAGTCCGACGCCGTGAACGGCGACTTGTCACCCGCCAGGTACTCGGTCATCATGTCGTGGACGAGGACGCGTTCGTGACCGGCGATGAGGCGTTCAGCGAGGGGCAGCTGGAACAAGCCGAAGTGCCACGCCGCTGGCTTGTCCGGATCGGCGTTGAGCACGGGGTAGCCGTAGATGCTCTTATCCGGGATGGGAGCTTCCATCACAGCCATGCTCCGCACTTCCGACCGAAATTGCGCCGCATAGTCGTAGGCGACCCACACCCCGATATCGTGGGCGACCACCTGGACACCGTTGTTGAGCTTCAGCTGCGTCAGCAGCTGATGCACGTCCTTCGCCAACTGCGCTGCCTGGTAACCACTCTCGGTGACCTGGGACTCGCCGGCGCCACGCAGGTCGACAGCGATCACGGTGTGGGTCCTGGAGAGCGGGCCCATCTCCTGCCGCCACTCGGACCAATCCTCGGGGAACCCGTGGATCATTACCACAGGTGAACCTTTGCCGCCCCGCACGTAGTGCATGCGAAAGCCATTTACTTCCGCATACTTGGACCGAAAACCAGCGGGTGGTCGAGACTGCGGATAAGGCGACTGCGCCGCCACTGAGCGGTGCTCGCGGCTCTCGGCCCGTGCTCCAGAACTCAAAGCCACGGGGACCACCAGGAGAGCCACCAACGCCGTAATGGGCGCACTGAACCTGTTGTGCCTTCCTATTCCAATGCCCGGATATTCGCTGGCCTGCTTGATGTCGTTCACTTTCTTGTTCTTTCCCTGTGCGTTTCGGCGTTCACTGCAGGCGCCGTGTACGCGGTGCCGACGTGCAAGGCTGCGGTCTATCGATCAGGTGAGGATCGACGTGGCCGACGCGGCGAACGAGGCCAGGGATTGATGGGACCACTCGTCTTGAGAGGACGGCTTCAATTGGCAGGCTGGTAGCTGGCGAACCCGGCATGAAGAAGCCCAGCGTTCTTACGACGTTCACGCAATCGGCGACGCTGAACTCGCCTGACGCAACTTCGTTCTCCGGCCCACCCATCATGCATCATAAGGGACTATTTAGTCCAGTCAGATGATCGACAAGCGTACAGCGGTACACGCCCAGGCCGGAGCCGTACTCCTCGCCACGCCAGGGTGATCCCGACCTCGCAGGCCTGTCTACGGTACTTGTCGTGGTCGTGGTCGTGGTCGTGGTCGTGGTCGTGGTCGTGGTCGTGGTCGTGGTCGCGGTTGGCGTACAGCGTGGCCGGTGGCCGGTGGCTGGTGGTCGGCGGGGCCGGCCGCGACGGCCCGGCCTGGTGGGATCGCGTTGATGAGCGGCATCGACTGACCAGGACCAGGCGCGCACGCCTGCCGAAGCCGCGATAGCCTTCTTTGGACCGAATCGTCCAATCATCTTCTAGGCGGCGGATCGACCGAACTCATCGGGCCCACCACGCGCCGCAACTCGAGGACGGAGCAAAGGGAGACCTGACGGCGCTCGCGTCAAATTTCAACTTCGGCCACATCATCGACCTCATCAAGGGCTAACACGGCCGCGCACTGGGCTCATGGAGCTAGATCGCGACGTGAGCTGTTCTGAATGCCCGCGTGACTCGTGCAGATACACCCTGAGTGCTTACAGAGCAGAGCCCCGTCAGGAGCATGCGGTGAGCGAGGAGTACACATGATCGAAAATGCAGAGGCGACGCCGGAACACCACGCACCGCGGGTGCGCGTGGTCGCGGCATCGTCGTGCGCCGCAGCCGTCCCGACCCAGCCTGCAGCCGTCCGCGCTGCCGCCACTGCCGCCACTGCCGCCACTGCCGCGGAGCCCAGGAGCAGGCGGGGCTGGGCGTCCGTCGGTGCGGTCGCGCTCGGCGCGTTCGTCGTCGTCATGACCGAGACGCTGCCGGTGGGGCTGCTACCGCAGATCGCCGACGGACTGCATGTCTCGCTCGGCCTCGCAGGGCTGATGGTGCTCGTGCCGGGCTTCAGCGCCGCGGTGTCGGCGCCGCTGTTCTTCCTCGGCTCCGGCCGCTTCAACCGGCGCTCGGCCATTCTCGTCCTGGGTCTGACGGTGCTGGTGTCGAATGCGGTCGTCGCGGTGGCGCCGACCTTCGTCCTGGTGCTGATCGCCCGTATGCTCTTCGGCGCCACCCTCGGAGCCTTCTGGACCGTGGTCTCACCGGTCGGCCCCAAGCTGGTGGGCCCGGCCGGCGGCACTCGTGCCATCACCATCATCGCGGCGGGTATTTCGGGTGGGACAGTGGTGGGGCTGCCGGCGGGACAGTTCCTCGGCGACCTCGTCGGCTGGCGTCTCACTTTCGCCACCGCGGCGGCGGCGACACTGATTGTCGTGGTTGTGCAGACGGTCCTGCTGCCGGGTATTCCACCGGACGGGCGTACGCACCTGCGTGATCTCGTGGGAGTCGTGACGCGGCGGGCCGCCCGGTTTGGGATGGCGGCGGGCGCGGTGGTGTTCATCGGACAGTTCACCGCGTGGACGTACATCACCCCGTTCCTGATGGACCACACGCATCTGTCCAGCGGCGTGGTCTCCCTGCTGTACGTCATCTACGGCTGCGGTGGCATCGTCGGCTCACTCGTCGCCGGATCGCTGTTCAAGCGCGGAGTGATCGGCAGCTTCGCCGGGTCGGCGACGGTGGTGGCCGCATTGCTCATCGGGCTGGCCAGCGCGGGCACCATACCCTGGCTGGCCGGCCTGTTGCTCGCGCTGTGGGGCCTGGTCTGGGGAGTCGTGAACCCGGGAACACTGGTCTGGCTACTCGACGCGGCCCCGGAAACTCCGGAGGCCGCGTCGGCGGTGAATGTGACGAACCTTCAGATAGCCCTGGCGGCAGGGTCTGGCCTCGGCGCGATCCTTGTCTCGTCGACAACCCTGCATACGGTGTTCCTCACGGCGGGCTTCACCGTCCTTGCCTCCGCCGTGCTCGCCACGGTGGCGGCGCGGTTCATAACACTCGCCCGGAGGGAATGAGGAGACCGGAGCGAGGCAGGGGGTGGCCGACTTGGCGCCTCGTCGGCTCACCATTCTTGGGTCAGGTGAGCGTCCGGACACTGTTCTAGCAGGTCAGAAGCCTGATCACTTCCGAAGTGATCAGGCTCTTTGGATGTCTGAGCGTCGTTCGACCGTGAAGAAGAGTGTGCCGATCGCTGTCGACCGGGGCGGGTGAGCAGAAGCCGAGCCAGACGGCGGGGTGTGACCACCGGCCGATCGCCCTCGGCCCGGCCTTGGGCGATGTAGCGATAGAGCAGGTTGCGGCTGCCCGTGTACCCGAGTTCCTTGATCTCACCGAACAGCTGGAGGACCGGGACGGCCGGCTCGGCGGCGCGCCGCTCCCGCAGGTGATCGCGGCAGGGATCGACGAGGGCGGGCCGGAAGCGGGGCGCGCGGCGCAGAGCCCCGGGCTGTCGCGTGCGGGCGTAGCGCTTGACTGGCAGCAGCCGCAGGGCCGGACCTCGAGATCGCGACGTCCAGCGCCTGTGACAGACGAACGCCCGCCCCACCGCTACGAACCGATCTGCGCGCGGCCCCCTCCGAGCGGGCTCGGGCCGCGCTCGACAAGCCTCCATGCCACGCTTCCTGTGCCCTGAGTGTGCCGGAAGTGCTTGAAGCGCATGGTCTCCTTGGTCCAGTCTGAGCACGATCCGGCTGGTCGGTACGTCAGCCCCGGGGGTGCGGGCCGGCGCGTTGAGGTGCCACATTCTTGGCTCGCCAGGTTTTGGACTGCACAGTCCTTCTCGCATGGGATTGGACTGTATAGTCCTTCTTGCATGCGTTGCGACGAGATCCGGAACTCGGCGCCGACGGAGTCGCCCCTCGCAGTGCACTTCACAACGCGCCCGGCGCAACCGACGCCCTCTGCCGGGTTGCGGCCAACACAGGTAAGGCCTGCGGCGGAGCTCTGCGGCACTGAGAGCCCGACTTGGGCTTGATGAGGTCTACTCGCACCCTGGCCGGAGGTCGAGATTCGCCGTGTCACGACCGACGCGGTCCGCGCACGCAGCCGGCGAACCCTCACCGACTCCACGTTCACTCAGGAAAGGCTCCGACATGCCGGGCTCCGAGCTTTATGAGAAATTCATGGCGCTGCACACCCGCGACGGTGGCCTCGTCATGCCGAACGCCTGGGACGGCCTCTCGGCGCTGATGCTGGCCGATGCCGGCTTCGAGGCGATCGGGACATCGTCGGCGGCGCTCGCCAGCGCACTCGGCCGCCTCGACGGGCGTCACCTAGTTACCCGCGAAGAGCACCTCGAGCATGCGCGGCTGCTCGGCCGGCTCACCGGGCTGCCCCTAAATGGAGACTTCGAGGACGGTTACGGCGACACGCCTGAAGACGTCGCGGCGACCGTCGAAGCCGCCGTCGAGTTCGGCCTGGCCGGTATCGGTATCGAGGACACCTCGGGCGATCCCGATCACCCCATCCGCGACTTCGACGACGCAGTCAATCGCGTGCGTAGCGCCGTCGAGGCAGCCAAGGGACGCATCGTTGTCACCGGCCGCACCGACAACTTCATCCAGGGGCGGCCCGATCTCGACGACACCATCCGGCGTCTGACGGCCTTCGCCGAGGTCGGCTCGGATGTGGTCTACGCGCCGTACCCACCCGACCTCGACGCACTTGACGCGATCGTCACCGCGGTCGCGCCGACACCGGTCAACGTCCTCGTGTCACCGGCGGACAAGGTGCTGACCGTCGCTGAACTGCAGAAGGCCGGGGTCAAACGCATCAGCTTGGGTCCGTTGCTCTACATGCACGCGACGGGGGCACTCGAACAGGCGATCAAGGCGCTCGTCGCGGGCGATCTCGGCTCGGCGACGACAGGCATCAGCTTCGAGCGCATCAGTGGAGTTCTTGCCCGCGGCAAGAACTAGCCCCAAACCTACGAACCACCGCTCCTCACTAGTGATCGCAAGAAGAAGGCAGGTTGACATGGATCTCGACAAGCTCATGAGCAAGCACCTCACCAGGGCTTTCGATCCCAGCAAGACCATCCCGGCAGAAACCCTGCAACACCTGTTGGAGTTTCTGCGCTCCGCGCCGACATCGACGAACATCCAGCCCAACCACTTCTACGTACTCGCCACGACCGAAGCCAAAGAGCGCCTCGCGGCCAACCTGGGCGAACGATTCCAAGACAACGGCGGGAAGATCCTGAACTCGTCGCACACGATCATCCTCACCACCCGAGCAGATCTGCCCGAGAGCCACATCGAGGAGGTGTTCGACAAGGAGACCACCGACGGCCGGTTCCCGGACCAGGCGAAGAACGCGCTGTGGCAGTCAATGACCCGCGACTTCCTCAACCTGCGCATTTACCGCTACAAGGACCTGAACCACTGGATGGAAAAACAGACCTACCTGGTGCTGGGCATGACCATGATGGCGGCCGCCGAGCTCGGCGTCGAGGCCACGCCGCTCGAAGGGTTCGACCCGATCAGTGTCGACGCGGCGTTCAAGATCCGTGAAACCGGACACACCACGACAGTGCTGCTGGCCCTCGGCTACCCCGACCTTACGAAGGTGTACAACGGCCCGGTTTCGCGCTTCGAAGCCGACCGGCTGTTCACCTTCGTCTAAAACATCGCCGGCATCGGGAACGACCGTGGTTGAAGTACGCAGACCACCGACATCCCGGTCCTCGATGTCGTCCCACCCCGGACAACCAGCGCGGCGGCAGGCGCCGCCGGCGGTCATCACGGGCCCGCGCGATGCCGTCGGCGATCACGAGCCGTCGCTCCGGTGTTGGCGCAGATCGAGACGGCCGAGGGCGCCGCAGCCGCGGAGGCGATCGCGGCGACCCCCGGCATCGACGGCGTCTTCGTCGGCCCGAGCGAACTCGCCGCCTTCATGGAGCGTCCGGGGCAGCAGACGCACCACGACGTCATCGCCGCCGTCCACCAACCTTCGTCACCTGCACGGCTTCGCCAACGGCCTCGAACTCGACCGTCAGGCTGTGAACGCCGGCATCACCTGGGCGCACGTCATCCGGTGAAGGCCACGTCCTCCAGGTTGAGTTCCAGCGTGGGGTTCACGACGGAGCCGCTCACGTTCTTCTGCATGAGGTAGTTGAGCGTCTCGTAGTGCGTGAAGATCAGCGGGCAGTCGTCCTGGACGATCGCGCGGACCTGGGTGTACAGCTTCTTGCGCTCGGCCATGTCTGTGGAGGATGCGGCCTGGTCGATGAGCTTGTCGAGGGCCGGGTTGGAGTACTTCATCGAGTTGATGGAGCCCCCCGTCCTCGTTACGAGCGAGTAGAAGTTGTCCGGGTCGATGGTGCGCTCCTGGTAGGCGCTGGTGATCTCGTAGTCGCCCTTGGAGTACCTGTCGAACCACACGGACACGTCGACCTGCTCGATCTGCATCGTGATGCCGATCTTCTTCAGCGCCTCGGCGACGATCTCGCCGGTCTTCAGCAGCTCCGGATACTGCGGCAGGCCGAGGTAGTGAATCGTCAGCCCGTTGGGGTATCCGGCAGCGGCGAGGAGCTGCTTGGCCTTGTCGAGGTTCGGCCCGGCGGCGAATGGGTCGACGCCGTCGTACCACGGAGATCCGCTGGGCACCTCCTGCACGCCGACCTCGCCCGACCCGAAGTAGGCGATGTCCTTGATCACCTTGCGGTCGATGGCCCAGGCGATGGCCTGACGCACTTCCTTCTTGTCGAACGGCGCCTTGGCCACGTTCATCGCGAGGAAGTCCGGGATGCCGGCCACGGGGCTGGTCTTGTAGGTGAAGCGCGGGTCCTTGCTCAGGGTGGGCAGCTGCTGCAGCGGAACGGCGTCGGCCCAGTTGATCTCCCCGGCGGACAAGGCGTCCACGCGGCTCTGATCCACCAGCAGGAACCGGAAGTCGACCTCGTCGAAGTACGGACGACCGGAGCGGAAGTACTTGTCCCACTTCTTCAGCGTGATGTGGTCGCCCTGGACCCACTCGACGAACTGGAACGGTCCGGTGCCGACCGGGTTGCGGGCCGGGTCTTTCGACTCGATCGCCTTCTGGTTGACGATCTCGCCGTTGTTGGCCAGGTTCGTCAGGAACGGCCCGAACGACGACTTCAGATGGAAGATCACCTGTGTGGGGGAGACCACCTCGATCGAGTCGATCGGTGTGTACAGCGGGGCGTACGCGCTCGCGGTCTTCGGGTCGAGGATCCGCTCGAAGGTGTACTTCACGTCGGCCGCGCTGAACTTCTCACCGTTGTGGAAGTAGACGTTGTCGGCGAGGTCGAAGACCCACGTCTTGTCGTCCTGGGCGGTCCATTTGGTGGCCAGCCGCGGGACGACGGAGCCGTCGGGCCCGAGGTCGACAAGCTTGCTGAAGATGCCGTCGTAGACCTGAGCGCCGGTGTAGACCGACGACACCGCGGGGTCGAGGCTGTCCGGCTCGCCGGTGAGGGCGGCCTTCAGCACGCCACCCGGCTTCAACGCGGCGGCGGCTCCGCCCGCGGCAGCCGTGGAGTTGGTGGGACCGCAGGCCGACAGCAGCGAGCCTGCTGCGCCGACGCCGACCACGCTGAACCCGAGAAGGCCCGCGCGCTGCAGGAAGGAGCGCCGCGAAAAGTCAGGGCCGGAATTGAATGTCATGACTTTCTCCTGGTCAGCCGGAGTGGGCGCGGACGAAGTCGATAAGGGTGGTGTTGAACGGCTCGGGGGTCTCCCACAGGCAGGCATGGCCGCCGGGAACGGTGGCCCACCGCGCCCCCGGCACGGCTTCGTGCAGACGCCGCGAGAGCCGGACCGGGATGAGGATGTCCTCCTCTCCCGCGAGCACAAGCGTCGGAGCGGTGAGCTGCGCCAGCCGCTCGGTGGTGTCGTGGGTCTGGATGACGTTGAGCTGGGACAGGTACGCCTCGACGGTCATGGTCATCTCCGCCATGGCGGCGTCGAACTCCGCGGCCTCCTCCGGCCGCTCCTCGAAGAACGGCACGGTGAAGGCCCACAGCCCGACGTCCCGCATCACCGTGGGGACACCCATCTCCCTGGCCATGTCGGCCCAGAGCGCGAACATGCGGGAGCAGAACGGTCCAGGCGCGGCATAGGTGCAGGCGAGCGTCAGGGACTTCAGATCGTCGGGGTAGGCCAGGGCGTACTCCTGGGCGATCATGCCTCCCATGGAGACGCCCGCCAGGTGGATGCCGGTCAGCCCCAGGTGGTCGACGAGCGCCTTCGCGTCATCGGCGAGCAGCCGGGAAGTGTACGGCCCGGCCGGCTTGTCCGACGCGCCGATACCACGGTTGTCGAAGCGCAGGACCCGCAGCCCCGCGTCCAGCAGCGCCGGCACCTGGGCCTCCCAGGTCTCCAGGTCGTCGGCGAGGCCGTTGACGAGGACGACCGTTTCGGGCCCCTCGCCTTCGAGCTCGTAATTGATCGTGATGCCATTGACGAAAGCGGTCGACATGGGACCTCCGAAATCAGTTCTGTAGTGGAGTCGGGTCGTGCTACGGCCGGGCCGGCAGCACGACGGGGCAGGCGACGAGGTGGGGGGTGTGGTCGGCGCTGTTGAGTGTCCCGACGGGTGTGAGGGCGGGACGTTCCCGCGAGCACGAGTCCACTCGTAGCGGGCAGCGGGGATGGAACCGGCACCCCGACGGCGGGTCGATCGGGCTGGGAATGTCGCCGGACAGCGGGACGTGGACGAGCCGCGCGTCCGGCTCGGGAATCGGGACGGCGTCCAGCAGCGCCCGGGTGTACGGGTGTACCGGGTTGGCGAACAGATCGGCCCGATCCGCGGTCTCGACGATCTTCCCGAGATACATCACGCTGACTTCATCGCTGACGTGCTCGACGACGCTGAGGTCGTGGCTGACGAACAGGAAGGCCACCCCGAGGTCGCGCTGCAACCGCGCCATCAGATTGAGGATCTGGGCCTGCACGCTGACGTCGAGGGCACTGACCGGTTCGTCGGCCACGATGAGGTCGGGGCCGCTGGCCAGCGCCGCGGCGATCCCCACCCGCTGCCGCTGGCCGCCGGACAGCTGCACGGGGTGCCGGTCCGCGTGGTCGGGCGACAACCCCACCAGGTCGAGTAGTTCGCGGACCCGGCGCTCCCGGTCGGGCGGCGACCCGACGCCGTAGGCGTCCAGCGACTCGCGCACGCTGCGGCCGACCGTCCACCGGGGGTCCAGGCTGCCGAGCGGATCCTGGAAGACCGGCTGGATGCGCCGGCGAATGTCGCGAAGCGCGCTGCCCCGCAATCCGACGATCTCCGTGCCGTCGAAGAGCACCGAGCCGTCGTCCGGCCGCTGCAGGCCGAGAACGCAGCGGGCCAGCGTACTCTTCCCGCTGCCCGACTCGCCGACCAGCCCGTGGGTGTGGCCGCGTCCCAGGGTCAGGTCGACGCCGGACAGCGCGTGCACGCGTTTGCGCCGTAGGCCCGACCCGGGAGCGGGGAAGGTGACGACGAGTCCGCGTACGTCGAGTAGTGCCGTCATGAGACCTCCTGGGCCACAGGTGGGAGAGCGTCGTGCAGCCAGCAGGCGACTCGGCCCCCGCCCTGCGTCTCCACCACCGGCGGGGCGGCGGTGCAGCGGTCGTGGACCCGGGCGCAGCGCGCCGCGAACCGGCAACCGGCGGGCGGATCAGTGAGATCGGGCACCTGGCCGAGGATGACGGGAAGATCTCCGGATCGGTGGTGGGCGGCCGGCTGCGAGTCGAGCAGCGCCCGGGTGTACGGGTGCAGCGGGTCGGCGAAGACGTCGCGGACCGTCCCCTGCTCCACGACCTGTCCGGCATACATCACGGCGATGCGGTCGCAGACCTGGGCGACGACGCCGAGGTCGTGTGTGATCAGCAGCACTCCGGTGCCCGTGCGGACGGTGAGGTCGCGTAGCAGGTGCAGGATCTGGGCCTGGATGGTCACGTCGAGGGCGGTGGTCGGTTCATCGGCGATGAGCACCGAGGGATCGTTGGCGAGAGCCGCTGCGATCACCACGCGCTGCTTCATACCGCCGGAGAACCGGTGGGGCGGGTCGGAGTATCTGGCGGCGGGATCCGGGATGCCCACGGCGCGCAGCAACTCGACGGCCTGCTCGCGCGCCGCGCGCCAGCTGATGTCGCGATGGTTGCGGATGGCCTCGGCGACCTGGGCCCCCACCGCGAATGTCGGGTCGAGGCTGGCCGAGGGGTCCTGACTGACCAGGGCGATGTCGTTGCCGCGTACCTGGCGATACTCCTCGTCGGTGAGACCGCGCAGATCCCGGCCGTCCAGCAGCACCTGGCCGGACAGTTGTGACCCGCTGGGCAGCAGGCCCATGACAGCTCCGCCGAGCGTGGACTTCCCGCAGCCCGATTCCCCCACCAGGCCGACGATCTCACCGGAGCCGACGGCCAGTGTGACCCCGCCGACGGCCTCCACCCAGCGACCTCCCTTCACCGGGATGCGCACCCGCACGTCGTCGATCTGAAGCATGGCGCGGGTCACGAGACCATCCCCTGCGGGTCGAGGCGGTGACGCAGCCCGTCACCGAGCAGATTGAAGGCGAGGACGATGACGGCGATGGTCAGCCCGGGGAAGATCTCGACCCAGGGCGCCTGCGTGAGCACGTCGCGGCCTTCGGAGAGCATGAGCCCGAGCGACGGGGTGGGCGGCTGTGTGCCAAGGCCAAGGAAGCTCAGCGACGCCTCGATCTGGACCGCGAACCCTGCCAGGATCGCCGCCTGCACGAGCAGTGGGCCCAGCGCGTTCGGCACGACGTGACGCCGCAGTACGGCGAACGACGACCAGCCGCGGGCCCGGCCGCCTTCGACGAAACCCGCATGCGCGACCACGAGCGACGCCGCACGCTGCACCCGCGCCAGAATCGGCAGGTAGATCAGCGCGATGGCCAGCGCCGCCACGATGCTCCCGGGCCCCACGATCGCGATGAGGGTGATCGCGAGGAGGAGCGCGGGAAGGACGAGAAGCATGTCGAGCGGGCGCGAGATGACCTGGTCGACCCATCCGCCGAAGTAGCCGGCGGCCGTGCCCAGGGGGAGGGCCGCAAGGGAGGCGACGGCCACGGACGCGAAGACGATCGCCAGGCTGGTCCGCAAGGCGTACACCGTGCGGCTGAACACGTCCCGGCCGAGCGCGTCGGCTCCGAAGGGGTGCCCCAGGTCAGGCCCGGCGAGCACGCGTGTGGGATCGATGGCGTTGGGATCGTGCGGCGCGATCAAGGGCGCGAGGAGGGTGACGATCACCAGCACCACGAGGATGAGCACGCCGGCCCGCGCGGAGCGCGGCAGCCAGAAGAACGCCCTGACCACGGCGGTCACCCCTGCCGGGATGCTCTTGGCCGTCATGAGTCTCCCCTGTCGGACACCTGCGGGTCGATGAAGCCCACCACCAGGTCGGTGATGAGGCTGACCAGGATGAACAGCGTCGCCACCACAAACAGCCCGGCCTGGACCACCGGGTAGTTGCGCTGGTTGATGGCCGTGACGATCAGCCGGCCGACTCCCGGGAGCGCGAAGAGCGTCTCCACGACGATCGCGCCGCCCAGCAGGACACCGAACTGGATGCCGATGACCGTGGCGATGGGCGTCGCCGCGTTACGGAGGGCGTGACGGTAAACGATGGAGCGTTCCTTGGTGCCCTTCGCCCTCAGATAGACGATGAAGGGCCGTCCTATCACCCCCAGCATCGCGCCGCGGGTCGTCCGGATGATGTACGCCGCCTCGGCGACGGCCAGCGTGAGCACCGGAAGGATCATGTACGTGAGGTTGCCGCCGGGATCTTCCATGAAGGGCACGTATCCCGACGGCGGCAGCCACATCATCGTGCCGGCGCACACCAGCACGAGCATGATGCCGAGCCAGAAGTCGGGGACGCTGATCCCGAAGACCACGAAGCCCTCGGTCAGGCGGCGCACCCACCGGCCGCCGACCGCCGCGCGGACGCCGAGCGGCACGCCGACGGCGACGGCGAGAAGCATCGACAGCAGCGTGATCTCCAAGGTGACGGGGACGCGCTGCGCGAGCAGTTCGCTGAGCGGCGCCTTACTCACGAAGTCCTGGCCGAAATCGCCGTGCAGGACACCGGCGACCCAGTCGCGGTACTGCGTCCACAACGGGTCGTCGAGGTGAAGCTGGGCCCGCACCTGCGCTACCGACTCCGGGGTGGCGCGGAAACCCAGCATGGTCCGGACCGGGTCGCCGGGAACCAGCCGGATGATCAGGAAGATGACGACGCTCATCACGAACAGCACCGGGATGGTGAGCCCGAGCCGTCGGAGCACGAAAAGCAGGCGCGGGTTCATTCGTCGGTCTCCAGGATCGCCAGGTCCCGGACTCGCGCCACCAGGTCGCGAACCAGTTTCTCGGTCAGGCCGAAGTGCTCGAGGGCGATCGCCGAGGCGCGTTCGGAGTCCTGGTCGATCACGGCGTCGGCCAGGAGTCCGTGCTGCACCGCGGCGACCCGGCGGATCTCCGGCGTGTACGGCTCGGCGCCCAGGTCAAGACTGATCCTCGTACGGATCTGAGCGCTCAGCCCGACCAGGACAGGGTTGTGCGTCGACTCCGCGACCGCCCGGTGCACGCGCTCGTCGGCGACGCGGGACTCCTCGCGGTCGGTGGCCGCGTGGTAGTCGTCGAGGGCCTGCGAGAGGGCCGCCACGTCGTCGTCGTTGCGGCGGAGGGCCGCCGTCGCGGCGATCACCGGCTCCAGGAGTTGGCGGGTGTCGAACAACGCCTCGAAGCGGGTCCAGTTGGGCAGCAGGTGCCGTCGGATGAGGTCGGCCGATGACGGCCGCCAGTCCTCCAGCACGAACGAGCCGCCGTTGCGGCCGCGGCGTTGCTCGATGTAGCCGCTGTCGGTCATGCGGCGCAGCGCCTCACGCACGGTCGCCCTGGAGACGCCGAGCAACGACGCGAGCTCGCGCTCGGGCGGAAGCGCCTGGCCGGGCACGTACACCCCGAGGGCGACGGCGGTGACGAGACGCTCCACGATCTGTTCCGGCGCGTTGCGCACCACGATCGGCCCGGCCAGCGGGTCGGTGCTGTCACGCTGCAGCTCGTTCAGCAGCGGAGCCTCGAAGATCTCGCTCATCCGCGGTGCTGCCGCTCGAACCAGTGGTGGAGGAAGCGCGCCAGCACCTTTGCTCCGTCGACGATGCTGCTCAGCTCGACGCTCTCGTCGATCCCGTGCATGTCGTAGACCTGCGGGCCGTAGCAGAGGGCGGGGACGTCGAAGTCGTTGACGTAGAACCGGGCGTCCGTGGTGGCGCCCGTGACGAACCTGCGCGGGTCGGCGCCGTGCACTTCGCGATGGGCCCTGGCCATGGCGGCGCTCAGCGGATGCCCGTCCGCGAGGGCATACCCGGCCGCCCGGAACCCCGCGGCCGTGACGACAGGCTCGGACGGGAACCGGCCGTCACGGGCCACGATGTCTTCGATGGCGGCTCTGATCCGCTGCTCGGCCTCGCCTGGGGACCATGACCGCGGGAAACCGACACGAAGCCTCAGCACGGCGTCGGTCGGCACACTGGAGTGCCAGTCACCGGCGGAGATGCCCCCGACATTGAGGTTGTACGGGCTGGCCAGCTCGGCGAAGGCCTCGTCGGGCACCTCCTGCGGGAGCTGTTCGCACCATTTCCGCAGACCCTGGGTAAGGACGCCGCACAGATCCACCGGATTGACGGCCATGTGGGCGGACTCGGCGTGCGCGGACCGGCCGACGACGCGCACGTCGAGCCAGATCACGCCGACCCCTCCGGCGAGGATGCCGAGGTCGGTGGGTTCGAGTACGACGGCGGCGTCGGCGAGCACCCCCGCCCGCGACGCCGACAGCGTGCCGTTGCCTGTGCACTCCTCTTCGATGGCACCCAGGAACATCAGCCGACCGGTGTCGAACCCCGGCGCCACCTCGTCGAGGGCCCGTACGGCGAGCACACCCATCGCGAAACCGCACTTCATGTCGCCCGCGCCACGGCCGTACAGCCGGCCGTCCCGCCGGGTCGGCTGGAACGGGGGGCTGCTCCAGAACTCGGGTGAGTCGGCCGGCACCACGTCCAGATGGCCGTTCAGAAGAAGGGACGGGCCGTCTCCACGGCCCCGCCTTCCCAGGACGTTGGCCCGCCCGGCATAGGACGTCTGACCGACGCCGGCGAGCGGGTCCGAGACGATCTCCTCCGGGATCGGCAGGAACTCCACGTCGAAACCGGTCGCGGCGAGCTCCGCCCCGAATACGTCACAGACCTCGGCCTCGTGGCCCACCGTGCTGGGCGCCGCGACGAGGCGCTCGAGGAAAGCGAAGGCTTCCTCCGCCAAGGCATCGACAGCGCTGTCGAGAGCTTCCCCGCTGACCATGTCACCTCCAAAGGTATATGGTTCGGTCCATAGACCATAAAGAGGTGGCATAACGCCCGTCAAGCCTGTCCGTAATTCGGTTATGTTACGTTTCCCGAGGTAGTGGGCCTGACCGAAAGTGAGGCACCGCCGGCCGGAAGACCGTGGGCCGGGATGGTGAGAGCGGCTGTGCCGCTGACGGGGCTGGTCCCCGGTCAGTCGTGGGCACGGGGGCTGTTGGGTGAGGTCCCCGGTGGCGCTGCCGGGGATCTCACCACTGGACCGGCTACGCCTCGACCGCGCGCACGGCGTCGAGGATCGACGCGGTTACGACGTCAGGCTGGGAAACGCTGAGCGCGTGGGATGCGCCGGGGACCTCGCGTATCCCCTTGGCGCCGGCCCGGTCCGCCATGAAGCGGTGCAGGGCGACCGGGATGTTGAGGTCCTTGTCGCCGAAGACGAACCACGACGGGATGGATCTCCATGCCGGGGCGTCCGTCGGCAGCCCCGCGGCGAGGGCGATCTCCGTGACCGGGCGCTGGGTCGCGCTCATCACGGCGGCCCGGCCGGCGGGTACGTCGGCAGCGAACTGATGGTGGAAGGCGTCCGCCCGGATGGCGAACTCGTTGCCGCCGGTCGTGACCGGGTAAGCGGTAAGGGCGTCGCCGAGGGTGCTCCCGGGGAACTTGGTCGACAGCGCGAAGGCGGACTCACCCTGCTCGGGCGCGAACGCGCAGACGTAGACGAGGCCGGCCACCTTGTCGCCGCCGGCGGCTTCGGTGATCACCATGCCGCCGTAGGAGTGCCCGACGAGGACCACGGGGGTGTCGATACCGGCGAGCACATCGCGTACATAGGCGGCGTCGCCCGGCAGGCTGCGTAGCGGATTGGCGACGGCGATCACGGGTACGGCGTTCGCCTGCAGTCGCTCGACGACGCCGTTCCAGCTGGCGGATTCGGCGAAGGCGCCGTGCACGAGAACGACGGTCGGGTTCTGCTGGGCCATGATTCTGCCTCCCTGATCAGTGGCGGCCGAGGGCCGTGCGGAGGACGTGGATCGCCTGCTCGATGGCGCCGGTCGTGGCGGCGGTCCCGCGCAGGGGGTTGAGCATCATGAAGTCGTGGAGGGTGCCGTTGTAGCGGACGGTCGTAGTGCGAACGCCGGCCTCGGTGAGCTTGCGTCCGTAGGCCTCGCCCTCGTCGCGCAGCACGTCGTTCTCGTCCACGATGAGGAAGGTCTCGGGTAGTCCGGCGAGTTCCTCGACCGTCGCCCGCAGCGGCGACGCGGTGATCTGTTCGCGTTTGTCCTTCTCGGGCAGGTAGGCGTCCCAGAACCACGCCATGGCCTTGGCCGTGAGGTGCGGCCCGTCGGCGAATTCGCGGTAGCTGTCGGTGTCCTGGCCCGCGTCGGTGACCGGGTAGTACAGCGACTGGTGTACGAACGTGACGTCGCCGCGCTGCTTGGCCAGGATGGCCAGGACCGCGGTCATGTTCCCGCCGACGGAGTCCCCGGCGACGGCGAGGCGAGAGCCGTCGAGGCCCTCGGCGGCGCCGTGCGTGCTGATCCACTGCGCGGTGGCGTACGCCTGCTCGATCGCGACCGGGTAGCGGGCCTCGGGCGAGCGGTCGTACTCGACGAATACGACCGCGGCGTTCACGCCGACGGCCAGCTCCCGGACGAGCCGGTCATGGGTGCCGGCGTCGCCGAGGATCCAGCCACCGCCGTGGACGTACAGGATGGCCGGCAGTTGATCTTCGGCGCCGACCGGCTTGACGATGCGGACCCGAACCTCGCCGGCCTCGGCGGGGACGGTGATCCACTTTTCCTGGACGTCGGGCTTGTCGATCGGAGCGGCCTGGATGTCGTCGAGCACCTTACGGGCGCGATCGGGCCCGAGCTCGTACAGGAAGGGGGGTTTGGCGGCGGCTTCGGCGAATTCCTGCGCCGCTGCTTCCAGAACGTGCCTGTTCATAGTGTTGCCTTTCTGTCGTGTCAGTCAGCAAGACAGCGCAGCCACTCGGGTTCGTGACGGGACGCCACGAAAGTCTTCGCCTGCAGCCGCCCAAGCGGACAAGCAGGCCTGCGGCGTACCGAATCAACGAGTGGCGTGATGGCATCGACACGCTGCTCGACACGTACCCTGACGTGAACTCGCTGGTCGACGACGTCACGTGGGCGGCCACAACCGTGGACCACGGTGCCGGCCACGGCCTTGCAAGGGCGCGATGGAGGGGTCCGACAAGCTGCCGTGCTCACAACGGCATCACCGGATGCCGTATGCGAATGGAGCCGAAATCGTCGCCACGAACCTGTTGGAGCGGGCGGCGGCGCGAGGCCGGCCTTCGACCAGGTCGCAGCCTACACAGAGGGGGCGATGCCGCGGTCACCGTCATCGCGCGCCGGCATTGAAGGGTGAAGTCGCCACCTCACGGATGCCGGTGCCTGAAGGGGGGAATCCACTGCTGGCCAGAATCGACCCCCGGCACGGGCCCAGGCTCGCGGCTTTGCCATGCGATCTCGTGTGGGCGACGACCTGGATGGCCGACGCGAACGACGTGATCTGTCCGCTGCTCGGCCTGCCGGAGTTGCCGGTGGTGGACTGGCCGGATTCGGAGGACGATCAGGGGCCGTTGCACAGGAAGACTCGCGGCCTGGTCGAGTGGGCGGCGGGACGCTCGTTCGTCTGGATCGACGACGAGATCACCGATGCTGATCGTGCCTGGGTGTCAGCGCACCATGACGCCCAGGCCCACCTTCATCGGGTGGATCCTCGCCGTGGCCTCACGGGCAGTGATTTCGTCGTCATCGCGGATTGGCTCGCACGCCTACGGCGGTAATGGTCGCCGGGTCTGCGTGCGGAATCGCGGCGCTGGAGTTCTAACCAAAACTCCTTGGGCGGGCAAAGTTTTCGTGATGAGGGCAACTCATGGGGTGAAACGGCCGTCCATCCAACGGTTACCGTTCACTTCGCAAGGAGCAGCCCCCGTGAAAGCCGCATATCTTCTCCCCGTCGCTGCGCTCGTCACTCTCGCCGCGTGCGGTACGGCCGGGGGCAGTGCCGCGCCCGTGGTGACGGTCACGGCCACCGAGCCCGCTCCCGCGGTCACCGTGACCGAATCGGCTTCACCTGCCGTATCCGTGGAAGACGAGACGCCGACGACGTCGGCACGCAAGCCCGTGGTCGCGCAGAAGGAGACCCTCCCCGACGTCGTCGGCATGAATCTTCAGGCCGCCCAGGACAGGCTTCAGGCGGCGGGGTTCTATCTCCTCGACGACAAGGACGCCACCGGCCGTGGCAGGTTCCAGGTCTTCGACCGCAACTGGGTGGTGACGCGGCAGAAGCCCGCCGCTGGCCGGAAGGTCTCGACGGACACGCTCATCGTGCTTTACGCCAAGAAGTACGGCGAATAGCCAAAGCGTCCTGCGATGCAGGTTTACGCATCGCGTTGGGCAGGGCCTCGGCATAGTTGGTTGATGCCGGTTCTGGGCTGGCTTCCGCGGAGCAGAGGACGGTGAGAGGCGGATGCACTGGACCAACTCGCCGGCCTGACCAAGGACGTAGCCACGCTCCCGGCGGTGCAGTGTGTGAGCCTGCTCGTATCCGCAGCGTCAAAGCAGCAGCCCCATCCGCCACCGATGTAGCCGGTTGCCGGATGGGGCTGCCTGAACTTACGACCGGGAATGCGGTCCTTGCGCTACTTGGCGGCTACCAGGTGGTCGAGGTTGAACCACCCGGCGTCACCGGAACCGTAGCTGACGCTGATCGTGTTGATACCCGCCACCAACTGCACCGGAATGGTCGCGTCGGCCCAGGTGTTCCAGCTCCCGGTGAGCGGAAGTGAGATTCGCTGAGAAGCTCCGCCGTTCACCGACACCGATGCGCTCCGGGTGCCGGCCGGACCGTCAGGGCCGGCCGAGTAGCGGAGGTCCAGTGAGTAGGTGCCCGCATCCTGGGCGACGATCTGCTGAGTCACGCTCGGCCCCCGTGTGGTGAAGCATGCGACGAAGCCCGATCCCGTATACCCGGGGTGGTCCGTGGCCAGGCATGCTCCGCCGGACATAGCTCCATCCTCAGCCTCGCAGACGTCCCCGACCTCACAGTGCAGCAACGCGTCGACAGAGTTCTTCACGGAGATGTCCTGCCCTCGTGCCTTCGTCGTAGCGACCGCCGTGAACCGGTAGTTGCCTTTGGGCAGATCGGCAGAGGTCGTCATCGTGTATCGCACAACAGCGCTCTGACCGGAGGCCAGCTTGGGCACGCCTGGGCAGGCCGGCGCGTGACCGTCCGCGCAGGTGATGGTGATTCCGGGGGCCGGCTCGCCGTCCGGGGTGTAGGCGGCGAGACTCGTTCGGACGTCGCGATCAATCTCCCCACCGCCGTTGGTGAACGTTACCGGGACCGTGTAGGTGCTCCCAGCATGCACGGCGGTCGGGGCGTCGAGAGAGATCTCCTGTGGTTCGGTCCAGGACAAATAGACGCCGTAGGCGTCGTGCTGCGACTTGAAGTCGAACGGCACGGTGATGGCATCGTTCTCGACCTTGACGTCCTGGCTGAAGACAGCCTGGCGCGTGTACAGGGGTGCCTGCTCAGGGATCCTGTAGACGGTGGCGTGCACGAGACCGTCGCGGACCAGCCACGGCGTCGAGGACAGCCCCTTGAACGTCACGGCCATCGGCCCGACGTACGCGCCCTGAATGTCACCGAGCAGCGCCACAGCGCGCTTCTTCGCGGGGTCCTCGGACGCGGAAATCGCGGTCGACCCGACTTGCTCGGAGGTGGAGACCAGCGTCCCGGTCAGGTCGGCGTAGGTTCGCATCGCCCACCAGTTCCCGTTGGGCGCCCATCCGCTCGGGGTCTTGGTGAGCAGCCCGGTCAGGTTCGGGATGACGCAGCAACTCCAGTTTCCGCGCATGGCGTTGGCATAGTTCGACTGAGCCAGTCGGGCGTTGTACCAGGCGGTATCTCCGGCGGTCTGCCGATCCGCGGGCTGGTACTCGTTGGCCGAGAGGGGCCGTTGGGCGATCCCGTTGGCGTCGAGTGCGTCCGACAGGGACTTGCCGACGGTGACCGGGTCGTCCACGGTCCCCTCGTCGTGGTTGGTGATCTCGTCCGGGACGGTGTTCGCGGCCTTGACGTGGGCCAGGAATGCCTGCCATTCATCGGGTCGTCGCTCAGGGGTGTAGGCGAACGACGGGCCGGCGATTGTCGCGGCCGGGGCGATGCGCCGGATCTCGCGGTAGGCGCTGTCCCACATCTGGAAGTACTGTTCCGTGTTGACGCCCGGTCTCCAGAAGATGCTGAGGTCGGGCTCGTTCCAGATCTCGTAGGTGAACTTCTGGCCGGAAGCCTGGAGCTTGGTCACCGTCGCGTCGATGAACGTGATCCAGTTGCTGCAGTCGCCGTCGGTGCACGGCCACAGCGTGTTCGCCGGAGCCCCGCCGGTCGAACCGAACACATCGCTGAGCAGGACCTGGTACTCGACCTTCTGACGGGGCGGGCGCTGTAGACGCTTCGCCTCGGCGATGACCGCGTCGATGTTGCCTTGGGTGCCCGGTCCGAAGGTGTACTTGTCCTTGATCCAGCCGCCCGCATACCAGCCGCCGCTGCGGAAGGCATTGATATTCAGCGGGGCGAGGTATTCGTCGGACGGTTGTAACCCGTCCTGCGTGATGCCATAGAGAATGCCAAGACCCACCCCTTCGGACCGCTTCGTCTTCGCGGACAGATCGACGTTCAGCTCTTTCACGCTGGAAGAGCTGACGTTCGGGTCTGCCGCGGCTGGGTGCTGGCCGATGACCAGCAAGGCAGCGGTAGTGAACAGTGCCCCGAGGGCTGCGAGTCCCTTTCTGCCGTTCAGGCCCCGGCCCTGACCGGGGGCCGCAACTGTACCGTCGGGACGCCTGACTGTGACTGAGCGTTTCGGATGAGCTGACATTCTTCCTTCTTTCGCGGACGGGCCGACCCGCATCGCGGCCACGGGGTCGCGGTCAGCGCGAGTGCGGAGGCGGGAACGGCGTGCGGCACGATCCTGCGTGCCCGCCGAGACAAGGATGTGACCATGCGCCCTTCCCGTCGGGGGTGCGTCTGTCGAATCGATTCGCCGAATCGATTCGACTAGACCATAAGCGCGTGTCGGCGGGATGGTCAAGAGCTGGAAATGTCCGCGATTCGCCTTCGCCATGCAGCCGTCATCCGACGCCGTGGACCCGGAATCCGCGCAGGTCCCAGGGGCCGGGTGCTGTTGTTCGAGGAGGACTCGACGGGGGAGGAGCCGAGGTCGGGCGCGGGGTTTCGCCGGTCCTGTGGCGCCACGAAGGGAGATCGGCGGGGCGTCCAGTAGGTGTCGGTGTGGGCTGCCGGCGATCTCCCTGATGTTCGCCCGCTCCCCATCCGCCTCCGCCGGTCCGCGACCATCGGAGGCCGATCGGTTCATGGCACGCCGCGGTACTGGATTCTGTAACGAGGATGTGTCGTGCGGCGCACGCCTGGGTCGGCATTCTGGGCCACCTCGAGTCTCTTCCCATCAGCTCATGGGAAGAACCAGGCCTCTGTTCAGTCGAATCGGCTCGTCGAATCGATTCGATTTGGGATATAGACAGCAGTGCATGCCTGACGTGAGATCGGGTCTACCGGGTGGAGAAGCTGGTCGAGCCGTACGGGGACGACCGGGACCCGTGGTGGATCGGGCATGGCGCCGGGCTGAGCATCGAGGAGCTCACGGTGGGGGCCTCGAATGCCTGATCTCCGACGCCCGCCGTCAGCCGGCAATCACCGAAGGGGTGGATCCGGAAAAGGGGATGCGCAGGACGAATCGCGCGCCGCCCATTGGTGAACAGCCGGCCGTCAGGGTGCCCCGGTGGGCGAGCGCGATGTCGCGTGCGATGGCGAGCCCGAGGCCGCTGCCACCCTGATCCCGGCAGCGAGCGGCATCCAGCCTGGTGAACCGTTCGAAGATGCGCTCCCTGTCCGCCAATGAGACCCCCACCCCGTCGTCGGAGACGGTCAGCTCGGCCGTGGCGTCGCGGCGGTGGACTTCGACCTGCACGACATGCTTCGCGTGCCGCTGGGCGTTGTCCAGCAGATTGGTCAACACGCGGGCCATCTGGATCCGGCAGGCTCTGACGGTCGTTCCGGTCTCGAGCCGGAGCAGAACGGGAACCAGGTCCATGCGCTGGCCGACCTCCTCCTTGACCAGCTGGGACAGGTCTATCAAATCCCTATCTGCAGGGATTCCCGCATCCAGGCCTGACAGGAGGAGCAGGTCGCCGATGATTGTCTGCAGCCTGTCGACATCGCGCAACGCCTCGTCAAGGAGCTGGGGAAGCTCGGTGTCGCATGGATGCAGCTGCGCCTCCTCAAGCAGGACGCGGAGCCCTGCGAGGGGGGTGCGCAGTTCGTGAGAGGCGTCGCTGGTGAACCTGCTCAGATGGGTGAGAGCCAGTTTGGAACACTCGTTCGCCTTCTCAAGGCGATCGAGGGTGCCGTTGATCGTCCACGCGAGCCGAACGATCTCATCGTTGCCGGGTGGCACCGGTACGCGGCTGCTGAGGTTGTGGCTGTTGATGCTGCACAGTGTGGCGCGGATGCAGCCGACCGGGCTGAGGAGCCGATCGGCGATCCTCCAGGTGATGCAGGCGGCCAGCGTGATGAAGACCGCCACCTCGAGGACCAGCAGCCAAAGTCTCCTCGCGGAGATGGCGTCCGGGGCGCGCCGTGCCGCGTAGACGACGGCCGAGTCGGGGGATGAGCTGAGCCGCACCGCTGAGAGGTAGAGGCGCCCCTGGGGAGCCGAGGCCTGGACATCGCGCTCGGGAGTGAGGAGTGATGGCCACACGTCGGACAACGGCGCGAGCCCGCGGGCCGTGGGTGTCGACATGATGACGCGGTGATCGGGCCCGACGACCTGGATGAGATCGACTCCCGGGATGTCCGGCCTGATGGGGATACGCGCCGGTCCGGCCCGTACGGCGGCCGCGGTGAGAGTCGCCTGCCGCTCGACGTCGCGCCAGGCGCTGTCGTCCTGCGTCTGACGTGTCAGGGCCTCCACCCGCACGTAGGCGGGCACGATGAAGAGCGCCAGCAGCACGGTGAGCAGGAGCGTTATCCGCGGCCGTATCGACCGGAGGAAAACCTTGATGTAACGGTCGGGAAGAGTCAAGACGCGCAAAACGGCCTCCTCGCCTCGAAGTCATGGCGCACCGGGGGGGACGACGGCATGAGCATTGTGGGAGCAGGGAATGTGCCGCACATCGCACAACCGGGTGAGGTGGCATGAATACGCAGGTCAGAGGGGGCGGTGCGCTCGTTTCCCAGAGCTGCGTCGTACTGTCGGTTCATGGCTGACGCCGGTTCACGCGATTGGGCGCTCGCAGGCAGGCTGGACTCCGACTGGACGTCGTGGCCGGGGTGGCGTGGCCGTGTCCGCGAGTGGAACCTCGTCGTCCAGGTGCTGAAGGAGGCCCGCGCAGGCCGAGGTGCCGTCCTGCTGGTGGAGGGCCGGGCGGGGATGGGGAAGAGCCGTCTGCTCGCGGAGGCGGCCCGTGCCGCGGCGCGGGGCGGATTCATGGCCGGCCAGGGCGCGGCGGACGATCTCGATTTCACGCCGCTCGTCCCCCTCACATCGGCAGTGCGGGGGATCACCGGCATGTATGCGGCCCCATCGACACCGGTCCCGGCAACCGTTGACATGCGGCTCACCATGATGAAGCGCTTGAGCGAACCGCTGGAGAGATGTGCCGCACGCGGGCCGGCCCTGGTCACCCTCGACGACCTGCAATGGGCCGACCAGCTGACACTCCTGGCGATCCGGCGGATGGTCCGGGATCTGGCCTCCTATCCGCTCGTCTGGATGCTGTCACGCACCTCGGGCAACGGCTCGGTGACACCTCTGGACCGCCTGTACGACGGACTGGAGCGCGACGGCGCGACCCGCGTCGTGATGGAGGCGTTGGACGAGCAGGCGGTCGCCGAGGTCGCCTCGGACATCCTGGGCGTCGCGCCCGGACCTGACGTGCTCGCGCTGGCGGCCCTGACCGAGGGGAACCCTTTCCAGCTCCTGGAGACGCTGGACAGGCTGACCTCCGCAGGCGTGATCGAGGTGCGCGACGGTCAGGCGCGCGTGGTGCCGGGGCAGCGGCCGTGCGTCCAGACGATCATGCGCGAGTGCATAGACGAGCTTTCCACGCAGACTCGCGAGCTGGTCCAGGTCGCCGCGATCCTGGGCCGCACGATGACCGTGATCGACCTGGCCGCGATGCTCGGAAAGCCTGCCGGTGACCTCGTGCGGCCGTTGGACGAGGCGATATCGGCAGGCATCCTGCTCGCCGATGAGGTCCACCTGGCCTTCCGGCACGAGCTGCTGAGACACGCCGTGATCGAGACGCTGGCGCCGCCGATCCGGTTGGCACTGCACCGGGAGGCGGGTCAGATGTTGCTCGCCGGCCGGGGCTCCGCCGTACCGGCCGCGCCGCACCTCATCAAGAGTGCGCTGCCCGGCGACGTCGAGGCCCTCAGGGGGCTCGACCGCGCGGCGCGGGAGGTGTTCGCGTTCTCCCCGCAGACCTCGGTCGACCTGTCCATGCGCGCGCTCGAGATCAGCGGTCCGGCCGATCCCGGCCGCTTCGACCGTGTGGCGACCGCGGTCCGGGCTCTGGCGGTCACGGGACGGGCACCGGAGGCGATCCTCCTCGCTCAGGAGGCGCTCGACGCGGCGCCGTCCGGCGCGGCCCTGAGCCTGCGATGCATGCTCGCGTACGCGTTGCTGCTGAGCGGCCGGCCGGCCGCTGCGGTGGCCGAGGCCGAAAGCCTGCTGGCCCTGCCCGATGTGCCCGCAAAGCTCCGCGGAACCGCCGAATCGGCCCTCTTCGTGGGACTCCTGTCACTCAGGGACTTCTGGAACGGACGGCCGCGCGCGCAAGCCGTCCTGGCCGATTCGGCGCAGTGCGGCGACACCGCGCTGGTCGGCGCCCATATGCTGCTCGCGCAGTGCGCCCTGGTCGACGGGAAGGTTCACGACTCCTTCGACCATCTTCAGGAGGCGGTGCGGATCACGACGACGGGTTCGGTGGAGGCGTGCGAACGGCCGTACCCCCTCATGCTGCTGAGCATGAACTACAAGTTCACCGGGCAGTTCGAGGCGGCCGAACGGACCGCCCGAGTCCTCACGGAAGAGATCGAGCGGCTGGGTCAGACCGCGCAGGCCGCCCAGCCGGCGTTCTTCCGCAGCTGCCTGGACCTGGCTTGCGGCCGGCTCGACGACGCGGCGGCCGAGGCGCAGGAAGGGCTGACGATCAGTGAGGAGCTGGGTGGTCACGGATCCGACCTCGCAGGGCTCTGCGTGCTGGCGCTCGTGTCCGTGCGGCGCGGCGACCTCGAGTCCGCGGCCCGGTACATGGGTGGCTACCGAGGCAAGCGGGAGATCATGTACAGCGCTGCCTGGGGGAGGTGGATCCAGGCGGTGGCGGGTGGAGCTCGCCCGCCTCGTCGCCGAGCGGGAGAGGGCCGGCTCGGCGGGCGACGACGCGTAGCGCCGGTGGCGGACCATTTCCGAGATTTCACCCATATGGGGGAGTTGCGCTGGGCCCTCGGCTACCCCTTCGCCCTGACCCTCGTCATGCCGGCGCCGGCGGTCCTCTACCTGGTGTCCACGAGGAGGGGATGGTTGTGACCCTCGCCGGTCTCAGCGTCCTCTGGCCGTGATGGTCCGCCATTCGCCTTCCCACCGGGCCACGGCACGCCGCGCGGTCCACGCGCGGCGTCCCGACCGCACGAGGAGGCCGGCGGTCCAGAGGCCGCCGGCCGCGGCCGGTCCCGCGATCACGGCGACCACGACGACCATGGCGGTCGGCGAGGGGCCGTGGGCCGGTTCCTCGCCCGCGTCGACCCACAGGGTCAGCCGGTCCCCGGCCCGGTGCCCGGAGGCCGCCACCGTTCTGCCCGTGTGGGTGCGGCCGTCCCGGCCGGTCCAGACGACCTCCACCACCGCGGCGGGCAGGGGAGCGGACCGGGCCGCGGCGACGGGGGGCCGGAGCACCCGTACGACTTGGGCGGTCACCCGCCGGTGGCCGTCGGTGTAGGCGTTCGCGCCGCGGATAAGGAGCGCACTGACGATCGCGCTGGTCGCGCAGGCGACGATCATCAGGAGCGCCGCCGCCAGGACGCGTCCCGCCGAGGAGGCGTGCACGGTCTTCCTCACACGTCTCTCAGAGGCCGACGTCACGGCGCAGCAGGTCGTCGAGGCCTTCGCGGCGGACGACGAGGCGGGCCTTGCCCCGGCTGACGGCGACGACCGGCGGGCGGCCGTTCATGTTGTACGTCGAGGCCATCGAGTGGTTGTAGGCGCCGGTGGCGGCGACGGCGAGCACGTCTCCGGGGCGGATGTCGGCGGGGAGCGCCGCGGCCTCGGCCAGCGTGTCCCCGCTTTCGCAGTGGTGGCCGACCACGGTGAAGTCGCGCTCGCCCTCGTGCGTCGGCCGGCCGATCATGCGCATCTCGTACCGCGAGCCGTACATCGCGGGCCGGGGATTGTCGCTCATGCCTCCGTCGACCGCGACGTACGTGCGGCGCAGCCCCTTCTTGACGGCGATCACCCGATAGAGCGTCACGCCGGCGGGCCCGGCGACGGCCCGTCCGGGTTCGACGGTCAGCCGCGGCGCCGGCAGGCCGATGCCGGCACAGCGCCTCTCGACGGTCGCGGCCAGCGAGGTGAGCAGGGCGGGAGGCAGGCCGGTCTGCCCGCTTCTGTACGCGATCGCGTGGCCGCCGCCGAGGTCGAGCTGGGGCAGCGTCACGCCGTGCGCGTCGCGGATCCGCGCGAGCTGCTCCACGAGCACACGCGCGCTCTGCTCGTACGGCTCGGCGGCGGCGATCTGGGAGCCCAGGTGGCAGTGCAGGCCGACCAGCTCCAGGCGTGGCTGGCGGAGAATGCGGTTCACCGCCTCCCTCGCCACCCCGGCCGCGATCGACAGCCCGAACTTGTGGTCCTCCCCGCCCGTGCGGATGGCGGCGTGCGCCCCCGCTTCGATGTCGGGAATCACCCGCACCAGCACCTTCTGCCGCCACCCCGCGGGGACGAGCGCGGCGAGACGATTGATCTCGGCCAGATCGTCGACGACGATGCGGCCGACGCGCTCGTCCACCGCGGCGCGCAACTCCGCCGGGGTCTTGGCGTTGCCGTGGAGGATGATCCGGTCCGCCGGGAAGCCCGCGGCCCTCGCCACGGCCAGCTCACCGGCCGAGCACACGTCGAGGGCGAGCCCCTCGGACCGGACCCAGGCGGCCATCGCACGGCACCAGAACGCCTTGGCGGCGTACGCGACCTCGGCCCGGGGCAGCGCGGCGCGGTAGGCGCGGCAGCGCAGACGCACGTCCGCCTCGTCCATGACGTACGCCGGGGTGCCGAAGCGCCCGGCCACCTCCATCAGGTCGACGCCGCCGACCTCCGCATGCCCGTCGGCCCCGAAGCGCGCGGTGGCCGGCCAGGGGCCCCCGGCCGTCTCCGTCGTACGCGGAGGTGTGATCAGCAGGCTCATTTCGTTCTTCTCTCCGCCAGGAACGCCTGGCCGAGTCCGGTGACCGTACGGGTCACGATCTGGGTGCAGGTGGTGTCGGCGCCCGCGTCGCGGAGCGTCGCCACCGCCAGTTCGAGGTCGTCCATGCTCCGGCAGGCCAGCCGGACCTCGATGTCGGCGTCGCCGAGCAGGACCAGCGCGCTCAACACCGCGGGCATCTCGCGCAGCCGCCGCTCGTAGGCCCCGCACGTCACGTCGCGGCGCAGCCGGACGCGTACGACGGCCTGGATCGGGCGGCCGAACGCCGCCGGGTCC
The DNA here is from genome assembly GCF_043197435.1 of Microbispora bryophytorum. Classification (NCBI taxonomy): domain Bacteria; kingdom Bacillati; phylum Actinomycetota; class Actinomycetes; order Streptosporangiales; family Streptosporangiaceae; genus Microbispora; species Microbispora bryophytorum. Next base: position 48,878 of record NZ_JBICTF010000001.1, on the reverse strand, counting down.
ACCTCGACGCGGACCGCGGTCAGCGCGCCGCTGTCGCGCAGCCTGCGCAACCGGATGGAGACCGTGCTGTCGCCGAGCGCGAGGTCGCGGGCGAGGGCCCGCACGGGAGCGCGCCCATCTCGCGCCAGCGCCTGGAGCAGCGACCGGTCGACGTCGTCGAGTGATCTCACCGCACACCGCCTCCTGAACGGCCCTGCCGCACCAGACGGGCGAACAACCCGGAAATGGGACACACGACACGCTAAGCACGGCCCGTCCCATGGGCGGGCGATCCTGACGTGATTCCTACGGCGGGCCCGCGGAACCTGACGCCCGATTGACATCCGCCACGCTCCGGGGCGGTCTCCGTCGGCTCCGACCAGGGGACCTCGGCTGCTTATGGCAGGAGCGCCCTGTCGTCACGTTCTGTGATCGAACAACTTCCGCTCTTGACGTCTTCTTGACGCCCTGTCTCCGCTGATGGCGGTGTATGCGCCACTAGTGTGCATGCGTTGCTTTACGTGTCCTTGATGCCGGAGGTGGCCAGGTTGGGGCGTTCTGTCGCCACGCCGACGGGTCCCGTGCGTGCCTGGTTGCTCGAGGGTCTCCAGACCGATCGCAAGGAGATCGAGCACGGGCCGCACGCGAAGCACTCGTGGTGGCGGGTGATGTGCCTGACGGGTGTGGACTATTTCTCCACGCTCGGCTACCAGCCGGGGATCGCGGCGCTCGCGGCCGGGTTCCTGTCTCCGCTCGCCACGGTCTTCCTGATCGCGCTCACGCTGCTGGGCGCGCTGCCGGTCTACCGCCGGGTGGCCGCCGAGAGCCCGTACGGCCAGGGCTCGATCGCGATGCTGGAGAAGCTCGCGCCGCAGTGGTGGGGCAAGCTGTTCGTCCTGGCCCTGCTCGGGTTCGCGGCCACCGACTTCGTCATCACCATGACGCTGTCGGCCGCCGACGCCACCGCGCACATCGTGGAGAACCCGTTCGCGCCGCACTGGATCGAGGGGCAGCGGGTGCCCGTCACCCTGTTCCTGCTGGCCCTGCTCGGCGGGGTGTTCCTGATGGGCTTCACCGAGGCGATCGGCATCGCGGTCATCCTCGTCCTCGTCTACCTCGCGCTCAACGCCGTCGTCGTGGTCACCGCGATCATCCACGTGCTTCAGGCGCCCCAGGTGGTCGTCGACTGGACGCACACGCTGGATATCGGCTACAGCGGCCCACTGGCCATGATCGGCCTGTCACTGCTGGTCATGCCGAAGCTCGCGCTGGGCATGTCCGGCTTCGAGACCGGCGTCGCCGTGATGCCGGTCGTCAGGGGCGATCTACGGCAGCGGATCAAGGGCACCAAGCGGCTGCTCACCGTGGCCGCGCTCGTCATGAGCGTCTTCCTGATCTTCTCCAGTTTTGTCACGACGATGCTGATTCCGCATGAGGAGTTCGAGGAGGGTGGCAAGGCGAGCGGCCGTGCGCTGGCCTATCTGGCGCACAAGTTCCTGGGCGAGTGGTTCGGCAGCGTGTACGACGTGTCCACGATCGCGATCCTGTGGTTCGCGGGCGCCTCGGCGATGGCGGGCCTGATCAATCTGGTGCCGCGCTACCTCCCCCGGTACGGCATGGCGCCCGAATGGACTGGCGCGGTGCGGCCGCTGGTGCTCGTCTTCTCGGCGATCGCGTTCGCCATCACGATCATCTTCGACGCCGACGTGGACGCCCAGGGCGGCGCCTACGCCACAGGGGTGCTGGTGCTGATGCTGTCGGCGGCGGTCGCGGTGACGCTGTCGGCGTTCAGGAAGGGCCAGACGGCCGCTTCGATCGGCTTCGGGCTGATCGCGGCGGTCCTGGCCTACACGCTGGTCGACAACGTGGTCGAGCGGCCCGACGGTGTGAAGATCGCCTCCTTCTTCATCGCCGCGATCATCATCACCTCCGTGATCTCCCGGGCCACCCGTTCCATGGAACTACGGGTGACCGAGGTCGACCTGGACCCGTTGGCCGAGCAGTGGGTGAACGGGGCCGGCGGCCTGATCCACCTGATCGCCAACGAGCCCAATCAGCGTGACCAGGACGAGTACAACGACAAGCTCCGCGAGCAGTGGATCAACCACCGGCTGCGCAGCGACGAGCCGGTGATGTTCGTCGAGGTCACCGTGCCGGACGCCTCGGAGTTCGAGACGGAACTGCATGTGAAGGGCGAGGAGCGCTACGGGCACAGGATCCTGCGGATCGAGAGCTCCGCCGTGCCGAACTCGCTGGCCGCGCTCCTGCTTCACCTCCGCGACCGCACCGGTGCGGTGCCGCACATCTACTTCCACTGGGCCGAGGGGAACCCGGTGCTCGCCATGCTGCGCTACCTGGTCTTCGGCGGCGGCGACGTGCCCCCGCTCACCCGCGAGGTGCTGCGCAAGGCGGAGCCGGACCTCGAGCGCAGGCCCCACGTCCACGTCGGCTAGTACTTCAGTCTGGTTTGCGTCCCGCCCCGGACACGGCGGCATCCCAGCTCGCGGTCGACTTCAGCAAGACATAGCCGTGAAGATTTCACATATGTTGTTTCGTTGGTCGGCTCGAAGCCCTGCGGGACTACTTCGGTGGGCTACCTGGGACGTATGGCGACGTCGACGTGAGCGCAGGGCCCGGTCCGCCACTGGACAGACAGAGTCAAACTGGTTTAGCTTCTTTCATGTCATGAGCCATCGGTCGCCCGGCCGATCGGCGGGGCCGAGGTGAGGAACGAGCCATGCGCGCGATTGAGTACGACCGGTTCGGCGGCTATGACGTACTGGAGTTGCGGGAGAGGCGCCTGCCGGTGCCCACCGAGGGGCAGGTGCTCGTCAGGATGTCGGTGGCCGGGGTCAACCCACTGGACGAGACGGTGCGTTCGGGAAAACTCGCACCCGCCCTGCACAAGCCGCTGCCGATCCGGCCGGGTGGCTTCGGTGTGGGGCGGGTCGAGGAGCCCGGCGCCTCGGGACTGGCCGCAGGTGACCGTGTCGTGCTGAGCGGAGGACGGTACGGGGTGAGCACCGACGGTTCGTGGGCCGACTACATCGCGGTCGACGCGGCCCATCTGGTGCCGATCCCCGACGGCGTCGACGACGAGACCGCAGCCGCGCTGACCACCGGCGCCGGTTACCTGACCGCTTACCTGGCGCTGAACGAGTTGGCGGGCTTCCGCGGCGGCCGGAGCGTACTCGCGCCGGGTGTCGGCGGTGCGGTCGGTCAGGGCGGCGTGGAGGTCGCCCGTGTCCTGGGCGCGTCGCAGGCCATCACCACGGCCACCACCACCGAGAAGGCCGAGCTGGGCCGGGCCGCAGGGTATGAGGTCATCGACCTCACGCACGAGTCGCTGCGTGAAGGGGTGGCGCGGCTGACCGACGGTACGGGCGTGGACGTCGTGCTGGACGGCGTCGGGGGTTCGGTCACCGGGGAGGCGCTCGGCTCGTTGGCCGTGGGCGGCACCCTCGTCAGCATCGGCTACGCGGCTGGAGTGCGCGCCGAGATCAACGTGACCGACCTGATATGGAAGAACGCCCACATCCACGGATTCAGGTTCGCCTTGTTCACCCCCGAGCAGGTCAACACCGCCAACGCGGCCCTGCTCGACCTGGTCTCGCAGGGTGAGCTCCACCCGAAGGTGGCGCAGGTCCTCCCGCTGGAGAAGGCTTCCGAGGCGCAGCGCCTCCTGGCCGAGGGCGGCCCCTTCGGCCGCATCCTGCTCGCTCTGTGACCCAGCGCGCCGCAACAGGGTGACACGGGGTGTATGCCACAGCGCCAAGGGAGGACCTGACGGGCACGTCGGCAGTGCGGACATGTCCGTTAGGATCCGCGGACACACCGTGTCGGTGCTACGTGCGCCAGGGGACGTCGCGTCCCCGGAGAAAGGACAACGCGATGACGTGGCCGGCCACGGAGCGCTACGCCTTGGAACCTGCTCCCGGCGGTCTCGCCTTCGTCCAGGACCTGCTCAACACCTCGCCCGCCGGCAGGCCGCGCCATGCTGACTGGCTCGACGACCCCACCACCGCTCAGACGTGGCTGAGCGAGGCGCTCGCCCGGTGGAGCGCGGCTTCCGGTCGGCCCGCTCCTGCTGTGGACCTCACCGATCGTGACTGCGAGGCGCTGCGGGATCTGAGATGGGCTCTCCGCGGGCTTGTCTCCGATCAGAGCGACGGCGCCGAGGCCGTGTCCGCGCAGGTACTGGCCGCCCTTCCCACACTGTCCGTCTCGATGCGGGTCGACGAGCGTGGCACCGTCGTCGCAGAACCTTCGGGTACCGGATGGCGGAGGGTCGCATCGCTCGTGCTGATCGAATGCCTCCAGGCGCAGCAGACCGACCAGCGGCGGCGACTGAAGATATGCCGCAACGAGCGCTGCCAGTGTGCGTTCTACGACCGTTCACGCAACAACAGCGGCGTCTGGCACGACGTACGGCTCTGCGGCAACGCCGCAAACCTGCGCGCCTACCGCGCCCGCAAGCGGGAACAGGCCGCCGGCGCGGGACCTCCCAGTCGCCCTTCCGCGTGATGCGCCCGCCGGTGGAGGCGAGATCGACACGTCGTCCGGCAGGTCGGCGACGACCGTGGCCAGCTCGTGGCGGGACGCGGCGGTGAGCGCCAGGCCGAGCCGCCGCTCCAGCTCGTCCTGGCCGAGCCGGCCGTCCGCGTACGCGCGGCGGCGGCCGCCAGTGCTTCGAGCAGCGCGAGCCGGGTGGCCGATTCGAGTGTCGCGGCGCGGCGCCACAGGGTGAATGCTCTGCCGGAAGGGCGGGCCCTACGAGAGCGCGCGGTTCGTCGCCCCTGAGTCGTCGCGGCCCGTTGCGCGCCGTGCCACGGGTCCGCGCGGGTCCGGGTCGTGGGGGAGACCGCGGAGGTCCTCTATCCCGTGGGGAAGCGGGTCCGGGGTGGCCGGCGGCTCCGCGGGCCGGTCGTCCTGGTCGGGGAGGTTCTGCTGGAGAACGCACATCACGCGGTCCTGGAGGTCGGCCGGCTCATCGCGCCGGTGGGGTCGATCACGAGGCCGATCGCGCCGAGACCATTGGTCATGCCGCGCAGCGCGGGCTCGCTGAGACGGATCCAGTCCTGGTCGCCGCCCAGCACCTTCGCCAGCCGGAGCGGCGAGGTGAAGGCCACCGCCGTCCGCTCGCCGGCGGCCGTCCGGAACAGGCGAAGCGCCAGGGAGAACCCACTGCGGCGCACCGGCACGTATAACGGATCTTCGATCATGTCATGCCTTCCATAGGACTCTCGAAGGCGACGTTAGATTCGACGCGGCCACCGGGACCGCCATCACTACGCAATCCCGACGCCCGGCCGCGGAAAGCTGACGCGAGATTGACGGAGCGCCGCCGACAGGCGCGCCGATCCGGTTCCCCCGCCCCCTGACACGGCGTACGCCCTGGGTCCGGGCGGCCGGCCGGGGCGGGCGGGACCGGTCACGTAGGGACCGCGTCAATGTTTCGCGCTGCGGCGTATGAGAGCCGTCAAGAACGTCAAAGCTCGTTAAATGCGGCGCTTTGCTGGCTTATGGCCGTCTGTCCGGCGGCCGGGCAAGCATCCGGATTTGAGGAAGTGAGATGGCTGACGTCATCTTCGTCGCCCTGACGGTCGCGATATTCGCGATCTGCGGGCTCGTGGTGAAGGCGGTGGAGCGCCTGTGAGCGCTGTCAACGCCGTTGGTCTGGTCGTGGCCGTCGGCCTGGTGATCTTCATGATCGCGGCCCTGCTGTTCCCGGAGCGTTTCTGATGTCGCCGACCACGGCCGGGATCATCTTCATCGGATCCCTCGTCGTCGCCCTGGTGCTGACGCACCGGCCGCTCGGCGACTACATGTACCGCGTCTACAGCGGCACGAGGCACCTGGCCTTCGAGCGAGTGGTCTACCGTCTCATCGGGGTCCGGCCGGACACCGAGCAGCGGTGGAACGTCTACGCCCGCAGCGTGCTCGCCTTCTCGGCCGTCTCGATCCTGTTTCTCTACGCCTTCCAGCGTCTGCAGGACAAACTGCTGCTGAGTCTCGGCTTTCCCGGGGTGACGGACCACGTGGCGTGGAACACCGCGGTCAGTTTCGTCACGAACACCAACTGGCAGGCGTACTCGGGTGAGTCCACGATGGGCCACCTGGTGCAGATGGCCGGCCTGGCGGTGCAGAACTTCGTGTCGGCCGCCGTCGGCATGTGCGTGGCGATCGCCCTGGTGCGCGGTTTCGCCCGCAAACAGACCGACAACCTCGGCAACTTCTGGGTGGACCTGGTCCGCGGCACGATCCGCATCCTGCTGCCGATCGCGTTCGTCGGGGCGCTCCTCCTGGTGGCCGGCGGCCTGATCCAGAACTTCTCGGGCGTCCACGAGGTCGCCACGCTGACCGGGGGCACGCAGAGCATCACCGGCGGCCCGGTGGCCAGCCAGGAGGTCATCAAGGAGCTCGGCAACAACGGCGGCGGCTTCTACAACGCCAATTCCGCCCATCCCTTCGAGAACGCGGCCTCCTGGACGAACTGGCTGGAGATCTTCCTGATCCTCATGCTGCCGTTCGCGCTGCCGCGCACGTTCGGCCGCATGGTCGGCGACCGGCGGCAGGGCTATGCGATCGTCGCGATCATGGGCGTGTTGGCATTCGCCGGCGTCGCGCTGCTCACCGGGCTGGAGATAGCGCACCACGGCACCGTCCCGCAGGCGGTCGGCGCCGCGATGGAAGGCAAGGAGGTCAGGTTCGGCGTGCCGAACTCGGGGACCTTCGCCGCGGCCACGACGCTGACCTCGACCGGCGCCGTGAACTCCTTCCACGACTCCTACACCGCGCTCGGCGGCATGATGACGATGTTCAACATGATGCTGGGCGAGGTGGCGCCCGGCGGGGTGGGCGCAGGCCTGTACGGCATGCTCGTGCTGGCGGTGATCACCGTGTTCGTCGCCGGTCTGATGGTGGGCCGTACGCCGGAGTACCTGGGCAAGAAGATCGGCTCACGCGAGATCAAGCTCGCCTCGCTCTACTTCCTGACCACACCCGCGCTCGTACTCGTGGGCACCGCCCTGGCCATGGCCTCGCCCGAGCAACGGGCGAGCATGCTCAACTCCGGGCCACACGGCCTGTCCGAAGTGCTCTACGCGTTCACCAGCGCCTCCAACAACAACGGGTCGGCGTTCGCCGGCATCACCGTGAACACCCCGTGGTACGACACCGCGCTCGGGCTGTGCATGGCCTTCGGCCGGTTCCTGCCGATCGTCTTCGTGCTCGGCCTCGCCGGCTCGCTGGCCAGGCAGGCCCCCGTACCGGCCTCGGCGGGCACGCTCCCCACCCACCGCCCGCAGTTCGTCGGAATGGTCGTGGGCGTGACGATCATCGTGGTGGCGCTGACCTTCCTCCCCGCTCTGGCGCTTGGCCCGCTCGCAGAAGGAATCCAGTGATGACAGTGCTCCAGGCGCCGGAAGCTCCGGGCCACGCACCCGCCCCCGCGAAGGGCGGCAAGGTGGGCGGCGGCCTGCTCGACCCGAGACAACTTCTCAGCTCCCTCCCCGACGCCGTACGCAAGCTGAACCCCGTCACGCTGTGGCGCAACCCGGTGATGTTCATCGTCGAGGTCGGCGCGGCGTTCACCACCGCGCTCGCGATCGCCGATCCCTCGTTGTTCGCCTGGGCAATCGTGGTGTGGCTGTGGCTGACGGTCGTGTTCGCCAACCTGGCTGAGGCCGTGGCCGAGGGCCGGGGCAAGGCCCAGGCCGCCACGCTGCGGGCGGCCAAGCGCGACACCACCGCCCGCCGTCTCGCGGACTGGGAGCCTGGCCAGGCGGCGGTCCAATGGGACACCGTGGGCGCCCCCGACCTCCGGCAGGGCGACGTCGTCGTCGTGGAGGCCGGGGAGGTCGTTCCGGGTGACGGCGACGTGGTCGAGGGCATCGCGAGCGTGGACGAGTCGGCGATCACCGGGGAGTCCGCGCCGGTGATCCGCGAGTCCGGCGGTGACCGGTCGGCGGTCACGGGCGGCACCAAGGTGCTGTCGGACCGGATCATCGTGCGGATCACGCAGAAGCCCGGCGAGAGCTTCATCGACCGGATGATCGCGCTGGTCGAGGGCGCCGACCGGCAGAAGACCCCCAACGAGATCGCCCTCAACATCCTGCTGGCCGCGCTGACGATCATCTTCCTGATCGCCACGGTCACCATGCAGCCGCTGGCGATCTACTCCAAGGCGCAGAATCCCGGGATCCCCGACTCCCTGGCCCTGGACGGGCACGGCGTCACCGGCATCGTGCTGATCTCGCTGCTGGTCTGCCTCATCCCGACCACGATCGGGGCGCTGCTGTCGGCCATCGGCATCGCCGGCATGGACCGCCTGGTGCAGCGCAACGTGCTGGCCATGTCCGGCCGGGCGGTGGAGGCCGCCGGTGACGTCAGCACACTCCTGTTGGACAAGACCGGCACGATCACCCTGGGCAACCGCCAGGCGGCCGAGTTCCTCCCGGTGCCCGGGGTGCCCCTCATGGAGCTCGCACAAGCGGCGCAGCTGTCCAGCCTCGCCGATGAGACCCCCGAGGGCCGTTCGATCGTGGTCTACGCCAAGAACGCCTACGGCCTGCGCGAGCGGCGGCCGGGCGAGCTGACGCACGCCGACTGGGTTGCGTTCACCGCGCAGACCCGCATGTCCGGCGTCGACGTCGACGGGCGCCGGGTCCGCAAGGGCGCCGCGACCGCCGTGATGAAGTGGGTGCGCGACAACGGCGGCCATCCCACCCCCCAGGTCGGGCAGCTGGTCGACGGGATCTCCGCCTCCGGCGGCACCCCGCTGGTCGTCGGCGAGGTGAGCGCCGGCGTGGCCAGGGTGCTCGGGGTGATCCACCTCAAGGACGTCGTCAAGACGGGCATGCGGGAGCGGTTCGACGAGATGCGCCGGATGGGCATCCGCACCGTCATGATCACGGGGGACAACCCGCTGACCGCCAAGGCCATCGCCGACGAGGCCGGGGTGGACGACTTCCTGGCCGAGGCCACCCCCGAGGACAAGCTCGCGCTGATCCGCAAGGAGCAGGAGGGCGGGCGGCTGGTCGCGATGACCGGCGACGGCACCAACGACGCCCCCGCGCTGGCCCAGGCCGACGTGGGCGTGGCCATGAACACCGGCACCTCCGCCGCCAAGGAGGCCGGGAACATGGTCGATCTCGACTCCAACCCGACCAAGCTCATCGAGATCGTCGAGATCGGCAAGCAACTGCTGATCACGCGGGGGGCGCTGACCACGTTCTCCATCGCCAACGACATCGCGAAGTATTTCGCGATCATCCCGGCCATGTTCGCGGCGGTCTACCCGGGCCTGGACACGCTGAACGTCATGCGGCTGCACAGCCCGCAGTCGGCCATCCTGTCCGCGGTGATCTTCAACGCCCTGGTCATCGTCGCGCTGATCCCCCTGGCCCTCCGCGGCGTCCGGTATCGCCCCTCCAGCGCGTCCCGACTGCTCAGCCGCAATCTCTACATCTACGGCCTCGGCGGGATCGTCGTCCCGTTCATCGGCATCAAACTCATCGACCTGCTGGTCCAGTTCCTTCCGGGGATGTCATAAATGGAACGCCTGCCAAGCTGGATCCGCCAGCACCTCGCGGCGCTGCGCGCGCTTCTCGTGCTCACCCTGGTGACCGGCGCGATCTATCCGCTGCTGGTCACGGGCGTCGCGCAGGCCGTGTTCAACGGCAACGCCAACGGCTCCCTCCTGCGGAAGGAACCCGCGCAGAAGGACGGCAAGGACGTGGGCAGCGCCCTCATCGGCCAGAGCTTCACCGGCGAGGACGGCGCCCCGATCAAGAAGTACTTCCAGAGCCGCCCCTCGGCGGGCGGCTACGACCCGCTGGCCTCGGGCGCGAGCAACCTCGGCCCGGAAGACGTCCTCGACACCCTCCCGGTGCCGGGAGCCAAGGACGACGAGGGCAACCCCGACACCGGAAGGCAGAGCCTGCTCACCCAGGTATGCGCCCGTTCCACGGCGGTCGGTGAGCTGGAGGGCGTCAGCGGGGCCCGGCCGTACTGCACGGCCGACGGGGTCGGCGCGGTGCTGAAGGTCTTCCCCACCGCCGGCACACCCACGAGGGTGGTCAGCGTCAACCAGGCCTGTCCCGCAACGCCGTTCATCCCGGTCTACCAGGGGGTGAAGGTCGAATGCGGCAGCCCCGGCGAGGACTATTCGGCGGGGCGTACGGTGCCGGTGCGCGGAAACGCCCGAGCGGTCGTCCCGCCGGACGCCGTCACCGCGAGCGGCAGCGGCCTCGACCCGCACATCTCCGTCGCGTACGCCGAACTCCAGGCCCCTCGGGTCGCCAGGGAGCGCGGCCTCGGCCTGGACACGGTGCGGACCCTCATCGGGCGGCACACCACCGGCAGGGCGCTCGGCTTCATGGGAGAACCCGGCGTGAACGTGCTGGAGCTCAACCTGGATCTGGACAGGCTGAAGGGATGAGGTAGATGGCGCGCGGGCGGCTGCGGGTCTATCTGGGGGCGGCCCCCGGAGTCGGCAAGACCTACGCGATGCTCAGCGAAGGTCGCAGGGCCACGGAACGGGACAAGGATGTGGTCGTGGGTCTCGTCGAGACCCACGACCGTCCCCGCACCGCCGAACTCCTGGAGAGCATGGAGGTCCTCCCACGGCGGCGCGTCCCCTACAGGGGCGCGACCTTCACCGAGCTGGACGTCGAGGCGGTCGTCGCCCGCGCACCGAAGATCGTCCTGGTCGACGAGCTGGCGCACACCAACGTGCCCGGCTCGCGCAACGTCAAGCGCTGGCAGGACATCGACGAGATCCTCGACGCCGGGATCGACGTCGTCTCGACGGTGAACATCCAGCACCTGGAGTCGGTCAACGATGTCGTCCAGGAGATCACGGGCGTGCCCCAGCGGGAGACCGTGCCGGACGAGGTCGTACGGCGGGCCGACCAGGTCGAGCTGGTCGACATGTCCCCGGAGGCGCTGCGCCGCCGGATGGCCCACGGCAACGTCTACCCACCCGAGAAGGTGGACGCCGCCTTGTCGAACTACTTCCGAGTGGGCAACCTGACGGCGCTGCGTGAGCTGGCCCTGCTGTGGGTGGCGGACAAGGTGGACGAGCAGCTCGACCGCTACCGGGCCGAGCACGGCATCGCGGGCACCTGGGAGGCCCGGGAACGCGTCGTCGTCGCGCTCACCGGCGGGCCGGAGGGCGACACCCTCATCAGGCGCGCCGCCCGCATCGCCGCCAGGAGCAAGGGCGCCGACCTGCTCGCCGTGCACGTCACCCGGGCCGACGGGCTCGCCGGCGGCGACCCGGCGCTGCTGGCGCGCCAGCGCACGCTGGTGGAGAGCATCGGCGGGACCTACCACCAGGTCGTCGGCGACGACATCCCCCGCGCGCTGCTCGACTTCGCCCGCGGCGTCAACGCCACTCAGCTCGTGCTCGGCGCCTCCCGGCGGGGACGGTTCGCCCAGCTCTTCTCCCGAGGGGTGGGGGTCGAGACGACGGCCCGCTCGGGGTCGATCGACGTCCACATGATCACTCACGAGCAGGTCAGCAAGGGCAGACATCCCGTACGGCCGCGAGCCGCGCTCACCCGTAACCGGCGGATCGCGGGCTGGGCCACGGCGATCCTCGGACTTCCCCTCCTGATGCTGGCGTTGCTGCCGTTCCGCCACGACCTCTCGCTGCCCAGCGAGATCCTGCTGTTCCTGCTGGCCGTCGTGGGCGTCGCCCTGATCGGCGGCAGGTGGCCCGCGGTGACCGCCGCGGTGGGCGGCTCACTTCTGCTGAACTACTTCTTCACCCCGCCCGTCAACCGGTTCACCATCGCCGACCCGGAGAATCTGCTCGCCCTGACGATCTACGTACTGGTCGCGATCATGGTGAGCACCGTCGTCGACCTGGCCGCCCGGCGCACGCGAGAGGCCGCACGGGCCCAGGCCGACGCCGAGGTCCTGTCCACCCTGGCAGGGCACGTGCTGCGGGGCGAGCACGCGCTGCCTTCGCTGCTCGCCAGGCTGCGGGAGACCTTCGCGCTCACCTCGGTCACGCTGCTCGAACGCCGCCCCGAGACCGCGACGAGCCCTGACGCCCAGTCAGAGCCTGAGGCGTGGCGCATCGTCGCCACCGCCGGGGGCGCGCCCTGCACCTGTCCGGGTGTCGCGGACACGGATGTGGCCGTCGACGACGATCTCGTTCTGGCTCTGCGCGGGCGGCTGCTCGACGCGGCGGACCGCCGGGTGCTCCAGGCCTTCGCCGCCGAGGCCGCAGTGGCCCTCAGGCAGGAGCGTCTGCGGGAGGAGGCCGAGAAGGCCAAACCGCTCGCGGAGGCGGACAAGATGCGCACCGCGCTGCTGGCCGCCGTCAGCCACGACCTGCGCACTCCTCTCGCCTCGGCGCGTGCTGCTGTGGAGAGCCTGCGCGCCACCGACGTCGACTGGTCACCCGACGATCGCGAGGAGTTGCTCGCCACGGCGGACGAGTCGCTGTACAAGCTCGACCGGCTCGTCGCGAACCTTCTCGACATGAGCCGGCTGCAGGCCGGAGTGCTCGGACTGTCGCTTCAGCCGGTGGCGCTGGAGGAGATCGTGCCCCGATCGATCGACGACCTCGGGCCGCTGAGCGACCAGGTGGAAGGGGACATCGCACTTGAGCTTCCCGAGATCGTCGCCGATCCCGCACTGGTCGAACGCATTCTGGTCAACCTGATGACCAACGCCGTCCGCTACAGCCCGGAGGGCAGGAAGGTCCTGATCACCGCGAGCTGGCACGGCGACAATGTGGAGATCCGCGTCGTCGATCGTGGTCCGGGCATCCCATCCGAGGCGTACGACCGCGTCTTCATGCCCTTCCAGCGCCTCGGCGACCGGGACAACCACACCGGCATCGGCCTCGGCCTCGCGCTCTCACGCGGCCTGGCGGAAGCCATGGGAGGCAGCCTCACGCCCGAGGAGACCCCGGGCGGCGGTCTCACCATGGTCCTCACCCTGCCGATCTCCTCGCGAGCCCGCATCACGCAACGGGGAGCGACATGACCCGAATTCTTGTCGTCGACGACGAGCCGCAGATCCTCAGGGCACTGCGTATCAACCTGGCCGCCCGTCGATACGAGGTCGAAGTCGCCGGTGACGGCTCCTCCGCTCTGCGTGCCGCCGCTGACTGGCACCCCGACGTGGTTCTGCTCGACCTTGGTCTGCCCGACATGGACGGGGTGGACGTCATTCACGGACTGCGCGGCTGGTCCTCGATGCCGATCCTCGTCCTGTCCGGACGTACGGCCACCACCGACAAGATCGCCGCCCTGGACGCCGGCGCCGACGACTACGTCACCAAGCCCTTCGGCATCGACGAACTCCTCGCCCGCGTACGAGCGGTAACGCGCAGAGCGTCCATCCACGCGCACGAACTCGCGTCCGTCAAAGTCGGCGACCACATGGTGGACCTGACGAGCAAAACAATCTCCGGGGGACTGCGACTCACCCCCACCGAATGGCACCTGCTGGAAATCCTGGTCCGCAACCCCGGCAAGCTCATCAGCCAACGGCACCTGCTCGCCGAAGTGTGGGGGCGCAGCCATGTCAAGGAGACGAACTACCTGCGTCAGTACATGGCGCAACTCCGCAAGAAGCTCGAACCCGACCCCGCCCATCCCGTGCACCTGATCACCGAGCCGGGAATGGGCTACCGGTTCACGCCCTGAACCGGGCAGCCCCGGTTGACGAGCGCGAGCGACGCCGCGAAAAGACCGGCGAAATTCGTCTCGGCCGTACTGCCCCGCGCCGCCGCCGCATAGGCCTTTTCCGATATCCCTGACCGGGTGGTGACTGTGGCGATCATTGTGGGCGCCTACGCCGCACGAGGCCGGATGGAACGGGCCGTAGTCGTCGTGGCGGGTCGGTTGTGTCAGGCGGTGGCGGGCCGGAGGTGTTCGATCTCGATGACCAGCACGCCAAGTGTTTCCTCCCCGGGACTGTAGACGCGGCGAATGTTGGCGGGTCGCTGCCCGCACCCGAACCGGATGTGGTCGCCGGCCTTGAGGCTACGCAGGTTCACACAACCCATATGCCTTTGTCTTGGGAGCATGGAGGTGATCCGGTCTGGTCTTCCAGCCAGATGACGAGCTGTGTTCGTCAATCGAGGGCGGCGATGTCGCGTATCGCACGAAGGAAGCCGGGGACATCCCGTATTGCTGGGACGCTCTTCTCGTATTCGGTCACGCGTTCCTCGAAGGCGGAAGCCAGTTCGTCGAGCCGTACCTGTAGGTCGGACAGTACGGCGACGGTCAGCGAGCTCCAGGTGCCGACGTCCATGCCGATGGTGACGTCGATCAGCATCTCGCCCTTGTCGAGCACGTCGACGAGGTGCGGAGGCGACGGTGATCGCAACGCATTCAGGAGGCGTCGCCTGCGATGGGCGCCGGGCCGGACCGCGAAGAGGTTGATCGCGGAGGATGCGTCCCAGAGCGACTGTTGCAGCAGGAGGAGGTCACGGAAGGCGTGGACATCGAACAGCCCGGCGGAGGAACTGTGGTCGGAGCCCGAGACCCGGGCCCGGCTGAAGCCGACGACTCGTTCGCCGCCGGCAGGCGTTTCGCTGTCGACGATGTACTCCCAGTCGACGAGTTCGGGTTGTCTGCCGATGGAGCGTGCTGCGGGGTCCCGGTACCAGATGGGAATGGCGTAGCGGGCGAGTCCTTGTGTGAGATGCCATGCGAGCCCGAAGTAGACGGCCACTTCTTCCTGCTCGCAGTTGTTGATCGCGAACTCGGTGAAGGGCGTGCGGTCGTGGTCGGGCCAATCCTGGTACAGGCCCGGCCAGTGAAGCTCGACCGGAGTCTCGTCACCAGGGGCGTAGACGTACACGAACCCATCGAGGTGCTGGTGCTGCTCGAAGCCGATCGGCCTCATGAAATCTCTCCGGCAGTCATGGCGGTGACGAGCCGGTGTCCTGGGGAATCGGCGAGCCGAGGGAACTCCCAGCGGTGGTAGCAGGCCCAGTAGCTCACCACGCGCTGCTGAATGAGGGTGAGGAGCCGGGAATTGTCGGAGAGAAAACGGCTGTAGGCCTGATGAGTGGGGGAGCCGGGGGTGCCGAGGTCGCCGACTGCGGTGTCGATGTCGGTCACGATCTCCAGGACGTATTCCCCGACGAGGTGGACGACGTAGGGGAGGACCCAGGGCTCGAGGCTGCCGATGATCCGCCTGAGGTGGCGTTGCCGCACGTAGCCGTCGTGGTGGCGGGTGTAGAGGCAGTGGAGAATCGTCCGCTGGAGCGTCGTCAGGTCGTCGAGCGTCTCGGGGGAAACTTCTGGGTTGTAGATCCGTCGGGGGATGGTCACCCTGTCGTCGCCGACGGTTACGCAGAACGAGCTCGCCGGAGGGAAGGCGGCCTTGGGGAGGACGCGGACAGCGGTCTCGACCTCACGTGCGAGGGCGTGGGGGAAGGCGCAGGTCAGCGATGCGTTCAGCCCAGAGGGCTCCGGCTGCCGGGGGTCGTCGGTGCTCCTCCACCGGTAGCCGGCGTCGGGCGGGGTCTCTTCGTTGCCGCTGTGCCGTTCCTCGACGAGGGTGAAACCGTGCCGTTCGTAGAAGCGCCGGGCGCCGGTGTTCTGCTGGAACACGTGCAGGTTGAGCATGCGGGGGCGCGCCTTCTTAACCTGGGTGAGCAGTGCGGTGCCGATGCCGCGACCCTGGGCGGCGGGCGTGACGTACAGGTGGTCCAGCCAATCGCCCTGGAGGCAGGCGAAGCCTGCGACCTGACCGCGTAGCTCGGCGACCCACACCTGCGAAGCCGGGAGCGTGACGCCGGCGATCCAGGCCTGGGTCTGTTCGTCGGAGTGCAGGCGGGGCAGGTACGCCAGCCCGGCCCGGGCGGCGAGGAAGACGCCGGCGATGCGCTCGGCGTCGCCGGACCAGGCGCGGCGGATCAGCGGTAGGGAGTCGTGCGCGATGAGTTCCGCCATCTTCTCCACACGCAGGAAAGCAACGGAGGCGCCGATGTAGCCGCGCTCGGCGAGGCGAAGGTCGCGCAGTCGGGCCAGACAGTCTCGGAGCAGCCCTCGGTGGTCGGGGTGCAGGTTTCCGTTCCGCCGCAGGTAGGTCCAGATGACGCCCGCAATGGTGGAGTCCAGCTCCACCAAGTCGCCATGGTCGGCCGGAGGCACCTCTCCTGGAAAGGACAGCCGGGTGTGCTCCTCCCACAGCGCCGTCACGGCGTGGAGCGTCGCCTCGTGCGCGTCGGGTCCGGGCCAGCGCCAGCCGTGGCGGCAACGGTACTCCTCGACCGTCACCGTACGGCGGTGCCGTTCCTGTTTGTCCGCGCTCCGGCGTCGCTCGAATTCGGCCAGCTCCGCGCGCCAGGCGTTGCGGCTGACCTCCAGGGCGTCCAGGGCGCGGATGAGCGCGCCCTCATCGTTATGTACGTCGCCGGCTCGGCCAGTGATGTAGTCCCAGGTCGCCGGTGAGCCCAGGGGCCTGTAGTGCCCGACCGCGCAGCGTAGGGCGACGTACCGATAGCGGTGGGGCAAAGTGCGGTCGCGTACGCGCCGCGCGTGGCTGCTGAAGCTCACGAACCGCTCTCCACGGCGTCGCGGGCCGCCATCAGGGCGAAGCCGAGTAATTGCACGATCTGCTCGTACACCCCCACACCGTGCCACAGGCGCTCTCAGCCACGCATCTTGTTATGCCGCCGGGCCCGGCTCCGCGGCGCCCGGCCGGGCTGAGGCGACGGTTTGAGGTCCGCCGGGTGACTGAGCGCGTCTGTCGAGCTCCTGGACCCATTTGACCGCGACCGCTGCGACCTGGACCAGCTCGGCGCGCAGGCGGTCGGCGTCCTCCTCCGCGAAGGCCTCGAGAACCTCCTCGTGCAGGATGTGCCGCCAGGTCAGCCGGCCTTCAGCGGCGGCGTCGGTTACGGCCTGTTTGGCGAGGTCGGCTTCGGGCGCGTACGCGGGCCCGGTGCCGTCGGGGTGTTCCTGTAGGCCCCACCTCGCGTCCTGGGCGGCTCGTTCCGCTGCCACGTCGCTGAGCGCTCGATGCAGCGACCCTGGCAGGCCGTAGTCGCCGGGCTGCGTCATCGTGTCGGTGCCCTTTCCCTTGAACGGCGATCTGGATGCCAAGCCACGGATTGACTGCCAGACGGCGTCGAGCAGCTGGACGAGGGGCGCGACGGCGAGGCCGCGGAGCCTACTTCGGAATTACTTTCGCTGACCGGGGTGGAGGAGCAGCTCGGCCAGTTCCCGGACGCGGGCGTGGTTGATGCCGGTCCGCTGCTCGACGGCGAGGGGATGGCCGGTGGGCTCCAGCTCGACGACCGGGCGTAGTCCGACCGGCCGCGTGTGGAGGTTGGTCTTGAGGTTGAGCGTCGTCGGTTCGTAGATCGGCAGTTCGGAGGAGAGCCAGCCGAAATAGGGAGGTTCGGACTCCCGGCCCGGGGTCTCCCACAACCGGCTCATCCGCGCGAAGCTGTCCCGGCTCAGTGAGACCCATACGCCCCAGGTGAACGTCTCGGCCGTGTCGATGATGGGGATCTCGACGAGGCCGTGGACGAAGAAGTGCTCTCCTTCGATCACACACTGGTCGGAGGAGAGCGCGCTGTCGGGCGCCCCGGTCATCTCAGGGCTCCAGTGGGCGGGCGCGGGCATGTGGTAGCTCAGCGGTAGCTCGTCGTGGTGCCGGCCGCAGCAGGAGCAGAGGAAACCGGAATCGATCGACACGGGCGTCAGCGTAGCGAAGGAAGTTCGGCCATCAGCACCTTCACCCGGTCGTGGATCTCGTCTCTTATCTCGCGCACGGCCTCGATGCCTTGCCCGGCCGGGTCGTCGAGTTTCCAGTCCTCGTACCGTTTGCCGGGGAGGACAGGGCAGGCATCACCGCAGCCCATCGTGATGATCACGTCGGATGTCTGGACGGCATCGGCAGTGAGGAGCTTCGGACTTTCGGCACTGATGTCGATGCCGACCTCACGCATGGCGTCGACGGCGACGGGGTTGACCCGCTCTGCGGGCGCCGACCCGGCTGAACGGACCTGGACGCGGTCGCCGGCCAGATGAGCGAGCCAGCCGGCCGCCATCTGGGAACGGCCGGCGTTGTGTACGCACACGAACAGGACGCTGGGCGTCGGGGGCACGGATGGTCCCTTCGATCGGTTGGGGAACGGGGAAGATCGGGTGGCTGCCGCGGGGCCTGAGGCGACCAGGAGGTGCTACCGCTCCGGGATTGCCGCCGGCCGCCAGGAACGGTGGCAATCCCGTCGGCTGTGCCGGTTACGAGAGCAGTAGATACGCCCCTGCGGCTACGGCGGCGGCGACAGGCGGTGTGCACAACCACGCGATCAGAAGGTCACGGACCGTCTTCTTGTTGAGCCTGGACAGGTCGTTGGCCGCGATGCCGGAGATGGCCCCTGCCGACACCTGCGTGGTCGACATGGGCAGGCCCAAGATGGCGCCCAGTCCGACGAGGCTCGCGGTCGTGAGGTTGGCGGTGAAGCCTTCGACATGAGGAATCTGGATGACGGAGTACGCGAGCCGGTCGGCGATGCGGGAGCCCGCCAGAACACCTCCGATTGCCATGGCCGCGGTGACGGCGAACAGCAGGCCGGTCGGGGTCATCCCGCCCACCAGCGCGAAGGAGCCGATGGCAACGATCTTGGGCGCGTCGTTGAGGCCCCGGGCGAAGCTCGCCAGGCCGCTTGTCGCCCAGTGCGCGATTCCGACGGCTCGCTGCGCTTTGGTCGGCTCGACCTGTGTCGTCAAGGTCGCGACCGGCGCCGCATCGCCCTCTGGGACCGGAGCCTGGATCTTTTCCCTTCTCGCAGTACGGATCGTCACCACCTTCCGGGTGATGATTCCCAACACGGCGGAGATGGCGTAGGCCACCAGGATGCTCAGCAACAGCGGCTGCACGACCTTCCCAAGCAGCCCGTTCCACTCGACCGCGGAGCCGGCGAACAAGCTTCCGGCGCCAAGAAGCGAGCCGACCAGGGCATGGGTGGTGGAGACGGGCAACTTCAGGATCGTGGCCAAGACGACCCAGAAGATGGTCCCGATCAGCACCGCGACCGTGAACGTCGGGGTGGGCCTGGCGGAGACGATGCCTTTGGAGAAGAGATCGGTCATCTTCGAGGCCAGCGTCAACGAGACGAGACAGCCGAGGATGGTGGCTACGGTGCCCCATGCGATGGCCGTGCGGATTTTCGTCACGCCCGCGCCGGCGAGCGTGGCGACACCCTTCGGTACGTCGTTCGCTCCGTTGGCGGCGGCCAGTAAGAGCACAAGCAGAAGTACGAGCACTTCCATGGGTATGCCTCCGGGGGGTAGCGGTGCTCGTGTGGGAGCGCGCGCAGCGAGAGGTATGGCTGGGCCGGACTACACGTCCGCGGCATCAGACCGAAGAGCAACTATCGAAGCCGGCGTCAGGCGCCGTCTTCCGCAGGGTCGGCAGTCGCGGTTGCCTTCGGGGCCGTCGCACGACTTCGGCGCGGCGACAGACCGGTGGCGAATCGGTTGAGTCGTCCGACCACGGCGAACGGTCCGCGGCGCCGCGCCGCCGGCGCCGTGGCGGACACCTGGGAGGAAGGTTTGCGGGCGGCGACGGTCACCCTGCGGAATTCGACGTTCCGCATGGTCTCCCGGGGGGCGTTCCTCACGTTTGAGGATGGTGAGCCCGGTGAGGCCGGCACGGGTGAAGCCCTTCAGGAAACGCTCTTCCTGCAGCGCTCCGCTGCAGCAGCCGGACCAAAGCTCCGGGTCGGCCTGCAGGGCGGCGGGAACGTCGGAGCTGACGGGATTGCCTCAGCCGTAATCGTTCTCCAGTACATCTGAGGGGTATTTCGGACCATCGTCGACCGGGCAGCACAGGCCCGTCTCGGGGACCCGCGACGCGGCGCCGTAGCGCTGTTGTACGGCCTGTTCGACGTTCGCCCATACATCACCCGCCTTTGAATCTTGGGTCCCTGTTCGATGGCAATAGTCAGGACTATCGGAGCTATCGTCAAGACCTGCCGATGGCGAAGGTTATCGACTGGTCTGTGACGGCCGGTGATTTCTCGGACGCTCGACGAGCGTGCCTTTGACGAACGTGGCCCCGGCGCCGTCCTCGGGCGGCTGTCTCGGTGATCGCTGTTGCCGAGCCGCTGGTCGGCGTGGGCGGGCCTGCCAACCGCTGCGTGTTTCCGCCCCTTTTCGGGCTGTCCGGAAATGGGTAATCGCGCTGGGTTCCCCGGGGCGGCGCTCGCGTGGACTTCCCGGAAATTGGCGCTACCAAATCGCATTGATATCTGTAAATATCAGTTCAGATGGTGCTGGAAGTGGCGCTTCGGGTCATGTGACGGCGGGTCGGCTGGTGCGGTACAGCCGGACGTCGTGCGGTATGTCATGTCAAGGGGAGGCCTAACGTGCGCGACTCGTCAGTCCGTCTCGCCCGGATCGGTGATTTTTGGTGAGCCCGGCGTTGCCCCGCCGGGCGCTGGCCGAGTACGTGGGCACGCTGCTGCTGGTGACGGTGGTGGTCGGGTCGGGGATCATGGGGCAGGAGCTTTCGCCCGATGACGTGGGACTCCAGTTGCTGGAGAACTCGATGGCGACGGTCTTCGGGCTCGGGGTGTTGATCCTCATTCTCGGCCCGATCTCCGGGGCGCACTTCAACCCGGTGGTCACGCTGGCCGACTGGTGGGTGCACCGCGAGCTTTCGCTCTCCGGCGTGGGGGTCTACGCCGCCGCCCAGATCGCCGGCGCCATCAGCGGGTCCGTGCTGGCCAACGCGATGTTCGGCAAGGCCGCCGTCACCTGGTCCACGCACGACCGCTCGGCCGGGAACCTCCTGCTCGGCGAGGTCGTCGCCACGGCGGGGCTGGTGCTCGTCGTCTTCCTGCTGGTCCGCGCGGGCAACGCCCGCCTGGCGCCGGTCGCGGTCGCCTCCTATATCGGCGCGGCGTACTGGTTCACCTCGTCGACCAGCTTCGCGAACCCGGCCGTGACCATCGGCAGGGCCTTCTCCGACACCTTCGCCGGGATCGCTCCGTCCTCGGTGCCGGGGTTCGTCGTCGCCGAACTGATCGGAGGCGTGATCGGTCTCGCCCTGGTCGCCGGGCTGTACGGCCGGGATCCGGGCGCGGTGACGGGTGCGGCGACGGGCGCGGAGACGGGTGCGGCGACGGCCGGACGCGCGGACGCCGACCCCCTGCTCGCCGATCGCACGCTGTGATCTGGCGGAATTGGCCGACGTGTTATATGGCGTAATTACGAAAAGTATCGTAATGGTCACGTAACATGAGCCGTATGCATAAATAGACAGTCTTGTCCAGACTCTTGACCATTGCCGCCGGCCCATTTTAATGTGCACTCGTCGGCTACATCGATGGTTATCAATGTAGTTCACCTGATTTGAGATGGGGGGCGCTCTGTGAGAGGAAAGGAGCGCACCGTATCCTCCACCACATCGCATTCGGCTCCGGCGGTGGACGCCCCTGCCGGCTGGCGGGGATCGTACGTCTGGGCCACGCTCATCGGCCTGGCCATCGGCGTGCTGCTCTGCGTCCTCAACGTGCTGGTCCTGTTCCGCACCGGCACGTCCTTCGGAGGGTCGGCGCTGGTGGCCGCGCTGGGCGCGGCGCTGCTCCGGGTGGCGGGGGCGCTCAGCTGGCAGGGTCTGTTCGTCGTCTTCTCCATCGCGTCCAGCGGATACATGGCCACGGCCGCGCTGGACACCGGCATCGGAGCCGTCGTACTGCGGGCCGGTGAGTTGCCGGCCTGGGGTTTCCTGGTGGTGCTGGCGATGGCCGCGAACGCCGTGGGCATTTTCCTCGGCGGACTCGTCGCCCGGACGCTCGTGGTCGCCGAGAGACTGCCCTACCCGACGCTGAAGCCGGCCATCACGCTGATGGCGTCGCTCAGCAGCCCCAGGGACGGGGAGAGCGACCGGCTCGGCCGCATGCTTCCCATCGCCGCCGGCGTGGGCGCCGCGTCGGCCCTGGGGGTCGCCCTGTGGGGGCACGACGTCACGCCGGAGGTCACGGGCACCCATCTGGCCCTGGCCCTGTCGCCGTTGCTGTACGGGGTCGGGTTCCTCATCGGCCCGCGCGCGTGCGCCTGGCTGGCGGCCGGCGCGGCGTACACCGTCGTCGTGTGGGCGGTCCAGGACGGCACGGCGGGCCGGTCCGTGTCGTTCACCGACCACCTGTCCTATCCCTGGGTGCTCGCCGCGGGTGTCGGCCTCATCCTCGGCTACTCCCTCGCCTCGATCGCCCGGGTCCGCGGTCCGCTGGCGCGTTCCCTCAAGGGGGGCCGTCTGCTCCCGGGCCGTGCCCGGTGGCTCGCCGTCGCCGTTCTCGCAGGAACGGCGCTCCTGGTGCTGATCTACCCGTCGCTTCTGCGCTACGTCGGCTACGGCCTGCTCGGCGTCGTGCTGCTCGCCGTGATGACCGTGTTCCTCACCCGGGCCGGCGGCGAGATCGGGCTGGTACCGCTGTCCCCGGCGCTGTACTTCAGCGTCGTGGCCTTCGCCGTGTCCGGCGCGGACCAGACGGCGGCGTTGCTGATGGCCTCGACCATCTGCTGCGCGGCCCTCGCCGCCGTGTACTTCACCTACTCGGTGAAGGTCGCCCACGACCGTCCCGAGGGCCTTTTCGCGCCGCCCAGGCGGCTGACGGGCTGGACGCAACTGGCGGGCGGCCTGGCCGGCGCCGTGGTCGGCGTCCTGGTGATCGCGGTGCTCAGCCGCGCGGGGGTGCTCGGAGGACGTTCCTTCCCCGCTCCCGTGGCCACCGCGGTCCAGTTCGTGGACGCCACCGTCCGGGGATCGGCCGAATACCCCGCCACCGTGGCCCTCGCGCTGGCCGTCTCGGGTCCGGTGGGCCTGGGCCTGGCCTTCACCTCGGCCATGCCCACGATGATCGGCCTCGGGGTGCTGCTTCCCCCCGCCTACTCGCTGACCCTCGCCGCCGGAGGCCTGACCCAGTGGCTGCTCATCCGCCGCAACCCCGGCCAGCGCAGCGGCACCGAGATCGTCGCCTCCGGGCTGATCATCGGCGAGGGCCTGGTCACCGTCGCGGTGCTCATCCTGCGGGAGGTCCTGCGATGACCCGCCACCTGGGGCACGTGCCCCACCAACGACTCTCCCCGCCGCGTCGCGGCGGGGAGCGGGCCGGAGAGCGCGGCAGAGATCACAGTGGAGGAGGTGATACCTATGATCGCCATTTCCATGATCGAGAACGCCGAAGTGTCCGAGAAGCAGACCGACTGCTGCACCGCCATGCGCGGCCGGAAGAACCTCGACGTCGTGACCAGCATCATGGCCAACGACCCCGACGGCTGCGAGTGATCGTGGCCGGCGGACCGTACGGCACAGGTATCCCCTGCCGCGCCCTCCAATTCCCGGCCCACCCCCTCACCCACCCCCTGGCGGCACCACGGACACCCTTTCTGGGAGACACACCATGCTTGTGAGCCCGAACACCGTCACCTTCTCGGTGGAGCTCCCCGAGGGAACCCTGGACCCGGCCTATCTCGACGACAGCGGCAAGGTGAGCGTCCTCGCCAACGCGGTGTCCGGATCGATGGACATCGTCACCCCCGCCGAAATCGCCGTGCTGGAACGGGTGCGCGCCGGGGACGCCGCCGTCGACGGCGAACTCGTGGCGGGCCTGCTCGAACGCGGGTACGTCTGCACCGACCCGGTCCAGGAGGAGGCGCGCTACCGCGCCATCGTCGACGGCTACTTCCAGGCGATCCAGGAAGCGCCGTTCCAGTTCATGTTCATCCCGTCGTTCGTGTGCAACCTGGCGTGCCCGTACTGCTTCGAGGGCGAGCTGACCACCAAGAGCCCGCGCATGGACGAGGAGATGATCGAGGCCGCGTTCGACACCATCCCGGAGATCCAGGACCGGCACCAGAACTCCGGCCCGCCGTACATCACCCTGTTCGGCGGGGAACCGCTGCTGGACACCGCGTACCAGCGCGGCGCCGTCGAGCAGATCCTGCGCGGCTCCTACGATCGCGGCTACCCGGTCACCGCGATCACCAACGGCGTGGCGCTGGACGCGTACGTGCCGATGCTGCTCAAGTACGGCTGCGAGGAGGTCCAGGTCAGCCTGGACGGCACGCCGAGGACCCATGACACCCGGCGGGTGTTCCGCAACGGCAAGCCGACGTTCGAGCTCATCGAGCGCAGCATCGACGTGGCCGCGGAGGCCGGTATCCGCGTGCTGATCCGGGTGCTCGTCGACGAGGACAGCGTGGACGACATGCCGCGCTTCGCGGAGTTCGCGCAGGCCAAGGGGTGGCTCGACCACCCGAAGATCCGCCTGTTCAACGGCTTCACCAAGGCCACCACGTTCCTGTACGTCACCCCCGACCACCCCGAGGAGAAGCGCAAGCGCATGGTCCGGGGGGACGTCAAGGCCGGGCTCCAGGAGGCCTTCTGGAGCATGGTTCAGCAGAACCCCCTGGTGGACCGCATGCTGCAGCCCGACCTGGCCCGCATCAGGTCGGCCGTCCTGGAGGGCGACCGGCTGCGGCCCAATCTCCAGGGGTGCAGCGCCGGCACGAGCGTCGTCGCCTTCGACCCCTACGGAAAGATCTACGGCTGCCCGGAGACCGTGGGCCGTCCCCAGCACGCCTGCGGGACGTTCTACCCCGAGTTCAGCTACGCGGCCGGCTATCGGGATCCCTGGCGGCACCGCCACGTGGACACCGTGCCCATGTGCCGCGACTGCAACGTGAAGTTGTTCTGCGGGGGCGGCGGCTGCCCCATCAAGGCGTGGGCGGCCAACGGCGGCGACTTCAACACCTGCTACTGCCCCAAGGTGTCCAGCATCACGACGCGTGTCGAGACCCAGCTGGCCTACCTGTTGCCCATGGCGCTGCGCCGGCGGCAGGAGCACGCGAACCGACCGGAAGGAGAAGAGGGAACGTGGGAGCAGATGACACGCGTGGGTTCGTTTCCCTGGATGAGCTGATCCGGCCGCAGGCGGCGGCCGGCATGGTCGCCGAGCCGGACGCCTGCGGATGCGCCCCCGCGACCGCCGACCAGGCGGCGGGCTGCTGCTCGGCCCCGGCCGACCACGGTCCCGTCCCAATCGAGACGCACGTCAAGAAGCGCTACGACGCGCTGGCGGTGCAGGGCACCAGCACGCTGTGCTGCTCTCCCACGTCGGTGTACACGCCGGAGGAGCTCGCCGAGATCCCCGACTGGGTCCTGGAGCTGTCCAGCGGCTGCGGCTCGCCCATGAACGCGATCGGCCTGCGCGCCGGGCAGACTGTCGTGGACTTCGGCTGCGGCGCCGGGCTGGATCTGCTGATCGCCGCGCGCCGGGTGGGTGAGACGGGCCGGGTCATCGGCGTCGACGCGTCGATGCAGATGGTAAGGACGGCTCGCCGCGCGGCCAGGGAGATGGGGCTCAAGAACATCGACGTGCGGGTCGGCGACATCCGGCGCCCGCCGGTGCGTGAGGGCAGCGTGGACGTGGTGATGAGCAACTGCGTCCTCGGCATGTTCCCCGACAAGCAGGAAGTGCTCCACGCGGTCGCGGCCGTCCTGCGCCCGGGAGGGGTGGCGGTGATCTCCGACGTCGTGTACTCCGACGACGGCCCGCCCCCGGCGGACGTGGCGGCCGGCGAGTCCGCCGGCGCGGAGGACTTCGCCCGGTGCGTGGTGGGCATGACCGAGAGCCAGTACCGCGACCTGGTGCTCGGCGCGGGCTTCGGCAGCGTGGACATGCGCAGCGACGGGCTCGTTCCCTACCGTGACGGCGCGCAGGTCACCAGTGCCATGATCTTCGCCTACCGGGACGACAGCCCCGCGCGACCGTGCTGCTGACCGGCGGCTCGCCCGCGCTCTTCCGGGACGCCGGTCTGCGGGCGGGCGACTACGCCGAGGTACGGCTCGAACGCGCCAGGACCGTCGATCTGGTGTGGCGCGGCGACGGCCTGGAAAGCAGCGTGACCAGCCGTGACGAGGGGTGCTGTGCCCGGGTCGTCGGCCGGTCGGGGTCGGCGTTCGCGTCGAGCACCGCCGTGGACGCCGGGCCGGTGCTGCGCAGGGCCGCGCGCGACGCCGTCGAACTGGGGTGTGCGGCGGGACGTCTCGCCGCACACCGGCCCTACCGGGACGACGGTCCCGGCGAAACCGGCGAAACCGGCGAGGCCGGTGAGCTCGCGGAGACGGTCGGCCTGGCGGAGAAGATCGAACTGCTCGGCGCCTACCACGCGGCGGCGCTGGCGGCGCACCCCGGCGTGACCGGCGCGCTGGTCTACTACCGCGAGTCGGTCGCGGACGTGGAGCTGTTCACCAGCGAGGGGACCGGCGTCTCCTACCGGCGCAGGGACCTGACGCTGCAGATCACCGTCTACGCCGACGGCGGCGCCGCGAGGACCGCCGGCTCGGTGTCGGCCGGCAGCGGCGGCGACTTCTCCGTGGTGCGGGGCCTGGCCCCGGACGTGGAGGCCGCCGTCGCGACCGCCGTGGACCTGCGCGCCGCCCCCGTCGTGGCGCCCGGGGACTACGACGTCGTCTGCGACGGCCCGCTGGCCGGCATCTGGGCCCACGAGACGATCGGGCATCTCGCCGAGGCAGACCACCACCTCGGGGACGCGCATCTGCAACGGTCCCTGGCCCCCGGGCGCCGGCTCGGCCCGTCCATGCTGACGATCACCGATCACCCCGGACGTCCCGGTGCGCGGGGGTTCGTACCGGTGGACGACGAGGGCACCGCGGGGTCTGCGGTGGAGCTGCTGCGCGACGGTGTCGTCACCCGGCCCCGGCTGCACGACCGCTCCACCGCGGCGGCCTTCCGCGAGGAGCCCACCGGCAACGCCAGAGCCCTGAACTTCCGCCACCCGCCGCTGCCCCGGCTGCGGACGATCGCCATCGCCCCCGGCGCCGCGTCCGAGGAGGAGATGATCGGCGGTGTGACGCGCGGGCTGCTGGCCCGCGGCGTGCTCGGCGGGCAGACCGACCGCGCCGGATTCACCTTCCTGCCGGCGGAGTGCCGGGAGATCCGCGACGGCGAGGTCCGCGGCCGGGTCAGAGGCGTGGTGCTGTCCGGTGACGTGCTCGGCGCCTTCGCGGCCATCGACGCGATCGGCCGTGACCAGTGGCGCGGCGACACCTCGGCGAGCTGCGGCAAGCAGGGCCAGAACGCGCTGCCGGTCAGCTCCTGGGCCCCCACGCTGCGATTGCGAGGCATACGTGTCACCTCTGGCTGACCGGCTGGAACAGGTCGGAGCGGAGGCCGCGGCCCGCGCCGAGCACTGGGAGATCATGTCCGTCGAGCGCGACGACACCGTGGTGGAGGTCGGCTCGGGCGTGCCCGACCTGGTCAGGTCCGCGCATGAGACGGCGCTGTGCCTGCGGGTGCACCGCCACGGCCGGGTGGGCACGGCCACCACGACCCGCCTCGACGACGTGCACGGGCTGGTCGGCGACGCCGTACGGAACGCGGCTCACGGGCCTCCGGCGCCGCGCGACCCGGTCATCGGGGAGAAAGCCGCCCCTGCGGCCGCCGAGACGGCCGCCGTGGATGAGGGAACCCGGTCCGTCCGGCTCCTGGCCGAGCAGATGGGCGCGCTGCAACGCTCGGCCGGGCTGACGGTGCACGGCACGGTGACCCGGACCGAACAGACGGTGCACCGCGCGGGCCCGGACGGGCGGACCACGACCTCGGACCGGTTCTTCCACATCGCCGCGCTGGCGGAAGGGTCGGCCGTCCAGTTGCCCTGGACCGGCTGGACCCGGACGCCGGCGCTGCCCGCCGCGCTCTCCGCGTGGCTGGAGGCCGCGGCCGGCTGGGACGGGTTGCCCGCCGCCGACGCGCCCTCCGGCGACCACGACGTGCTGCTCGCGCCGTCCGCGGTGCACACCCTGCTCACCCCGCTGGTGACGGCGCTGAACGGCACCGCCGTCACCGCGGGCCGCTCGTTCGTCGCCGGGCACCTGGGGGAGCCGTTCCTGCACCCCTCGATCGGCCTGCGCGACCACCCTTCGGAGCCGGCCGCGCCGGACGCCGCCGACGAGGAGGGCACCGGCGGGCTGGCCTGGCCGGGCTGCGACGACGACGGCGTGCCGTGCGCGCCCCTCACGCTGGTCGAGCGGGGTGTCCCGGTCCGGGCGTACCACAGCGTCCGTACGGCGGCCGCGTGCGGGACGGCGCCCACCGGGCACGGGTTCCGGGGCAACGCGCTGCGCCGTACGGTGCTCAAGCCCGCCACGCCGGTGCTCAACGGTGCGACGCTGTCCGCCGGACCGGCCGGCGCCGGTTCCTTCGACGACCTGCTGGCCGGCGTCCGCGAGGGGGTGCTCGTCGAGTCGCTGATGGGCGGGCACCAGCGCGCCGGCCTCTCACCGGTCGTCGAGGGCAGGCTGCGGCTCGGGTTCCTGATCAGGGACGGACGGGTGGCCGGGATCCTCCGGCAGCGTCCGATCGCGCTGGACCTGCGTGAGGTGCTCGGCCGCCGCTTCCGCGCGGTCAGCGACCGCCGGTGGGCCGTCAGCAGGATCTGGTCGGGCCGCATGCCGTTCGTGCTGGCCGGCGGGACATGACGCGAGGAGTGGCCGATGTATGACGTGATCGTGGTCGGCGGCGGCGTCACCGGGGCCGCGAGCGCCGCCCTGCTCGCGCGGGAGGGGCTGCGGGTCCTGGTGTGCGACCGCACCCGGCTGCCCGCCCCGGCCGTCTCCACCCACTTCTTCGGCCCGACGACGCTGGCCTTCCTGGACCGGCTCGGCGTGCTGGAGGAGGTCCTCGCCACCGGCGCGCCACCGCTGCGGCGCTGGCACCTGGAGGTCGAGGGCGGCTACTACGGGGCGCCCATGCTGCCCCGCTCGCCGTACCACTACAACCTGTGCGTACGCCGGGAGACCCTCAGCGGGGTCCTGCTGCGCGCCGCGAGCCGGCACGGGGCCGAGATCAGGGAACGCAGCCCCGTGCGGTCCCTGCGCTGGGACGGTGACCAGGTCATCGGGATCGAGGGCGCGGGGTGGTCGGAGAAGGCCAGGATCGTCGTGGGCGCGGACGGGCGGGGATCTGCGACCGCCCGTCAGACCGGCGCGGCCACGACCTTCGACGCCGGGGCCATGCGCTGCACCTTCCACGCCTACTGGGAGGACGTCGTCCCGCTGCCCTCGCCCGCGCTGGAGCTGTGGCACGACGGCGGCCACGTGCTCCAGGCCGGCCCGTGCGACGGCGGGCGGTGGGTGATCATGCTGTCGGCGCCCGTGGGAGAGTACGCGGCGATCCGGGCAGAGGCGGGGGGAGAGGAGGGGTACGAGCGCCTGCTCCGCTCGATCCCCGCCATGGCGGACCGGTTGCGTGCGGCGCGGCGGGTCTCGCCCGTGTACGCGTCCAAGAGCCTGCGCAACTTCCACCGCGAGCCGGCCGGACCCGGCTGGCGGCTGGCGGGCGACGCCTACTGCCACAAGGACCCGCTGTTCGGCGCGGGCATCACCGACGCCTGCGCGGCGGCGGAGGCCCTCGCCGCCACGGTGCCCCTCGCGGTGGACGGCGACACGCCGCAGGCCCGGGAGAGCTACGCGACCCGCCTGGACGAGCGCGTCGGGCGCAAGGTCCGCGCGGGTCTCGCGGGGCTGCGCATCGACCCGCCGGAGCCCGGCCAGCTCGCCTGGATCCGGGGCGTGCTGGCCCATCCCGGGCTGGCGCTGGAGATGACCCGCCGCTGCTCGGAGCTGTTCGCCGGGCTCCCCGAGGACCGGCGCGACTTCTGGCAGCGGGTCGCCGACGGCGCCTCGGAGGTGCTCGGCCTGCCCCCGGCGGCCTCCGTGGACGCGTCGTGACCACCGTCCCCGGCTACCTGGCCGGTCACGTCGAGAACCTCGCGGCGCTGCAGGCCCGGGTCGCCCATGCCCGCTGGCTGGCCGCGACGGGGCAGCGCGAGGACCACCCGGCCCTGCCGGAGGGCGGGCTCAGCTGGCTGACCGACGGCGGGCTCGTCCTCCTGGCACTGGAGCACGGTGACCTGCACTACGCCGGGGAGCTGGTCCTCTGGTACTTCCGCGTCCGGCTGACGGAGGCGACCGCGCGGCTGCGGCTGCTCCAGCGCACCGTCACCGCCGAGGCCGGCGGCAGGACGCTCACCCACGGGGAACTGGTCGCCCTGTCGCGGACCGTCACCGACGACGGGCGGCGCGCCGAGGTCCGGGCCGCCCTGGCGGACGTGGGGGAGCGGCTGCGCGAGGGCCGGCGGCGCTGGCTCGGCGCGTACGCAGAGGCGCGGGCCGAGCTGGGGTTCCCGACGCACGCCGCGCTGGTGCGGGCGCTGCACCCGGAGGTGGACCGGTTCGTCGCCCACGCCCGGAACTGGCTGGACGCCACCCGGGCCGGGTTCCTCAGGCGATGGGACGACTGGCGGGCACGCGACGCGATCTCCACCCCGTCCATGGGGGACGCCCGCCTTATCGCCGCACGCGCCGTCCTGCCCGAGGGCGCCGTCGGCGCGCTCGCAAGCGTCCGCGCCACCGTACGCGAGTGGGGTTTCGGCGGATGCCTGGAACGCATCGTCGTCGACGACGTCGCACGGCCCGGCAAGTCGGGCACGGCGTTCTGCTCGCCGGTCGCGCCGCCGGCCGACGTACGGGTGTCCATCACGCCGGGCACGACGCTGGGGCACTACGCGACGCTTCTGCACGAGTTCGGGCACGCCCTGCACTTCACCGCGGGCACCCGGCACTGCGCCGACCTGTGGCGCACGCATCCAGCGCTGACCGAGGCGTTCGGCTTCACCCTGGAACAGGTCGTCCGGCGGCCGGACTGGCAGCGGCGCCACCTCGGTGTCACGGTGGACGCCGAGGCCGTGGAGCGCCTGGCCTTCGCGCGTGAGCACGTCCGGCGCCTGGTGGCGACCGGCCTCTGCTTCGAGATGGCCGTGCACGACGGCCACCCGGACCCGGCCGGTGAGTACGTGCGTTCGCATGAGCGGGAGTTCGGCGTCGCGGTGGACCGAGGGGCCGCGTGGGATCGGATGCAGACCTACCTGGAGGGCAAGCCCTGCTATCCGCTGGTGTATCACCAGGCGTTCGCACTGCGCGAGACGCTGTGGGACCACCTGGCGGGCCGGGCGGGGGAGCGGTGGTACGCGGGCCCGGACGCCGGACCGGCCGTGCGGGAGCTGTTCGAGTCGTTCGCCGCCGGTGACGGCGCCGAGGAGTGGTTGTCACCCGGCGGCGTCCCGCTCCGACAGGTCCACGGCGAGGGCGAGCTCGGCCCTGGCCGCGCCGGTCAGTCTGACGAACAGGTCACCCGTGGGCAGGCGGTCGATCACGCCGAGCGTGCGTCGTGAGACCGACCAGGAGGGGAACATCCGGACGGCGACCGTACGCGCCGGTTCCCGGTCTCCCATGGCGGCCAGCAGCGGGGGGACGTCCCGCGTGTAGCGCCGCGCGAACGGCGTGAGCAGGTGATGGTGCGCGGGGTGGGCGAAGCCGTCGGCCAGCGCGCGGACCTGCGCGACGCTCCCGCTGCGCAGGGCAGTCGTCCACGCCCACTCCTTGGCCTCCGCGGTGGGCACCGACGCCCTGAGCCGCTCGGCCAGCCGTTCTCCCACGGCGGTGAAGGCGCCGGTGACGTCCTCCAGGGGCTCACCGTGCGCGACCAGGGACCGGGCGAGCCTGCGGCGCAACGCGTCGTCCACGTCGAACGGGGCCGCTCCGTGGAACCATTCGCGCACGGTGTTGACGTGGCCGGCCGTCAGCGCCGCATCCGCGACGGCCCGCGCCGCCGCCAGCCTCTGGTCCGTGTCGCCGTCCGTGTCGCGATCATGGGCGCTGCTGACGACGTCCAGCAGGCGGTCCACGTACGAGGGCCAGCCGTGGGCGCGAGCCCAGCCCTGCTCGGTGTAGGCCGTCAGCACGGTGGCGGCCCGGACGAGGAGCCGCTGGAACACGCCGATCTGCGTCTCCGCCGTGAGCCCGCCGAGGACCATCGTCAGGAACCGCCGCGGCGGCAGCTCCCCGTGCCGGACCATGTCCCACGCCGCCGTCCAGCACAGCGAGCGGGCCATGGGATCGGCCAATCGGCCGATCCGGTGGACGACCTCCTCCGTCGAGCGGGCGTCCAGCACGATCCGGCAGTACGTCAGGTCGCCGTCGTTGGGCAGCACCAGCGAGCCGGACCGGCTGCCGACGAGCGCGTCCACGCTCGTACGGGGGCCGTCGGCGTCGAGTTCGTGCCTGCGCACACGCACCAGGTCGCCGTGGCGGTCCTCCGCGTAGACGCCCACCGCGAGACGGTGCGGCCGGGGCGACCCCTCCTGGAGCAGGTCGAAACGCGTGAAGCACCCGGTCTCGTCGACGTCGAAGTCGGCCCGCACCTCGGTGAGCCCGGCCGTCAGCAGCCAGGCGTCCGTCCAGGCGGTCAGGTCCCGGCCGCCCGCCGCCGTCAGGGCGCCGAGCATCTCGGCCCGGCCGGCGGTGCCGTAGGAGTGGTCCGCGAAGTAGCGCCGCATGCCCTTCAGGAACCCGTCGAGCCCCAGGCGGGCCACGAGCTGGCGCAGCACGCTCGCGCCCTTGTGGTACGTCAGCGCGTCGAAGGCCGACCCGGCGGCGTCCACGTCGGGGACGCCGGTCACGACCGGGTGGGTGGAGACCGACTGGTCCAGGAGGTAGGCATGCGCCTTCTTGCCCGCGGCGAAGTCGGCCCAGGCGTCGGCGTCCTCCGTGAGCCGGGTCAGCGCGTGGACGCCCGCCCAGGTGGCGAACGCCTCGCTCAGCCACAGGTCGTCCCACCAGCGCAGCGTGACGAGGTCGCCGAACCACTGGTGGGAGATCTCATGAAAGATCATCTCGTCCCGGCGGCGGTGCGCGTACCGGGTCACCGCGCGGTCGAACACGAACGTCTCCGCGGCGAACACGCAGGCGGCGTTCTCCATGGCCCCGAAGTTGAACTCGGGGACGAAGCACAGGTCGAGCTTCCGGAAGGGATAGGGCGTCGCGAACGCCTCGGCGAAGAACGCCACCCCCGCCCCGAGCCGCTTCAGCAGTACGGCCGGGTCGAGGTGCGTCGCCAGGGAACGCCGGGAGTACACGCCCAGGGGCACGGCGCCTGCCCGGTCCGCCGTCCACGACGCCCACGGGCCGGCCGCCACGGCCACCACGTACGTGCTGATCGGCGGGGTGGGTGCGAACCTGTGGACGCCCGCCACCGGCGGATGACCGAGCGGGGCGTTGGACAACACGGTCCATCCGTCCGGTGCGGTCACGCTGATCGCGAAGGGCGCCTTGAAGTCGGGCTGGTCGAAGCAGGCGAACACCCGGGGAGCGTGGCCGGGCTGCAGGTGGCTGTACACGTACACCTGCTGATCGGCCGGATCCGTGAACCGGTGGAGGCCCTCGCCGCCGGTGGAGAAGCCGTAGTCCGCCTCCACGGTCAGTTCGTTGACGGCGGCCAGATCGGGCAGCGGGATCCGTCCCGCGCCGTCGTACTCGACCGGCCGCCCGTTGAGCACGGCGGAACGCATCCGCCGGGGCAGCGCGTCGGCCCAGCTGGAGGCGCCCGGCCGGGCGCAGGTGAAGCGGATCGTGCTCCTGGATCGGAACACCGGCTCCCCGGTCCGGCTCAGATCGACGTGCAGGTCGTAGGACCGCACGCGCAGCAGGGCGCCACGCTCCGTCGCCTCGGCATGGGTCAGCGGGGGATGCGGTATGACGAGACCTCCTGGGCGGAAAGGTTGTCTAGACTCGTGGGGGATGCGGCCGGGTGACCCACGCCCGGGGCGCTTAGGGAGAGGACCCGATCGTCATGGCCGAGCACGACGAGCCCGTGCTGCTGCCGCATGAGGACCTTCCCGTGGTCGAACCCGGGGTGCCGCGCCCGGCGCGGGTGACGGAGCCGCTGACCCTGGAGCAGAGCGTCACGCTCGCCGCGGGCTTCAAGGCGCTCGGCGACCCCGTACGGCTGAGGCTGCTCTCCCTCGTCGCCTCTCACCTCGACGGCGAGGCGTGCGTGTGCGATCTCGTCGGGGCGTTCGACCTCACCCAGCCGACCATCAGCCATCACCTCAGGGTCCTCCGGGACGCCGGGCTCGTCACGTCGACTCGTCGGGGCACCTGGGTCTACTACCGGGTCGTGCCCGAGGCGCTCACCGCGCTGACGGGCATCATCGCCCTGCCTTCCGCCATCGCGAGATAGGCGATTCGACGGGCGGTCGGATAGCGATGCCGTCATTGCGGAAATGATGCGCGAATAATTTCTCACACAAATATCTTCATACTGATTGTAGCATCCGTATTGACGGTCATCAATACCTCTTTTCGGCACGGTCCCGCGGCATTGTTAATCATTCGTTTCCTGGCGTCAAGGATCTTGACCTGGGGGAACGGAGGCTGTTAGCTGACTACGGATGGCGGATCACTGACACCACCTCGACACCCTGTGACGCGAATACTCACTCGTGCCGTGCCATGCGGCGATATCTGTAGAGCACCGTTACCAGAAGTGAGGCGAACGCCGGTTGATCACCTTTATGACCTTGAGCGGTTTTCTCGGGGCGGGCAAGACCACCACTCTCGTCGCGGTCGCGAAACATCTCCAGTCACAGGGCCGTAGGGTCGCGGTCATCACCAACGACCAGGGCACCGAACTGGTGGACACCCAGCTCGCCAAGTCCGCGATCGCCGAGGCCGGTGAGGTCACGGGCGGATGTTTCTGCTGCCGGTTCGAAGACCTGCTGACCGTCGCGCAGCGCCTGGTCGACGGCCACCAGGTGGACACACTGCTCGCCGAGGCGGTGGGCAGCTGCACCGATCTGCAGGCCACCGTCATCCGGCCGCTCAGCGCTCACTACGGTGAACAGTTCACACCCGCCCCGCTCCTGGTCGTCGTCGAGCCGGAAAGGCTCGACGCGCTCCGTACGTCGCTCCCGCTGGACGACACGGAGTCGGACATGTCCTACCTGTTCGGCAAGCAGTTGCAGGAAGCCGACGTGATCGCGCTCAACAAGATCGACCTGCTTGACGCGGCGGAGGCCGCCGCGATCACCGCGGATCTGCGCGAGCGATACCCCACGGCCACCGTGCTCGGCTACTCCGCCAGAACCGGCGAGGGGCTGGAACAACTGGTGTCCCTCTGGCTCGGCTCGGAGCCCGTCGGGCGCGGCCTCGACATCGACTACGACCGCTACGCCAACGCCGAGGCCGCGCTGGCGTGGTTGAACCTCAGCCTGGACGTGACGGCGGCGGAGGGCTTCGACCCGGACACCTGGGCCCGTGGGCTGCTGGAGCACCTGTCCGCGACCGCCGCCCGCAACGGCTGGATGATCGGCCACGTGAAGGTCAGCCTGGAGTCCGCCGGTGACCTGAGCAAGGTGAGTGTGACCGCCGGCGGCGCCGAGCCGACCGTGGACGCCGTCGCGGGCAGGAGGTTCACCGGGGCGGAGGCACGGCTCAACGCCCGCGTCGCGTGCGAGCCCGCCGAGCTCGACGCCGCGGTGGCCGAGGCGGTGGAGGCGGTGTCCGCCGCCACCGGCACATCAGCCGTGCAGAGCGCCGGCGTCCCGTCGTTCAAGCCCGGCTACCCGCGTCCCACCTACCGGATCCCCGCCGCGGCGGGCTGAGCGGAATCGGGGGGCGGCCGGAGTGCCCGCCGCCCCCACCTGCACGTGAAGGAGGCCGCCGTGGCCCGCGAGGAGATCGTCGACCGTTACTCCCGGCTCGCCAGAGCCGCGATGACCGGCCAGTCCGTCACCGGCCGCGACTCGGCCTCCTTCGATGCGTCCGACGGCTCTTTCGACGACGGCTCCTCCGACGCCGGCTCCATGGATGCCGGCTGCTTCGGCGCCGCCGGCTACGAGGACACCGCCGCCCTGCCCGACGGCGCCCTGCGCGCCAGTCTCGGCTGCGGCAACCCTGTCGCCGTCGCCGACCTTCATGAGGGCGACGTCGTGCTCGACCTCGGCTCGGGCGGCGGAATCGACGTCCTGCTGTCCGCCCGCCGCGTCGGCCCCACCGGCAAGGTCTACGGCCTGGACGCCAGCCCCGACATGCTGAGCCTCGCCCGCGACAACGCCGCACAGGCCGGCGTGACCAACACCGAGTTCCTGCACGGCACCATCGAGCACGTCCCCCTGCCCGGCCGCACGGTCGACGTGGTCATCTCCAACTGCGTCATCAACCTGTCCGACGACAAGGCCGCCACCCTGGCCGAGGCGTTCCGCGTCCTGCGCCCCGGTGGCCGGTTCGGCGTCAGCGACGTCGTCAGCGACGACTCCGTCCCCGACCAGGACCTACGCTGCCGCAC
This sequence comes from Microbispora bryophytorum, assembly GCF_043197435.1. Lineage (NCBI taxonomy): Bacteria > Bacillati > Actinomycetota > Actinomycetes > Streptosporangiales > Streptosporangiaceae > Microbispora > Microbispora bryophytorum. Next base: position 12,691 of record NZ_JBICTF010000001.1, on the reverse strand, counting down.
GGAGGCCCGCATCGGCTGCACGGCCGGTTCCCTGACCGTCACCGAGTACCGCGCCCTGCTCCTGAACGCCGGCTTCACCGGCATCACCATCACCCCGACCGCCGACCACGGCGACGGCGTCCACTCGGCCATCGTCCAGGCCACCAAGCCCCCCGTCACCCCCGGCTTCGAGATCCGTCCCATGCGGGACGCGGACGCCGACCAGGTCCTGAACGTCTACCAACTCGGCCTCGACACCGGCCACGCCAGCTTCGAGACCACCGCTCCTGCCTGGGAGACGTTCAGCTCCGCCCGTCTCCGCCATTTGCGGTACGTCGTCGCCGACACCCGTACCAGCCGGGTGGTCGCCTGGGTGGCCGCCTCCCGCGTCTCCACCCGTCCCGTCTACGCGGGCGTCGTCGAACACAGCATCTACGTCCACCCTGACTACGGTTCCCGGGGCCTGGGCCGTGCCCTTCTGGACGCCTTCGTCGCCGCCAGCGAGGACGCCGGCGTCTGGACCATCCAATCGGGTGTGTTCCCGGAGAACGCAGCCAGCCTGGCCCTGCACCGGGCGGCCGGCTTCCGCGTCCTCGGCACCCGTGAACGCGTCGGCCGCCATTACGGCGTCTGGCGCGACGTCCTCATGATCGAGCGTCGCAGCCCCGCCGTCTGACGTCACCGTGGCGCGGTTCGGCCGCCCGCACCTCCGTACCTCCGCACTGGCGCACTGCCGCGCGGGCGTGGAGGCCGGCCACCGTGGTCAGCAGTCCGGTCGGCAGTCCGGTCAGCAGCCGCCGGGGGAGGTGGGAGCGCCGATGCCGATCTGCAGGGTGGCCGGGGCGGCGCAACAGCCGCCGGACGCCTGTGCGGCGTCGGGCTCGTCGAACAGGCCGGATCCGCCGCACACTCCGGTCTCGGGCAGGACCAGCTCGACGCGTTCGGCGGCCTCGCGGTCGCCGGCCAGGGCGGCGGCGATGGAGCGGGTCTGTTCGTAGCCGGTCATGGCCAGGAACGTCGGGGCGCGGCCGTAGGACTTCATGCCGACCAGGTAGACGCCCTGCTCGGGGTGGGACAGTTCGCCCTCGCCGTGTGGGTAGACGGTGCCGCAGGAGTGCACGTTGGGGTCGATCAGCGGTGCCAGCGCGAGCGGGGCCTGCAGGCGCTCGTCGAGGCCGAGGCGCACCTCGGACAGGAACGACAGGTCGGGGCGGAAGCCGGTCAGCACGATGACCTCGTCGACCGGTTCGGTGGTCCGGCCGTCGTCGGCGACGAGGACCAGGCGCTCGCCGCCTCGCTGCACGGCGGCGGTGCGGAAACCGGTGACCGCGCCGGCGTGTCCCGCCTCGACCGCGGCCTTGGCCGCCAGGCCGAGGGCGCCGCGTGCCGGAAGCTGGTCCGCCTCGCCACCACCGAAGGTGCCCGCGCCGATGCCCCGCCGAAGGACCCAGAGCGCATGCGTGCCCGGCTCCTGGGTGGCCAGGTCGGCAAGGGCGGCCAGCGCGGTGAAGGCCGAGGCGCCGGAGCCGACCACCGCCGTGCGCCGACCGGCGTACCGGGCGCGTACGGCGGAGTCGTGCAGGTCGGGGACGCGGTAGGAGATGCGGTCGGCCGCGCCCTTCTCTCCGAGCGCGGGCAGCCCGTCGCCGCCGAGCGGGTTCGGGGTCGTCCAGGTGCCGGAGGCGTCGATGACCGCGCGGGCGGTGATGCGCTCTTCGCCGCCGTCGGCGGTCCGTACGTGGACGGTGAAGGGCTGCTCGTCGCGGCCGGAGTCGACGACGCGGTCTCGGCCGGCCTTGGCCACGCCGGTGACGGTCGTGGTGTAGCGGACCTTGTCGCCGAGGGCGTCGGCGAGCGGCTGCAGGTACAGCTCGGCCCAGTCTCCGCCGGTCGGGTACGTCGCCGCGTCCGGGCGGACCCAGCCGGTCGGGGCGAGCAGCTTTTCGGCGGACGGGTCGACGACCTCTCCCCAGGTGGAGAACAGCCGGACGTGTGACCACTCCCGGACGGCGGATCCGGCCGCGGGGCCGGCCTCCAGCACCAGCGGGTCGAGTCCGCGGTCGATCAGGTGGGCGGCGGCGGCAAGGCCGACGGGACCGGCTCCGATCACGACAACGGGCAGTTCGGCGGCGGGCGTGGTCACGACGGCTCTCCTCTACTTCGACATCCGTCTATGAGTTGCGCGGCCAGCGTGACACCTGATTCGATAAACGTCAACATAGACATCCATCGAATCAGGGAGAGGGTTCGTCATGGGACGACCACCTCGCCGCCGGCTGGAATGTGCCTCCGTCCGACGAGCAGATCGCTGGTCCTCACGATTTAGTTCGATGTATGTCAACATAGATGGATGTCGAATAGGCGGACGCTGCCGGAGCTGGAGCCCGATGTGGTGGTGCCGTGCTGTCCGCCGCTGACCGAACGCACGCTCACGGCCGCTGAAGCCGAGCGGACGGCGGCGATGTTCAAGGCGCTCAGCGACCCGGTGCGGCTGCGCCTGTTCTCCGCGGTGGCCTCCGCTCCCAGCGGTGAGGCGTGTGTGTGCGACATCTCCGATGTCGGGGTGTCCGGGCCGACCGTCTCCCACCATCTGAAGAAGCTGAAGGAGGCCGGTCTGCTGGCCTCCGAGCGGCGGGGCACGTGGGTGTACTACCGGGTCGAGCCGAGCGTGCTGGCCGGAATGGGCCGGCTGCTGACCGGCGCCGGCCCGGCCTGAGAGCCCTGGACCAGTAACGCGCCGGGCCTCCTGGTGATCGGACGCCCATTGTCATCGCATACTCGTGTCCTTCACTGAGCGGCGGGGGCGAATCTACGGCGCCAGGCGAGGGAGACGTAGACCAGGGCCACCAGCACGGGGACCTCGATCAGCGGCCCGACGACCCCGGACAGGGCCTGGCCGGAGGTGACGCCGAAGGTGGCGATGGCCACGGCGATCGCGAGTTCGAAGTTGTTGCCGGCCGCGGTGAAGGCCAGCGTGGCCGTGCGGTCGTAGGGCAAACCCTCGCGGCCGAGCGGCTCGACGCCCTCGCCCACACCCGAGACCCGGCAAGCAGTGCCGTACCGAGGGTGCTTTTCGTGTGCAGCCGGAACGCGGGACGCTCCCAGATGGCCGCGGCTCTGCTGAACGTCCGCGCCGGCGGGCGCGTCATCGTCTCCTCCGCGGGCACCGACTGGCCCATCCGCGACCCCGACGGCGCCCCCCTGGAGGTGGTCCGCGCGATCCGCGACGAGATCAAAACGCGCGTCCAGGCCCAGATCACCGAGATCGACGCTCAGCAAGAAAGCTGATCCCGCCGCGAGACGATGCCGCACCATGGTCACTGGCGTGCGATCACTGCGGGAATGGCTCGTACCGCCAGCATGATCCTCGCGACGCTGCCGGTCAGCGCCACGAGCAGCAGCAAGGACGGCGGCGGCACAAGCGTGACGACCGTGCCCAGCATGACCGTGTCCAAGACAGCGACGGTTCCCGCGCCACCCAGGGCGGCCAGTCGTACGGTGCGGTAGTGCCGCTGGTCACGGATGGCGGTCACGAGCATGAGCACGGCCGAGCCGAGCAGGACGCCGACGGCCAGGCGTGATGACAGCGGGATCGCCGAGGTCCAGCCGTTGGCGGTGACGATAGTGGCTCCCCAGCTCAGCCCGACGATCGGCCCGGCCGCGAGTAGCGTGAACGCGGCTTGCCTGGCCGATGAGGCACGAATGAAGGCGGCGGTGACGCTGTCGGCGTCACCGAAGTCCGCCAGGGCGGCCTGGGCTGCCGCGTCCGGGTCGCCGAGCCGCTCCATCTGGTCGTCGTAGGACGCCAAGAGGCCGTCGGTGAGTTCGTCGACCACGGGGTCGGGCAGCCGTTCGGCGAGCGTCCGCAGGTGGCGTTCGATCAGTTCGTGGCCGGCCACGGTCCACCACCCAGCGCTGCGGACATGACCGCGGCGAACTCCTGCCAGTGGTCGCGTGCCCCCGCCAAAGAGCGTCGCCCCTGCTCGGTCAGCTCATAAGTGCGCCGTCTGCGACCGCCCACCACCGACCAGCTTCCCTTGATCAGTCCCGCGCGCTCCAGCCGGTGCAGCGCCGGATAGACGGTGCCGGTGGGCAGATCGAGCCTGCCGCCCGTGGCGTCACACAGCGCTTCCTTCACCGCGTAGCCGTGCTGCGGTCCATGCTCCAGCGTGGCGAGCAGCAGACCGTCCAGAGATGCGATGGACCACATCGACATCCTGGGCACTCCGATCCCCAACGCGGGACCGGTCTTCTTCGCCGCACTCGCCATCCACATCACTGCCGGGATCACCTGCGTGAGCTGCGGCGCGATCGCCGCACTGACGCGCAAGGCAAGCCCACGGCACCGGCGGTTCGGCCGCGTCTACCTGTGGGCGTGGGCCGTCGTCTACCTCACCCTGACGGTCATGTCGGCGATCCGCTGGCGGGAGAACGTCCACCTGTTCGTCATCGGCACTCTTGGCTTCACCGCCGCGCTGACGGGCTACGCCAACCGGCGGCACCGGCCCGACCTCCACATCCTCGCAATGGGCGCGTCCTACGTGCTGCTCATGACCGGCTTCTACGTCGACAACGGCCCCCACCTGCCGCTGTGGGACAGGCTCCCGACCGTTGCCTACTGGCTGCTCCCGGCCCTGATCGGCTCCCCCTTGATCGCGCGCGCGATCGCCCGCAGGCGCCACCGGCGCGCGCCGGCACAAGCATGATCCTCGGCGACCGCCAGGCGCGCCCTGGCGACGATGGCGGCTGACCGGGGTTGTCTATGACCCCGTTGAATGTGGTGGTCGTTCGGACGTTCGCGGAGCCATCCGGGGCACGCCAGGCTGGTGGTCGACCACTTCCCATCGTGCGGCCTGCCAACGCCGCCGTCAGGATCTATGGCTGGGGTGCGCCCATCCTCGGCCGCCGTGTCAGGCAGGGCGGAGGAGGGCGACCAGGAAGTTCGAGTCGTCCCTGAACGGACGCAGGTCCCAGGTGGACAGCAGCAGGTCGGGTTCGAGCGCGGCCGCGGCCGCGTCGGAGAGGAACTCGCTGAACTCGTAGCCGCGGTCGGCGCCGAAGCCGATCGCGGCGCGGCCTTCCGGCGCGAGGTGCGCACGGAACCGCCTCAGCACCTCACGACGGGTGCTCGGCGCGAGGAACGTCATCACGTTCCCGGCGCAGACGATGGCGTCGAACGGCGTGGTGACGCCCTGCGCGGGAAGGTCGAGTTCGGCCAGGTCGCCGACCATCCATCGCGGCCCGGGGTGGTCCTGCTCGGCGGCGTCGATCAGTGCCGGGTCGACATCGACGCCGACGACGTCGTGGCCGGCCTCGGCCAACGCACCACCGATACGGCCGGATCCGCAGCCGGCGTCGAGGATCCGGGCGTGGCGCGGCATCATGGCATCCACGAGGCGGGCCTCCCCGGCGAGGTCGTCACCGGCGCGAGCCATGGAACGGAAGCGCTCGATGAACCAGGTGGAGTGATCAGGGTCGGCGGCGACCTTCTGCATCCAGATGCTCTGTTCAGCCATACCCGCATTCTTCCGTAGCGGAAGAGGCGGCCGGCCTCGGGCTTCGAGTGCCGCCACCCTCTCTGAACATCACGAGCAGGCAGGGTGAAGAGCAGGCTCAGAGTTTGTGCAGCTTCTTGAACGGGGCAGTGATGCGTTCCTGCTGTGATCGGAAATCGACGAGCACCGCCACTCCGTCCTCTACCTCCAGGACCACACCGAGACCGTATCGGTCGTGGGTGACCTGGTCGTTCACACTGAACTGCTCAAGAGGCGGAGCGGGGGGCGGGGGCTTGAAGGGACTGGTGGGCAGGTGACGGCGGGACGCGCCGCTGGCTGGCTTCATTCCAACCAGTATGGGCTGCTCGCCGCGCCGCTCACAACCAACCCACGGCCTTGACGCACTGTCTTCGTCCTGGCAGTCGTCACTCAGGCTGCCAGGCGTCCTGGTAGTCGGTATGCCAGTTGTACGCCGATGCTTCCAGTTTCAGCAGATGCTCTGCCTGGGCATGTTCTTCCAGCGCCAGGTAGAGCCCGTTGACGAGCACGGACTCCAGGAAATTCACGCGGTCCCGTTTCGCCGCCAGGTCCCGCTCCGCTTTGCGCGAGTCGGGCTTCCCGGCGTCCGCGGCCCCGTACGTCTGGTCCGGACCCTCGCCGATACGGGCACGCAGGAAAGCGATCAACCCCTCGAACACGGTCTCCGCCTGGTGCGCACGGGCCCGGCGCGCGTCGGCCACGATCTCGCGGTAGCGAGCCGCCATGGCCGGCTCGTCCGTGCTCGTGAGCTCCAGCCGAGGCAATCGCCGCAGGAGTGTTCCCCTGTCGATCGGTTCTTCGCCGCCGGAGGCCAGAGCGTCCCCAAGGAGCTCCGCGGCAAGCAGAGGACGGTTTCGGATCAGCTCCAGGAGCGTCCCCCGATTGATCGTTGTCATGGCCAGGAGATTACAGTGAGTAGTTACAGGTACGCCAAGGGTGGCCGACGTGGGCTGAGGTGGTTTCCTTCCCTTCGGTGGAAGGTCTCTGCAACCGGGTGGGTCTCGACCACCTCGAAGGCGTCGATCTTGCGCGCCTCACCCGTGCGGTCCAGAACGTCGCGGGTAACGCCTGACGTGGTGGCGCCAGCCGAGCCCGGCGCCGCCGCGCATGCTCTGCCGACAGGAGCGCGGCCGGTGTGAAAGTTATCGGCACGTCGGCGAAAGTATCGACCATTTTTTGCCCGAAGTGACAACGGTCCGCCCGAAAACAGCGGGGGAACCTTACGGGAGGCAAGACTCACATCAGGGCATGTCAGTCGCCCTGCAACAGGAGAGGCAGAATCGGCCTCGGACGACGGACGGCCGCGGAAAACCCCTGCTCACGCCGGTGAAAATGCCAAGACGTGGCCCGCGGCGCCGTGGAACCCGGGGAGCGCACCGATCGCGGCCCGGTCCGGGCGGGCCGTTCCCAGCGGATTTCAGGTAACTTTCACGCCTCCGCCTGGGCCTGCCCACTCGCTGATCGCCGCTGAGCAGGACCGATACGTCGAGACGGCCCTCTGGGCGGAAGTGACCTTACCCGAGTCGTTGACAGCTCTGCGGGCCCGGCCTGACACTTTCGCCGTCTATCCGATAATTTCGCCCGCGCGGAAGGCCGCCACTGTCGATCCGGGCCACGATCCGGGCCACGAACCGCGACACGGTCCTCAGGGCGGCGACCGCGTGACGACCGGCCAACCTCCGCCGCGGTGTGCGACGCCGCTGCGCGGTGGTCAGCATCCCTGGCCGTCACCCCGGCCGCCGGCGTCACGTAGCCGGCCGCGGTCGGCCCGTTGAGGAGGAAGCACGTACATGAATCAGATTCCCGTCCGGATGAGAAGCCGCGGGCGCGGCGGTGTGCGGCTGTTCGTCGCCCGCGTCTGCGCCGTGGCGCTGGCCGCGGCCGTGGCGATGCTGCCCGGCGTCGCTGACGCGGCGGTCACCACGAACCAGACCGGCACCAACAACGGCTACTTCTTCTCGTTCTGGACCGACAGCCAGGGCACGGTGTCCATGGAGTTGGGGTCGGGCGGAAACTACAGCACCTCCTGGCGCAACACCGGCAACTTCGTCGCCGGTAAGGGCTGGAAGCCCGGGGGGCGCAGGACGGTGAACTACTCGGGCAGCTTCAACCCCTCGGGCAACGCCTACCTGGCGTTGTACGGGTGGACGCGGAGCCCGCTGGTGGAGTACTACATCGTCGACAACTGGGGCACCTACCGGCCCACGGGCACCTTCAAGGGCACCGTGACCTCCGACGGCGGCACCTACGACATCTACCAGACCACCCGCTACAACGCGCCGTCCATCGACGGCAACCAGACCTTCAACCAGTACTGGAGCGTCCGCCAGCAGAAGAGGACCGGCGGAAGCATCACCGTCGGCAACCACTTCGACGCCTGGGCCCGCGCCGGCATGTCGCTGGGCAACCACGACTACCAGATCCTCGCCACCGAGGGCTACCAGAGCAGCGGCAACTCCAACATCACCATCGCCGGTACGAGCGATCCCTCGCCGTCGCCCTCGCCCTCGCGCTCGCCCTCGGCCTCGCCTTCCCCCCGCCCCTCGCCCTCGGTATCGGTCTCGCCCTCCTCTCCGGGAGGCACCGGCGCGTGCCGCGTGTCCTACGTGAAGAACGAGTGGAACAACGGCTTCACCGCCGAGGTGGCCGTCACCAACACCGGCGGCAGCGCGATCAACGGCTGGACGCTGGCCTGGTCCTTCTCCGGCAGCCAGCAGATCACCAACTCCTGGAACGCCACGGTGAGCCAGAGCGGCTCGTCGGTGACCGCGCGCAACGTGTCCTACAACGGCTCGCTGGCCCCCGGCGCCACCACCTCGTTCGGCTTCCAGGGCACCTACTCCGGCAGCAACCCCAACCCCTCGGCCTTCAGCCTCAACGGCTCGGCCTGCACCGCCGGCTGACCGGCACGACCGTGTGCGCACAGCGCGGCGACGCGTGAGCGGGGAGCGGGCGCCCTCGGGCCCCGCTCCCTCGCCGCACCGGCCCGCGTCCGCTTCCGTCCGCTCCCGTCCGCCGCACGTGGACGGGAGCCGGCCCATGTCCGCCACCGCCCGCGCTCATTACCCCTGGGATGACCAGCAGGAGCGGAAGCGGCGCGAGCATCGGGCTGTCGCCGGTGAACCCCTCGGGCCTCGCCGCGCGATCACGGCCCTCGTCCTGCTCGCCGCCGCCGTCGCCGGCCCTGCCGCGGCGCCGGCCCACGCGTCCGCCGTGACCGTCACCAACGGCACGCAGTTCCTCGACACCAATGGAAACGCGCTGCACGCCCACGGGGGCGGGGTGCTGAAAGCAGGCGACTATTACTACTGGTTCGGGGAGAACCGAAATCCCGACAACACGTTCCGCGCGGTCTCGGTCTACCGGTCCACCGATCTGAATCACTGGGAGTTCCGCAGGGACGTCCTGACCCGTTCGTCGGCTCCCGAGCTCAACGTCGCGAACATCGAACGGCCGAAGGTCATCTACAACGACTCCACCGGCAGATACGTCATGTGGATGCACAAGGAGAACGGGTCCGACTACGGCGAGGCCCGCGCCGCCGTCGCCTCCTCCGCGACCGTGGACGGCGACTACGCCTACCACGGCAGCTTCCGCCCCCTGGGGCAGCACATGTCGAGGGACATCACGCTCTTCAACGACAACGGCACGGCCTACATGATCTCGGTGGCGGACGAGAACTACGACCTGCACATCTACCGGCTCACGCCGGACTACCTCAACGTCAGCACGCTGGTGGGCAACTTCTGGAACGACGCGCACCGCGAAGCCCCGGCCATGTTCAAACGGGGGAGCGTCTACTTCCTGCTGACCTCGGCGGCGACGGGCTGGAACCCGAACCAGGCGCGATACGCCACCGCGCCGAGCGTCTCCGGACCGTGGACGGGGTGGACCGACGTCGGGGACGGCACGACCTTCAGCTCCCAGCCCGCTTTCGTGCTGCCCGTTCAGGGTTCGTCGACGACCAGCTACCTGTACATGGGTGACCGCTGGGCCGGCGCCTGGGGCGGGCGGGTGAACGATTCCCAGTACGTCTGGCTGCCGATCACGTTCCCGTCCGCGACCAGCATGAGCCTGACCTGGTATCCCCAGATCACGATCGACACCGCGACCGGTGTCGTCTCGGGCGGCGGATCCACTCCGTACTACCGGATCACGGCCCGGCACAGCGGAAAGGTGATCGACGTGGTCAGCGCGTCGACCGCGAACAACGCCGAGGTGAAGCAGTACTCCTGGAACGGCGGGGGCAACCAGCAGTGGCGGTTCCAGGACGCCGGCGGCGGCTACTACCGGCTGGTGAGCCAGAACAGCGGTAAGTGCCTGGACATGGCGAGCGGGTCGACGGCCGACGGAGCGAACGTCATCCAGTACACCTGCGGCGGCGGCGCCAACCAGCAGTGGACCCGCACACAGTCCTGACCCGGGGACGGTGTCCGGTCCATGGCGATCGGGCCGGCCGCGTCGCGCGCGGCCCGGCCGGCCAGTGACCGCGGCCGCGGCCATCTCGCGAAGTGAGATGGCCGCGGCGTTGAGCGTGCCTTTCGGGGTGGTCCACCGGCGCGTCGACGGCTCCGGCGGACCTGAGCGCGCTCCAGCGTGATCCCGGCTCCGTACAGGTTCTAGCGGGCCGTGAGAGTCCAGAGGTGATCGGCGGTGCCGTTGTCCTCCCATTGGAGCACCTGGGCGCCGGAGGACTTGCTCATGCCGTTGACGCCGAGCAGCAGACCGCTGTTGTAGTTGCGGATCTTGTAGTGGCCGTTCCCGTCCGGGACGAACGACCACAGATGGTCGGCGGTGCCGCTGTCGCCCCAGATCAGGGCGGTCCCGCCGTTGCCGGTGCTCATGTTGGTGATGCCCAGGACCAGCCCACCGGCCTTGTTGACGATCTTGTACAGACCGGAGCCGCTGTCGACGAGGGTCCAGGTCTGGGTGGTGCTGGACGAGGGAGTGGCCTGGTCGACCAGTGTGCCCTGGGCGGTGCCGGAGTTCTGCGTGTCCAGAGCGAGGCCGCTGTTCACGTTCTTGATCTGGTAGGACCCGGCCAGCGAGGTCCCGGGGTTGCCGCTGCCCGGAGTGACGACCACGTGGTATCCGTAGGTGGCGTTCATCGCCGGGATGGGCACGGTGACTGAGCCGTTGTTCACGGTGTAGTTGGACTCACCCAGCGTGCTGGGCCCGGAGACGGCCACCGTACGCCCGGGGGAGGGGGTGTACTCGACCTTCACGTGGACGGTCCCGCCGAAGGAGCCGAGCCCGTTGATCGCCACGGCGCTGTCGCCGGAGCCGCCTCCGAGGATGACGCTGAGCTGGTTGCCCGCGCTGTTCATCGCCGCGGCTCCGTCGATGCCGGTCTGCGCGGGCGGGGTGGTCGTCACCATGTTGCCGCTCATGTCGGCGTACCACTTGTAGAGCCAGTAGGCGCCGTTGGGCGAGCCGCCCCGGCCGGTGAGCAGGTCGCCGAGCGTGCCGGACTGGTTCCAGAACGCCAGCTCGGCGTCGTGGACGCCCAGCCGCTCGAACTTGGCGATGTAACCGACCAGGGCGCCGGGGATGCCGACCTCGGACGGGGCGGCGTACTCCTCGATGGCGATCGGACGCGGGCTGATGCCGTACTTCTTCTCGAGGTTGACGACCGTCGTGATGTCACCGGCGATCTTCGAAGACCTGATCAGCTCGTGCCAGGCGATGATGTCCGGGACGGTGTTGGTCGCGACCGCGTTCCTCAGGAAGTTGTCCATGTCGCTGATGTTGTCCGAGAAGCTCGGCCCCTGGATCGGGGTCGTGGGGTCCTTGGCCCGCACCTCGCGGTAGGTCCTGGTCCAGAAGTCCTCGTACGTGCCGTTGGACGACTTCCAGGTGTTGTCCGACTCGTTCCACAGCTCATAGGCGGCCAGGTTGGAGATGCCCGACGCCTTGGTCTGCGCGATCTGCTGGTCGACCAGGCTGAACCAGTTGTTCCAGTTGAACTGGTACGGCCAGCCCGCGTAGACGTCGGACAGCCGGTTCACGACCTTCGCGCCGGCCCTGGCCGCCTTCGGGGCGACGGTCAGGATGTCACCCGTCGGCTGCTGCGCGCCCCCCTGCGGTTTCTGGACGAAGGTGTTCGGCTTGATGGCCTGCGCCAGGCTGTCCGTCGGCGTCGACGCGTCCGCCAGGCCGTACAGCGAGCCGCTGGCCACATGTGTCACCGGACGGAAGGGCTGGTTCGCGTTGACCACCAGGGTGGTCGAGGCACTCGCGGCGGCGTCGGCGGGAGCGGCGGCGAGGGTCCCGCCGGCTGCGGTGAGCGCGAGCGAGGTGAGCAGGGCAGCGGCCTGCCCGGCTCTGAGTCTGGTCGTCTTCACTGCGTCTCTCCTGAGGAGTGGTGGGGGGGTGATTGGTGCCGAGCGGATCGAGGGGGTCGCCGGCCGGCGCCGAGGGTGGCTCGACGCCGGCCGCCGGGGTCACGTCCACGGGCACCGACGGCAGGGTGGTCATGACCTCGGTCCTCGACCGCGGCGGTCGCGGAGGGGCGGAAGACTCGCTGGACATGGGATTCCCCAGATCGGTGCCTGTGCGGCGGTCACGGCGACGCAGCGCACACAACCCGGGTTGGGCAACTGTGCGCAAAGGTTTTCCGAGCCGGAAACGTACGTTGAACTTGTCTGGCCGTCAATACTTTCCGCCAGATGACTTTTCATCTGCACACGATTTCCCAAGGCGGGAAAGTAATAGGACCATGGCCGCAGCAAGAGCGCAGAGCAAAGGATTGCGTGTGCCGGAATCGGGCCGTACGATCACAAAAGCTGAGGGGCGCGCTCAGCGATGTCGCCGCCACCGATCGAGCGCGTATCACCCAGCGAGCACGTATCACCGAGCGAGTTCCGCGCGGACGCCGTCGACGACAACCCGCACCCGGAGTCCGCACGGTCCCCCGCAGGGCCCGCCTCAAGGCCGGACACCAGCAGTGACATCAGGCAGACGTGCCGGGCGATGCCACCGTCACCGCGGCCGACAGCGTCGCACCGGCTCCACTGAAGAACCGCGGCCGGCGGGAGGCGGCGGCGTACTCACGCGGCACGAGGTGATCAGCTCAGCGGGACACTCCATTCCAGGCGGGCGCCTCCGGTGCCGGGGGAGGTGAGGGTGAGGGTGCCGCCGAGTCGTTCGGCGCGGTCGGCGAGGTTGCGCAGGCCGCT